>NZ_JBIVSD010000003.1:0-432878 GCF_044756065.1 Kitasatospora sp. NPDC092039 | reverse complement strand
GGGGGGGGGTGGGGGGGGGGGGGGGGGGGGGCGCGGGCGGGGGGGGCCCCCCCGCCCCCCCCGGCGGGGGGGGGGGGGGGGGCGGGGGGGGGCGGGGGGCGGGCCCCCCCCCCCGCCGGTGTGGTGCGGGGTGGCTCAGGAGTGGGTGACGGAACCGCAGGCGAAGGAGGACAGCGGCAGGAAGCCGAAGCTCTTGATGTCGGCCGCGCCGTTGGCGCAGATCCAGCCGCCCTTGCCGAAGATGGCGCGCAGGGTGGCGTTCGAGGTCCAGTCCGCGTCGCGGAACACGTTGTAGACCACGCGCGCGTAGGGGGTGGCCGCGAAGGCGGAGCTGATCGTCTTGGCGGTGGTGTCCACCGGGCCGCCCGCGACGCCGTCGACGTTGCGGATGGTCAGCGGGCCCTGGACGTCGGCGCCGCTGCCCTGGCCGTAGTAGACCTGGCCGACGTAGTGGGCCACGGAGTAGGGGACCACCGCGTTGGCGTCGGCCAGGGCCGGGTCGCTGCCCTGGTTCTCCTGGGTGCCGCTGGTGACGCAGGCACCGGGGGTGACCGCGACGCCGCCGCCGATCGTGGTCAGGAAGAACGACCGGGTGCCGGAGTTGGTCTGCGGCAGGAAGGGCTTGATGGTGGCGTTCGGCAGCGACGGGTCGATCTGGTTCCAGGTGGTGACCGCGCAGGTGTAGATGTCCTTCAGGTTCGCGGTGCTCAGGTTCGCCGGGGCGTTGCCGGTGGCCGGGGCGGCCCAGGCGACGGCGTCCTTGGCCAGCGCGATGAAGTCGTCGGTGGTCGGGTCGGAGGCCTGCGGACCGCGCGAGGAGCGGGCGAAGTCCACCGTGGTGCTGGTGTAGGTGTTCAGCGCGTTGATGCCGGCGCCGGAGCCGTTCGGCCGGGTGATCGTGGCGGCACCGGTCTTGGGGGTGATGGTGCCGGAGGGGATCGCGTCCCAGCTGTAGACGCGGGGGGCGGTCGTGGTGGTCAGCGACGCGTTGTAGTCGGCGGCGAGCTTGTTGAGCACCGACTGGGTGGTGTCGGAGCCGACACCCACGAAGTCGATGGCGCGCGGGGTCACGCCGGGGGCCGGGTCGGCGACGGCGGTGCCGCCGGCGACGGTCACGACGGAGGTCGCCAGCGCGGCGACGGTGAGCAGCTTGGCAGCGGTCTTACGCATGTTCCTCTTCCTCCGGGGGAGAGACGTACATCGCGTGAACCCTTACTCCGTCGGGGAGTTCGGGGCCGGAGGCCGCGTCCGCTGCGGCCTCGCCGGCAGTGCCGATCCTGTCCGGCGGGCAGGTTCCGCCGGAAGAGCGGTCGAGGCCGGCCGGGGAATGTCGACTCATCGGTTCGGCGAGGTTTAGCCACTGGTCAGCAGGGACGCGACGGGGGCTCCACCGGACCTCCGGGCCCGGTCGACGTTCTTCTCCAGGAGGCTGCTCGGGGTGTTGCCGGAAACCTGTCCTTCACCGGAACCGCACGGACCGGGAGCGCGGCGCGGGCACGGCGTCCGGGCATGCCGGACGGCGGTCCACCGCCCGGCGGACCGCCGTCTGCCCGCACGCTCACAACGGCCGGCGGCCGTCCCGTCCGGACCGCCGCGACTCCTGCCCCACCCACCGCAGTCCGGCCAGGAACCCCTCGGCTCCGGCCCGGCACTGGTCGCGCCGCAGGTACCCCCGCGCGCTGCGGGCGACCGGAACGGCGTCGGCCGCCCCCGGCCGGGTGCTGCGCACCGGCAGGTAGGCGGTCCAGACCCACTGGCGCCCCTCCGACTGCCCGACAGAACAGCGCAGCACGGCCCGCTCGATCAACAACTCCCGTACCGCGTCGGAGAGTTCCTCCTCACTGCGGTAGGTGCGCACGCCGACCCCGAGCGGCCGCCCGTTGGCGGCCCGCAGCGCCCAGCCCAGGCAGCGGTCGGCCGCGGGCACGATCAGCAGCCGCGGACCGCGCCGCTCAGCGGCCATCGGTGCGTCTCAACGGCACCGCGCCTTCCGGGAGTTCGCGCGGCGGCTGCTTGGCGAGCAGCACCACGAACCGCCGGAAGGCGTTCTGGCAGGTCGCGTACCGCTCGTACGCGCGACTGGAGCGCACCTCGGGGAGGGAGCGCGAGCCCGGGACGACCCAGATCCAGCCGATGCCGTCCCGGACGTGGGTGATCCGCGCGGTGAGCCCGGCCGCGGTGACGCGCAGGCCGTCGAAGCACCGTTCGGCCTCGCCGGCCGTCTCGAACGCGGCCGGGGTGATCGCGACCACCCGCCCGTTGGGCGCCTTCAGTTGCCAGCGGTAGCGCCCGTCCGCCGCCCGTTCGGCACGGAACCCCCCTCGACTTGCCCCTGCTGCGGTGTGTCCGCGGCCGGCAGCGTTCACTGCCCCCTCCGTCCGGTCGCCCTCCGGATTCCCCTCCGAGCGGAGCAAAGCTATGTGTGCACACGGAGCCCCCGAAAGCCCAGAACGTTCACAACTTGCGCTGTTGGTCCGGAAGTTCTCCCTCGTTTAACTTTCACCCGTCCCGGTCGGAAACCGGTCGGGAACCCGGTCACGTGCCGTCGGGAAGCAGCCGGGAACGCTCAGAGCCGGGCCGTCCAGCGCACCATCGTGCCCTTCCGGTACGGCCCGCTCTCGTGCCAGGCGTCACCGCCGAGCGCCTCCGCGCGCCGGGTGAGGTTGAGCAGGCCGCTGCGCCGGCCGCCCGCCGGGATGCCCACCCCGTCGTCGGTCACGGTGAGCAGCACACCGGGCCGCCCGCCCCGGTCCAGCGACTCCGGGTCGCCGCCCACCGGGCGGCCGCCCTCGTCCAGATGGGTGGTCGCGTCGATCTCCACGCCGACCCGGGAGGCGCGCGCGTGCCGGGCCGTGTTGGAGAGCATCTCCCGTAGCGCGGCGAGCAGTTGACGGCCGGTCTTCTCGCCGACCAGGCTCTCCACCGGCCCGACGAAGCTCACCGAGGGCTTGAAGCCGAGCGCGGCCGCGGCCTGGCTGGCCTCCCGCAGCACCCGGGTGCGCAGGGTGTCCGGCGCGTCGCCGTGGTTGTCGTGCTGGAGGGCGTAGATGGTGGTGCGGACCTCCTGGATGGTGGCGTCCAGCTCGTCCACCGCCTTGCCGATGCCGACCTTCACCTCGGGGACGACGGCCCGCCGGGCGGCGCTCTCCAGCATCATCCCGGTGGCGAACAGCCGCTGGATCACCAGGTCGTGCAGGTCGCGGGCGATCCGGTCGCGGTCCTGGAAGACGGCCAGCCGCTGCTGGTCGCGCTGGCCCTCGGCGAGCCGCAGGGCGAGCGCGGCCTGCGAGGCGAAGGTCTCGGCGAGCTGCTTCTCGCTGTCGGTGAACGGCAGGGCCCCGCAGGGGCGCCAGACGCAGAGCCCGCCGAGCACCCGGCCGGCGGCGACCATCGGCACGGCCATGGACGGGCCGAAGCGCCGGGCCAGCCGGATCACCACGGTCGGGTCGCTGGACATGTCGTCCAGGTAGACGCTCTCCCCCGCGAGCAGCCGGGCACCGAAACCGCCCTTGGGCAGCAGTTCGCCGCGGACGTACTCGGCCAGCTCGCCGGAGGCGTGCGCGACCCGCATCTGCCCGTCGCCGCCGCCCTCCGGGCCGGTCGGCAGCAGGATCATGCCGAGCGCGGCGTCCGCCAGCTCCCGCACCTGCTCGGCCGCGACGGTCAGCGCGGTCTCGGCCTGCTCGGCGGAGAGCAGCGCGGTGGCGACGGCGGCGGCGCCGGCGATCCAGCGTTCGCGGCGGCGGCCCTCCTCGTACAGCCGGGAGTTCTCGATGGCCACGCCGGCCGCCGCGGCGAGGGCGTGCACCACCTGCTCGTCCTCGGGGGTGAAGGCGCCGCCGCCCTTCTTCTCGGTGAGGTAGAGGTTGCCGAACACCTCCGCGCGGACCCGGATCGGCACGCCCAGAAAGGTCCTCATGCACGGGTGGTGCGCCGGGAACCCGGAGGACCGCGGGTCGGTGCCGAGGCCGGCCAGCCGCAGCGGTTCGGGGCGGTCGATGAGGGCGCCGAGGATGCCGCGGCCGGCGGGCAGCTCGCCGATCTCGGCGGCGGTCTCGTCGTCGATCCCGACGTGGATGAAGTCGGCCAGGCCGGTGCCGCCGGGGGCGATCACGCCGAGCGCCGCGTACCGGGCGTCGACCAGTTCGGCCGCGCCCAGGGCGATCCGGTGCAGGGTGGCGTGCAGGTCCAGTCCGGCCCCGATCGAGACCACCGCCTCCAGCAGCCGCTGCATCCGGTCGGTGACCGCGGCGGCCGACTGCAGGCGCTCGGCGACCTCGGTGACCAGGGTGTCCAGCCCCAACGAGGCGATCTCGGGCACCCGGTGGGGTGTCGGCTCGGGCGTGGCCTCGGGGGTGTCCGGCGTGGGGTCCATGGAGAAAGCCTAGTTTGTACGCTTTTCAGCCGAAGGGCGGCGCGACTAGCGTGCCGGGACCGGCTCCAGCAGCCCGTCCGCCTCCCGCTCCCGCCGCCACATCGCGTGCAGCCGCCCGTCCGGGTCGGCGACCAGCTCCGACCAGCGGCCGCGCTCGACCACCCGTCCGCCGTCCAGCACCAGCACCTCGTCCACCGTGGCGTCGTCCAGCCCGGCCAGCCGGTGGGTGATCAGCACGGTGCTGCGGCCCTCGGTGGCGGCCAGCAGATCGGCGGTCAGGGCGTCGGCGGTGGGCAGGTCGAGGTGCTCGGCGGGCTCGTCCAGGACCAGTACGGGGAAGTCCGCGAGCAGCGCCCGGGCGAGCGCCAGCCGCTGGCGCTGGCCGCCGGAGAGCCGGGCGCCGTGCTCGCCGACCATGGTGCCCAGGCCGTCCGGCAGACCCTCCGTCCACTCCAGCAGCCGGGCGGCGGCCAGGGCGGCGCGCAGCTCGTCCTCCCCCGCGCCGGGCCTGGCCAGCCGCAGGTTCTCCCGCAGCGAGCTGTCGAAGACGTGGGCGTCCTGGGCGCAGAGCCCGATCACCCGGCGGACCGACTCGCCCGTCAGCGCGCGGCTGTCCACAGCCTGTGGACGGCCGTCGGCGAACGTCACCGTCCCGGCGCCCGGTTCCAGGAAGCGCAGCAGTGCCTGGGCGAGGGTGGTCTTGCCGGAGCCGGAGGGGCCGACCACGGCGATCCGGCGGCCGGCCGCGAGGTCGAGGTCCACCCCGGAGAGCGCGTCCACCGGCTGCCCGGGGTGCCGTACGGTCAGCCCGCGCACCGCGACGGGCAGCGGCTGCTCGGGCAGCTCCACCGCCGACGAGCCCTGGGGCTCGCCGACCGGCGCCGGAGCGTTCAGCACCTCGTCCAGCCGGGCCCGCGCGGCGCGGCTGCGCTGGCGGGCCTGGACGGCGAGCGGCATCCCGGTGACCGCCTCGAAGGCGGCCAGCGGGGTGAGCACCACCAGGGCCAGGCAGACCGGCGCCAGCGTCCCGTCGCGCACCCCCTGGACGCCGACGGCGGCCGCGGCGGCCACGGTCAGCCCGGTGAGCAGCGCGATCAGCCCGGTGCCCAGCGCCGTGGTGGCGGCCGAGCGGGCGGCCAGCCCGGTCAGCGCGGCGTCGGCGGTGCGGACGGCGGCCAGCCGGCCGGGCAGCGCGCCGGCCACGGTGAGCTCGGCGGTGCCGGTGAGGGCGTCCACCACGGCGGTGGCCAGGCGCCCGCGCGCCGGGGCCTGGCGCCGCTCGGCGCCGGCCGACCAGCGCGCCGCCAGCGCGGGCACCAGCCCGCCCGCGAGCAGCAGCCCGAGGCCGAGCACCAGCCCGGCGGCGGGCAGGAAGGCGGCCATCGCCGCCGTCGAGGCCAGGGCGACCAGGCCGGCCACCGCGGCCGGCAGCCGCCAGCGCAGGTAGTGGTCCTGGATCGCGTCCACGTCGGCGACCAGCCGGGAGAGCAGGTCGCCGCGCCGGAAGGCGGGCAGTCCGGCCGGGGCGAGCGCGCCCAGCCGCCGGTAGACGGCGGCCCGCAGGGTGCCGAGGGTGCGCAGCACGGCGTCGTGCGACACCAGCCGCTCGGCGTAGCGGAAGACGCTGCGGCCGATGCCGAAGGCCCGCACCGCGGTGACGGCCATCATCAGGTGGAGCACCGGCGGCATCTGGGAGGCCCGGGAGATCAGGTAGCCGGAGGTGGCCATCAGGGCGACGGCGCAGCCGAGGGCGAGCGCGCCCAGCAGGATCGAGAGCGCCAGCCGGGGAGTGGTGCCGCCTTCGGACTCGGGCTCCTCGGGCACGGCGGGGGCGGGCGTGGGGAGCCCGCTGTGGGCGAGCGGTACCACCGGATCGGCGATCGGGGCGGCAGCGGGCCCCGTCAGGCGGACCCGCTCGTCCGCGACGGCCAGCAGCGCCGGCCGGTGCGCGACCACCAGCACGGTGCGCGCCGGGTCCTCGGCGAGCGTCCGGACGGCGTCCACCACGGCCGCCTCGGAGGCGCCGTCCAGGTTGGCGGTCGGCTCGTCCAGCAGCACCAGCGGGCGGTCGTCGGCGAGCAGCACCCGGGCCAGCGCGAGGCGCTGGCGCTGCCCGGCGGAGAGCCCGGCGCCGTCCTCCCCCAGGACGGCGGCCAGATCGGTCACGAAGTCGAGCGCGTGCGCGGCCCGCAGCGCGGTCCGGAGCTGCTCGTCGGTGGCCTCCGGCCGGTACAGCCGCAGGTTCTCGGCGACCGTCCCGGCGAACAGGTGCGGGTGCTGCGGCACCCAGGCGATCTGCCGCCGCCAGCTCTCCGGCTCCAGTTCGGCCAGGTCGTACCGGCGGCCGTCGGCGGCGGTGATCCAGACGGTGCCCGCGGCCGGGGCGGTGAGGCCGAGCAGCACGGCCAGCAGGGTGGACTTGCCGGCGCCGCTGGGGCCGGTGAGCGCGGTGCTGGAGCCCGGACGCAGGGTCAGCCCGGCGCCGTCCAGCGCCGGCTCGGTGCGACCGGGGTGCCGGACGACCAGGCCCTCGGCGGCGATCACGGCGCCCGCGAGGTCCGGCGCCGGGGTGGTGCCGGCGGCGGGCAGCGGGGTCTCCAGCACCTGGAACAGCTCGTCGGCGGCGGTCAGCCCCTCGACGCTGGAGTGGTAGAGCGCGCCGACCTGGCGGATCGGGAAGTACACCTCGGGGGCGAGCACCAGGATCAGCAGCCCGGTCTCCAGGTCGAGCGTGCCGTCCACCAGCCGGAAGCCGACGGTGACGGCGACCAGCGCGACGGACAGCGTGGAGAGCAGCTCCAGGGTGAAGGAGGAGATGAAGGCGATCCGCAGGGTGCGCAGGGTGGCCCGGCGGTAGTCGGCGGTGATCCGGGCGATGGTGGCGGCCTGGCTGCGGGCCCGGTTGAACACCTTGAGGGTGGGCAGCCCGGCGACCACGTCGAGGAAGTGGTGGGAGAGCCGGGCGAGGGTGGTCCACTGCCGGTCCATCCGGGACTGGGTGGCCATCCCGATCAGCACCATGAACAGCGGGATCAGCGGCAGCGTCCCGGCGATGATCGCGGCCGAGGCGAGGTCGGCGCCGACGATCCGCAGCAGCACGATCACCGGGACGACCACGGCCAGCGCCAGCTGCGGCAGGTAGCGGGCGAAGTAGTCGTCCAGCGCGTCGACGCCGCGGGTGGCGAGGGTGGTGAGCTCGCCGGTGCGCCGGCCCGCCAGGTAGGACGGGCCGAGCGCGGTGGCGTGGTCGAGCAGCCGGCGCCGCAGGGTGGACTTCACCCGGGCGACGGACCGGTGCGCGGTGAGCTCGGTGAGCCAGCCGACCAGCCCGCGCCCGACCGCCGTCAGGGCGAGCAGCAGCAGCGGCGTGGTCAGCTCGCCGGGCGTCGCCCCGCGCTGGAAGGCGCGGACGACGATCTCGGCGATCAGACTCGCCTGGGCGACCACCAGGGCCGCGCCGACCGCGCCGAGCAGCACGGACCCGGCGAGGAAGGCCCTGGTGGTGCGGGCGTACCCGAGGAGTCGGGGGTCGACCGGCTTCACGACGTCAGGCCTGGTCGAGCGGGGCGGCCGGGCGGTGCCCGGGGATGTGCTGGACGCCGATCCGCTTGCGGAACACCCAGTAGGTCCAGCCCTGGTAGAGCATCACCAGGGGGGTGAAGACGGCCGCCACGACGGTCATCACCTTCAGCGTGTACGGCGAGGAGGCCGCGTTGCGGACGGTCAGGCTCCACTCCGGGTTCAGCGTGGAGGGCATGACGTCCGGGAAGAGCGCCAGGAAGAGCATCCCGACCGCGGCCACCACGGTCACTCCGGAGAGCGCGAACGCCCAGCCCTCCCGTCCGAGCTGGTTGGCCGCCAGGGCGGCGACCAGCGCGACCACCGCGACGACCAGTGCGGCGAGGCTGCGGCCGTTGCCGTGGTCGGCCTGGGTCCAGACCAGGAAGACCAGCGCCAGCACGGCGGTGGCCAGCCCGGTCTGCAGGGCGGCCCGGCGGGCCCGGTCGCGGATCTCGCCGACCGTCTTGAGCGCGGCGAACACCGAGCCGTGGAAGGTGAACAGCGCGAGCGTCACCAGGCCGCCGAGCAGCGCGTACGGGTTCAGCAGGTCCCAGAGGCCGCCGGTGTGGTTCTTCTGCGCGTCGATGTCCACGCCGCGCACGATGTCGGCGAAGACCACGCCCCAGAGGAAGGCCGGGAGGAGGGAGGTCCAGAACAGGGCCTCCTCCCAGTTCCGCTGCCAGCGTTCGCCGTCGCGCTTGTGCCGGTACTCGAAGGCCACGCCGCGGACGATCAGGCAGACCAGGATGACCAGCAGCGGGATGTAGAAGCCGCTGAAGAGCGTCGCGTACCAGTCCGGGAAGGCCGCGAAGGTGGCGCCGCCCGCGGTCAGCAGCCAGACCTCGTTGCCGTCCCAGACCGGGCCGATGGTGTTGATCAGCACCCGGCGTTCGGCGGTGTTGCGGGCCAGCGGCTTGGTGAGCACGCCGATCCCGAAGTCGAAGCCCTCCAGGAAGAAGTAGCCGATCCACAGGACCGCGATCAGCACGAACCAGACGTCGTGGAGTTGCATGTCAGATCCTCAGTTCCCCGGTGGTCCCGGCGCCTCAGTAGGCGAAGGCGAGCGGCTTGTCGGCGTCCTCGTCCGAGGACGGCCCGCGCAGCGACGGGTCCTTGGTGGGCGGCTGCTCGGTCACCTCCGGGCCGGCCTTGGCGTACTTGACCAGCAGCCGGACCTCGATGACCGCCAGGACCGCGTACAGCGCGGTGAAGGTGGCCAGCGCGCCGACCTGGGTGCCGATGCCGACGTTGGGGGAGACCGCGCTGGCCGTGGTCATCAGACCGAAGACCGCCCAGGGCTGACGGCCCATCTCGGTGAAGATCCAGCCGAAGCTGTTGGCGATCAGCGGGAAGCCCATGGTCAGGATGCCGATCCGCCAGCTCCACCTGGTCAGCAGCGGCCCCAGCTCGCGCCCGGGGGTGAGCATCAGCCGGGGCACCTCGCTCTCGCCGGTGCGGAACCCGGGGCGCAGGAAGAGCTTCTTCCGGGTGGTCCACAGGCCGATCAGGCCGGCCAGGAACGAGGTCATCCCGAAGCCGATCATGAGGCGGAAGCCCCAGTAGGTGACGAAGATGCTCGGGATGTAGTCCTTGGGGTCCCCGCCGTGCTGGGCGGCCTCGGCGGCCGCGGTGTCGTTGATGCCGGGGACGGACGAGCTGAAGTCGTTGTGGGCGAGGAAGGAGAGTATCCCCGGGACCTCCAGCGCCACGGAGTTGTGGCCCTTGCTGACGTCACCGACCGCGAAGACCGAGAACGGCGCCGGCGACTGGGTCTCCCAGAGCGCCTCGGCGGCGGCCATCTTCATCGGCTGCTGCTCGAACATGACCTTGCCCAGGGTGTCGCCGCTGAACGCGGTGCCGGCGCCGAAGACCACCGCGAGCACCAGGCCGAGCCGCAGCGAGGTGCGCATCGCGGCGGTCCTCTTCGGGTCGGCGGTCTCCGGCCTGCGCTTGGCCCTCCAGAGGTGGAAGGAGGCGATGCCGACGACGAAGGCCGCGCCGGTGAGGAAGGCGGCGGTCAGCGTGTGGAAGACCACCACCAGGGTGGTGTTCTGGAACAGCACCTGGACGACGTCGGTCAGCCGGGCCTTGCCGGTGACCGGGTCGATCGCATAGCCGACCGGGTGCTGCATCCAGGAGTTGGCGGCCAGGATGAAGTAGCCGGAGAGCACGGTGCCGAGGGACACCATCCACATGCAGGCGCAGTGGATCTTCCTCGGCAGCTTGTCCCAGCCGAAGATCCACAGGCCGATGAAGGTGGACTCGAAGAAGAAGGCGATCAGCGCCTCCATCGCGAGCGGGGCGCCGAAGACGTCGCCGACGAAGCGGGAGTAGTCGGACCAGTTCATGCCGAACTGGAACTCCTGGACGATGCCCGTGACCACGCCCATCGCGATGTTGATGAGGAAGAGCTTTCCCCAGAACTTGGTCGCGTGGAAGTACTTCTCCTTGTTCGTCCGCACCCAGGCGGTCTCCAGACCGGCCACGATCGCGGCCAGGCTGATCGTGAGCGGGACGAAGAGGAAGTGGTAGACGGTGGTGATCCCGAATTGCCATCGGGCGATGGTCTCGTGAGCGATTGCCAGTTCCACGTCGCCCTCTCTCCCAACCTGCCCGTGTGAGGACGGGCATCTTCCGGACAACTTCATCTGTAGCCGTCGGACCGTTGCCGACCGCGCAAGCTTGTCCGCTTGTGAACGTGAACACGTTCACAAGGGCCAGTATCCATCATCCTTACGGAGGAATCCCAGGCGGGGTGGGGTTGACGCGGTGCGGCGGTGCGTGACGGTGCGCACAGTCTGCGCAGCCGGAGGGCACCGGGACAACGAACGACCGGGCGGCCCCGGCGGGGATCTTGTCCGAACCGGCGCTTGACAGGCCGACGCCCCGCTCGCGTCGGCGGGCGGGGCGTGCTAGCGGGGCTCGCCGGCGCGGTCCCGGGCCGCCGGCTGGAGGGTCGTGCTGCTACGCCCGGCCGAGGAGCTCGGTGCCCGGGGCGGAGTCGGCGCGGGCCGTGAAGAACCCGCTGAAGCCGGCGAGGAACTCCTCCCGGGTGATCCGGCCGTCCCCGTCGGTGTCCAGCCGGCGGAAACCGTGCGAGAGCTCCACCGGGTCCACCCGCTCCCCGCCGAACACCACGCGGTACTCGTCGAACTCCAGGAAGCCGCTGCCGTCGGTGTCCGCCGCGGTGAACACCGCCCGCAGCGCGGGCAGCAGCCCCCGCTCCAGGTAGGCCTCGTCCCGGTCGCAGCCGGCCAGGGTGGCCGCCACGAACTCCTCCCGGCTCACCCGCCCGTCCCCGTCGGCGTCCATCACCGCGCGCAGCTGCTCCCACCAGGTGTCGAAGGCCTCGTACACCCGGGCCTCACCGGCCTCGTCCAGCTCCAGCCGCCAGCACACGTTGTGCGCCATCGCCCGCAGGTCGTGCACGGTGACGAAGCCGTCGCCGGTCTGGTCCAGCACCTCGCGGAAGAAGCGGTCCACCCGGGGCCCGCGGGAATCCTGGTGCGGGCGGCGGCGCTTCGGCCGGGACGGCCCCGGGTCGCGGTAGCGCAGCCGGTCCGGGAGGAGCGGGACGACGGCGCCCGCGCCCCGGTGCAGCACGGCGGACAGCAGCGCGGCCCGCCGGGTGCGGACCAGCCCGAACCGCTCCCGCACCACCGGCGGCAGGTCCGCCACCGTCAGCTCGCGGACCGCCCGGGCCACCACCACCCGCACCACCCGCCACCCCGCGTCGCCGAGGAACCGGAGCCGGCGCGGCCGGGGCGCCTCGCGCAGCAGGTCGCACAGGAGGAAGCGCGCCGCCTCGGTGAACTCCAGCCGCTCCCGCGCGTACCGCGCGAAGTAGGCCGGCAACTCCCCCGCGGTGGCCGGGATCTCGCCCTCGGGGAGGCCGAAGGCGGCGACCGCCTCCCGGAAGTCCGCGTACGCCTGCGCCGTCTCGACCGCGTCGTACGGGTCCCCGCCCAGTCGGCGCATGGCGACCACGCACTCGAAGAGCGTCAGCAGCACCCACGCCCTGGCCCTCGGGTCCCGGGCGTCGTACGGGCGCCCGTCCGGCCCCGTCCCCCGGATCCGCTTGTGCGCCCGCTCCAGCCGGGCGACCTCCCGGCGCAGCGTCTCCGCGTCCTCGTAGAACAGCCGCCGCCCGCTGCCCAGGGTGTGGTCCACCCGCCGCCACGGGTGCGTCCGGTACGTCGAGTGCTCCACCATCCCCGCCGACACCACCGGGTCCGCCGCCTGGAGCACCAGCAGCCGCCAGGCGACCAGCACGACCCGCCGCTCCGACAGGTCCCGCCTGAACGACGCGCCGCGGTCAGCCACGGCGCTCGCCGGTGGTGTCGGGGCCGATCACGAAGCCCTTGGCGGGGCCTTCGGGGATCACGGCCTCCTTGCCGTAGGGGACGCGGATCGAGGAGGCGTACTCACGGCGCCCGGAGTCCGGCTCGGTGAGGACGGTCACGGCGCCGCCGTCATCGTGGTCGTCGATGATCACGTACACCGGGATTCCGGCAACGGCGTAGGCGCGGCGCTTGATGATGTGATCACGCTTGCGGGCTTCGGCGCCCGGCGAGACGGTCTCGACGACCACCGGAACACCGGAGGCGAGCAACCCCACACCCTCGGGATGCTCGATCTCGTCGATGTCGTCGGGCGCCACGAACACGTCCGGAATGAACACCTTGAGATCGGCGATGACATTTCCGTCCTGCGCCGGCCCGTAACCGCTGCCTTTCAGGTAGTCGTACAGGGCCCGACCCAACCGCCTGTTGACAGTGAAGCGGCGGGTTCCGCCGGTGGGTGACAACGTGTTCGTCCCCTCGATGATCTCCGCTCGGAATCCCTCGGGCACATCCATGGACTTCCACGCCTGCCACAGCAACTGGTCCAGGTTCACGGCGACGGTCCTCTCGGCGACGAGCACGCTCATCGAGACACCCCATTTCCCGTCCGGTGTGATCAGCCCGCGCGAGTCCGCACAAGCAACCGCTGGACGATCGCACACGACCGAGGGGCCGGGCGGGTGAATGGCGGTTGGTTCACCCGATCGAGGAGTTTCGGGGCCGGGAACGGCGGAACCGCAGGACGGGCCGTTGGCCTGTCCTGCGGTTCCGGGTGGTCGCGCCCTCCTCCCGAGCGGGCGCGAACGGGGTGGGTCAGGAGCTGGAGCGGGCGGTGGCCGGCTTGCGGCGGGAGACGTAGAGGGCGGCGGCGCCGAGGCTGATCGCGAGGCCGGCGCCCAGGGCCAGGTACGGGGTGGCCGGGTCGGAGCCGGTCTCGGCGAGCTCGGCGGCCGAGCCGGTGGTGGCCCGGGTGGTGGTCGGGGCGGCCGAGCCGGCGGTGGCCGAAGTGACCGAAGTGGCCGAAGTGGCCGAGGCGGACGCCTTGTTGGCGGTGGTGGTGGTCTTGGTCGTGGTGGTGGTGTTGTCGGAGACCGGGGTGACGGCGGCCGGCTTCTCCACCGGCTTCTCGACGGGCTTCTCCACCGGCTTCTCGGCGGCCGCCCTGGCGTCGGCGAGGGCCTTGTCCGCGGCGGCCTTGGCGGCGGCCGCGGCCGCCGTGCCCTGCTGCGCCGCGTGGACCCGCCGGACCGACTCGACCCTGGCGTCGCTCACGGCGTCGCGCGCGGCGGTCACGGCGGCCTTCGCCTTCTCGTCCGCGGCGGTGGCGGCGTTGGCGGCGGCGAACGCCTTGAGCATCCGCTCCTTGGCCTTGGGCAGGTCCTCCTCCGAGGCGGAACCGTACGCGTCGGCGGCCGCCCTGGCCTCCTTCTCGGCGGTGGCCTTGGCCGCGGCGGCCTGCACCGCGGCGGCCTCGGCCTCCTGGTACCTGCCCAGGTACGGCTGCGAGTCGTTGAGGAAGGCGGAGGTCTCGGCCTGCACCTTGGCCTCGTTGGCGACGGCGGCCGCGTAGGCCTTGGCGGCGTCGGCGGCGGCCCGCTCCAGCTCGGCGAGCGAACCGTTGTCACTCCGGGTCTGCGCCACCCCGGCCGACTCCGCGAAGGCGGGGGCGGCGGAGATCACGGCGGGCGAGACGACGGCGGCGACGACGGCGGCCGAGACCAGCGAACGGCGGAGGTTCACGGTGACCCCTTTCGGGCCTGAAGGAATGCAGATGTCCCGGCCGGGCAGGATTCCGGCGGCCGGGCAGTGTCGATCATAGGCACACGCTTTCTTGACGCTCCATGCCGGATTCCGGCAATGACCGGGCGCCGCGGTTTCCCGGTTCGCCGGAAGAATTGACGAGTCGACAAATTCGACGGGATCCGCGTCCCGAATGCCCGGATTCCGGGCTTTCGGGCTTTCGGGATTTCGGGCGGGACTGGCGGGAAGGTCCCGCGCCCGGGAATTCCGGTCAGCGCTGGTGGGGCAGTTCGACCCGGAAGGTGGCGCCCTCGCCCGGGGCGGTGCGCAGGGTGAGGGTACCGCCGTGGGCGCGGGTGAGGGCGGTGGCGATGGCGAGGCCGAGGCCGGCGCCGCCGCCGTTGTCGCGGCTGCGGGAGGGGTCGACCCGGAAGAACCGGTCGAAGACCTGCCGGGCCTGCTCCTCGGTGAGGCCGGGGCCGGAGTCGGCGACCTCCAGCAGGCAGATGCCGCCGGGGCCGGCGCCCACCCCGATCCGGACCGGGGTGCCGGGCGGGGTGTGCTTGACCGCGTTGCCGACCAGGTTGGTGACCACCTGCCGCAGCCGGGCCTCGTCACCGATGACGGGCGCCGCGCCGGGCGCGCCGGTGCCCGCCGGGCCGGTGAGCGCGACCGGGCGGCTCGGGTCGAGGGCGGTGAGGTCGTGCAGCGCGTCGGCGGCGAGGGTGCGCAGGTCCATCGGGGCGAGGTCGAGCGGGCGTTCCTCGTCCAGCCGGGCGAGCACCAGCAGGTCCTCGACCAGCGCGCCCATCCGGTCGGCCTCGCTCTCGATCCGGGTCATGGTCCGCTTGACGTCGGCGTCGGTGGGCAGCGCGCCCATCCGGTACAGCTCGGCGAAGCCGCGGATGCCGGCCAGCGGGGTGCGCAGCTCGTGCGAGGCGTCGGCGACGAAGCGCCGCATCCTGGCCTCGGACTCGGCACGGGCCGCGAAGGCGGCCTCGATCTGGGTGAGCATCCCGTTGAGCGCGATCGACAGCCGGCCGACCTCGGTGCCCGGCGAGAGCTCCGGCATCCGGTGCGAGAGTTCGCCGGCCGCGATCCGCTCGGCGCCCTCCTCGATCCGGCGCAGCGGCCGCAGGCCGGCCCGTACCGCGAAGAAGCCGAGCCCGGCGATCAGCAGCAGGACGCCGCCGCCGATGGCCAGGAAGGAGGTGCTCAGCTTGCCGATGGTGGCGTCGATGTCCTCGCGGGAGACCGCCACCATGACGTGGGTCGGGGTGACCGTCGGCGAGGCGTACGCGCTGGGGTTGGCGGCCTGCCCGCGGGGGGCCTGGAGCGGCAGCACCAGCACCCGCCAGCTGTGCTGGCCGCGCTGGTCGGGCAGGTCGAAGGGGACGTCGGGGGCGGTCCTGGTCGGGTCGAGTCCGGCCAGCTGGGGCGCCGGGTCGGTGTCGGAGACGGGCTGGCGCATCACCGCCTGGACCTTGCCGTCCGAGGAGAGGTACTCCACCAGGTACTGGCTGGGCAGGCTGACCCGCCGGCCGGCGACGGCGGGCCGCCCGGCGGTCGGCGCGGTCAGCTGGCCGGGGGGCTTGCGGGACAGCGGCGGCCCGTACCGCTGGAGCTGCTCGTCCAGCTGGTGCACCAGCTGTTTCCGCACGGTGCCGAGCACGAAGGCGTCGCTGACCGCGAGCCCGGTGGTGACCAGGGCGAGGGCGAGCACCAGCAGCCGGGCGCGCAGCGACAGCCGGGAGGAGAACCGGGCGAACACCAACGGGCCCGGTCAGCCCTGCGGGGGGCGGCGCAGGGCGTAGCCGATGCCGCGCACGGTGTGGATCAGCTTGGGGCCGTGCACCGGGCCGGAGTCGAGCTTGCGGCGCAGGTAGGAGATGTACGACTCGACGATGGAGAGGTCCCCGCCGAAGTCGTAGGCCCAGACGTGGTCGAGGATCTGCGCCTTGGAGACCACCCGGCCGACGTTGGCCATCAGGTAGTGCAGCAGCTTGAACTCGGTCGGGGAGAGCGAGACCGGGGTGCCGCCGCGGGTGACCTCGTGGGCGACCGGGTCGAGGCTGAGGTCGGCGACGACCAGCCGGCCGTCCTCGGCGGGGCCGCCGGCCCGGCGCAGGATGGCGCGGATCCGGGCGATCAGCTCCTCCAGGCTGAACGGCTTGGTGACGTAGTCGTCCGCACCGGCGGCCAGGCCCTGCACCTTGTCGCCGACGCCGTCCTTGGCGGTGAGGAAGAGCACCGGCAGGTGGTCGCCGGGGTGCCCGTGGGCCGGGCCGGCTATCTGGCCGCGGCTGGTGCGCTCGCGCAGCTTCTCGACGACGGTGAAGCCGTCGAGGTCGGGGAGCATCACGTCGAGCACGACCAGGTCCGGGCGCTCGGCGGCGACCAGTTCGAGCGCCTCGGTGCCGGTGGCGGCGGAGGCGACGCGGAAGCCGGAGAAGCGCAGCGAGGCGGAGAGCAGCTCGCGGATGTTGGGCTCGTCGTCCACGACGAGCAGGAACGCTTCGCCCTGGCCCCCGGCCACCGTGGAGCCGCCTGGTGTGGTGACAGTGCCTTGCACGGGGCTTTCGCCTCCCGGTCGGACGATGACGTTCAGCATGAGGCTAGCCCCCGGAGGCTATGCGGCATGGATGAATGTTGGATTAACACCTTATCGGTCGGTTTTTGGGCGATCGGTGCACAGGGGCGGGCTCGGTGGTGTGCGCACGGGCGTGAACACGACGGACGGGGAGCGCACGGGCGGTGACGCGCCTCACTCCCGCGCGTCGCGCGCCGGGGTGTCCCGCCCAGCTCCTGGTGCTCAACGCCCCGGCCCGGCCCTCCCGGGGGACCGTCCTGCTGCTGCGCGAGGCCGTCGGCTTCTGATCGGCCCGGGGGCGGCTGCTATGATTCGCGACGAGGCGAAGGCAATGCTTTCGAGCGATTGCCCGGCCCGATCATTTCGGTGGTCATAGCGAGAGGGAAACGCCCGGCTCCATTCCGAACCCGGAAGCTAAGCCTTTCAGCGCCGATGGTACTGCAGGGGGGACCCTGTGGGAGAGTAGGACGCCGCCGAATTCTTCTTACGGCCCCTGCCGTGTCCGACAGTGACACGGCAGGGGCTTTTTGCATTCCGGCCACCGTTTCGCCCGCCGTTTCGCCCGCCATTTCGCCTCCAGGCAGCCCTGCCCCCACGCGCCCTCCGACGGATCCAGCATGTGAGACGCCGAAGCCCGGAAGAACCGCTTTGCGGGCATCTGAGAGGATGGCGGACATCGAAACAGACTTGCGTCTCGCCAACTGAGACTGCAATATCATGGTATGGACAACACTAGCGGCGTCGGCGTTCTCGACAAGGCCGCTCTGGTGCTCAGCGCACTGGAGTCGGGCCCCGCCACGCTGGCGGGGCTGGTCGCCGCCACCGGTCTGGCGCGCCCCACCGCCCACAGACTCGCCGTCGCACTCGAACACCACCGCCTGGTCACCAGGGACATGCAGGGCCGCTTCATCCTCGGCCCCCGCCTGTCCGAGCTCTCCGCCGCCGCCGGCGAGGACCGACTGCTCGCCACCGCGGGCCCCGTCCTCACCCATCTGCGCGACGTCACCGGGGAGAGCGCGCAGCTCTACCGCCGCCAGGGTGAGATGCGCATCTGCGTCGCCGCGGCCGAACGGCTCTCCGGCCTGCGCGACACCGTCCCCGTGGGCAGCACCCTGCCCATGAAGGCCGGCTCCGCCGCCCAGGTGCTGCTCGCCTGGGAGGAGCCCGAGCGCCTCCACCGAGGCCTCCAGGGCGCCCGCTTCACCGCCACCGCGCTCAGCGGCGTCCGCCGCCGCGGCTGGGCCCAGTCCATCGGGGAGCGCGAGCCGGGCGTCGCGTCCGTCTCCGCCCCCGTCCGCGGGCCCTCCAACCGCGTGGTGGCCGCGGTCTCCGTCTCCGGGCCCATCGAGCGGCTGACCCGTCACCCGGGCCGCCTGCACGCCCAGGCCATCATCGAGGCCGCCAACCGGCTCACCGAGGCCCTCCGCCGCAGCTGACGGAAGGCGGCCGGAACGCGAAAGGGCCGCGCCCGAGGAGATCGTTTCCTCGGGCGCGGCCCTTTCCGCGAGTTCCGGCCCGCCAGCCCCCCGCGGTTCCGGCCCGCCGATTCCCCTGCGGTTCCCGGCAGCCTTTCTCCCGCGGCCTTTCGCCGTTCCCCGCGATTCCCCGTTCTCACGGTCCGAGGCGGTGCGGGCCCCGGAAGAGGAAGGTCGCCTCACGGATCGACGGCAGCCCCAGGGCCAGCATGAGCAGCCGGCCGAGGCCGAGCCCCAGCCCGCCGTGCGGCGGGGTGCCGTAGCGGAAGCAGTCGAGGTACCCGGAGAGCGGCCCGGTGTCCATGCCCTTCTCCCGGGCCTGGGTGACGAGCCGGTCGTACCGGTGCTCGCGCTGGGCCCCGGTGGTGATCTCCACGCCCTTCCACAGCAGGTCGAAGGACTCGGTGACGGTCGGGTCGTCCTCCGGCCGCAGGTGGTAGAACGGCCGGACGGCGGCCGGGAACCGGGTGACGAACACGAACTCGTGCCCGGTCTCCTCCGCGACCATCCCGCACAGCGCGCGCTCGCCCTCGGGGTCGAGGTCGTCCTTGACGCCCTCCGGGTCCCAGCCGGTGGCGCGGAGCCTGGCCAGCGCGTCGGCCATCGTGATCCGGGGGAACGGCAGCTCGGGGACCGTCACCGGGGTGCCGAAGTGCTCGGCGATCGCCGCACCGTGCCGCTCGGCCACGGCGGCCAGGACGCGGTGCAGCATCCGCTCCTCGAAGGCCATCACGTCCTCGACCCCGTCGATCCAGGCGATCTCGACGTCGACCCCGGTGAACTCGGTGGCGTGCCGGGAGGTGAACGACGGCTCGGCACGGAACACCGGGCCGATCTCGAAGACCCGGTCGATGCCGCCCGCGATCGCCATCTGCTTGTAGAACTGCGGGGACTGGGCCAGATAGGCGGTCCGCCCGAAGTAGCCCACCTCGAACACCTCGGCGCCCGACTCGGAGGCCGTCCCCATCAGCTTCGGCGTGTGCAGTTCGGTGAAGCCCTCCTCGGCCGCCACCTCGCGCATCGCCCGCTCGACGGTCGTCTGGACCTCGAAGACCAGGCGCTGGGAGGGGCGCCGGATGTCCAGGAACCGCCAGTCCAGTCGCTGGTCGATGCCGGTCCGCTCGTCGATCGGCAGCTTCGGCTCGGCCGGCGACACGACCTCCACGAGGGACGGCACGATCTCCAGGCCGCCGAGCTTGACCTGCGGGTCGGCGACCACCGTGCCGGTGATCTTCACGGCGGACTCGACGGTCACGCCCTCGAAGGCGGCCTCGACGGCGTCGCCCTCCCCGCCCCGGCGGTGGGTGACCTGCACCAGCCCGGTGTGGTCCCGGACCAGGACGAACTGGATGCGCCGCTGCAGCCGCAGCGTGTTCACCCATCCGTAGACGGTGACCGTCTCCCCGAGGCGTGCGTGCAGTTCGGAGACGAGGGTGCGCGTCATGGCGGCGGCTCCTGGGGTGCGGGCGCGTTGGTCGCGCCACGTCGACGGGCGGTAGACGGCCGCCCTGGGCGCGTTCACCGTAGAGGATCAGGCCCGTCGCGGTCGCCCGGTTTTCCCCGTGTCCGGCCGGGGCCCGCGCAGCCCCCGGCCGGGGCCGCGCCGAAGGCGGCCGGGGCCGCACGGGAGCCGGGGGCCGCACAGGAGCCGTGCGGGCGACTGCGGGACGGGTTCGGCCTAGGCTGGCTGGAGGGGATCTCGGGGAGCGTCGGCCGCCACCTCACGGAGTCGCCATGGCCACCACGAAATGGTTCTTCGAGCCCAGCCACACCGGTGCGGAGTTCCGCGCCAGGCACATGATGGTCACCTACGTGCGCGGCCAGTTGAAGAACGTGCGCGGCTTCCTGGAGGTCGATCCGGACGTTCCGGAGCGGGCCCGGGTCGAGGCGACCATCGACGCGACGCAGGTGTACACGGGCTCGCCCGAGCGGGACGCGCATCTGCGCAGTGCCGACTTCTTCGACGTCGAGCACCACCCGACCTGGACGTTCGTCGGGTCCCGGGTGCACCAGGTGAGCGCGAGCGGGTTCGAGGTCACGGGGCAGCTCACCATCCGCGGCGTGACGCGCCCGGTCACCTTCGACGTGAACTACCTCGGGCAGTGGGACACCCCGTGGTGGGAGGACGGGCGCGACCTGGGCCCGAGGCGGCGCGCCGGTTTCACCGCCAGTACCCGGATCAACCGCCAGGACTTCGGCGTGAGTTGGAACGACGTGGTGGACCGGGGCGGCACGGTGGTCGGCAACCTGGTCGACGTCGAGGTCGATGTCGAGGCGGTCCTGGAGAGCGCTTCCGAGCCGGATGAGCCGGGCACCTGACGACCGCGGGCGCAACCTTTCGCCCCGCTCACCGCATCCACGTGATGACAGGACCGCGGGAGGGGAGGCCGCCGCACGCGCGACGGGCCGCATCGAGCACTGGATGCCGAATTCCTCCGAAACCATTCACTACGTACACGATCCTCCTTTTCGAAACCGATTCCGGAGCCCTTTCGGAGCCTGTTGCACAGCCGTGACAGCCGTGCCCGAAAAACCGCTTGCCCGACCACTCCCAGGAGTTAGCATCCGGGAATGGAATCGAATCGCCCCCCGATATGGAGTTCCTCCGAGGACGCGGACCGCAGGCCGTCCCGCAAGGCGCCGCTCCGGCTGGCCGGCTTCGGAGCGACCTTCCTGGGGGTGAGCGTCGTGTCCGGTGTGCTGCTGGCGGGGCTCGCCCTGCCCGTCGCGGGCGGCATCGGACTGACGGCCAAGAGCACGGCCGAGGGCTTCGAGGACGTCCCCTCCGACTTCAAGACGCCGCCGCTCACCCAGGCGACCCAGATCTTCGACGCCAAGGGCGGGCTGATCGCCAAGGTCTACGAGCGCGACCGCACCGTGCTGACCGCCGATCAGATGTCGCCGTACATGCGGCAGGCCCAGGTCGACATCGAGGACGCCCGCTTCTACGAGCACGGCGCCGTCGACCTCAAGGGCGTCCTGCGCGCCATCAGCAAGAACGCGGAGAGCGGCACCGCCTCCCAGGGCGCCTCGACGCTGACCCAGCAGTACGTGAAGAACGTCAACGTCGAGCAGGCCGGGGAGGACCGGGGCGCCGTCCTGGAGGCCCAGCGCAAGACCCTGGGCCGCAAGATCCAGGAGCTCAAGGTCGCCATCAAGCTGGAGGAGGAGCTGCCGAAGGAGCAGATCCTCACCAACTACCTCAACATCACCTTCTACGGGAACGGCGCCTACGGCGTGGAGGCCGCCTCCCAGCGCTACTTCGGCAAGAGCAACAAGGACCTGACCGTCGCCGAGGCCGCGACCCTCGCCGGGCTGGTGCAGAACCCGTCCCAGTACGACCCGAAGCTGCACCCGCAGGCCGCGCAGAACCGCCGCGACACCGTCATCGACAAGATGCTGGAGAACAAGCACCTCACCGCCGACCAGGCGAAGGAGGCGAAGGCCGCCCCGCTGGGCCTGAACTACAAGGCGCCGCAGAACGGTTGCATCAAGGCCCAGGCCGGGATGGGCTTCTTCTGCGACTACGTGCGCCACGTGGTCAAGCAGGACCCGGCCTTCGGCAAGAGCGCCGAGGAGCGCAAGAAGTTCTGGAACACCGGCGGCCTGAACATCTACACCACGCTGGACCCGGACAAGCAGGCCGCCGCCCAGAACGCGGTGAGCTCCAACGTGCGGGTCACCGACAGCGTCTCCGCCGCCGTCTCCATGGTCGAGCCGGGCACCGGCAAGATCCTCGCCATGGCCCAGACCCGCCCGTACGGGCTGCTGGAGGAGAAGAACGAGACCGTCGTCAACCTCAACGTCGACGCGGCGATGGGCGGCGGCAACGGCTTCCAGCCCGGCTCCACGTTCAAGCCGGTCATCGCGGCCGCGGCCCTGGAGGCGGGCCTGCCGGCGACCCAGGAGTACACGTCCGACAACAAGATCGAGTACCCGGCGATGAAGACCTGCACGGGGACCTGGCGGAACGACACCCGCCCCAAGACGGTGGTGCCCAACGAGTCGCCGAACGAGAAGGGCGCCTACCAGCTGAAGCAGGCGATGGCCCTCTCGGTCAACACCTACTTCGTACTGATGGAGAAGGACATCGGCCTCTGCGCGGTCAAGCAGATGGCCAACAAGCTCGGCATCACCACCAGGGCCAGCGGCAAGCCCCTGGAGGAGGTCCCCTCGATGGCCCTGGGCGTCGCGGAGATGAGCCCGCTGACCATGGCCAACGTCTACGCGACCTTCGCCGCCCAGGGCACCCACTGCGCCCCGCTCGCCATCGACCGGATCACCACCGTGGAGGGCAAGGATGTCCCCGTTCCGGCCGGCCACTGCGAGAAGGCGTTCTCCGAGGAGACGGCGCGGGCGCTGAACACCGTGCTGAACGGCGTGACCGAGAACAACGGCACCGGCGCGGCGCTCAACCTGGAGGACAACCGCCAGATCGCGGGCAAGACCGGCACCTCGGACCGCAAGCGGGCCGCCTGGTTCAACGGCTACACCCCGCAGCTCGCCACCGCGGTCTGGCTCGGCGGCCCCAAGGGCGGCGTCGAGATGCGCAACATCACCATCAACGGGAAGTACCGCACCGAGGTGTTCGGCGCCGACGGCCCCGGCGCGATCTGGCGGGACGCCATGAACCAGGCCCTGCGCGGCACGCCCAAGCAGTCCCTGCCGATGGCCGTCATCCCCGACCCGGCCCCCAAGCCCGACCCGAACGCCACCGGCGCCCCGACCGGCCCGGCGGCCACCGCCCAGACGACCGACCAGCCGCACTGACCGCACGTGACGCCGCCCCGCCGGGCACCGACTCGACGGGGCGGCGTCGCGTGCGGGCGCCTACTTGAGCGCCGTACCGCCCGAGTTGCGGTACGCGGTCGTCTTGTTGACCAGGTTTCCGCCGTCGGTCTCGGGCGTGGTCTGTTCCGACCAGCCGGCGCCGAACAGGAGGGCGCCGACGTGTGCGTTCGCCACCTGGTCCATGTGCGAGAAGAACCAGTCGACCTTGTCGTCCTTGTAGTGGCCGGGGGTGTTGTTCCCCGCCATGTTGCCCAGGGGGACCTGCCACAGGACCACCGGCTTGCCCACCGACTCGGACATCGTCCTGTAGAACGCGAGGGCGGCGAAGCCCTTCTGGTCGTTCCAGAAGGTGTCCTTGCTGCCGTGGGCGGGCAGCGCGTACCAGCCCGCGTCGCGGTCCGTCACGTCGGTGACGAGGAAGTCGGCGTTCCTCGCCCCGAGATCCGCGTAGTCCTTGACGCACTGCGGGGTGTTCTG
The DNA here is from genome assembly GCF_044756065.1 of Kitasatospora sp. NPDC092039. Classification (NCBI taxonomy): domain Bacteria; kingdom Bacillati; phylum Actinomycetota; class Actinomycetes; order Kitasatosporales; family Streptomycetaceae; genus Kitasatospora; species Kitasatospora sp. NPDC092039. The sequence continues at coordinate 409,526 of NZ_JBIVSD010000003.1, read as the reverse complement.
CTGCCAGTCGAAGCAGGACAGGTGCAGGCCCACACCGGTGTTGGGCGCGTACTTGTGGCTCATCGCGATCATGCACTGGGCCAGGCCGGAGGCGCTGTTCTCCTGCGATCCGCAGTCCGTCGGGTTCGCGGCCTTGACCTGGGCGGAGACCTGGTGCGGGTTGCCGAGCGAGCGCACGTAGCCCCAGAAGTCGGGCTCGATGTCGATCATGTCCTGCGCGTTGCCGATCTTCTGGAGGAAGAAGCGGTAGTCGTTCAGGTACTTGGTGAGCAGGTCGGTCCGGTCGATGGCCTGGACCTCGCCGGGACCGTCGCCCTGGCCCGCCATGTCTCCGAGGTCGCGCAGCGAGTACCACGTGAAGAGGAACTTCTGCGGGCGCGGCTTGCCCTGGTACGTCGCCTTGGAGGCGCGGTCCTTGTACACGGTCACCTGGGTGCCGGGCGCCGTGGTGTCGCCGGTCCAGCAGCCCCACCAGCCCGACCACTCGGCCTTGCAGCGCGAGGCCGTGTAGGCGTCGGACGAGGGCGCGGGCCGGCTGTGGATGTAGGCGTACCGCACGTCGAACGGCGCGGCGTTCGACGTGGCGTCCTCCATCATGCCGCCGAGGAGCACCGTGCTGCTGCCCATGAAGGTCTTCGCCGGGCCGCCGCCACTGCCGCCGCCGGGGGCCGGAGATGTCGCCGGCGGGGCCGAGGCCAAGGCCGAAGGCGGGCGGGTACCGCTCGGGGCCTGTCCCGTCGGAACGCTGCCGCCCGGCTTGGTGGGCGTGGCGGTGCTGCCGGGGCTCCCGGTGCTCCCGGCGTTCCCGGTGTTCCCGGTGTTCCCGCTGGTGCCGGAGCTCCCCGCGTTCCCGGCGCCGCCGCCGCTCCCGACCAGGACGAGTTGCCACTGCTGGTTGGCGCCGCCCCAGTCGTGGTACTGGGCGACGCGGCCCCCGTCGGCCTTGGATCCGCTCTGGACCTCGACGGCCAGGCCGCTGAACCGATTGATCAGACGCACGTAGCCGTCCGACGACTTCTCCAGGTGGAACTGCTGGTTGACGCCGTTCAGGTCGCGCCACTGCACCAGCTCGGAGCCGGCGGTCCTCGACCAGTCGTAGTCGTCCAGCACCTTGCCGGAGTTCCGGTTCTGCAGCCGGTAGTTCCCGTCACCCGAGTCGATGAACCGCCACTGCTGATTGGTCCCGTCGTGACGGGCCCACTGCGCCACCGCCGCACCGTCGTGCGTGGCGTAGCCGAGGCCGTCCAGCACCTCGCCGCTGTTGCGGTTGACCAGCAGGTACCAGGCCTTCGTGTCCACGACGCCCGCCGAGGCCGTGCTGACCACGGCCACGGACCCGCCCACGACCGCCAGGGCGACGGCCGCCCAGAGACTCCGCCGCTGGTACAGCCGACGGCCACGGTGCTTCTGCCGTCGCCCCGGAACGGCTGAACGGAACGAGGGGCGGCCACGGCGGGCGCCGCCGCTGGGAGGAGACGCCTCCGACGACGTGGATGGGCGAGGGAACATGTCGATGCTCTCTTTCAGCCGTTGCCTCTTGACCGGACCGCCTGGCCGGACACCACCCAGTTGCCACCGCCCCCGAAAAGGTTGCCGCGGCCGCGAGAGGTCTTCCGGCCTCCCGCCGACCGGGCCGGCTCATCGCCGCCACGCCCCCTCTGAAGGGATGGGCAACGACCCGACGTACCCCCTACATGGACCGGCGGCCCCTCGCACGGAGCGGCGGTGCGGCCCCGCGCGTGGACGGTCGAGCCGCCCACGGTGTCGCGGAGCACACGGCCGTCGCGGACGACCTGGGGAAATCGGGCCCGTCTCGAACATCTGCCGCAGGACCGTGCACGAGCGGTTGGCCGGCGGCTCCTTGTGAGGGCAACGAGCCGCCGGGAGGAATTTCCTCCAGCGTGGAAGTCGGAACGGCCGACTACCTGCGCGGAGTTGGGGCTGTGGTTGATCAGCCGGGCTTGGGGAAGGCGGCCTTCAGAGGCGGGGGGCGGGGGCGGGGGCGGGGACGGGGACGGCGACCGCGGCCAGGGCGAGGGCGGAGAGGCCCTGGTGAACGGCGTACCAGGGCGGGCAGAGGCCGGGGACGACATCGACCGCGATGACGGCGACCGGCACCACGGAAATTGAGCGGTGTGGCCCTCTGGTCATGGCTATGGTGGCCCGATGACATCGGTCAAGCAGGTCCAGATCACCTTCGACTGCGCTTCGCCCGAGCGCGTCGGCCGCTTCTGGTGCGAGGCCCTGGGGTACCTCCCGCCGCGCATCCCCGAAGGGTTCGACACCTGGGACGAGTACCAGCGCTCGCTGCCGCCCGAGGAGCAGGACGCCTGGTTCGCCGCCAGCGATCCCACGGGCGCGGGCCCGCGCCTGTACTTCCAGCGCGTCCCCGAGGGCAAGGTCGTCAAGAACCGGGTCCACCTCGACGTCCGGGTCGGCACCGGGCTGGTGGGAGCGGAACGCCTGGCGGCGCTGGAGGCCGAGTGCGCCCGACTGCTCCCCCTGGGCGCGACTCGCGGACAACTGCTGCTCGCCGACGACAAGAACGAGTCGTGCCTCAACATGCAGGACGTCGAGGGCAACGAGTTCTGCCTCGACTGAGCACCCCCTGATCGGCGGCCCCTTGCGGAGGAGCAAGGGGCCGCCGAGACGGTTCGCCGGGCGGTGGCGGCGGTCAGGTGGTCGAAGTCGCCGGCCTTCGCACCCCGGAGGAGGGCGGCGAACTCGGGGGCAGTCGTACGGACGATGACGTCCCACGCGAAGGCCCCCGCCCACCGAAGGGCGAGGGCCTCGCGGTCGTCCGTCGGCTCCGGGTCAGCCGCCGGACGGCTTCCTGGGCATCCCCGCACCAGAACTTCCGCCGAAGCCGCCGACCGCACCGGCTCCCTCGACCAGCTGGCTGGCCGTGTAGCCACCGTCGGCGTCGGGGGTGCCGACGACGGTCACGCTCTGGCCGGGCAGCAGGTCGGCGACCTTGCCCTCCTTGTTGAGCTGGACCTTCGTCGCGTCGCCGGTGGTGACCTTGACGGTGTTGCCGTTGGTGTCGGTCAGATACACGGTGGTGCCGTCGACGGCCTTGACCGTGCCCCGCGCGAAACCGGGCTGCCCGGCCTGGCCCTGCCCACCCTGCCCCTGCCCGCCCTGGCCTCCACGACGGGAGTTGTTCTGCCCGTACCCGCCACCGGCAGCCGCAGCGGCGGCCGCGGGCCTGGCCGAGGCCTTCCCGCCGGCGGACCCGTGGTTCTGCTGGAACCAGACCCCGCCCGCGAACGCCCCCGTGGCGATCACGCCGCCCGCCAGCACCAGGCTGAGCCAGGGCAGCTTCCGCCGTGGCGGCGCGGCCAGTTCGGCGCTCACGTCCCGGGCGTCCGGCGGGGTGGCGAGCAGGGCGAGCTGCTCGGCCGGGCCGGTCGGGGTGCCGGCCTCGACCGGCGCGCCGGTGGCGACCGTGGCGATCTCTTTGCTCATGACAGTGGAGTCCTACTCGTGCCGGAGGGCGTCGATCGGCCGCAGCGAGGCGGCCCGGTTGGCGGGGTAGCTGCCGAAGAACAGCCCGATGGCGACGGCGATCGCGAACGCGCCGAGCACCGATTCGGGGATCACCACCGGCTCGATGCCGACGATGCTGAAGTGCGAACCGGCGATCCCGGCCGCCACTCCCAATCCCGCGCCGATCACCGACAGCAGCGTCGACTCGGTGAGGAACTGCCCGAGGATCACCGCGCGCGGGGCGCCGAGCGCCTTGCGGATGCCGATCTCCCTGGTCCGCTCGGTGACCGTCACCAGCATGATGTTGGTGATCCCGATCCCACCGACCAGCAGCGAGATCGCCGCCACCGCGCCGAGCAGCACGGTGAAGGTCTTCGTGGTGCTCTCCCGCGCGGTGAGCAGCGAGGCCTGGCTGGTGATCCGGAAGTCCGCCTTGGCCGGGTCGGCGATCGCGTGGGCGCCGAGCAGGACGCGGCTGATCTCGGACTGGGCCGCCGCCGTGCTGTCCGCGGACGCGGCCTGGACCAGGATCTGGTTGACCGGGCCGAAGCCGGTGAACGCGTTCTGCACCGTCGGGAGCGGGGCGACGACCACGTCGTCCGGGTCGGTGAAGCCGCTGCCGCCCTTGGCCTGGAGCACGCCGACCACGGTGAACGGCGTGCCGCCGAGGACGACCACTCGGCCGACCGGGTCCTCGGTGTCGAACAGCTGCCTGGCCGTCGTCGCGCCGAGCACCGCGACCTTGCGCGAGGCGAGCACGTCGTCGTCGGTGAAGTACTCGCCGTGGGCGACCTTCTGGTTGGCGGTCTCGAAGTACGACGGGTAGGTGCCGACGACCGAGCCGGGGTTGTACGAGACGTTCCCGTAGAGCGCCGTCGCGCCGGTGGTGACCACCGGGGCGACGGACCTGATGGCGTCGGCCGAGGAGTCGCTCGCCAGCGCCTTGGCGTCGGCGACCGTGAGCCTCTTCACCGAGGAGGTGGCGCGGGAGCCGCCGCTCGCCGAACCGGCGCTGACCGTCAGCGCGTTGGTGCCGAGCGAGGTGATCGACTCCTTCACCGCCACCGACGAGCCGTTGCCGACCGCCAGCAGCAGGATCACCGAGGCCACGCCGATCAGCACTCCGAGCATGGTGAGCGCCGAGCGCACCTTGTTGGCGGCCAGGCCGCCGGCCGCGAAGCGGAGCGTCTGCCAGAGGATCACGCCGGCACCTCCGCCTCGTGGAGGGCGGGCGGCGGGCCCTCCACCGGGGCCTGCCGGAGGTCGCTGACGATCTGCCCGTCCACCAGCCGCAGCACCCGCTTGGCGTGCCGGGCGACCTCGTCCTCGTGGGTGATCAGCACGACCGTGCGGCCGGTGGCGTTGAGCCCGTCGATCAGGGCCAGCACCTCCTCCGTCGAGCGGCTGTCGAGGTTGCCGGTCGGCTCGTCGGCGAGCAGCATCGCGGGCGCCGTCACCAGCGCCCGCGCCACCGCGACGCGCTGCTGCTGGCCGCCGGAGAGCTCGTTGGGCTTGTGGCCGGCGCGGTCGGCCAGCCCGACGAGCGACAGCGCGGCCATCGCCCGGCGGCGCCGCTCGGCGGTGCGCACGCCCGCGTAGGCGAGCGGCAGCTCGACCTGGGCGAGGGCCGTGGTGCGGGGCACCAGGTTGAAGGACTGGAAGACGAAGCCGATCCTGCGGTTGCGCACCAGCGCGAGCTGCCGCTCGTCCAGGTGGCCGACGTCGGTGCCGTCCAGCAGGTAGCGGCCGGCGGTCGGGACGTCCAGGCAGCCGAGGATGTTCATCAGGGTGGACTTGCCGGAGCCGGAGCTGCCCATCACGGCGACGTAGTCGCCCTGCTCGACGTCCAGGTCGACGCCCAGCGGCTCGCCGCTCGCGGGGTCGGAGGGGCCGCGCAGCGCGTGCACGGTGGCGTCGCCGTGCCCGTACGCCTTGGTGAGCCGGCGGATCCGGATCACCGGGACGGGACGCGCCGGGACGCGCTTGTCGATGACGTGACGCATGACCGGCCTCAGCCCCTGCCGCCGCGGCCGGCCCCGCCACCACCGGCCGCACCGCCGCCGCTGCCACCGCCCGGGAGGACGGCGCCGCCACCGGTGCCGCGGTTGCCGCCGAGGCCCGGGTAGGAGGCGTTCGGGAAGCCGTTCCCGCCGCTGGTCGTGGGGAGTTCGACCTTGTCGCCCTCCTTCAGCCCGGAGACCACCTGAACGGTGCTGTCGCCCTCGACCCCGACGCCGACGGTGACCCGCTCGGAGGCGCCGTCCGGGCGCACCAGGGTCGCGGTGCGCGAGGCGCCGGTGCCGGACAGCGCGGAGGTGGGCAGCGAGAGCGCGTTGTCGGCCTCGCCGGTGATCACCTGGACGGTCGCGCTGAGACCGGTGCGCAGGTTGCCGGTGTCACCGGTGATCTGGAGCGTGGCCGCGTACTGGACGGCGGCGGAGCCCGCGTTGCCGCCGCTGCCACCACTGCCGCTGGGCAGCGAACTGACCGACAGGACGGTGGCGTTGAGCTTGGTGTCGGACTGGGCGTTCAGGGTGACGGTGGCCGCCTCGCCCTTCTTCAGCTTGAGCGAGTCGAGCTCGGAGAAGTTCGCGGTGACCTGCATCCCGGTCGGGTTGGTGAGGACGATGAAGCCGCTCGGGGCGGACGTCGAACTCGCGCCGCTCCCGGACGCCTTGGCGGAGGATGAGGAACCGCTCGCGGTGGCCCCGACGGTGTCGCCGACCTTGCCGGCGACCGAGGCGACGGTGCCGTCCACCGAGGCGGTCAGGGTGGTCCCCGCCAGTGCCGCCTGGGCGTTGGCGAGGTTGGTCTGCGCGGTGGCGACCTGCTGCTGGGCCTGGGCCACGGCCGCGTCGTCGACCTTGGTGGTGGTGATCGTGGTGGTCTGCGGGGCGGGCGTACTGCTCCCGCCCGCCCCGCGACCGCCACCGGCGCTGCCGGCTCCGGCCCCGGAGGTCGCCCCGGAGGTGGCGGCCCCGGGCCCGGAGGTGGTGCCCGGCAGCGGCTCGGTGGTCGTGGTGGTGACCCCGGCCCGGGCCTTGGTGAGGTTGGCCCCGGCGGTGGTGAGCGCCGCCTCGGCCGCGTCCACCTGCTGCCGGGCCGCCGTGGTGTCGACGGTGGCGAGCACCTGGCCCTTCTTCACGGCGTCGCCGACCGCGACCTTGACCTCGGTGAGCCGACCGCCGGTGGTGAAGTCCTGGGCCGCGTCGGTCGGTGAGACCAGGGTGCCGGTTCCGGACACGGTGGCCAGGACGGTGCCCTTGGACACCGTCGCGGTACGGGCCGCGGGCCTGGCGGCGGCCGGGCCGGAGCTGCCGCTGACCGTGGCGTACACCAGGGCGGCCCCGCCCAGCAGGGCCACGCCGAGCGCGGAGTTGACGAGGACGGCGCCTCGCCGCCGTGGGAGCACCTTCATGCCGGACAGCTTCCCGGTGGGCTCTTGCGGAGCCCTGGGCACCGGCTGGGAGAAGACTGACCGGCCGGATCCGGGCATTCCGGACGGATGCCCCGTCCTCCGTCGGCGCCTTGGCCGCTCCGTGGCCGGCCGTTGGCCGAACTCCCAGCGGGCTCCCAGTGATCCACAGCCTTCTGGAAGAACGTGCGAGGAGCCGTGCGGAGGCACAGGGGCGCACCAGCGCGGAACGCCGCAGGGGCGCGCCGGAGATCCGACGCGCCCCTGCGGGCCTCTGCGGGCCTCTGCGGGCCCGGAACGAGAGCCGGAGGAGTCAGAGCGACTTGCGGAAGGCCTCCGCCACCGACAGGAAGATCGTGTTGCCCTCGGCCTCGCCGATCGACACCCGCACGCCCTCCGGGAACGGCCGCACGACCACGCCGGCCTCGGCGCACGCGGCGGCGAACTCCTGCGAGCGCTCGCCCAGCCAGAGCCAGACGAAGTTGGCCTGCGAGTCCGGGATCTCCCAACCCTGGGCGCGCAGCCCGGCCACCACCCGGGTGCGCTCCTCGACCAGCGCCTCCACCCGCACCAGCAGCGCCTCCTCGGCGCGCAGCGAGGCGACGGCGGCGTTCTGGGCGAGCTGGCTCACGCCGAACGGGGTGGCGACCTTGCGCAGCGCGGTGGCCACCGGCTCGTGCGCGACCGCGAAGCCGACCCGCAGGCCCGCCAGGCCGTAGGCCTTGGAGAAGGTGCGCAGCACGCAGACGTTCGGGCGGTCCCGGTAGAGGTCGATGCCGTTGGGCACCTCGGGGTCGCGGATGAACTCGATGTAGGCCTCGTCGACCACGACCAGGACGTCGCCCGGGACGGCGTCCAGGAAGCGCTCCAGCTCGGCGCGGTGGATCACGTTGCCGGTGGGGTTGTTGGGGTTGCAGACGAAGATCAGCCGGGTGTTCGGGGTGATCGCGGCGAGCATCGCGTCCAGGTCGTGGTCGCCGTTCGCCTTGAGCGGCACCGGGACGGGCGTGGCCCCGGCGACCGTGGCGACGATCGGGTACGCCTCGAAGGAGCGCCAGGCGAAGATCACCTCGTCGCCCGGGCCGGCCGTGACGAGCACCAGCGACTGGGCGATGCCGACCGAGCCGGTGCCGGTGGCGATGTGCTCGGCGGGCACCCCGAAGCGCTCGGCGAGCACCGAGGTCAGCTCGGTGACGCCCATGTCGGGGTAGCGGTTGAACGAACCGGCCGCGGCGACCGCCGTCTCCAGCACGCCGGGCAGCGGCGGGTAGGGGTTCTCGTTCGAGGACAGCTTGTAGGCGTCGGCGCCGGCCGGCTTGCCGGGCTTGTACGTGGGGATGCCGTCGAGGGTCGGCCGCAGCCGCGGGCCCTGCGCTGACGTACCACTGCTCACGGTCGTACTCCGTTTCCAGTTGCGGAACTCTCCGGTGCGCTCGCCCGCCACGGACGGGTTCGCCTCCGTGCCCGGGACCTCGTGACGCGCCCGGACCACCCCGGTCGGGTGCCTTGCACGATACCGACCGCCCTCACCCGTAGGAGTGAGATGCCCGGTCGGGTTACAGGCGCAGATCAGCCATTCTGCCCGGTTCCTTTGGCACATGTCAGAGGTAAGAGTGCTGGTTTCAGGCGGGTATCGAAGGAGCGCACCCCGGCTCACTCTTGGAGAAACGTATCTCCGCGGGCTCCCGATGCGCCGGTCACAGACCCTTGTCAGGAGCCATACGATCGGTCCGCCATGACAGCAGCAGCCAACCAGAGCGGTCGGCGTCCCACCACCTCAAGGCGTCTGGAACGGGCCGGCATCCGGGATGTGGCAGCAGCCGCCGGAGTGTCGATCACCACTGTCTCCGACGCGCTGAACGGAAAGGGCCGCCTGCCCGACGAGACCCGCAGCCGGGTGCGCGAGGTCGCCGAGCGCCTCGGCTACCGCCCCTCCGCGGCCGCCCGCACCCTGCGCACCGGACGGTCCGGCCTGATCGGGCTGACCGTCACGACCTACGGTGAAGAGCCGTTCACCTTCACCGAGTTCGCGTACTTCGCCGAGATGGCCCGGGCCGCCACCAGCGCCGCCCTGGGCCGCGGCTACGCGCTGGTGGTGCTGCCCGCCTCCTCCCGCCACGACGTCTGGGGCAACATCGCCCTGGACGGCACCGTGGTGATCGACCCGCCCGACCAGGACCCCCTGGTCAGCGAGCTGTACCGGTCCGGCGTCCCGGTGGTCAGCGACGGCAAGCCCGGCAACTGCCCGGTCACCGCCTGGGTCGACAACGACCACGAGGCCGCCGTACTCGGCATCCTCGACCACCTCTCCGAGGCCGGCGCCCGCCGGATCGGCCTGCTCACCGGCACCAGCACCGACACCTACACCCGGCTCTCCACCGAGGCGTACCTCGGCTGGTGCGCCAAGGTCGGGCAGGAGCCGGTGTACGAGACCTACCCGGCGCACGACCCGGCCGCCGGCGCCGTCGCCGCCGACCGGCTGCTCGCCCGCCCCGACCGGCCGGACGCCGTCTACGGACTGTTCGACCCCAACGGCACCGACCTGCTGGCCGCCGCCCGACGGTACGGCCTGCGGGTGCCGGACGACCTGCTGCTGGTCTGCTGCAGCGAGAGCGACGTCTACGCGGCCACCGAGCCGCCGATCACCACGCTCTCGCTCAAGCCGCGCAAGATCGGCACCACGGTGGTCAACCTGCTCATCGACGCGATCGAGGGCGTGGACTCGGGGACGGGCGTCGACATCGCCCGGCTCTTCCCGCCGCGCTTCCGCACCGCCGGCACCGGGCCGCCGCCGGGCACCCTGATGCCGACCGAGCTGATCGTCCGCGCGTCCTCCCAGCGCCGGAGTCCGCGCACCACCGTCAGCCCGCCCCGGGCCCCGGGCGAGGTGTAGACCACTGCGCCCTCCTGGATCGGGACCGGCCCGGGACGGGCCCGCGGGAAGCGGGCCGAGGGCCGTGCCGAGCAGGCGACCAGAGCTGATGAGACCGTACCGAGCCGGGACAAAACGGACCTTGCGGGACCGCCCGGCTGACGCTCCGGAGGATTGGATACCCACCAGGTGACGACGCCGGGAGAGTGGTCTTCCTATGATGGGCGAATGACACCCGAGGACCGCTTCCCCGGGCCCGAGCACCCCCACTCGGGCCCCCGCCACCAGCCGGACCTCGACGTGCTGCCGTACGGCACCTATTACGAACCCGATCCCGCGACCGGCTACCCCGCCCCGTCCTACGAGGGGGAGACCTACAGCGGCTACGGCGGAGCCCGCTACCTGGAGCAGCACTGGCCCGCCGACGGCCAGGGCCACACCGTGCACGCCCAGGGGGTCGGCCTGGACCACGCCCCGGCCTTCTCGCAGCAGGGACAGGGCGGCTACGAGGAGGGCCCGGGCTACCAGGACCGCGCCGAGTACGAGGACCGCCCGAACTACGAGGCGCAGGAGCAGAACGGCTACGACGGTCCGGAGCAGGGCGGCTACGACGGCCGGGAGCAGGGCGGTTACGAGGGCCCGGAGCAGGGCGGCTACGACGGCTCGGACCAGGGCGGCTACGACGGCCAGGGGCAGAAGGGCTACGAGCCCACCCTGCCCGACCAGCCGTCCCCGGCGCTCCAGCTCGACGGCCGCGACGACCCGCCGACCATCGAGCTCGGCCCGCCGCTGCCCGACCCCGCCGCGCCCACCTACCCGTACCCGGCCCCCGGCCCCGGCGAGCCCCCCGGCCCGGTCTACGTCGTCGGCGACGTGCACGGCTACCTGGACGAGCTGCGCGCCGCGCTGCACGGCCAGGGCCTGATCGACGCCGACGGCCACTGGTCGGCCGGCCGCGCCCGGATCTGGTTCCTCGGCGACTTCACCGACCGCGGCCCCGACGGCATCGGCGTCATCGACCTGGTCATGCAGCTGGCCGCCGAGGCCGCCGCGGCCGGCGGCTACTGCCGCGCCCTGATGGGCAACCACGAACTGCTCTTCCTCGGCGCCGCCAGGTACGGCGACGAGCCCGTCCAGTCCACCGCCGGCACCGCGTCCTTCCTCGCCGCCTGGCGGCTCAACGGCGGCCAGCAGAACGACCTGGACCGGCTGGAGGCGCACCACATCAGCTGGCTCTCCCGGCTGCCCGCCATCGCGCTGGAGGACGGCCACCTGCTGCTGCACTCCGACACCACCGCGTACCTGGAGTACGGCGAGTCCATCCCCGACGTCAACGACGCGGTGCACGGACTGCTCGCCGACGGCAGCGTGGACGAGTGGTGGGACTGCTTCCGCCGCTTCACCAAGCGGTTCGCCTTCCGCGGCGACGCCGGCCCGCTGGCCGTCCACGAGCTGCTGGACACCTACGGCGGCAGCCGGATCGTGCACGGGCACAGCCCCATCCCGTACCTCACCGGCGCGGTGCACAACGACGACGGCCAGCCGCCGCACATCCCCGGGCCGTACGTGTACGCGGACGACCTCGCGGTGGCGATGGACGGCGGCGTCACCATGGAGGGGCGGCTGCTGGTCGCCCGGCTGCCGATCGACTGAGGCCCCCGCAGGCCGCCGACGGATCGTCAACCGACCATCTCCGTAGAACAGTTGTTCCCGGCGCTCGGGTCGTCGCACGCGCGCGTCCCGGGGCGCGAAATTCCGGAAACCGACTGTCAGCCCGGGCGCGCCCGCCCCTACCATGAGGCACACCACACCCGGCCGCCCGTCCGGCGGCCCGCCTCCGCGCCCGTTTCGGCGCCCTGAGGGCCGCGCGCCCCCGGGGCGGAGCGAACGGGGTCCGCACGAACGGGGTCCCCATGTCCAACCCCCCGCCACTGCTCGCCGAGGACCGCCCGGAGTACGAGCGCCTCCTCACGGAAGCCCTGCGCGACCGCACCGTCCTCGCCGCCCTGCGCGCCCCCGGCGCGCTCACTGCCGACCAGCTGCGCGTCCGCGCGCTGCGCGACGCCGACCGCGTCAACGCCGCGGCCGCCACCGAGTACACCCACTACGTCCGGCTGCGCGGGAGCCTGCACAGCACGCCCCCGCCGCCCGGCAGCGAACCCGTCGCGCCCGGGCTGCTCACCCAGCTGCGCTCCGGCAGCGGCGGGGCCGGGCTGTTCCCCGTCCTCACCGTGCTCACCCCGATCCTGGCCTGGGCCGCCGCCCTGTTCCTGCTGCTGATCGGCTACCTGTTGCGCGCCGCCGACCCCGACCCGGCGCTGGCCGGCTCCCTGGTCACGGCCGGCTGGGTGGCGCTCGCCGCCGGGGTCGCCGCGATGGCCATCGGCATCATCGGACTGCTGCTCACCGCCCTGCGCGACGGCCCCGCCCGCGCCCCGGCCGGCACCGACCCGGAGCTCGCCGCCGAACTCGGCGACGCCCACCGCGAGTGGCGCACCGCCCTGCGCGAGCGCGGCCTCGTCCCGTACCTGCTCGACTCGCTGCCGCCGGTGCCCGGCGCGGCGGCCCGACCCGACGCCACCGGCCAGGACGCCCCCGGCCCCGACTTCAGCAGCCCCGGCTACACCTCGCCCGCGTTCACCAGTCCCGGGCCCGACGGGCTCACCGACCCCGAGGGCCGTACCCCGCGACCGGCCGCCTTCACCCCGCCGGACTTCACCGGCCCCGGGTACACGCCGCCCGACTTCACCGGGCCCGACGAGGTGCGCTGAGCCCGGCGCCCCGGGGGCGGCGTTCCCCTCCCGGCGCCCCCGAGACCGGCGCCCCCGCGCGACCGGCGCCCCCCGAGGCCGGCGTTCCGCCTGCTCAGCAGCCGTTTCCGGGGGACATCCCCACCCCCGGTCCGGGTGCCGCCACCATCGCCCCGGACTCCGCCGTCCGCCAGGCTGGACCCCACAAGAGGAGTGCGACCGGGGGAGACCAGCGATGAGCACCGGACCCGTCCGACCGTCCCGCACCGGACCGGCGCTGCCGCTGGTCACCGTCCTGCTGGCGGTCCTGCCGGCGGCCCTGCTGGCGGCCCTGCCGGCAGCGCTGCCGGGGCTGGTTCCCACCGTCGGACCGTCCGGCGCCGCGCCGCTGGACGTCGCCGGCCGCGCACTCGCCCCGCTCCCCTGGTACGAGTCCCCCTGGTTCGAGGCCGTCGCCACCCTGCTCTGCCTGACCGGCTTCGCGGGCTTCGCACTGACCGGCGCGTTCCGCCGCCGGCTTCGCCCGGGTGCCCCGTCCCGGGCAGCCCGCTGGGCCGCCCTCGCCGGGACGGTCGCCGCCCTGGGCGCCCTCGGCTACCTGCTCTTCCTGGTGCTCACCGCCGCGATGTCCCCCGGCCCGGTCCTGTTCGGCCGCCCGGTGGTCTGGCTGGCCGTCCAGCTGCTCGGGCTGTTCGCCCTCGGGGCGGCCGCCGTCGCCGCGGCCGGCGCCCGGCGGGAGCGGGGCGCCCCGGCCGCCGACCGGGTCCGGCTGGGCGCCCTGCTGCTGACCGGGCTGGTGTTCCTGCCCTGGGTCCTGTCCTGGGGGCTGCTGCCCTGACCCCGGCAGTTTCGAACCACCGCCACCGTCTCAGGCCGCACCCACTGTCCCGGCCCCCCGCCGCCGTCTCAGGCCGCCGCCATGGCCGGACGCCCAGCCGTGGACGAAGGCCGGCCGCCCGTCAGCCGCAGCGCCAGCGCCCGCTGGCCACGGGCGATCCACCGCAGCGGCCAACGCAGCAGCAGGTACAGGCACAGGCCCCAGCCCGCCGCGTGCACCGTCCAGACACCGGCCATGGTCGGGCCGCCCCAGGCCTGGTGGTAGTCCGTGCCGAGGTACCAGAGCGGATAACCGAAGTTCCGCACCGAGTTGAACAGCGCGTACCCGACCAGCAGCAGTGCCAGGGCGTCCAGCGGCAGCCCCAGGGCCGCCCGGGCCAGCACCCGGCCGCCGGTCCACCCGTGGCCGCCCGACACCCGTGCCTGCCACCGGGCGGCCTCGGCGGGCCGCCCGGTCAGCACCAGGGCGGCCCCCACCGCGCCGGCCGGCAGTGCCAGGCCGGTACGGAGGGCGGCCGGGACGGACCTGCTGGACTGACGGCGGTTCGCGGGCATCGTGTCGGCTCCTCCGGCCTCGTTCGGTCGATGTCCCCACCGTCCCGTGCCGGGATACGGCCGGTCGTCACACCGGGGAGCCGGATCCGGCGTCATACCCGGGTACGACGCCGACCGCCGCCGGTGCCGACCGCCGGGCGCACCCCCGCTCCCTCGCCCGGGGGAGCGGGTCCGCCCGGATTCGGTCGGAGTGAGGACGCCCCCGCCGGCGTTCTCCGGGAGGGTCGGTACCGGTGGCGGACGGACGGCGTCCGCCCGGGCTGGAGGCGGAGACCATGGGCGCACGGACGATCGCGGCACGACTGCACGGCACCCCCGCACCGGGCGTGCCCCGCTGGGCGGTCCGGACCGGGTACGCGATCACCCTGGCCGTCCTGCCCTCCTGCCTCTGGCGGATCGGCGGCTTCATCCTCGACCTTCCGCTGCTCGAACACGGCCCGACGCCCCCGGACCGGGCCGCCGGCTCGTTCGACGGCGGCTGGGCGTACATCCTCGCGCTGAGCGTGGTCAGCGAGGGGCTGGCCCTGCTCTGCTTCGGCCTGGTCGCCCGCTGGGGCGAGGTCTGGCCGCGCTGGGTCCCCGTCCTCGGCGGCCGTCCGGTCCCGGTGCTCGCCGCCGTGGTCCCCGCCGGACTGGGCTCGGCGGCGCTGATGGTCTTCCCGTACTCGATGGTGATGTTCTCGTTCGGCCTGACCATCCGGGGCGACCGGGACCTGGGGCTGATCACCCACGGCTGGCAGACCGCCGTGTTCTGGGCCAGCTACCTGCCGCTGGCCGCCTGGGGCCCGCTGCTCGCCGCGCTCACCGTGCACTACTACCGCCGGCGCACGGCGGGTCGAGCACGTTGAGCCGTCGCGGTTCGGAAAGCCGGTGGGCAACCGCGGTTCAGGAACGTCGAGCCGGCCCGGTTCAGCAGCCGTCGAGCCGTCGCGGTTCAGAAGCCGGTGGGCAGCCGGGGTTCAGAAGCCGGTGGGCAGCCGGGGCGTGTACGGGGCCTCCAGGGCCGCCGCCTCGGCGCCGGTGAGGCCGAGGCCGAGGGCGGCCGCCGCGTCGTCCAGGTGGCCCGGCCGGGTCGCACCGACGACCGGGGCGGCCACCACCGGGTTGCGCAGCACCCAGGCGAGCGCCACCTGCGCCATCGGCACGCCGCGGGCCTCCGCGACGCGCTGGACGGCGTCCACGATCGGGCGGTCGACGTCCGCGAAGAACCGTCCGGCCACCGGATCCCCGGCCGAGCGGGCGGTGCCCTGCCCGTACGGCCGGGCCAGCCGGCCCGAGGCCAGCGGGCACCAGACCAGGCTGGCCACGCCCCGGGCGGCGAGGAACGGGAACATCTCCCGCTCCTCCTCCCGCTGCACCAGGCTGTACTGGTGCTGCATCGACACGAACCGCGGGCCGCCCGCCACGGCCGCCGCGTGCCGCAGCTCCGCGAACCGCCAGGCCCACATCGAGGAGACCCCGACGTACCGGACCTTCCCGGCCTCGACCACCTCGCGCAGGGCCGCCACCGTCTCCTCGACCGGCGTCGCCGGGTCGAAGCGGTGCAGTTGGAAGAGGTCGACGTGGTCCGTGCCGAGCCGGGCCAGCGAGCCGTCCACCTGCTCCAGGACCGCCCGCCGGGACAGTCCGGAGCCGCCCGGTCCGTCGTGCATCGGCAGGCCCGCCTTGGTCGCCAGGACGACGTCCTCACGCCGGGTGAAGCGCCGCACCGCCCGGCCGACCAGCTCCTCCGAGGCGCCGCCGCCGTACACGTTGGCGGTGTCCCAGAGGGTGATGCCGAGCTCGACCGCCCGCCGGAACACCGGCGCCGCGGCCTCCTCGTCCAGCGCCCACGGGTTGTGTCCGGTGCCGCTGCCGCCGAAGCCCATGCAGCCGAGCGCGATCCGGCTGACCTCCAGGTCGGTGCCGGCCAGCTTCAGGTAGTCCATCGTCCTCCTCCTTCTCCGGGTGCTCCGGCTCCTCCAGGTGGCTCGGTCCGCTGCCCCCGCGCCTACGCCGGGTACGGCGCGGCGGCCCGTGCGGTCTTCAACGCACCTGCCCACCAGGACAGTTGGTCCAGCAGCACCTTGGCGTAGCCGGGCGCCTGCGGGTCGTCCGGGCGGCCGTCCGACCAGGCGGTGAAGTAGTTCGGGAAGGCCAGGCCGTCCCGGACGGTCACCGCGTGCAGCTCGGTCAGCACGTTCTCCAGGTGCAGTACGGCGTGCCGGCCGCCGGCCGCACCGCCGTAGCTGACGAAGGCGACCGGCTTGGCCGTCCACTGGGTGAAGTGCCAGTCGATCGCGGCCTTCAGCGAGGCCGGGTAGCTGTGGTTGTACTCCGGGGTGACGACGACGAAGGCGTCGGCGCCCTCCAGGGCCTCGGTCAGCTTCGCCATCCCGGCCGGACGCGGGTAGTCGTCGCCCGCGAACTTCGGTGAGGCGGCGGGCAGTTCGAGCGGCAGCTCGACCTCGGCGAGGTCCACCACCTCGACCTCGAAGCCCCCGTGCGCGGCGGCCTGCTCGGCCACCCACGAGGACACCACCGGGCCGAACCGGCCCTCCCGGACGCTGCCGAGGATGATCACCAGCTTGTGCTTGTTCGTCTCCATGGCCACCACTCTCTGCCCGCCGCCCACCAGCAACCAGGCCGTGCCCAGGCTGGCCCCCGCAGGGCCACCCTGCGCGCGGTGATCAGCACTACGCTCGTCATATGGGCACACCACTGGGGGACTTCATCCGCGCGAAGCGGGACAGCATCCAGCCCGAGACGCTGGGCCTGCCCGACCACGGCCGCCGCCGCTCACCCGGCCTGCGCCGCGCCGACCTCGCCGTCCGCGCCGGCATCAGCGTCGAGTACCTGACCAGGCTGGAACAGGGCCGCGACCGCAACCCCTCCACCGCCGTGGTCAACGCCCTCGCCGACGCCCTCAGCCTCGGCCCCGCCGAGCGCAACCACCTGCGCTACCTCACCAAGATCGCGGGAGGCGCGTGCGCCGGCCGCACCCGGCCCGCCCCCGCCCCGCGCGAACTGCGCCCCACCGTCCGCGAGACGCTGCGCCTGCTCGAACCGGGCATCGCCGCCGTCACCAACCGTCTCGGCGACGTCCTCGCCCACACCAGCGGCTACGCGACCGTCCTGGGCGCCGCCGGACTGCTCGACAGCCCGGCGCCCAACCTCACCCGCTACGTCTTCACCGACCCGCGCGCCCGCACCCTGTTCGCCGACTGGGACGACGTCGCCGACGAACAGGCCTTCGACATCTGGCTCGGTCCCTCGGTCGAATCCGCCGAGTGGCTCAGCACCGAACTCGCCCCGGTCGCCGGCCCCGAGTTCACCCGCCGGCTCGGCAACCACCTCGTCCCCCGGCGCGGCCCGCTCCGCCTCCGGCACCCGTCCGGCCCCGAACTCCGGCTGCTGCGCGAGACCCTGGACCTCACCGACGACTCCCAGCAGCTCGTCGTCCTGCTCCCCGCCGACGATGAGACGGCCGCCCACCTCGACCATCTGCTCACGCCGGCGCCGGCCCGGCTGCGCGCGATCTCCTGACCGCCGCCTCCGCGACGGGCCGCCCCGGCCGCCCCGTCGGTACCGGTCGTCCGCTCGGCACCGGTTCTATCCGGTTGGCCCCGTCATCCCGCCGGCGCCACGCACGACGGCGCCGCCCCACCGGCCCCCCGCACCCCGGCGGCGTCCGTCGCCGCCTGGACGAAGGCGCGGACCCGGGCGGTGGTGTTGCTTTCCAGCCAGACCGGGCCGCGCTCGATCGGCGGCGCGTCGTGGATCGGCACGTACGCGACGTCCGGGCGCGGGTAGTAGCGGCGGGAGTGCTCGCCGACCGGAAGCACGCCGCGGCCCATCGCGACCAGGCTGAGCATCTCGGAGAAGGTGCTGCCGGACGGCCCCTCGGGCACCGGGCGGCCCGACGGGGTGCGGTCGGGGGTGCGGTCGCGCTTGAAGCTCGCCGAGGTGACGGCCGGGTACTGCACCACCGGGTGGTCGGCGAGCACCTCGAGCGACACCGACGGCTCCGCGGCCAGCGGATGCCCGGCGGCCACCGCCAGGACCCGCTGCTCGGTCATCAGCACCGGCCCGCGGGCCATGCCGTCGAACGGGTAGGAGGCGATCAGGACGTCGATCGAGCCGTCCACCAGGCTCGCCCGGGAGTTGGAGAGCTGCACCTCCCGCACGTCCACCCGGCACTCCGGGTGCCGCTCGCCGAACAGCGCGGCCGCCTTGAGCAGCAGCGGCGCCGTCCACTCCCCGAGGAACGCCACCCGCAGCTCCCCGGTGACACCCCGGCTGGCGTCCTCCGCCCGGCGCAGCGCCTCCGCCATCGCCGCCACCACCGGGACCAGGTCGTCGGCCAACCGCCGTCCCACGGCGGTGAGTCCGACCGACCGGCTGGTGCGGTCGAAGAGCGGCCCGCCGATCCGGCGCTCCAGCTTCTTCACCACCTGGCTGACCCGCCCGGTGGTCAGGTGCAGCCGCTCGGCGGTCCGGCCGAAGTGCAGCTCCTCGGCGAGCGCGAGGAAGACCTCGACCTCCAACCGTTCCAGCATCCCGTCCCGCCCCTAGATCGTTGAATCCGGCTCAACAATCGTACGGTGATCGCGTATTGATCAGGCATCCGGACCAGGGGATCGTTGAACACGTCACCGGCCGAGCGGGAAGCCCGCTCCGCGCCGACCGCCCCGCCACTTCCGGAGAACCCCCCATGACCAGCACCGACCGCCGGATCACCGCCGGACTCTTCGTCTCGCTGGACGGCGTCGTCGAGGCCCCCGAGACCTGGCACTTCCCGTACCTGAACGAGGAGATGGGCGCCGTCGTCGGCGGGATGGCCGCCGCGTCCGACACCCTGCTGCTCGGGCGGCGGACGTACGAGTCCTTCGCGGCCGTCTGGCCGCACCAGACCGGCGAGATGGCGGACGGCCTCAACGCGATCCGCAAGCTGGTCGTCTCCACCACGCTCGACAAGGCGGAGTGGAACAACTCCACCGTCCTCTCCGGGGACGTCGTCGCCGAACTCACCGCGCTCAAGCGCCGTCCGGGCCGCAACATCAACGTCACCGGCAGCATCATGCTCACCCGCACCCTGCTGCGCGCCGGGCTGATCGACGACCTCCACCTGCTCGTCCACCCGATCGTGCTCGGCCAGGGCATCCGCCTGTTCACCGAGCAGGACCGCACGCCGCTGCGGCTCGCCCACTCCGCCACCTTCAGCACCGGCGTCGTCCACCTGCACTACCAGCAGGCCTGACCCCTCCCCGCGCTCCCCCGCCCGTCCCCCGCCCGCCCCGCCGTACCCCAAAGGACCCCGCCATGCGCGTCGTAGCCTTCGACCACCTCGTCCTCAACGTCGCCGACGTCGAGCGCTCGCTGGCCTTCTACACCGGCCTCCTCGGCCTGGCCCCCGTCCGGGTCGACGAGTGGCGGGCCGGCCGGGTGTCGTTCCCCTCCGTCCGCGTCGGCCCCGAGACCATCATCGACCTGGCCAAGGGCCCCCGGCACGAGTCCAACGTCGACCACATCTGCCTCACCGTCGAGCCCCTCGACTGGCAGGAGGTCATCGACGCGGGCACCTTCACCGTCCTCGAAGGCCCCGTCCCCCGCTACGGCGCCCGCGGCACCGCCACCTCCGTCTACGTCCAGGACCCGGACGGCAACACCGTCGAACTCCGCTGGTACCCCCAGGACGCCACCGCCTGACCGGACCCCCGCCCCGGCCCCACGGGGGTGGGCAGGGGCGGGCCCACCAACCCCCGCACACGGCGCCGCCCCGGGAGGCCGCACCTCCCGGGGCGGCGCCGCACAGTGCCGTGCCGGTCAGGGGCGGATCGAGGCGAAGACCTCGACCTCGCACTTCGCCGCACCGCTGCGTCTGATCCTCGCATCGCTGGTGATCAGTGGTACGCCCAGGGCTTCCGCCAGGGCGACGTACTGGGAGTCGTAGGCGCTGAGGTTGGCGTGCAACCTCCTCACCCGGTCCCAGAAGGGCAGCGTCTCCCGTTTGGCGATGGGAAGCAGCCGATATGCGTCTACCGCCCTCTCCACCTCCTTCTCCGTCAGCTTGCCGCCACGCCGCATGCCGAGGAGGGCCGACTGGATCTCGTAGTCGAGGAGGGTGGGAGCGTAGACGTCCCCAGCCCCGGCCAGGCGGTTGCGGATGAGCTCCCCGTCGGAACCGTGGGCCGTGAGAACCAGGACGAGGGCAGAGCAGTCGATGACGATCAACGCCCGGCGCGCCCTTCGTCGATGGCGGCGAGCACGTCGGCAGCGCTGACGTCGGCCGTGGTTTCCCGGTTCAGCCTCGCCATCATCTCCGCCATCGTGGGCTTGGAGGCCTCCCTGGCGATCAGGTCCTGCATGAACGACTGCAGCGACTTGCCGGCCTGAGCTGCGCGGACCTTCAGGGTCTGGATCTGGTCGTCCGGGACGTCCCGGATCGTGAGGACAGTCATGTCTGCATTCTAGCTCCACTATCTGCGGAATGCAGATAGTGGAGCCGCCGGAGGCGGGAGCGACGAAGCGCCGCCCCGGGAAGCGATACTCCCGGGGCGGCGCTCCGGTGCCGGGCTCCGGCGTCAGTCGGCCAGCGGGAGGTAGACCCGGTTGCCCTGGGCCGCGAACTCCTCGGACTTGGCCTGCATGCCGGCCAGCGCCTCGGCGTCGAACTCGGTGTCGACGGCGCTGGAACCGTCGCCGTGCTCGTCCCGGATCTTCTGGCTGATCTTCATCGAGCAGAACTTCGGACCGCACATCGAGCAGAAGTGGGCGGTCTTGGCGGGCTCCGCGGGCAGGGTCTCGTCATGGAAGTCGCGGGCGGTCTCCGGGTCGAGGGCCAGGTTGAACTGGTCCTCCCAGCGGAACTCGAAGCGGGCGTCGGAGAGGGCGTCGTCCCAGGCCTGGGCGCCGGGGTGGCCCTTGGCCAGGTCGGCGGCGTGGGCGGCGATCTTGTAGGTGATCACGCCGGTCTTGACGTCGTCCCGGTTGGGCAGGCCCAGGTGTTCCTTGGGGGTCACGTAGCAGAGCATCGCGGTGCCCCACCAGGCGATCATCGCGGCGCCGATGCCCGAGGTGATGTGGTCGTAGCCGGGGGCGACGTCCGTGGTCAGCGGGCCGAGGGTGTAGAACGGCGCCTCGTCGCAGATCTCCTTCTGGAGATCCATGTTCTCCTTGATCTTGTGCATCGGGACGTGGCCCGGGCCCTCGATCATCACCTGGACGTCCCGCTCGCGGGCGATCCGGCCGAGCTCCCCGAGGGTCTTCAGCTCGGCGAACTGCGCCTCGTCGTTGGCGTCCGCGATCGAGCCCGGGCGCAGCCCGTCCCCGAGCGAGAAGGTGACGTCGTAGGCGGCGAGTATGTCGCAGAGCTCCTCGAAGTTGGTGTAGAGGAAGTTCTCCTGGTGGTGCGCCAGGCACCAGGCCGCCATGATCGAGCCGCCGCGCGAGACGATGCCGGTCTTGCGGCGCGCGGTGAGCGGGACGTAGCGCAGCAGCACGCCGGCGTGGACGGTCATGTAGTCGACGCCCTGCTCGCACTGCTCGATGACGGTGTCCCGGTAGACCTCCCAGCTCAGCTCCTCGGCCTTGCCGTCCACCTTCTCCAGGGCCTGGTAGAGCGGCACGGTGCCGATCGGCACCGGGGAGTTGCGCAGGATCCACTCGCGGGTGGTGTGGATGTTGCGGCCGGTGGAGAGGTCCATGACGGTGTCGGCGCCCCAGCGGGTGGCCCAGGTCATCTTCTCCACCTCCTCCTCGATCGAGGAGGTGACGGCCGAGTTGCCGATGTTGGCGTTGATCTTCACCAGGAAGTTGGTGCCGATGATGGCCGGCTCCACCTCCGGGTGGTTCACGTTGACCGGGATGACGGCCCGGCCGCGCGCCACCTCGGCGCGCACGAACTCCGGCGCGAGGCCCTCCCGCAGCGCCACGAACTCCATCTCCGGCGTCACCACGCCCCGCTTGGCGTAGGCGAGTTGGGTGACGGCGACGCCGTCGCGGCCGCGCAGCGGGCGACGCGGGCGGCCGGGGAAGACGGCGTCCAGGTTGCGCAGGTTCCCGCCGCGCGGCGAGGTGTGCTTGATCCCGTCGTCCTCGGGGCGCGGCTCGCGGCCGTCGTACTCCTCGACGTCGCCGCGCTGGCGGATCCAGGGGTCCCGCAGCGCGGGCAGGCCGCGCCGCACGTCGGGCTCGTAGGACGGGTCGGTGTACGGGCCGGAGGTGTCGTACAGCGGGACGGTCCTGCCGTTGGTGAGCCGCACCTCGCGGTACGGGACGCGCAGGTCGGGGCGCGATCCCTCGCGGTGGGCCTTGCGCCAGGCCGGGGTCGGGTAGCCGGTGCGCTCGCTGCTGGGGGCGCCCTGGGCAGACTGCGGCTGTGCTTCGAACGTGGTCATCTGACCTCTACTCCCTACGCCGGCATTACCCGGTCAGGTTCCTGCGGTCGACGCAGCCGTCGGTCCGTCCGTCGACGTCCCGGTCAGCGCCCTCTCAGCCCGGTGCTCCGAGCTCCCGCGTCGCAGGCGGTGTTGCCTGCACACGACGCCCAACACCGTAGCGAGCGGATCGCCGCAGGTCCAGAGCGCCTCCCGGCCCGCCCGCGCGGCCGCCCCCGGCTCAGTCGCGTGGGCCACCGGAGAACGGCCGAGGCCCGGCGCCCCTCGTGGGAGGGGACCGGGCCTCAGGGCGGCGTTGCGGGGTGGCGGGTCAGCTCCTGGCGGCCTTCTTCACCAGGACCACCACGGCGGCCGCGATGCCGACCACCACCAGCAGCTTGATCACGATCGAGAGCAGTGCGCCGACGACGCCGAACACGAACGCGACGACGTTCCAGGCCAGTACCAGGACCAGCACCGGGATGACGATGTTGCGCACCCAGGAGGGCAGCGACTTCCAGAGCTCAGCCATGTCGGTTCCTCTTCTCCCCTCGGGTCGGCCGCCGTCCGGTGCCGCATCCCGCTTGCTTTCGGTACTTCGATCGTACGGGGGCGCGAGTGCCGGAACGAGGCCCGGCGGCCCGGAGAGAACCCCGAGATCACCCCTACCCCGACCCCCCGGGTGACCCCGGAGAACTCGTCCGGCGGAGCACAACCTCCGGCGTTCCGGAGCGACCAACTGGTGCCGGGAGCAAGGCCGGTCGGCGAACGGCTCAGACCGGCCAGCGCTCGCCGCGCCAGGCGGCGTCCCAGAACATCCACTCGTAGCGCGAGGTGGTCACGAAGTGCTCGACCACCCTGCGGCGTTCGGCCGCGGAGAGCTCCTCGCCCAGCCGGTCGGCGAGCGCCAGCACCCGGCGGACGACCGACTGGAAGGCCTCGTCGCCGTAGGTGGAGATCCACTTGGCGTAGAGCGGGTCGGGCGAGCCCTGGGCGAGCAGCGCCTCGCCGACCCGGGCGTAGATCCAGTAGCAGGGCAGCACCGCGCCGACCGCCTCGGCGAAGGAGCCCCCGTAGACGGTGGCCAGCAGGTAGCTGGTGTACGCCCGGGTGGTGGGCAGCACCGGCTCGGCCGCGGCCTGCTCGGCGCTGCCGCCGAAGGCGGTCAGGAACTCGGCGTGCATGCCCTGCTCGGCGGCCAGCGCGCCGACCGCGTCGTCGGCGAAGGCCCGGACGTCCTCCTCGCCGGGCGCCTTGGCGGCGCAGACGGCGAGCGCGCGGGCGTAGTCGCGCAGGTAGTGAGAGTCCTGGACGACGAAGTGGCGGAAGGCCTCGCGCGGCAGGGTGCCGTCGGTGAGCCCGGCCAGGAAGGGGTGGGCGAGGATCTCGGCGTACACCGGCTCGATGGCCGCCCAGAGTTCTTCGGTCAGCGTCTTGGTGCTCATGACGCGACCCTAACCGGCGGGCCGCACGCGTCCTCCGACGCCCGGGCGTTCAGTCCTCCGGAGGGGAGAACACCACCAGTACCCGCAGTTCCTCGGTGACGTGGTGGAACCGGTGCGGGGTGCCGGCCGGCACGTACACCACCGTGCCGCGCCCGACCGTCGCGGTCTCGGCGCCGACGGTGAGTTCGGCCCGGCCGCTGATCACCTGGTAGATCTCGTCCTGGTCGTGCGGGGTCTGGGTGTCGGTGTCGCCGGGGGCCAGCGCGTACAGCCCGGCGGACATCCGCGGTTCGCGCAGGAACCGCAGGTACGCGCCGTCGTTGGCCGCCCGTTCGGCGTCCAGTTCGTCCAGCCGGAAGAGCTTCACCGCCGCCGTCCTCCCTCGTTCGCGGACCGGTCCGTCCACCTCCCGGACCAGGGCCATTCAACACCGACCCGCCGTGTGGTGGTTCCGCCGGGACGGGGGTTCCTGCCAGGCTTGGGCGGCATGAAGGGTTTCGTCATCAAGACACTGATCAACGCGGCGGCCATCTGGGTCGCCGCCTGGATCGTCAGCGGCATCCAACTCGCCCAGGGGAACGCGGACTGGCAGCACAAGGCGCTCACGGTGCTCGGCGTCGCCGTGGTCTTCGGCGTCGTGAACTGGCTGATCAAGCCGGTGGTCAAGCTGTTCTCGTTCCCGCTGTTCATCCTCACGCTGGGCCTGATCACCTTCGTGATCAACGCCCTGATGCTCCTGCTCACCTCCTGGGCCGCCGGGAAGCTGAGCCTGGACTTCCACGTGACCAACTTCGTCTCGGCGCTGGTCGGTTCACTGATCATCAGCCTGGTGTCGTGGGGCCTGCACCTGGCCCTGGACGACGACTGAGCGGTGTCGTGCGGACGGCCGGAAGGGGCCCGCGCCCGGGTGTTCCACCGGGTGCGGGCCCCTTCCTCGTGCCTGCGTCGCCTGCCGGACCGCTCACCCCGCGTTCTCACGCCCCTTGAGCAGGTCGGCGAGCTGGGCGTCGATGTCCTGCCCGGTGAACTCCTCGCCCATCGGCACCAGCCGGTCGGTGCGCGCCAGGAAGGCGATCAGCGGCGCGGAGGAGGCGCACAGCAGGGCGTCGCCGTCGGGGGAGCGCAGCACGATGCGGACCTCCGAGAGCTCCTCGCCGACCGGGCGGATGTGCACGTCGCCCTCGCCCGCGGGCCCGCTGATCCCGTCGAGCAGCAGCTCCCGCGCGAAGTACCAGGTGACCGGGGCGTCGCCGGGCAGGTGGAAGGTGAGCCGGACGGCGTACGGGTCGTCCGCGTCGTACCCCAGGTCCACCAGGAGGCGGAAGGAGAGCTCGTGCGAGACCACGAGGTTCATCACCAGGTGGCCCTGGACTGTGCTGTGCTGCATGGCGCCAGTACCTCTCGTTCAGCCCGCGCCGTCGGTTCGTTTGGTCCGATGGCGGCCGGACATGGTTTCGACGGTTTTTGTGACGGTTTATGCAACCAATCCACGTTCGATCACCATCGTCCATGTTTGCGGATGTCATGGACAAGGTGTGCTTTTTCAAATGGTGAACGAGTCGGGAGCGGTCTAGACCAAGTCCGGTCAGAGAATGAACGACGGGCACATCGCCCCGGAGCGTGCGATTCGATCCGTACCACCCGACCCTCAGCCCGAGTCCCTCGTACAGGTCCCTGCCCGGCCCGGGCATGCGGAGCGAAGCCTCCCATGTGCCCGGTGGCTGCTCATTGCAGCACAGCGGAGCCCCGAACGGAGGCACCCGACCAGGTCGGCGTTTCGACCCGTTCCCGGTGCGTTTCGACCCGTTCCCCGGGTTTCGCCCCCTCCCCGGCGCGGGAGACTCCCGCACAACGCGCCAGTCCCGGAGGTTGCCATGGGCCCCGAGAACCGCACTCCGCCACCGCGCCCGGTCGTCAAGCGCACCGCGCGGGCGATCCTGCTGGAGCTGGATCCGGACGATCCGGACGGCCCGGCCTCGATCGTGCTGATCCGGCGGGTCCGGCCCGGTTCGCCGCACCCGTACTGGATCACCCCCGGCGGCGGCGTCGAACACGAGGACCGGACGGTGGTCGAGGCGCTGCACCGCGAGGTGGACGAGGAGCTCGGCGGCAAGGTCGTGGACGTGGTGCCCGCCTTCGTCGACACCATCAGCCACACCCACCACGACGACGGCACCCCGCTGCACCCCCACGGGGTCAAGGTGCAGCACTTCTTCGTCTGCCGGCTCGCCTCGATGGACCTCAGCCGACGGCACGGGCCCGAGGTGACCGACCCCAACGGCGAGTACGAGGTGGTCCGGCTGCCGTTCACCCGCGAGGGCGTCACCTCGGTCAACGTGGTCCCGCCCCGGCTGCGGGCGTACCTGGCGGCCAACATCGAGGGCATCCGCGCGCTCCTCGCACCCGATCTCGGCTGATCACCCGCCGGCCAGGTCGCCGACCAGGTCGTGCCGGATCCGCTCGGCCGGCACCCCGGCGCGCACCAGCACCCCCACGCCCCGGTGCACCATCGCGGGCGGCCCGCTGAGCACCGCCTCGCGGCCGGCCCACGGGCCGAACCGGCCCACCACCTCGGGCAGTTCGCCGGTCAGCAGGCCCCCGGCCGCCCCGCCGCCCGACAGCACCGGACGGACCGTCAGCCACGGGTGCGGTGCCGCCAGTTCGCGCAGCGCGGCCAGCTCGTACAGCTCCTCGGCCCGGCGGGCCCCGTAGAACACCTCGACCCGGCGGCCGGACGCCCCGTGCGCGACGGCCTCCTCGACCAGGGCCCGGATCGGCGCGATGCCGGTGCCGCCGCCGAGGCAGAGCAGGTCCGGCCCGGCCGCGTGGTCGACGGTCATCGAGCCGGTGGCCGGGCCGAGCCGCAGCACGTCCCCGGGGGCGGCCCGGTGGACCAGCGCGTTGCTCACCCAGCCCGCCTGGACGGCCTTGACGTGGAAGGTCAGCAGCCCGTCCGGGCGGGGCGCGGCGGCGAAGGAGTAGTGCCGCCAGACCCGCGGCCACCAGGGCGTCTCCAGGGCGGCGTACTGCCCGGCCCGGAACGGGTACGCCTGGTCCGGCCGGACGGTGATCGCCGCGACGTCCCGGGTGCGGCGCTCGTGCCGGACGATCTCGCCCTGCCACCAGGGCGGCGAGGTGCGGGCGTCCTCCTCGGCGGCCTCGATCATGGTCGAGGAGACCATCCGGTAGGCGCGGCGCCAGGCCGACTCCGCCTCGGCGTCCCAGCGCTCGCCGGCGTACCGGGCCAGCGTCCCCACCAGGCACTCCTCCACCGCGACGTAGTGGCCGGCCAGCGTGCCGTACCGGCGGTGGTCGCGGCCGAGCCCGGCCAGCATGGCGCGCAGGGCCACCGGCCGGTCGATCTCGCGCACGACCGCCAGCAGGGTGCGGAACAGCCGGTCGCGGTGGGCGTCCATGGCGGCGGGGAAAAAAGAGCGGAGCTCGGGATGGCGCAGGAAGAGCAGCGCGTAGAAGTGCGCGGTGGCCCGGTCCGCGACCGGCTCGACGGCGGCCAGGCCGGCCCGGACCAGCTCGATGTCGCGGGCGGTGAGCGGCCGGTCGACGGGCCCGGCCTGCCCGGCAGCGGGGAGCGCGGCGGCGACGGGCGCGGCCGGGAGCTGCCCGGCGGGGGTCCGCACGCCCCAGGCGTCGCTCCACCGGTCGCCCGGCCCGGCCCAGTTGAGGCCGGGCGCGTCGACGAACAGCGGCCGGAAGACGGCGGGGGCGGCAGGGGCGTGAACGGGCGCGGGCACGGGAGCGGGTTCGGCCGGCGGCTGCACCGGCCGGGCCGGGATCACCGGCCGGACGGGCTCCAGCAGTGGCACCGGCGGCAGCACCGCCGTCGGCGCGTCCGCCGCCGCCACCACCGGCGGCCGGTCCGGCGGGTCCAGCGGCACCGGCGGCACCGGCGGCCGGACGGCCGTCCGCCGCGACGGGGCCCGCTCGGACGCGGACTCCCACGGGGACGCGCAGTCCGACGGGGACGCGGGCTCCGACCGGGACACGGACTGGGACGGGGACGCGGACCGGGACAGGCCCGGGACGGAGGCGACCCCCGCCGAGCCGTGCCCGGTGCGGACCAGGACTGTTCCGCGGGACTTCACCGCTACGTTTCGAGTACCCAAGAGAATCGTTTCGCCTCCGGCCGACCTGCGCCACCTGGCTTGTCTCTGCTGACGCCAAGGCAGCGTGGCACGGCCGGACGGCCCGCCCGACGAATCACGCGAAGCCCGGACATCCGGGCCCGGGACGCGCTACTCTCCTCGGTCCGCGGTCGCCCTGGGTGCCCCTCCGCACACCCAGGGCGACCGTGCCGCCCTGCCCGGAAACGACCCTGCTCAGAGCTGCCGCAGCAGCATCCCCGGCTGCTCCACGCAGTCCGCGACGAACCGCAGGAAGCCGCCGGCCGTCCCGCCGTCGCAGACCCGGTGGTCGAAGGTGAACGACAGCTGGGTCACCTCGCGCACCGACAACTCCCCCTGGTGGACCCAGGGTTTGGCGACGATCCGGCCGACGCCGAGCATCGCCGCCTCCGGGTGGTTGAGGATCGGGGTGGAGCCGTCCACGCCGAACACCCCGTAGTTGTTCAACGTGAAGGTTCCGCCGGTCAATTCGGCCGGGGTGAGCGCGCCACTGCGCGCTGCCTCGGTCAACCGGCCGAGCTCCTCGCCGAGTTGCTCGGTGCTCCGGTCCTGCGCGTCCCGCACCACCGGGACGACCAGCCCGCGCTCGCCCTGCGCGGCGAAGCCCAGGTGCACCGCCGGGTGCCGGACGATGCCCGAACCGTCCTCGGTCACCGAGGAGTTGAGCTCCGGGAAGCGCGCCAGCGCGACCGTGCAGATCCGCGCCAGCAGCGCCAGAACGCTCACCTTCGGCCCCGGCGTGGCGTTCAACTGCCGTCGCAGTGCCATCAGTTCGGTGGCGTCCGCGTCCACCCAGCAGGTCGCCGCCGGGATCTCCCGGTGGCTGCGGCTGAGCTTCTCGGCCACCGCCTTGCGCAGCCCGCGCAGCGGGACCACGGCGTCCCGCACGGCCGGCCCGGCGGGCACCGGCGCGGCCACCCTGGCCGCGACCGCCCGCTCGACGTCCGCGCGCATGATCAGCCCGTCCGGCCCGCTCCCGGCGAGCGCGGCCAGGTCGACCCCCTGCTCCCGGGCCAGCCGCCGCACCAGCGGCGAGATCACCGGCACCACCGCCGGCCCGGCCGGGGCCACCGGAACCGCCGGAGCCACCGGCCCGACCGGAGCAACCGACGCGACCGGCGCCGACACAGCCGCGCCACCGGCGGCAGCACCCGCCCCGACCCGGCGCCGCCGCCCGCCCCGACCCGGCTCGGCGACCCCGAACCCGACCAGCGGCCGCTCGACCTCCGCCGCCACGGCGCCGGGCCCGTCCGGGGCCTCGGTGGCGCCCCCCTCCGACGGCCCCACCGCGACCGTCACCAGCGGCGCGCCCACGGCGATCTCCTC
This sequence comes from Kitasatospora sp. NPDC092039, assembly GCF_044756065.1. Lineage (NCBI taxonomy): Bacteria > Bacillati > Actinomycetota > Actinomycetes > Kitasatosporales > Streptomycetaceae > Kitasatospora > Kitasatospora sp. NPDC092039. The sequence goes on along the minus strand of NZ_JBIVSD010000003.1, from coordinate 380,338 downwards.
GCCCTCAGCGCCGTACCGCGCGGTGACCACCCCGCCGTACGGGCAGGGCACCTCCACCACGGCCTTGGCGGTCTCCACCTCCACCACCGGCTGGTCGACCGCGATCACCTCGCCGACCTCGACCATCCAGCGCACCACCTCCGCCCCGGTGAGCCCCTCACCGAGGTCGGGCAGCCGGAACTCCCGTACGACGGGCATCATCCTCGGTCCTCCCACTGGAGCCGGGCGACCGCGTCCAGGATCCGGTCCACCCCGGGCAGGTGGTGGTGCTCCAGCATCGGCGGCGGGTACGGGACGTCGAAGCCGGTGACCCGCAGCACGGGCGCGGCCAGGTGGTGGAAGCAGCGCTCGGTGACCCGGGCGGCGATCTCCGCACCGGTGCCGCCGAAGCCGCTGGCCTCGTGCACCACCACGGCCCGGCCGAGCGAGCGCACCACCCGGCAGACCGTCTCGTCGTCGAACGGGACCAGGGTGCGCAGGTCCAGCACCGCGAGGTCCCAGCCCTCGGCCCGCGCCGCCTCCGCCGCCTCCAGGCAGACCGGCAGCGAGGGGCCGTAGGTGATCAGCACGGCGGAGGTGCCGGTGCGCCGCAGCACCGCCCGGCCGATCGGCTCGACCGGCGCCGCCGGGTCGAACCCGGCCTTGCCCCAGTAGAGCCGCTTGGGCTCCAGGAAGACCACCGGGTCGTCGGAGGCGATCGAGGCGCGCAGCAGCCCGTACGCGTCGGCCACCGTCCCCGGCGTGACCACGTGCAGGCCGGGGGTGCTGGTGTAGTACGCCTCGGAGGCGTCGCTGTGGTGCTCGACCCCGCCGATGCCGCCGCCGTACGGGATGCGGACGGTGATCGGCAGCGGGAGCCTGCCCGCCGTGCGGTTGCGCATCTTGGCGACGTGCGAGAACAACTGCTCCAGCGCCGGGTAGGCGAAGGCGTCGAACTGCATCTCGACCACCGGGCGCAGCCCGTACATCGCCATGCCGATCGCGGTGCCGAGGATGCCGGCCTCGGCCAGCGGGGTGTCCAGGCAGCGCTCCGGGCCGAACTCGGCGGTGAGCCCGTCGGTGATCCGGAAGACGCCGCCGAGCGCGCCGACGTCCTCGCCGAGCACGTGCACCGCCGGGTCCTCGCGCATGGCGTCCCGCAGCGCGGAGTTGAGCGCCTTCGCCATGGACGCGGTGCGCACGGGTGTCGCGGTCGCCATCAGTCCGCCACCTCCGCCTCGGCGGCCAACTCGGCGGCCAACTGGGCTGCCTGTTCGCGTAGTTGGGGGGTCGGTTCGGCGTAGACGTGGGTGAAGAGCGACATCGGGTCCAGGTCCGGGTCGGCGTGGAACTCGGCCCGCATCCGGGCCGCCAGCGCCTCCGCCTCGTCGGCCGCCTCCCGGACCAGCCGGTCGTCCAGCACGCCGAGGCCGCGCAGCGCGCGCTCCATCAGCAGGATCGGGTCGTGCTCCCGCCAGGCGGCCACCTCGGGCTCGGTGCGGTAGCGGGTGGCGTCGTCGGCGTTGGTGTGGGCCTCGATCCGGTAGGTCAGCGCTTCGACCAGGGTCGGGCCGCCGCCGGCCCGGGCCCGCTCGACCGCCTCGGTCAGCACCGAGTGCACGGCGGGCGCGTCGTTGCCGTCCACCAGCCGGCCGGGCATGCCGTAGCCGACGGCCTTGTGGGCCAGGCTCGGCGCGGCGGACTGGGCGCTGAGCGGGACGGAGATCGCGTAGCCGTTGTTCTGCACCAGGAAGACCACCGGGGCACCCAGCACGGCCGCGAAGTTCAGCGCCTCGTGGAAGTCGCCCTCGCTGGTGCCGCCGTCGCCGAGCATCGCCAGCGCGACCACCGGCTCGCCGCGCAGCCGGGCGGCGTGCGCCAGCCCGACGGCGTGCGGGGCCTGGGTGGCGAGCGGGGTGCAGAGCGGGGCGGTGCGGCTGGCCCGCGGGTCGTAGCCGGTGTGGGCGCTGCCGCGCAGCAGGGTCAGCGCCTCCAGCGGGTCGACGCCCCGGGAGACCACGGCGAGCGTGTCGCGGTAGCTGGGGAAGAGCCAGTCGCGCTCGCCGAGCACCAGCGCGGCGGCGACCTGGCAGGCCTCCTGGCCGGTGGACGCGGGGTAGACGGCGAGCCTGCCCTGCTTGGTCAGGGTGGTGGCCTGCTGGTTGTACCGGCGGCCGACGACCAGGCGGCGGTAGAGCTCGCGCAGCAGGGCCGGGTCGTACTTCTCCAGCGCGGGGGTGCCGAGCGCCCGGACGGGGGAGAGGTCCGGGAGAAGGGGCGCCGGGTCGGTGCGCGGAGCGGTGGCGCCGGGCAGCCAACCGGGCACGCCGGTGTGGTGTCTGTGGTCGAGAACGGTCATCTCGGGGCACCTCCAGGGGTGGCGGGGGCTCCCTACCGATTGTTCGGTCGTCTGTTCATCTTGACCAGAAGCGTGACAAGGTGGTGGACATTCGGCCTGTTCGGCGGTCGACTGGTGGCAGTACGTCCAAACGGTGGGGGTGGGGGGTCATGTCGGCTGAACAGACGTCCAGACTCGATCGGGTCGACCGGTCGATCCTGCGGCTGCTGCAGCAGGACGGTCGCGCTTCCATCCGCTCGGTGGCCGAGCGGGTGCACGTGTCCCGGGCCAACGCGTACGCCCGGATCTCCAGGATGGTCGAGGACGGCATCATCCGCGGCTTCACCGCCAGGGTGGACCACGAACGGGCCGGTCAGGGCGCGTCGGCGTACGTCACCCTGAAGATCGTCCAGAACTCCTGGCGGACGGTGCGCGAGCAGCTGCTGGAGCTGCCCGGGGTGGCCCACATCGCGCTGGTCGGCGGGGACTTCGACGTCCTGCTGCTGGTGCACACCGCCGACAACAAGGCGCTGCGGGAGCTGGTGCTGGGCAGCATCCAGTCCATCCCCCAGGTGCTCGGCACCCGCACCATGCTGGTCTTCGAGGAGACCGACCAGGTGCCGCCGCTCTGAGCGGCCGGCTCCGGACGGTCAGCGCGCCCGCAGCCCGTCGAAGGCCAGGTGGACCACCGCGTCCGCGACCCCGTCGGCGGCCTTGAGCCCGGGCCGGTACCACTCCACGATCGAGTTGATCATCCCGAACAGCAGCCGGGTGGCCAGCCGCGGCTCCACGTCCGCGCGCAGCGAGCCGTCCGCGACCGCCGCCCGCAGCAGCTCGGCGACCTGGTGGTCGAAGTCCCGCCGGCGCTCCAGCGCCCACTGCTCGGTGGCCGTGTTGCCGCGCACCCGCAGCAGCAGCGTCACGTAGGGCAGTTCCGCCAGCAGCACCTCGGCGGTGCGCCGCACCACGTGCTCCAGCCGCTCCACCGCCGGCCCCCCGACCGCGGCCGGCTCGGCCAGGATCGCGAACAGCCCGTCCAGCGCCCGCCCGACCGCCAGCCGCAGCAGTTCCTCCTTGCCGCGCACGTGGTGGTAGATGGAGGACTTGGAGATCCCGGCCGCCCGGGACAGGTCCTCCATCGAGGTGCCGTCGTAGCCGCGCTCGTTGAAGACGTCGACGGTCACCGCGAGCAGTGACTCCACGGTGTAGGCGGTGCGCGTGGTGTGATCGGCCATCCTCCGAGTATCCCCGGCCGCCCGCGGCGGTACGCGATCGGGTCCCGCTGGTCCACACCAACCGGAAGGCGCAGGCCCTAGACTCTCCGGACGATCCGTTCACGTCCAGAGCACTGGGGTCCACGGCTGATGAACGCAATACCGGCAGTCGCCTCCGACGCGCCAGAGCAGCGCAGCGGGGAACCGGACGGCGCCGCGCGCAGCTGGCAGGAGCGCGGCCGCGCCCTGGTGGTCCGGTTCGGACCGGCCGTGTGGTGCTACGCGGTGCTGAAGCTCGTCGGCTTCACCGTCTTCATGAAGCTGCTCTCCTTCGCCGGCGACTACGCGAAGAAGCCGGCCCGGTTCGGCGGCGGCGCCAACCCCTGGGACGTGGTGGCCAGCTGGGACGGCTGGTGGTACCAGCAGGTGGCCCAGTTCGGCTACCACCCGGCGCTCGTCCCGATCCCCAACGGCCCGCTCGGCTACACCATCGAGCAGAACTCGGCCGCGTTCTTCCCGCTCTACCCGGGCCTGATGCGGCTGGTCTCGGAGGGCACCGGCCTGGGCCTGTACGGCGCCGGGATGCTGGTCTCGGTGGTGGCCTCGCTGTTCGCCGCGGCCGGCATCTACGCCGTGGTGGAGAAGATGACCGGCGACGTCCGGTCGGGCGTGATCGCGGCCGGCCTGTGGGCGATCGTCCCGGGTTCGGGCGCGCAGTGGGCGGTCTACTCGGACTCCCTCTTCGTCGCGCTGGCCGCCTGGGCCTGCTACGCCGTGATGACCAGGCAGTGGCTCACGGCCGGGGCGATCACGCTGGTCGCCGGGCTCAACCGGCCGACCTCGGCGGCCCTGATAGGCGCCGTCGGCCTGGCGGCGATCGTCGACCTGTACCGCCGGGAGAGCGGCGTGGCGCGCCCGCTGGCCGCGATGCTGACGGCCCCGCTCGGCCTGCTCGGCTACGTCGGCTGGGTGGGCTGGCGGACCGGCGAGTGGGGCGGCTACTTCCGGATCCAGCAGGACGCCTGGATGCACTACTTCGACTGGGGCCAGGGCACCTGGCACGCGATCCGCGGGGTGCTGCTGGGCCGCGCCGACTACCCCTACGGCTTCCCGGCGCCGGACCTCCTCGCCACCCTGATCGTGTTCAGCCTGCCGGTGCTGATCGTGCTGCTGTTCCGGCTGCGCCCGCCGCTGGTGCTGACCGCCTACACCCTGGCCACGATCGTCTCGGTGCTCGGCAGCCTGGGCATCTTCGGCAACGTCTCGCGCTACCTGATGCCCGTGTTCCCGCTGTTCATCGCGCTGGCGGTGGGGATGCGCAGGCTCAGCCTGCCGGTGCTGGCCACCGTGCTGGGCACCGGGGCGGTCGCCTCCGGCTGGTACGCCGGGTACCTCATCTTCGAACTCGGCGTGCCGTAGACCGGGATCGTCCGAAGCCCACGGGGGCGCGTCCGCGACGGACGCGCCCCTTCGCGCGTTCCCGGGGCTCCCCTCCGTCTCGCGCGTTCCCGGGATCCCCTCCGCCGCCCCCTCTTGAGCCGACCGATCGTTCGGTTACTCTGTGACGTGTCCCGTCCTGCTTTTCGAGGCCCTCCGAGGAGCGCACAGATGTCCGCAGCGGTCACCCACCCCCTCGTCAGCGAGCTGGTCGAGCGCCACCAGGCCACCCTGGACGCCGCGCTCGCCGCCGCCGCCGAGCGCGACTACTGGTCGCCCTACCCCGAGTTCCCGAAGGCGTACGGCGAGAGCGGCCCGGCGGACGGCAAGGCCGCCTTCGACGCCCTGCTCGGCAAGCCCTTTACCCTCGACGGCCACCCCACCGACGGCGACCAGGTCGGCGGCGAGGCCTCCCCGTACGGCGTCGAGCTGGGCATCACCTACCCCCACGCCGGCCCGGACGCGCTGATCGCCGCGCTCACCGCCGCCCGCCCCGGCTGGGCCGCCGCCACCCCGCTCGAGCGCGCCGCCGTCTGCCTGGAGATCCTGCACCGGATCAACGCCCGCTCCCACGAGTTCGCCCAGGCCGTCATGCACACCACCGGCCAGGCCTACGGCATGGCCTTCCAGGCCGGCGGCCCGCACGCCCAGGACCGCGGCCTGGAGGCCGTCGCCTACGCCTACGCCGAGCAGACCCGGCTGCCGCGGCGGGCCGGCTGGACCAAGCCCCAGGGCAAGCGCGACCCGCTGGTGATGACCAAGGAGTTCACCGTCGTCCCGCGCGGCCTCGCGCTGCTGATCGGCTGCAACACCTTCCCCACCTGGAACGGCTACCCGGGCCTGTTCGCCTCGCTGGCCACCGGCAACCCGGTGCTGGTCAAGCCCCACCCGCGGGCCGTGCTGCCGCTCGCGCTGACCGTCCGGACCGCCCGCGAGGTGCTCGCCGAGGCCGGCTTCGACGCCAACCTGGTCTGCCTGGCCGCCGAGCACGAGGGCGGCACCGTCGCCGCGACCCTCGCGGTCCGCCCGGAGATCAGGATGATCGACTACACCGGCTCCACCGCCTTCGGCGACTGGCTGGAGGAGCACGCCAGGCAGGCCCAGGTGTACACCGAGAAGGCCGGCGTCAACGCGGTCGTGATCGACTCCACCGACGACTACAAGGGCATGCTGGGCAACCTGGCCTTCGCGCTCTCGCTCTACAGCGGCCAGATGTGCACCACCCCGCAGAACGTGCTGATCCCGCGCGGCGGCATCGCCACCGACCAGGGCGCCAAGACCTACGACCAGGTGGTCACCGACCTGGCCGGCGCCATCGAGGGCCTGCTCTCGGACGACGCCCGCGCCGCCGCGATCCTCGGCGCCGTGGTCAACCCCGGGGTGCTGCAGCGCTCGGCGGCCGCGGCCGGCGGCGAGTACGGCGAACTCGCACTCGCCCCGCGCGCGGTGGTCTCGCCGGACTTCCCCGGCGCGACCGTCCGCACCCCGGCGCTGGTCAAGCTGGACGCCGACAAGCCGGACGACCGCGCGGTCTTCCGCAGCGAGTGCTTCGGTCCGGTCTCCTTCGCCGTCGCCGTCGAATCCACCGCCGCCGCCGTCGAGTTGCTGCGCACCACGGTCCGCGAGAAGGGCGCCATGACCGCCTCCGGCTACACCACCTCGCCCGAGGTGGAGGCGCTGCTGGTCGAGGCGGCGCTGGACGCCGGCGTCTCGCTCTCGCTCAACCTGACCGGCGGGGTCTACCCCAACCAGACCGCGGCCTTCTCCGACCTGCACGGCACCGGCGCCAACCCGGCCGCCAACTCGGCCTACTGCGACGGCGCGTTCGTCGCCAACCGGTTCCGCACGGTGGAGGTCCGCCGCCACGCCTGAGCCCGGAAGGCACCGGGCCGGTGACGCCCCCGGGCCCCGGCGGTCACCGACCGCCGGGGCCCGGCGGTTCACAGCTCCGACCGCGCCCGCGATGATGGAGGCTGGGAGGACGCCGGGAACGGCGTCCGACCGCCCTCCGAACAACGGGAGCTGAGTACATGGCCGTGAAGCCGACGACCGAAACCGATGTCCTGATCGTCGGTGCCGGACCGACCGGACTGCTGCTGGCCGGCGACCTCGCCGCCTCCGGAGTCGGCGTCACCGTGCTGGAGAAGCGGGCCGCCGGGTCCGACCTCACCCGGGCCTTCGCCGTGCACGCCCGCAGCCTGGAGCTGCTGGACGCCCGGGGGCTGGCCGAGGAGCTGATCGCCACCGGCCGGCCGCTCGCCGAGCTGCGGATGTTCGACCGCTTCGGCATCGACCTCGGCTCGCTGCCCACCCGCTTCCCGTTCGTCCTTATCACCCCGCAGTACAACGTCGAACGGCTGCTGCTGGAGCGCGCGGAGGAGGCCGGCGCCACCGTGCTGCGCGGCGCCGAGGTCACCGGGCTGCACCAGGACGCCGAGGGCGTGACCGTGGAGACCCGGGACGGGCGGAGCCACCGCGCCGCGTACGCGGTCGCCACCGACGGCGTCCACTCCACCGTCCGCGACCTGCTGGGCATCCCGTTCCCCGGGGAGTCGGTGGTCGACTCGGTGGTGCTGGCCGATGTCCGGCTGGAGCGCGAGCCCGCCCAGGCGGTCACCGTCGGCGCCAACCAGGCCGGCTTCGCCTTCGTCGCCCCGTTCGGCGACGGCTGGTTCCGGGTCATCGCCTGGGACCGCGAGGAGCGTCACCCGGACGGCACCGCCCCCACGGCCGAGCAGCTCACCGCCCTCCTCGGGGCCATCCTCGGCGAGGACTACGGCCTGCGGGAGGTGCGCTGGAGCTCCACCTTCCACAGCGACGAGCGGCAGGCCCCCAACTACCGCTCCGGCCGGGTCTTCCTGGCCGGCGACGCCGCGCACTGCCACTCCCCGGCCGGCGGCCAGGGCATGAACACCGGCCTCCAGGACGCCGCCAACCTGTCCTGGAAGCTCGCCGCCGCGGTCCGGGGGCACGCCACCGACGCCCTGCTGGACACCTACCAGACCGAGCGGCACCCGGTCGGCCGGACGGTGCTGCGCACCTCCGGCGCGCTGATCCGGCTGGCGCTCGCCGAGTCCGCCCCCACCCGCGCCCTGCGCGGGGCGCTCACCGCGCTGGGCGGCCACCTCGACCCGGTCACCGAGCGCGGCGCCAAGCTGGTCTCCGGCATCGGCATCTCCTACCCGGCCCCCAAGGACGCCCACCCGCAGGTCGGCAAGCGCGTCCCGGACCTGCGGCTGACCGCCCTGAGCAAGCCCGTCGAGGGCGCCCCGGCCGCCCCCGAGCGGCTCTACGAGGCGCTGCGCGCCGGGAAGTTCGTCCTGGTCAGCAATGACGAGCTGGCCGCCGCCGAGCCCTGGGCCGACCGCATGGTCTCCGCCGCGCCCGCCGACCCGCACGGCAAGCTGCGCGACACCGTGCTGCTGATCCGCCCGGACGGCTACGTCGCCTGGGCCTCCGTCGACCCGGGCCAGGGCGAGTTGCGCGCCGCCCTCACCGACTGGCTCGGCACCCCGGCCTGACCGCCCCTCGGGCGGGTGCGCGGCCCCCGCGCGCCCGCCCGTCGCCCGGCCCCGCGCACCGTCGTCCTGCGCCTGTCCGCGCGCCCGGCGCGTCGTCCCGACCCGTCGCCGCGACCCGTCGGCCGAGCGCCCCGCCGACCGGTCGTCGGTTAACCCCGCGTCTTCTCGTAGTGCCGCGCCGCCTTCGCCCGGTTCCCGCAGACCGCCATCCGGCACCACCGCCGGCGGCCGTTCTGCGAGGCGTCGAAGAAGTGCAGGATGCACGCCTCGTGGGCGCACTGCTTGATCCGGTGCGCCCCCTGGCCGAGCAGTCCGAGGAAGCCGTCCGCCGCCAGCCAGGGCGCCAGCCACTCCGGCCGGTCGACCTCGATCCGGTCCTCGGCCCCGCCCGGAGCCGCCGTCCGCCGGATCCGTCCGTGCGCCAGCACGGCGTCCAGTCCGTCCCGTGCCGGTGAGCCCAACTTGCCCAGCTCGCGGGCGTCCTGGGCCGCCGACCGGATCGCGTCGCGGGCCCGGCGGATCGCCGCCAGGCCCGCCTCGTCGGCCGCGCAGCGTCCGCTCAGCCCGGCGGAGGAGAGCCAGACCGCGTACCCCTCGACACCGGTGAGCAGGTCGTTGACGGGGGTGCCGGCCCAGCGCGTGTTGAGCAGGTCGAGCGCGAGCGGCTCGCCGATCAGCGGCCGCGGGTCCCTCGGGTCCGGCTGCACGTCAGTCATCGTCCTCCCTCGGCTCGGTCCGATTCTACGTCCGGCCGATCGACTCCGACTGGTCTGGACCGCCCCCGGATTCCCGGTCATTCACTGAATGGAACCACCGCATCGCCGGTCCTCCACAGTTGACTGTTTTTTAGCAACGAATTGCCTGGTCATGAGCCAATTCGCACACGGGTTCTGTCATGTTCGAGCCAGCGTTCTGGACCCCCTGAACGCCTGGCCCCTTGCCGGCCCCCACAGCCGGCCAGAGGAGGATCCGTTGCGCCCCCGCTCCCTTGCCCTCGCCGCGGCGATAGCCGTGCTGCCGCTGACCGCCGTCTCGCTCGGTGTCTCCACCGCGCAGGCCGCCACCCCCAACGCCTCCCCGCGCGTCGCCCTGCCGAACACCGTGAACCCGGCGGTGGCCCACTCGGAGAAGAAGGGTGACGTTCCGGCGGCGCAGCAGATCTCGGTGTCCGTCAGCCTGAAGCTGCGCGACACCGACGCCCTGGACCGCTTCCTCACCGCGGTCACCACCCCGGGCACCCCGGAGTACGGCCACTACCTGACGCCGGAGCAGTTCACCGCGCGGTTCGGACCGACCCAGGCCGCCGTCGACCAGGTCAGGACGTACCTGGCCCAGCAGGGCCTGACCGTCACCGACGTGAGCGCCAACCGCCAGGTGGTCAACGCCCACGGCACCACCGCCCAGGTCTCCCAGGCCTTCGGCACGCACGAGAGCGCGTACCTCGACCCGCAGCTCCAGCGCGCCTTCTTCGCCAACGACGCCGCCGCCTCGATCCCGTCCGACCTGGCCGCCGTGGTCCAGGGCGTCAGCGGCCTGGACAACCACGCGGTCCGCAAGAACCGCCTGGCCGCGCCGAACGCGGTCACCCCCAACGCGGCCACCGCCACTCCGAGCGGCATGTCGCCGGCCCAGTACACCGGCGCCTACAACCTCACCAGGACCGGCGCGGACGGCACCGGCGTGACGGTCGCGCTCTGGGAGTTCGACGGCTACAAGTCGACGAACCTGACCACCTACGACTCGCAGTTCGGCCTGAGCGGCCCGGCCGTCACCACCGTCCCGGTCGACGGCGCCAACTACGACTCCAAGCCGGGCGAGGGCCAGGGCGAGGTCGAGCTGGACAGCGAGATCGTCCGCGGCGTGGCCCCCAAGGCCACCCAGCTGGTCTACGAGGCGCCCAACAGCGACCAGGGCGAGATCGACATGGCCAACAAGATCGTGACCGACAACCGGGTCTCGGTCATCTCGATCTCCTGGGGCTCCTGCGAGCCCGACACCACCGCCTCCTCGATGACGGCCGTCGACAACGCCTTCAAGCAGGCCGCCGCCCAGGGCATCTCGATCTTCTCCGCCTCCGGCGACGACGGCTCCCGCGACTGCACCCGCTCCACCAGCGGCTCGTCCGTCAAGGCCGTCGACTTCCCGGCCTCCAGCCCGCACCAGACCGGCGTCGGCGGCACCAACCTCAAGGTGTCCAGCGGCAACACCTACTCCTCGGAGAGCGCCTGGAGCACCGCCGGCGGCGGCGTCTCCACCGTGTTCGCCAAGCCGAGCTGGCAGACCGGCACCGGCGTCAGCGGCACCATGCGCACCGTCCCGGACGTCTCCTCCAACGCCGACCCGGCCAGCGGCTTCTCGATCTACACGGTCGGCGGCTGGCAGGTGTACGGCGGCACCAGCGCCGCCGCACCGCTCTGGTCCGGCTACGCGGCCCAGTTCAACCAGAAGGCCAAGGCCGCCGGCCAGCCGGTCCTCGGCGAGGCGAGCCCGCGGCTGTACTCGGTGGCCAACAGCGGCAGCTACGGCAGCACCTTCCACGACGTGACCGCCGGCGCCAACCAGGACTTCTCCACCAAGGCCGGCTACGACCAGGTCACCGGCTGGGGCACCCCGGTCGCCGACGCGCTGACCACCGCCCTGCTCGGCGGCACCACCACCCCGCCGTCCGGCGGCTGCACCGCCGCCCAGCTGGTCGGCAACGGCGGCTTCGAGAGCGGCACCGCCGCCCCGTGGACCACCTCCACCGGCGTGGTCGACAACAGCTCCTCCCAGGCGGCCCACTCGGGCAGCTGGAAGGCCTGGATGAACGGCTACGGCTCGGCCCACACCGACACCATGTCGCAGACCGTCTCGATCCCGGCCGGCTGCGCCTCCGCCAAGCTGACCTTCTGGCTGCACGTCGACACCGCGGAGACCGGCACCACCGCGTACGACAAGCTGACCGTCCAGGCCAACGGCACCACCCTGGCGACCTACTCCAACGCGAACGCCGCCGCCGGCTACGTCCAGCGCACCGTGGACCTGACCTCCTTCGCCGGCCAGACCGTGACCGTCAAGTTCACCGGCACCGAGGACGCGTCGCTGCAGACCAGCTTCGTGATCGACGACGTCGCGCTGAACGTCGGCTGACCACCGCCCGACCGCACCACCGCACCACCCGATCCCCGCCGGGGCGGAGCCGTCAGGGCCCGCCCCGGCGGAGGCCGTCCCGGGCCCCGCCGCGGCGGTGCGCGGGGGCCGGTCGACGACCCGTGTTTCCGGACTGTTTCAAGATCGCTAACCCTTCGGTCCACCTGCCGTGACCACTGTCATACGCACGACTGATGACGTAGCCTCTCGACCGTGCATAGGGTTCCCCAAAGCTCGGTGAAGCCGTCGGCGGCGCGCCCCGGCGCCGGCCCGGTCCCACCGAACTCACCTGGTGGGGAGGGTCACCGTATGGCCGCACAGCAACCTCAGGACGCCGCGCGGCTGCGGCTGGTCGGATCGCACACGGAGCACCCCGGCCCGCCCGGACCGGCTCCCGCCGCCGGCCCGGCCGCCGTCCCCGCACCGTCCCCCGGCCGGCTCGCCCCGGTCGGCGGCTTCGCGGACACCCTGCACCTGGCCATCGAGGCCAGCGGCCTCAGCCTGGACCGCATCCGCGCCGCCCTGGCCGGCCGCGGCGTCCGGGTCAGCGTCACCACCCTGAGCTACTGGCGGCGCGGCCGCAGCCAGCCCGAGCGGGCCAGCTCGCTGCGCGCCGTCCACCTGCTGGAGGAGCTGCTCGGCCTGCCGCACAGCGCGCTCTCCTCGCTGCTCGGCCCGCCGCGCCCGCGCGGCCGCTGGGCCGCCGCCGCCAACACCTGCCACCTCGGGCTGGAGGACGTCTGGCCGGGCGAGCAGGAGATCGCCAACATCTTCGCCGAGCTGAACGCCCCGCCGGCCGGCGAGCTGGAGCGGCTGAGCATCCACGACTCCTACTACGTGGACGCCGAGCGGCGCGGCAACCTGCTGCGGATGCGCCAGGTGGTGCGCGCCACGGTCGGCGGCGTCGGCCGCTGCCTGGTGGTGCACATGGCCGACGAGGAGGCGGCCGGCTGCCCGGAGATCACCTCGGTGCGGCACGGCCGGCTGGGCCGGGTGCGCCGCCGCCCGGAGGCCGGGCTGATCGTCGCCGAGCTGATGCTGGACCGCCCGCTCGGCCTGGGCGACAGCACGGTCTTCGAGTACGAGGTGGAGATCCCGCCCGGCGGCCCGACCATGGAGTACAGCCGCCGCTTCGCCACCCCCGTCCGCGAGTACGTGCTCCAGGTGCACTTCGACCCGGCGGCCGTCCCGGCCCACTGCGAGCGCTACGACCGCGAGCCCGGCGCCGACGTCGACCACCGCCGCGAGCAGCTCTGGATCGGCGCCTCGGCGAGCGCCCACGTCCTGGCCCCGGACCAGCAGCCGGGCCACATCGGCATCCGCTGGGAGTGGGCCTGACCTTCCCTCCCCCACGCCCCGTCGGCCACCGCAGGCCGGCGGGGCTTTCGCATGCCCGCCCGCAAACCTAACCATTCAAATCTCCAATACTGGTTGACGATGCATCACCTAACTCCTACTCTCATGAGTACCGGTTAGGCAGGAGCCTCGCCGGACACCGAAGCCCCCCCGGGAGTGACCAGGCATGTCCACCACCCAGCTCCGCACCCTGCAGACCGGCCACGTGGGTCTGAACGTCACCGACCTGGCCCGCTCGATCGCCTTCTACCGCACGGTGTTCGGCCTCGACGTCACCACCGAGGGCACCGACCCCGAGCGCCGCTACGCCCTGCTCGGCCGCGACGGCCGCCTGGTGGTGACGCTCTGGCAGCAGAGCACCGGCGCCTTCGCCCCCGCCGCCCCCGGCCTGCACCACCTCTCCTTCGAGGTCGAGAGCCTCGACGAGGTCCGCACCGCCGAGAAGCTGCTGCGCGAACTGGGCGCCGACTTCGCCTACGACGGCGTCGTCCCGCACCGCGAGGGCTCGGCCTCCGGCGGCATCTTCTTCACCGACCCGGACGGCATCCGGCTGGAGATCTACACCCGTACCGGGGTGGACGGCACCGAGGCCGCCGCCCCCACCACGGACGCCCCGACCTGCGGGTTCTTCTAAGCCGACCGTCAGGAGCCGACCATGACCGCTACCGGCACGCCGTACCACCCCGGCGAGCGGGCCGCCCAGGCCCGGGCCGGCCGGACCGAACGGGCCGACCACGCCGGCCGGGCGATCCGCAGCACCGTCCCGGCGGTCGCCGCCCGCTTCCTGGCCGAGCGCCGGATGCTGGTCGTCGGCGCCGCCGACCGGGACGGCCGGGTCTGGGCCACCCAGCTGGCCGGCCCGGCCGGCTTCCTCTCGGCCCCGGACGAACGCACCATGGCCGTGGCCGCCCTCCCGGCCCCGGCCGACCCGCTGGCCGGGGCGCTGGACCGCCCGGCCCGGGTGGGCACCATCGCGCTGGACCCGGCCGGCCGGCGCCGGATGCGGCTCAACGGCCGCTCCGCCCCGGACGGCCGGGGCGGGCTGCTGGTGCACGCCGACGAGGTGGTCGCCAACTGCCCGAAGTACATCCAGCGCCGCTCCCCGACGGACCGCCCGGCCGCCGGCCCGCCCCGTACGGTCGCCACCGGTGCGGCCCTGACCACCGCCCAGCGCCTGGCGGTGGCCACCGCGGACACCTTCTTCATCGCCAGCACCGGCCCGGACGGGAGCGTGGACGCCTCCCACCGCGGCGGCTTCCCGGGCTTCCTGGAGCCGGTGGCGCCGGACCGGCTGCGCTGGCCGGAGTACCCGGGCAACAACATGTTCCTGACGCTCGGGAACCTGGAGCTGGACCCCCGGGCCGGGTTGCTGCTGCCCGACTGGGAGACCGGCGGCTCGCTACTGGTCACCGGCGAGGCCCGCACCGACTGGTCCGAGGAGGCCCGGCGCGGCGTGCCGGGCGCCGAGCGGATGGTCGAACTGTCCGTCACCGGCGTGGTGGAGCTGACCGACGCCACACCGCTGACCTGGACCGCACCGGAGTACTCGCCCGCGATCCCGCACTGACCGCGCGTCCGCCCTCCCAATGGCCCCCGCCACGCCCGGGAGATGAACGGATCTCACCTGTTCGGCCCAACCCACCGTGACGCATCCCGCCCGCTTTGGGACTTTGGTCCGGATAACACGCGGAATAGTGCCGGGAAGGCCACTCCTGTCCCGCCGTCAGGCGGCGATCCGGAGAGACCGCAGGAAAGAGGCGGAGCATGACCCTGACCGACCCCCTGTCCCCGCTGATGGTGTTCGACGACGTCGAGCCGGCGGAGGACTGCATATGCGGGGGCTGCAACGCCCGCCGACGCGCCCGGCTGCACGCCGCACCGGTCCACGAGGGCGGACACGCCGCCGCCCGCAGCGTCCGCCGCCGGGCCGCCGTACTGGTGGCCGCCGTGGGCACCGCGATCGGCGGCGGAGCGGCCGCCGTCGGCTCCGCCACCGCGGCCCCGGCCCCGGCCCCCGGCCCCACGCCCGGCGGCAACAGCGCCAACCGGTCACAGACGCCCCAGGGCGAGGTCAGCGGCCTCTACGGCCAGGCCCCCGGTGCCCGTACCTTCGCCGCCCCTCGCACCGCCGCGGCGCCGGTCACCCGGGCACAGATCATCCAGCGCGCCCAGACCTGGGTCGACCAGGGCGTGCCGTACAGCATGAGCCGCTACTGGACGGACGGCTACCGCCAGGACTGCTCCGGCTTCGTCTCGATGGCCTGGGGCCTGGGCAGCAGCCAGACCACCTGGACCCTCCCCGACTACGCCGAACGGATCGGCAGGAACGACCTCCAGCCCGGCGACATCCTGATCTACAACAACCCCGCCAGCCCGCAAGCCGGTTCGCACGTGACGATCTTCGGCGGCTGGGCCGACTCCTCGCGCACCAAGTACATCGCCTACGAGCAGACCGGCCCCTCCGCCAAGAAGCGCTCCACCCCGTACGCCTACTGGAGCAACTCCGGCAGCTACGTCCCGTACCGCTACACCGGCCTCTCCTCCGGCAGCAACGACGGCGGCGGAACCTCCACCACCGCCTTCCCCGGCGCCGACAGGTTCGGCCCCGGTGCCGACAACGCGTACGTCACCAAGCTGGGCCGGATGCTGGTGCAGCGCGGCGGCGGCCCGTTCTACTCCACCGGCCCCGGCCCGCGCTGGAGCGAGGCCGACCGCAGGGCCACCCAGGCCTTCCAGCAGGCCCAGGGCTGGCGCGGCGGCGAGGCCGACGGCATCCCCGGCAAGGCCACCTGGGACTACCTGGTCATGGGCAAGGGCCACGACATCGGCCCCGGAGGCGGCACCCCGCCGCCCCCGCCGCCCACCACCGGGAGCCCCGCCTTCCCCGGCGCGCAGTACTTCGGCCCCGGCCGGAGCAACGACCACATCCGCCGGCTGGGCGAACAGCTGGTCCGCAAGGGCTTCGGCTCCTCGTACGGCGTCGGCCCCGGCCCGCGCTGGACGGAGAGCGACCGCCGCGCCGTCCAGGCCTTCCAGCAGGCCCAGGGCTGGCGCGGCGGCGAGGCCGACGGCTACCCCGGCCCCGACACCTGGCGCCGGCTCTTCTCCTGACCCCCTCGCCGAGGCGCGGTGCCCACCCGGGCGCCGCGCCTCAGCGCTTCCCCGACATCCAGTGGAAGAGTCCCATCGCCACACTGGTCGCCAGGTTGAAGCTGGACACCCCCGGCTGCATCGGCACCGCCACCAACCGGTCGGCGCGCGCCCTGAGTTCCGCCGACACCCCGTGCCGCTCGGTACCGAACGCCAGCAGCGCGTCGTCCGGGAACGGCACGTCCCGGATGTCCGCCCCCTCCGGATCCAGCACGAACAACGGCCCGTCCGGCAGCTCCGACAGACCCGACCGCTCCACCGCGGTGGCGAAGTGCAGCCCCGCGCTCCCCCGCAACACGTTCGGGTGCCAGGGATCCAGGTCCCCGGTGGTCACCACCCCGGTGGCACCGAACCCCGCCGCCAACCGGATCACCGCCCCGACGTTCCCCAGGTTGCGCGGGTTCTCCAGCACCACCACCGGCGCCCGCCGCGGCCGACCCCCCAGCACCGCCCGGTTCGCCTCCACCGACGGCCGCACCGCCAACGCCACCACCCCGGTCGGGTGCAACCGCGGCACCAGCCCCCGCACCACCGCCTCCGGCGCCTCCACCGCGAGCCCCTCCAACGCCGGAACCACATCCGGCGCCAACTCCCCCGCCAACCCCAGCAAGCCCCCCCGGTCCACGGTCAGCACCCACCGCACCTCCCCCCCGAACCGCAGAGCGTGCTTCAACGCGTGAAACCCGTCCAGCACCACCACCCCCGCCCCCCGCTCAGCCGCCCGCCACGCCCGCACCACCTCGTCATCCATGCCACTCACTCTGTCACCCCCCACCACCCCCACCCCGACTCACCCACGCACCCCTCCCACCCCCCAGCAGGCACCCCCCAGCCCCCACCCCAGCAGCAGGGCACCCACCCCTCCCCCACCCCAGCGAGAGGGACGCGCTGCGGAAGCGGGCGGCGCAGGGGGTGGGTGCGGAGAGGGGCGTGACGGGTGATTTTCAGACTGCCAACGCTCCCCCAGCCCCCCACCCCCAGGACCGGCAGTCTGAAAATCATCCAGCCCCCGCAGCACCCACCCCCGGAGCCGCCCCCGGCCCCCCACCCTCCCGAGAGCCACCCTCCCCCGAAGACCCCCGCAAAGCCCGCTCCAAATCCCGCAAAGCCTGCCCCACCAACCGAGTCCCCGCCCGCACCACATCCCGCTGCACCCCCGCCGGCGCCCCCGCCAACGCCTCCTCCAACCGCGCCTGCGCCACCCGCACCGCCCCGAACTCCACCGCCTGCCCGGTCAGCAGCGCCCCCGCCGCCAGCGCCGTCGCCAGCCGCAGCTCCTCCGCGTACTCCCCGGTCCCCGGCACGGGCTCCGCGTCGCCGGCCGGAAGATGGGCCTCCAGCAGCACCGCCGCCCGCCCGAGCGCCCCGACCGCCGCCCTGGCCCGGTCGATCTGGCGCCGGCTCACCCCGGCCAGCCCGGACTCGTGCCGCCCCGGTTCGGCGTCGGCCCGCTGCATCGCCTGGATCAGTTCGGAGCGTGCCTCCCGCGAGTCCAGCAGGGCGCTCCGCACCGCCCGCCCGCCGGTCCCCGCCGGCTCCTCGTAGCAGGCGATGACGGCCCCCGCGTACCGTCCGGCCGCCGCCAGCCACTCGGCGAGCCGTTCGCCGAGCCGGGCGGTCTGCCAGGTCGGGAACAGCGCGTACGTGACGAGCGCGATCGACCCGCCGAGCAGCGTCAGCCCGACCCGTTCGACGGCCGTCACCAGCGGGTTCCCCTCCTGCAGCCCGAGCAGGAACACCACGTACGTGGAGATCCCGACGGTGGTGAGCGCGTACCCGGTCCGGAACGCCAGGTACGACCCGCCGATGCAGACCACCGCCAGCGCGGCCAGCACCCATTCCCCGGGGTGGGCGAGCTGCACCACCAGGGTCGAGACGGCGACCCCGACGACCGTCCCGGCCAGCCGGGCGACGCCCCGGCTGTAGGTCTGGGCGAAGTCCGGCCGCATCACCATCGCTGCGGTCATCGGCGCCCAGTACCCGTGGTGGAACCCGGCGAGCCGGGCCAGCAGGTAGGCGACGGTGACCACCCCGGCGAGCCGGACGGCGTGCTGGAAGATCGCCGAGCGCGGCTGCAGCTGCCGCCGGACGGCCCTCGCCGCGACCGGCAGCATCCGGGCGATGGTCGGCTTGCGCAGCGATCCGCCGGCCCCGACCACGGGCGTGGTGATGGTGTCCTCGTCGTTGCGGTCCAGGGTGTCGGCGGCCTTCCGCAGCAGCCCGCCGAGCCGCCGGGCGGAGCGCCGGGCCGCCCCCTGGAGCCGCGGCCCGTCGTCCGAGCCGACCAGGGTGAGCGAGGGCGCGGAGCGGGGGAGGCGGACCGGGTCGCCGGTGCGGACCGCCCGGGCGAGGGCGTCCATGACCTCGGCGGCGGCCGCCAGCACCTCCCGGGCGCGGTCCCGCTCCAGCCCCTCCTCGGGGGCGCCCACCTTGGGGTCGGCGAGTGCGGCGAGGGTGGGCCGGATGCGTTCGGCGATGCCGCGCAGGCCGCGCAGTTCGGGCGGCCGGTGGCGGTCCTGCCAGGGGGTGAGGGCGGCCGCGTGGCGGGCCGTCATGAACGGTTCCGGGTCCACGTGCGCGGTCGGGTCCTGCCGCAACCGCCGCGCGTAGTCGGCGAGTTCGGCGTAGGTGTCGGCGAGGGCCTCGCGCTGGGCGGTCCAGCTGCCGATCGGCCAGACGGTGATGACGGTGGCCTGGACGACCCCGCCGAGGGCGGCGACCAGCCCGTGGCCGAGCGCGGTGATCGCGCTGACCGGGAGCTGGACGACGATCAGCATCACCGAGACGGTGTTGGTGGTGACCACCCCGGCGGTGGGCCCGATCGCCCAGGCCAGTCCGGCGCCGAAGGCCCACACCGCGAGCAGCACCGGGAACAGCCCGGGGACGCCGGCCGCGAGGTAGCCGAGGAAGGTGCTGATGCCGAGTCCGGCCCCGGCCGCGACGGCGAGGCTGGCCCGGGGCCGGAAGCTGCGCTGGAAGGTGGCCGCGCCGGCGATGAACGCGCCCATCGCGGCCGAGGTGGCGAGCGCGACCCCGCCGAGCGCGAGGATGGGGAAGAGCACCAGCGCCACCGCGACCGCCCCGCGCAGCGCCCGCTTGGGATCGGTGAGCGCCCGGTCCAGGGTGAGCCCGGTCCGCGCGGTGTCACGAAGTGCGGCGAACCAGGACATAGCGACATCCTAGGGCCCCGGGGGCGCGGACCTCCGTCGGATCCGGCTCAGCCGCGCCGCCGCCCACAGCAGTGCCCCGGTCGGCAGGAACACCGTGTCCGCCGCGATCATCGCCAGCGAGAAGACCGGCAGCCCGAGCACCACCGCGATCCCCACGTGCTCCAGCACCATGACGGCCAGCAGGACGTTCTTGACCCGCCGGTTGAGCAGCGTGAACGGGAACGCCACCTGGAGGACCACGGTGCCGTACGAGATCAGGAAGACCGGCAGCAGCGCCGAGCCGACCAGGGCGGACAGCCCGGGCCAGGGGGTGAAGTAGTCCAGGTGCAGCGGGTAGTACAGCGCGGTGCCGTCCTGCCAGCGCGAGCCCTGCACCTTGTACCAGCCGGCCGTGGCGTAGATCAGCACCACCTCGACGGCGATCACCAGCATCGCGCAGTTGTGCACCATGTTCGCCAGCGCGTCCAGCACCGCCCGCGGCTCGCCGTCCGGTCGCAGCCGCCCGAGCGTCCACCAGAGCCCGGCCACCGTCCAGAGCCCCCAGAACAGCGGCGACCAGCCGAGGTACGGGAAGGCCCGGTCGGTCCAGGTCAGGCTGTCTCCGGCGAAGCCGCCGAACTGACAGGCCGCCAGGGCGGCGCCGAGCACCGCCCAGAGCACCACCCCGGCCGGTCCGGCCGGTCCGGCGCGCCGGCGCCGGGCGTCCAGCGACCAGACCTCGGCGCAGCGGGTGAAGACCAGGTAGACCGCCATCAGGTGGACGACGTTGTCGCCGCCGTCGCCGAGGAAGACGTCGCGGTTCTGCAGGGACAGCACGGTGACCAGGAACAGCACCGTGCTCGCCCTGGTCCGCCAGCCCAGCAGCACGGCCAGCGCGGCCAGCACCGCCAGGTGGTAGACCAGCTCGAACCAGAGCCGTCCGCCGGACCAGGGCAGCACGGTGAACGCCCCGTTGTCGGCCAGCAGCCGCTCGGCGAGCTCCGCCGACCAGGGGGAGCGGTCCCCGTACAGCACCCGCCGGTGCGGCCACTCGCGCAGCAGGTGGGCGAGCCAGACCAGTCCGAAGCCGATCCGCACCACCGCGGCCTGGTGCCGGCCGAGCGCCCGCCCGGTGAAGGCCTCCGCCGCCCGCCCGAGCGGCGTCCGCGGTCCGCGTGCCGGCGGCGCCGCCCCGGACCCCACCGGCCGCCCGGTCCCGCCCTGCCGCGGCACGGCCTCCTCCGGCGGGACCGTCCCGTACGGGTGCCCGGCCCGAACCGTCGCCTCGTTCATCCGAGCAGCCCCCGGTAGTCCTCGTCCGCCACCGGCCACCACGGCAGCTCCCGCACCCGGGGCGCCGGCGGCGCGGGCTCGCCGCTCCAGGACGGCGGCGGGACGGTGGCCGCGGTCGACCGGAACTGGATCTCCAGGACCCGTTCGCCGTCCGCCGCCCGGCCGATCCGCTGCAGGGCGATCCGCTTGAGGTACTGCTCGGCGAGCCTGCCGCGCGGGGAGGCCGGGGTCTCGTCCTGCGAGCTGTGCGTGCCGTCGTAGAAGTCCCAGGCCCGGCGCAGCAGGTTCTGCTCGACGTGGCTGGGTGCCGGGTTGCCCCGGATCGCGGCGAGGTCCTGCGCGGTCAGCCCGATCCAGTCGTGGGTGCGGGTGGCCCCGCCGGGGGCGGCGGTGCGGACCCGGGCGTCCACGCTCACGTTCTGCTGGAGCGGGTTGGGCGCGAACAGCTTCCAGTTCTGCTCGAACTCCGGGTACACCACGCCGTCGACCGCCTCCCGGTACTGCCGGGACACCGAGTTGGCGGGCGCCACGTGCAGGAACACCGCGGCGAGGAACAGCCCGGTGCCCCCGGTCAGCACCGCCCCGGCGAAGCCGAGGACCAGCTGCGCGGGCCTGGACCAGGCCCGCCCGGCAGCCGGCCGGTCCGTGGTCTCGGTCATGGCCTCCCCGCCCGGTCGGCGGGCGCCGCCGGCCCGGTGCCGGCGCGCTCGCGCGCGCCCATCCTGCCCTACGGCCGGGCGGGTGCCGGGCCGTCAGAGGACGAAGGCCTCCCGGCCGGTGCTGCTCACCATCGGACGGCCGGCGCCCTGCCAGGCGTGCATCCCGCCGTCGACGTTCACCGCGTCCCGGCCCTGCTGCACCAGGTACTGGACGACCTGCGCGGAGCGGCCGCCGACCCGGCAGAGCACGTACAGCTTCTCGTCCGGCAGCTCGCCGAGGCGGGCGATCACCTCGCCGATCGGGATGTGCAGCGCGCCGTCCACGTGGCCGGCGTCCCACTCGTCCTGCTCGCGCACGTCCAGCAGGGCGGCGTCGGCGGGCACGGCGGCGGCGTCGGCGGAGGGGATCTGCGGGAACATCGTGTGGCTCTCCTGGGATTCGCTCGGGTGCGTGCCATTGTCGCCCACCGGCGCGGGGCCGTGGGCACCGGAGGACGGGCCGTCCGCCGGGGCCGGGCCGCCGAGCAGCCGCTGCAGCTCGGCCTGCCGCTCGGCGGCCTTGGCCAGCAGTTCCTCGGCGAGCTGCTCCAGCAGCCGGTCCGGGTCCTGCGGGGCGAGGGCGAGCAGCTGGCCCATCGGGGTCTGCTCCAGCCGGACCTGCTCGGTGGCGGTCTCGGTGATCTTGGCGGTCAGCCAGTCCAGCCGGCGGCGCAGCCAGTCCCCGCGGTCGGGGGCGTCGACGGCGGGCGCGGCCTCCGGCGCGGTGGACCACTCGGCGGCCAGCGCGCCCAGCGCGGCCGCGTCCCCGTACGCGTAGGCCTCGTTGACCCGGGCCAGGAAGGCGGCCCGGCGCTGCTGCTCGGCCGGGTCGGTGGTCAGGTCGGGGTGGGCGCGGCGGACCAGTTCGCGGTAGATCCGCTGGGCGTCCTTGCCGGGCCGCACCCGCTCCGGCGCGGCGGGCGGCGGCGGGGCCGCCTCCCCGTCCGGGCCGGACTGCTCCCGCACCGAGTCGAACAGGGCGTCCAGGTCCGGCAGTTCCTCGACCTGTCGGCGCGCCTCGGCGGCCCGGCGCAGGTCCTCCGGCCGGCCGGTGCGGGCCGCCACTGCCTCGGCGACCAGCGCGTCCAGCTCGTCCAGCCGGGCGTAGAGCGGGCCGAGCAGCTGGTGGTGGATCAGCGCGAAGTTGTCGATCTCGACCCGCAGCGTCTGCACGTCCACGTCCATGCTGAGCCAGGCGAGCTCGGCGGCGGCGACCCGCTCCTCCAGCTCCTGCTGCTCCGGGTCCGTCCAGCGGGCGGGGCTCTGCGCGCTCACTTCTCGCCTCTGTCTCGTCCGGCCGGCTGCGTCCTGCGGGCCACCCGCGAGGGCGGTCCGGCCTGCCACCCTACCGCCGTGGTCGCGGGCCCCGTCCGGGTGAACCGGGGGTACGGACCGGCGTGCGGTGCACGACACGCAACCGATCCTGGGCAATCTCCCCGTTTCGGTGACGGGCCCGGCCCGGTCCGTGCTTCGCTGGTATCCGCACAGCGTGCCCTCCTCGGAAGACACGGCCGCCCCCGGGCGCGGCGGCCAGGCGGGAGCAGAGCGAATCCATGGTGGCCGAGTCCAACTCCACACCGCGGCCGGCGGGTGACGGAACCGCGCCGGGCGACCACCCGGCGGGGGTGGCCGCCCTGGTCCGGCTCGCCCCCGTCCTGGTCGACCGGTCCGGCCGGATCGCCCGGTGGGACCGGGCCGCCGAGGAGCTGTTCGGCCACCGCGCCGACGTCGCCCGCGACCGCCCGGCCTCCGGCCTGCTGCCCGCCCTGGAGTCGCGGGTGCTCGAACGCCGCTCCGTCCGCCGCCCCTGCGACGCGTTCGACTTCCTCGCCGAACGGACCGCCGACGGCCGGCCCTGGATCGGCCGGCTGACCGTGACCGACCGCGAGGAGCACCAGCGCGACGTGTTCTGGTGGGCCTATCCGCTGCCCGGCCCGTCCGGCGGACTGCTGGCGCTGGCCGCCGACGCCCGCCCGCTGCGCGCCACCGGACCGCGGCTCGCGCTCGGCGAGCGGCTGCTGCCCTTCGCCGCCGCACCCGGCACCCGGGGCGGCTTCCACGCCCTGGCCGCGGCGCTCACCCCGGCCGGCCGGCCGGTGCCCGAGCCGCTGGCCCGGCTGCTGCCGGTCGCCCACCGCCCGGCACTGCTGGCCGCGCTGGAGCGGGACGGGCTTCCCGCCCTGCGGCTGGACCCGGCCACCGTGCTGCCGGTGCTGCCCGCCGACGCGCAGACCGGTACGGCGCACGCGGCCGCCGGCCTCGGCCGCCGCTACCCGACGCCCCAGCAGCGCGCCGCCCGGGTCGGCCCGGCGCAGTCCGAGCCGGGCGCGCCCGGCCGCCGGCCGCCCGGCCCGCTGCCCGTCCAGCGCGAGGCGGCCGAGCGTCCCGCCGCCACCTTCCCCGTACCGACCGGCGTCCCGTTCCCCGTACCGGCCGCCGTCCGGCCGGTGGCCGCCGTCGGCGGCGCCGCGGTCGGCGGCCCGTCCGGCCTCCCGCCCGTCTCCGGCCGGGAGGCGCCCCCGCCCACCGGAGGAGCTGCCGCCATCGAGCACACCGCCGTCGAGCCGTCCGCCGACGGCCACCCGCCGCTGCCCGCCGACCGGGTCCCGCCCGCCGTCGTCCCGGTCCCGGTGCCCGGGCCGGCCACCGGCGAGGGCCCGCCCGGCGGACGGCTCAGCCCGTTCCTCACCAACGGGCAGGCCGGCGAGCAGCTGGCCCTGCTGAACGAGGTCGGCGGCAAGGTCGGCACCACACTGGACCTCGGCTTCACCGCCCACGAGCTGTGCCAGGTGCTGGTCCCCCGGGTCGCCGACTTCGCCTGCGTGGACCTGGTGGACGGGCTGATCTCGGACTCCGAGCTGCCGGCCGTCCGCCCGGACGACGACACCATGCTGCGCCGGGTCGCCCTGGTCTACAACGAGACCGGCGGCGCCTGGGACCACGTGCTCTCCGAGGGCTCACTGGTCAGCATGCCCCGCCGCACCCCGCCCGGGATGGCCCTGCAGCTGAACCAGCCGGTGCTGGTCCCGGTGATCAGCGCGGACGTCGCGGTCGACTACGCGATCGCGCTCGGCGGCGCCCGGCTGGCCCCGGTGGTCTCCGGCCGCTCGATGCTGGTCGTCCCGCTCTCCGCCCGCGGCACCGTGCTGGGCATCCTCAAGCTGCTCCGGCTGCCGGACCGCGCCCCCTTCGACGAGAGCGACGCCGCGACCCTCAAGGAGCTGGCCGTCCGCGCCGCGCTGTCGCTGGACAACGCCCGGCTGCACCGCGCCGAGGCCCGGGTCGCCACCACCCTGCAGCGCTCGATGATCCCGACCCGCCCGCCGCAGATCCCCGGTGTGCAGATCGCCCACCGCTACCTGCCCGGCGACCCCAAGGCCGAGGTCGGCGGCGACTGGTTCGACGCGATCCAGCTGCCCGGCAGCAGGGTCGCCCTGGTGGTCGGCGACGTGATGGGGCACGGCCTGCACTCGGCGGCCGCGATGGGCCGCTTCCGCACCGCCATGCAGACCCTCGCCGCCCTGGACCTGCCGCCCGGCCAGCTGCTGCGCCACCTGGACAACCTGGCCCACAAGCTCGGCGACGACCACCTCGCGACCTGCCTGTACGCGGTGTACGACCCGATCAACCGGACCTGCGAGCTGGCCAGCGCCGGCCACGTCCCGCCCGTCCTGGTCCACCCGGACGGCACCGGCGAGCTGCTGGAGATCCCGGCCGGCGCCCCGATCGGCGTCGGCGGGGTGCCGTTCGTCGCCAAGACCATCGACGTCTCGGACGGCTCGATGCTGGTGCTCTGCACCGACGGCCTGGTCGAGGTCCGGGGCGGGGACATAGGAGCCGGCCTGGCCGCGCTCTGCGGCAACCTGATCGACCCCCGGCAGAGCCCCGAGCAGGCCTGCGACGAGGTGCTGCGGCGGCTGCACTCGGACGACCGCAAGGACGACGTCGCCCTGCTGGTGGCCCGCTTCGACGGGGTCGCCCCGTCCGAGGTGGCCACCTGGGACCTCACCGTGGACCACCGCGAGGTCCGCCGGGCCCGCTCGCTGGTCCGCGAGCAGCTGGCCGGCTGGCACCTGGAGGCGCTCAGCGACACCACCGAACTGCTGGTCAGCGAGCTGGTGACGAACGCCGTACGGGTCGCCCGGGACACCGTGAAGCTCCAGCTGATCCGGGTGGACAAGCTGCTGGTCGAGGTCAGCGACGACAACCACAACCTGCCCTCGCTGGAACCGGCCGAGCAGCTCGGCGAGACCGGCCGCGGCCTCACCCTGGTCACCAAGCTCGCCGAACGCTGGGGGACCGCCCGCAAGGCGGTGGGCAAGGTCGTCTGGTTCGAGCTCCCGTTCCCGCACTCCTGACGGCCGCCCCCGGACACCGGAAGGCCGCGTACGGGCACCCGTACGCGGCCGGCGGAACGATCGACACCCGTCAGGGGATGACGGCCCCCGCCGAGCGGCGCCGCCGGGCCTCCACCGCGACCTCCATCGAGGCGGCCGCGGCCACCGAGGCGGCGGCGCCGACCCCGGCCAGCACCCTCGGCCAGAAGTCCCCGAAGACCTCGACCGAGACGGCGATCAGCAGCGCGGTGACCACCGCGACCACGTGCTCCAGACCGGCCAGGTTCGGCAGCACGACCGCCTCGCCGATCATCACCGCCACCACCAGACCGCCGGTGAACCAGGCCCGGCAGCGGAACGCGATGCAGATCGCCAGGGCCACCACCGCGGCCGAGGGCCCGGTGTCCCGCACGTAGGCGACCCACTTCGGGAAGCCGAACAGGTGGTGCGGCCCGATCGCCACGCCGACCCGGGCGAACAGCGTGCCCGCCAGGGTGCAGGTGTAGGCGACCACCAGGGTCATCCGACGGCCGAGCACGATCTCGGCGATCGCGAAGACCACGAAGACCTGGGCCAGCGCCCCCCAGACCGGAAGGTCCAGCGCCGGCACGTACAGGGAGAGCGGGGTCCGCAGCAGCGAGACCTCCAGCGGCAGCGCCGCCCGCACCACCCCGATGTTGTTGACGAAGCGCTCGCCGCCCGGCAGGTGCTGGACGATGCTGAACAGCAGGATCAGAAAGGTCGCCGCGGTGGCCAGCGGAACGGCGGCGAACTTCTTGCGCACCACCGCGTCCCGGACCGTCGCGAACAACGTTCCCCACTCGGCGACAGCGGCCGATCCGGCGATTGCCAGCGGCCCCTTTCGCACGCCCCCCGCGTGGGTCCTGTTCATCACAACCGTTTCTCCGAATCCCCGAACTCTCGACCACTCCGACATTAGAAGCCTCTTGACAAAGCCACATCGGCACGGATGTGGAGCCGGGTCATCCTCTGGGGGGAGGCGGTCCCCCCATCAGCCCCCCATTTCGACCGCCCGGCCCCCTCCGCCCCCCGGCGGAGGGCTACCCCTTCCCGTCCCGGGCCGCCACCGGGACCCGGGGCGCCACCACGGCGGCCCGGGCGTGCCGGCGGCGGAACAGGGCGGGCAGGCTGGGCGCGACGATGAAACCCTCGGCGCGCGCGCTCGCGATGCCGATCCGCGGAATCTCGCTGCTCTTCTCGAAGAGCAGGTAGCGCGGTTCCCAGATCGGCCGGTACTTGGCGTTCGCGCGGTACAGCGACTCGATCTGCCACCAGCGCGAGAAGAATCCCAGGATCGAGCGCCACAGCCGCAGCACCGGGCCGGCGCCGAGCCGCGAACCGCGCTCGAAGACCGAGCGGAACATCGCGAAGTTCAGCGACACCCGCTTCAGCCCGACCTCCTCGGCCCGCTGCAGCAGCTCGATGACCATGAACTCCATCAGGCCGTTCTCGGTGTCCCGGGCCCGGCGCATCAGGTCCAGCGAGAGCCCGTCCGGGCCCCACGGCACGAAGCTCAGCAACGCCTTCAGCTCGCCGTCGCCGTCGTGGCACTCCAGCATCACGCAGCGCCCGTCGCCCGGGTCGCCGAGCCGGCCCAGCGCCATCGAGAAGCCGCGCTCCGTCGCCCCGTCGCGCCACTCGTCGGCCTTGGCCACCAGATCGGCCATCTCCACCTCCGAGATGTCCTCGTGGCGGCGGATCCGCACCGTGTACCCGGCCCGCTTGACCCGGTTGTACGCCTGCCGGACCACCCGCATCGCCCGGCCGTCCAGCGAGAACTCGTCCAGCTCGACGATCGCCTCGTCGCCCAGCTCCAGCGCGTCCAGCCCGTGCCGGGCGTAGATCACCCCGGCCTCCTCCGAGGCGCCCATCACGGCCGGCGCCCAGGCGTGCTCCCGGGCCTCGGACAGCCAGGCGTCGATCGCCCCCGGCCAGGCCTCCGGGTCGCCGATCGGGTCGCCCGAGGCCAGCGACACCCCGCCGATCACCCGGTAGGTGACCGCCGCCTTGCCGCTGGGGGAGAACACCACCGCCTTGTCCCGGCGCAGCGCGAAGTAGCCGAGCGAGTCCCGCTCGCCCTGCTTGTCCAGCAGGCCGCGCAGCCTGGCCTCGTCCTCCGCGGTGAGCAGTTCCTTGCCGCGCGGGCTGCGGAAGGCCACGTACAGCACCAGCAGGAAGAGCACCGCGCCCATGAAGTTGATCGCGGCGTTCACCCAGGTCGGCGCGGAGATCACCGAGCGCAGGTGCTCGGACGGGGTGATCGTGATCATCCGGCCGACGGAGTACCGGAACAGGTCCCAGAAGCCGGCCCCGGACAGCTCGTTGGTCAGCCAGACCAGCAGCGCGCCGACGCCGCCGCCGAACGCCAGCCCGCCGACGAAAGTGGCCGCCGCGGTCTTCGGGTTGGAGCTGTCGCCCTTGGACGTGAACTCCCGGCGCCCGATCAGCAGCGCCAGCACGAACAGGCAGGTCAGGACGGTGGAGACGTAGTTGAGCGGGTGGGTGTCGAAGCTCTCGCCCGGCACCACCATGGCCGTCAGGTACAGCAGCGCGAACATGCCGCCGAGCGCCGTGTTGAAGATCCACGCGGCCCGCTTGCGCCGCCGCATCGCGATCGCCAGGAACACCGAGAGCACCGCGCTGGCCAGGCCGGCGGTCATCAGGTACGGGGTGAAGTACTCACCCTCGTTGTGCTCGTAGACCTGGTCGCGGAAGGGCACCAGCAGCACCGTCGCCACGTTCAGCAGGGCGATCAGCCGCAGGTACCAGACGGAGGCCGCGGCGGCCCTCGGGCGCCAGCGGTCGAGCGCGTCACCGAGCCGGGGGCCGGGGGACGTGGCGGACGGCTCCGACTTCACAGTGGACGACACAGCTCAATTCCAAACGATCAGGTGGTGGGGCGCATCCGCGAAAGGGCCGCCGCAGGGCGCCCGCTCGGGCCCGACGGCCTGGCCGGCGACCTCACCCGGCCGACCGCCCGAGGTGGATAAGCGGCCGGAAAAGGGTCAGCCAACTCCATGTTTCCCCACCGAACCTGAGAATTGCGTGAACCGGGTAGCGGATTCCGACCCCCGCCGAACGGCGGGGGTGGACGCCCCCGGCGCCGCGTCCCGATCCGACCGGACCCGGGCCGCAGGCCCTACTCTCGAAACGACCCGCGCGGACCGCCCCGACCCGGCCGCCCGAACCGAGGAGCCACCATCACCACCACCCGCGTGCTGATCGTCGACGACGAGATCCTGGTCCGCTCCGGCCTGGGCCTGATCGTCGGCTCCGCCACCGACCTGGAGGTGGTCGGCGACTGCTCCGGCGGGCAGGCCGAGGAGCACGTCCAGCGGCTGCGCCCGCACGTGGTGCTGCTCGACATCCGGATGCCGGACCTCGACGGCATCTCGGTGCTGCGCCGCCTGCGCGCCCTGCCCGACCCGCCCGCCGTGGCGATGCTCACCACCTTCGACACCGACGAGTACATCGGCACCGCGCTGCGGGCCGGCGCGGCCGGCTTCCTGCTCAAGGACACCGCTCCCGAGCAGCTGGTGCACGCCGTCCGGGTGCTCGCGGCCGGCGGCAACATCCTCTCCCCGACCGTCACCCGCACCGTGATCGGCGGCTACGTGGACGGCGGCGGCCCGGACGCCGAGGCCACCGCGCTGGCCCGCACCCTCACCGGCCGCGAGCTCGACGTGCTCTCGCTGCTCGGCGAGGGCCTGTCCAACGCCGAGATCGCCGACCGGCTCTTCCTCGGCACCGGCACGGTCAAGAACCACATCAGCGCGATCCTCGGCAAGCTCGGCGCCGCCAACCGGGTCCAGGCCGCCGTCCTGGCCCACCGGGCCGGTCTGGTCCGGCCCAAGCCCGGCGACGGGGCATGACCACCGCCGACCAACTGCCGTCCAGACGGCTGCCGGCCTGGTGCACCGCCCCCTGGCTGATGCTGCTGCTGCCCGTCCTCTACTCCCTGCTGGACGCCGCCCTGGTGGCCCGGGAAGCCGCCTGGTGGCAGGTGGCGCTGTCCACGCTGGCCGCCGTCGCGCTGTTCTGGCGCCGCCGCTTCCCGGTGACGGTCCTGCTGCTCACCATGCCGGGCAGCTGGGTGGACGAGATCTGGCTGGCCCCGATAACGGCCGTCTACTCGGTGGCCGCCGAGCGCCCCCGCCCCCGGGTCGTGGTCCCCTGCGGCATCCTGTTCGCCCTGGTCGAGTTCTTCCACTGGCCGCTGCCCGAGGGCGTCCTCGACCTCAGCCGCGCCACCGCGCTGGACGCCATCCAGGCCGTGATGCTGGCGGCCGGCCCGGCCGCCACCGGTCTGCTCGCCCGCACCCGGCGGGAGCTGGCCGCCCGTCTGGACCAGCTGACCCGGGGCCAGGAGCGGGAGAGCCGGCTGCTGGCCGAACGGGTGCTGATCAGCGAGCGCGGCCGGCTGGCCCGGGAGATGCACGACGTGGTCTCACACCAGGTCAGCCTGATCAGCATCCAGGCCGGCGCGCTCCAGGTGAGCAGCGCCGACCCGGCCGCGGTGACCGCCGCCCGCACCATCCGCGAACTGTCCGTACGGACCCTGGACGAGCTGCGCCAGATGGTCGGGGTGCTGCGCGGCACCGGCGGGCTGCCGGACGCCCCGCTCGCCCCCCAGCCCCGGCTGGCCGACCTGCCCCGGCTGATCGAGGAGAGCGGGCTGGCCGCCGACACCGAGCTGGTCCCCGGCGACCGGCCGTGGCCGGAGGCGGTCGAGCGGGCCGCCTACCGCACCGTCCAGGAGGCGCTCACCAACATCACCAAGTACGCCCCGGAGGCGACGGTGCACGTGCGGGTCCGGGCGAAGGGACGCCGGCTGCGGGTCGAGGTCCGCAACGACGCCCCGCCGGTGCGCCCGGAGGAGATCCTGCCGGGCGGCGGCCACGGCCTGGTCGGCCTGCGCGAGCGCGCCCAGCTGCTGGGCGGCACCCTCACCGCCGGGCCGACCCCGGACGGCGGCTTCGCGGTCCGCGCCGAACTCCCCGCCGACCGCGGCTGACCGGGGCTGCCCCGGCCCGGCGGCGAACCGGCGGCCCGGCCGCCCCGGCCCCCACCGGGAGCGGACAACGAGAAAGCCCCGCAGATCCGTAGATCTGCGGGGCTTCGCTGTGCGCGAGGGGGGAGTTGAACCCCCACGCCCTTTCGGGCACTGGAACCTGAATCCAGCGCGTCTGCCTATTCCGCCACCCGCGCATGGGTGTTGTCCTCGTTGCCGACCGTTCCTCCGAACTGCTCGGTACCATCGGTACTTCGCACTTCCTTGGTCCGGCCTCCCTTCCGGGCGGCCCTTCCGACGTGGAAAACATTAGCACGACCTGGGGGGCTGCTCCGAATCCGTTGTCCGGGGAGGCCGACGGCATCCGAACCGATGCCCGACGAACACCCGTACGACCATCGGAAGGGTGATCCGACGGGCACACCTGGCGTGCCGTACCCGAAATGCGTCACCCTGTGTGTCCGAGCCCACCCCCGGGCACCACACGGTCCGGGAACCGTACGGAAGGGCCCGGCGTGGATACGATCAGTACGGAAGTACCGCAAGTAGGAGGCGCGACCGGGTCCCGGGCGGGATCCGGCCGGCAGGCAGGCGAACGAACCCTGGAAGGGGGTGCCCCATGGGAGTGCTGAAGAAGTTCGAGCAGCGGCTCGAGGGTCTCGTCAACGGCACCTTCGCCAAGGTGTTCAAGTCCGAGGTCCAGCCCGTGGAGATCGCCGGAGCGCTGCAGCGCGAGTGCGACAACAACGCGAGCATCTGGAACCGCGACCGCACCGTCGTGCCGAACGACTTCATCGTCGAGCTGAGCCCGCACGACCACGAGCGGCTCAGCCCCTACTCCGGGCAGTTGGGCACCGAGCTGGCCGGCATGGTCCGCGAGTACGCGGAGGCCCAGCGGTACACCTTCATGGGCCCGCTCCAGGTGAACCTGGAGAAGGCCGACGACCTGGACACCGGGCTGTACCGGGTGCGCAGCCGCACCCTGGCCGCCGAGGAGCCCCAGCAGCAGCAGTACGCGCCGCAGCAGCCCGGCTACGACCGGCCGCCGGCCGCTCCGGCCCCCGGCGCACCGTGGCAGCAGCCCGGCGCCGGCCAGTACAACGCGCCCCCGCCGCCCGCCGCGCCCCCCGCGATGCCCCCCGGCCCGCCGGCGCCCGCCGGCGGCAACGTCCGCGCCTTCCCCGGCGCGGGCCACGGCGGCGCCGGGATGCGCCGCTGGGTCGAGGTGAACGGCGCCCGGCACCAGATCACCGGCTCGGCCTGCGTGCTCGGCCGGTCGACCGAGGCGGACGTGCGGATCGACGACCCCGGGGTCTCCCGCAAGCACGCCGAGATCCGGCCCGGCACCCCTTCGATGGTGCTCGACCTGGGGTCCACCAACGGCATCGTGGTGGACGGACAGCACACCCAGCGCGCTACGCTCCGCGACGGCTCGCGAATCGTCGTGGGCTCCACCACCATCGTCTACCGGCAGGTCGAAGGGTAGTGTCCGAATTGTTCGCGCGCCTCGCTCACCGACTGGCGGGACGGTCATGTCAGAACTGACCCTCACGGTCATGCGGCTGGGCTTCCTGGCCGTGTTGTGGCTGTTCGTCATCGTCGCGGTCCAGGTGATCCGCAGCGACCTGTTCGGCACCAAGGTGAACCCGCGGTCCTCCCGTCGCGGCGCGAGCGCCACGACGGGCGCCGGCGCGGCCACCGTGGCCGCCGCACGCGCCGCGGCACCCCCGCAGGCCGCCCCCGCGGCGGGCCAGACCCAGGGCGGCGGCGGGCGCCGCCGCGGCGGCCCGACCCAGCTCGTCGTGGTGCAGGGCTCGCTGGCCGGCACCACGGTGGCGCTCCAGGGCCAGACCATCACGCTCGGCCGCGCGCACGACTCCACCATCGTGCTGGACGACGACTACGCGTCCTCCCGGCATGCCAGGATCTATCCGGATCAGACTGGGCAGTGGACGGTCGAGGATCTAGGCTCCACCAACGGCACCTATCTGGACCGGCAGCGCCTGACCGCGCCCACCCCGCTCCAGCCGGGCATGCCGATCCGTATCGGCAGGACCGTCATCGAACTGCGGAAGTAGTAGCGCATGAGGGACAGCATCCCGTCCATGACCCAGAGGGGGGCACAGGTCGCATGACCCTGGTGCTGCGCTTCGCCGCCGGCTCCCACAAGGGACTGATCCGGGAGGGGAACGAGGACTCCGGCTACGCCGGGCCGCGGCTGCTGGCCGTGGCCGACGGCATGGGCGGCGCCGCGGCCGGCGAGGTCGCTTCCTCCGAGGTGCTCGGCTCGATCGTCCGGCTGGACGAGGACGTGCCGGGCGCCGACCTGCTGACCCTGCTGGGCGACGCCGTCCAGGGCGCCAACGACCGGCTCCGGCAGATGGTCGAGGAGGACCCGCAGCTGGAGGGCATGGGCTGCACCCTGACCGCCATGCTGTGGACGGGCCAGCGGATGGGCCTGGTGCACGTCGGCGACTCCCGCGCCTACCTGCTGCGCGACGGGTCCCTGGTGCAGATCACCCAGGACCACACCTGGGTGCAGCGCCTGGTCGACGAGGGCCGGATCACGCCCGAGGAGGCCGAGACCCACCCGCAGCGCTCGCTGCTGATGCGGGCGCTGGACGGCCGCGGCCAGGTCGAGCCCGACCTGTCGATCCGCGAGGTCCGGGCCGGCGACCGCTACCTGATCTGCTCCGACGGCCTCTCCGGCCCGGTCAGCCACCAGACCCTCCAGGACACCCTCGGCAGCTACTACTCGCCCGAGCAGACCGTGCAGGAGCTGATCCAGCTCGCCCTGCGCGGCGGCGGTCCGGACAACATCACCTGCATCGTGGCGGACGTCATCGACGTCGGCGCCACGGACACCATGAGCGGCCAGTTCAACGACGTCCCGGTGGTGGTCGGCGCGGTCGCCGACGCCCCGCCGTCCTCGGCCGCCGCCGACCGCTCGATCGCGGACACCCCGGCCGGCCGCGCCGCCGGCCTCGGCCGCGGCCCCCAGGGCGCCTTCGGCCCGGCCGAGGGCTACGAGGAGGGCTACGGCGCCGCCCAGGGCGGCTTCGGCCCCGCCGAGGGCTACGAGGGCGAGTACGGCCCCGGCGAGCCCTCGGTGTACGGCACCGGGGAGGCCGACGCGGAGCGCCCCGCCAAGCGCGGGCGCAAGGGCCTGACGGTCTCGCTGGCCGCCCTGGTCACGCTCGGGCTGCTCGGCGGCGCCGGCTGGTTCGGCTACCGGTGGACCCAGGACCAGTACTACGTCGGCACCCAGGACGACCACGTCGCGATCTACCAGGGCATCAACCAGAACCTGGCCGGTCTGAGCCTGTCCTCGGTGCACTCCTCGTACAGCCGGATCCAGCTGAAGTGGCTGCCCGAGGACCAGCAGGCCCACGTGCGGAAGACCATCTCGGTCGGCAGCATGAAGGACGCCCAGTCGACGGTCAACGACCTCGACGGCTGGGTCCAGCTCTGCCAGCGGGCCGCGAAGGCGACCACCCCGGCCACCCCGCCGGCCACCCCGGCGGTGCAGGCCGTGCACCTGGCCGCCACACCCACCCCGACCGAGAAGAACCGCGGCCCGGCCGCGGCGGCGCCGAGCACCGCACCCGCGGCCACCCCGACGCCGACGCCGACCGCGCCGGCGGCACCCGCCCCGGCGCCGAACGCCACACCTCCGGCCGCCGGCGCCCAGGGCGACCAGGCCCCGCTGTCCGAAGAGGAACTCAGCCGGGCCAACTCCTGCCCGAAGCAGTGACGTCCGTGATCAGCCATGGGCCCGCCCCGAGCGGGCTTGCCGGCCGTCAGGGAGCGGTCACCACGTGAGCAGCTACGACCTGAGCGAAGAGTCCACCCGGCCCGGCCGGCGCCGGGCGGCGGCCGACCGAGCCGTCCCCCGCCGGCGGGGCAACACCACGATCTCCCCCCAGGAGGCGCCCAACCGGCGCAACACCGAGCTGGCCATGCTGGTCTTCGCGGTGCTGCTGCCGGTCCTCGCGTACGCCAACGTCGGCCTCGCGATGGACGGCAAGCTGCCCGTCGGCATGCTCGGCTACGGCCTCGGCATGGGCGCCCTGGCGGTGGTCGCGCACCTGCTGGTGCGCCGCTTCGCGCCGTACGCGGACCCGCTGATGCTGCCGATCGCCACCCTGCTCAACGGGCTCGGGGTGGTGATGATCTGGCGGCTCGACAAGGCGGGCAAGCTGCTCAGGGGCAACTACCCGGCGGCCGAGAACCAGCTGATGTGGTCGGGCCTCGGGATCGCCGGGTTCATCGCGGTGATGGTGCTGCTGAAGGACCACCGGGTGCTCCAGCGCTACACCTACATCTCGATGGTGGTGGCCCTGGTGCTGCTCGCGGCACCGGCCTTCTTCCCGTCCCGGGCGGAGGACTTCGGCGCCAAGATCTGGATCCGGCTGGGCAGCTTCTCCATCCAGCCCGGCGAGTTCGCCAAGATCGTCCTGACGGTGTTCTTCGCCGGCTACCTGATGGTCAAGCGGGACGCCCTGGCGCTGGCCAGCCGCCGGTTCATGGGCCTGTACCTGCCGCGCGGCCGCGACCTCGGCCCGATCATCGTGATCTGGCTGCTCAGCCTGCTGATCCTGATCTTCGAGAACGACCTGGGCACGTCCTTCCTGTTCTTCGGCCTGTTCGTGGTGATGCTCTACGTCGCCACCGAGCGGACCAGCTGGATCCTGTTCGGCCTGCTGATGTCGGTCGGCGGCGCGGTCGCGGTCGCCTCGACGGCCAGCCACGTGAAGGTCCGCATCAACGCCTGGCTCGACCCGATGGCCGCCTTCGGCCCGCACCCGCCGAAGGGCGCCACCGAGCAGATCGGCCAGTCGCTGATGGCGCTCGGCTCCGGCGGGGTCACCGGCTCCGGCCTCGGCCAGGGCCGCTCCTGGCTGATCGCGTTCGCCGCCAAGAGCGACTTCATCCTGGGCTCCTTCGGCGAGGAGCTCGGGCTGACCGGCCTGATGGCGATCTTCCTGCTGTACGCGCTGCTGGTCCAGCGCGGCCTGCGCACCGCGCTCGCCGCCCGCGACCCGTTCGGCAAGCTGTTCGCCGTCGGCCTCTCCTCGGCGATGGCGATCCAGGTGTTCGTCGTGGCCGGCGGTGTCACCGGGCTGATCCCGCTCACCGGTATGACCATGCCGTTCCTCGCGCAGGGCGGTTCGTCCGTGGTCGCCAACTGGGCGCTGGTCGCGATCCTGCTGAAGATCAGCGACAGCGCCCGCCGCCCCGGGGCCGAACCGGCCCCGGCCACCGAGGGCCAGGGAGGACCCGCCCGATGAACAAGCCGATCCGCCGGGTCTCGATCTTCTGCCTCGTCCTGATCCTGGCCCTGATGGTGCGCACCAACTGGGTGCAGGGCGTCCAGGCCGAGTCCTGGGCGACCAACAAGAACAACAAGCGCCAGCTGTACGACCGGTACGCCCACCCGCGCGGCAACATCATCGTCAGCGGCCAGCCGGTCACCAAGTCCGACTACGTCAACGGCCTGCGCTACAAGTACAAGCGGGCCTGGGTCGACGGCCCGATGTACGCCCCGGTGACCGGCTACTCCTCCCAGGCCTACGGCTCCAACCAGCTGGAGAACCTGGAGGACGGCATCCTCTCCGGCACCGACGACCGGCTGTTCTTCCGCAACACCCTGGACATGCTGACCGGCGAGCAGAAGCGCGGCGGCGACGTCGTCACCACGATCAACGCCAAGGTCCAGAAGGCCGCCTTCGACGCCATGGGCAACAAGAAGGGCGCGGTGGTCGCCCTCGACCCGAAGACCGGCGCGATCCTGGGGCTGGTCTCCACGCCCTCCTACGACCCGGGCACCTTCGCCGGCGGCGACGACGCCGACACCAAGGCCTGGACGGACCTCAACGCGGACCCGAACAAGCCGATGCTCAACCGGGCGCTGAAGGAGACATATCCGCCCGGCTCGACCTTCAAGCTGGTCACCGCGACCGCGGCGTTCGAGAACGGCCGGTACCAGAGCATCGACGACGCGACGGACACGCCGGAGCCGTACATCCTGCCGTACACCACCACCCAGCTGAAGAACGAGAGCCCCAACGAGCGCTGCGAGAACGCCACCGTCAAGTCCGGGATGGACCAGTCCTGCAACACGGTCTTCGCCAAGATGGGCGCCGACCTGGGCAAGGAGCGGATGCGCGCGCAGGCCGAGAAGTTCGGCTTCAACAGCACGGTCGACACCCCGATCAGGTCCGAGAAGAGCGTCTTCCCGGACAGCCCCAGCCTCGACGGCACCGCCCAGGACTCGATCGGCCAGCACGACACCCGCGCCACCCCGCTCCAGATGGCCATGGTCTCCGCCGCGATCGCCAACAACG
Source organism: Kitasatospora sp. NPDC092039 (assembly GCF_044756065.1). NCBI lineage: Bacteria > Bacillati > Actinomycetota > Actinomycetes > Kitasatosporales > Streptomycetaceae > Kitasatospora > Kitasatospora sp. NPDC092039. Next base: position 343,358 of record NZ_JBIVSD010000003.1, on the reverse strand, counting down.
GCAGCCTGATGCAGCCGTACCTGGTGGACCAGGAGCGCTCGGCCTCGCTGACCACCATCTCCAAGCACACCGAGAAGCAGTTCTCCCAGCCGATGAGCCCGGCCACCGCGCAGAAGATGCAGGACCTGATGGTCTCGGTGGTCGAGAACGGCACCGGCAAGAACGCCCAGATCCCCGGCCTCCAGGTCGGCGGCAAGACCGGCACCGCCCAGCACGGCGAGGACAACGCCGGGCTGCCGTTCGCCTGGTTCACGTCCTGGGCCAAGACCTCGGACGGCCAGTCGGTCGCGGTCGCCGTGGTGGTCGAGGACGGTTCCCAGAACCGCGACGGCATCAGCGGCGGCCGGCTCGCGGCCCCGATCGCCAAGGCGGTGATGCAGGCCGCACTCGGCAAGTAGGAGCGCGATCCGGGGTGAGGGGAATGTCACGATCGACAGGCCCGTCCGGATACCGGTCTGATATCGGCCGACGGCTGACTCCGGCCCGATGCGGTACGACCGGTAGCGTATCCGCCAGCAGCGGGTGTGCCCGTTGCCGCCCGCGAGGCACCGCACGGCCCGGCCGGAGAACCGGTCGCGGACCGCGCGGCGTCACCCAGAGCGTGCGGGGACACCTACGTCACAACCTCACCGGCGGGTGAGGGAGAGGGTCGGATCTATGGAAGAGCCTCGTCGCCTCGGCGGCAGGTACGAGCTCGGCGGCGTCCTCGGACGCGGCGGCATGGCCGAGGTGTACCTCGCCCATGACACCCGACTCGGCCGCTCCGTCGCAGTGAAGACGCTCCGGGCCGACATGGCCCGGGATCCGTCGTTCCAGGCCCGCTTCCGCCGCGAGGCACAGTCGGCGGCGTCCCTGAACCACCCCGCGATCGTCGCCGTGTACGACACGGGCGAGGACTACATCGACGGCATCTCCATCCCGTACATCGTGATGGAGTACGTCGAGGGGTCCACGCTGCGCGAGCTGCTGCACTCCGGCCGCCGGCTGCTGCCCGAGCGCGCGCTGGAGATGACCATCGGCATCCTCCAGGCCCTGGAGTACTCGCACCGGGCCGGCATCGTGCACCGCGACATCAAGCCGGCCAACGTGATGCTGACCCGGCAGGGCAACGTCAAGGTCATGGACTTCGGCATCGCCCGTGCGATGGGTGACGCCGGGATGACCATGACGCAGACCTCGGCCGTCATCGGCACCGCCCAGTACCTCTCCCCGGAACAGGCCAAGGGCGAGCAGGTCGACGCCCGCTCCGACCTCTACTCCACCGGCTGCCTGCTCTACGAGCTGCTGACCGTCCGCCCGCCGTTCGTCGGCGACTCGCCGGTCGCGGTGGCCTACCAGCACGTCCGGGAGGAGCCGCAGCCGCCGTCGGTCTTCGACCCCGAGGTGCGCCCCGAGATCGACGCCATCGTGCTGAAGGCGCTCGCCAAGGAGCGCGACTACCGCTACCAGAGCGCCGACGAGATGCGCGACGACATCGAGCGCTTCCTCGACGGCCTGCCGGTGGCCGCCGCCCAGCAGGCCGCGTACGGCATGGGCGCGGCCGGCTACGGCTACGACCAGAACGGCTACCCGCAACAGCACGACCCGTACGGCCAGACCAACGTGCTGCCGCAGCAGCCCGGCGGCGGCCCGACCACCGTCCTACCGCAGGCCTCCGGGCAGCCCGGCTACGGGCAGCAGGGCGGCTACCAGGACGACGGCTACGGCCAGACCTACGCCGGCGCTGCGGGCGGCGGCAACGACGGCTACGACGACGGCTACGGCCGCGGCGGGGGCCGACGGGGCGAGGACCAGCCGAAGAAGAGCAACACCTCCTGGATCGTGCTGGCGGTGGCCGCCGTGCTGGTCCTGGTGGGCACCTTCTTCGTCGCCCAGGCGATGTTCGGCGACAAGGGCGGCAAGGACCCCGCGAAGGTCACCGCGCCGAACCTGGTCGGCAAGACCCTGGCCGAGGCCAAGACGGCCGCCGCCGCGGCCGGTTCGAAGCTCGTGGTGGCCGAGGGCGAGAAGGTCGCCTGCCCGGACGCCAACGTCAAGAAGGACCAGGTCTGCACCCAGAACCCGGGGGCGGGGCTGCAGGTCGCCGAGAACGCCACCATCACGGTGCAGGTCTCCTCCGGCCCGGCCAAGGCGCCGGTCCCCGGCGTGACCGGCAAGACCAAGGACCAGGCCGTCAAGCTGCTCGCGGACGCCGGCTTCGCCAACGTCACCACCGAGTACAAGGACGACGACAACGCCCCGCAGGACACCGTCACCGGCCAGGACCCGGCGGCCAACGCGGCCGTCGACCCGAGCACCGCGATCAAGCTGACCGTGTCGCAGGGCAAGGCCAAGGTGAACGTCCCGAACGTGGTCGGCTCCCAGAAGGAGGAGGCGCAGGCCACCCTCCAGGGCCTCGGCTTCCAGGTGGACGCCTCGAAGACCGTGGCGGCCCCCGACCCGAGCAAGGTCAACACGGTCTACGCGCAGTCGGTCCCGGCCAACACCAAGGCCCCGGCCAACACCAAGATCTCGCTGACCATCTACAAGGCGCCGGACAAGGTCCAGGTCCCGCCGCTGGCGAACGTCAAGCTGTCGGACGCCATCAGCACGCTGTCGAAGATCGGCCTGGGCTACACCGTGGCCAGCGGTCCGCCGGACCCGAACGCGACCGTCCAGCAGACCAACCCGCCGGCCGGCACCATGGTCGACCCGAACACCCAGATCCAGCTCTACACCAAGGCGGCCGAGCCGACCAAAGGGGGCGACCCCACCACCACACCCCCCAAAGGGGACCACTAAGCCTCCGATATTCCCATGGTTCGACTGAGCCGGAGGAGAAGCAGTCCGGAGCACGCCCGAGGGCCCGCCGCGACACCAGCGGCGGGCCCTCGGGCGTTTGGTTACCCCGGCCCCGTCGGGAGGGCCGTACGGCGGCTTCAGGGGCGCCGCAGCTCCGGCGGCGGGGTGCGCTTGGCGTCCATGTCGTCCACCCGTACCAGGCTCCCCCAGACGGCCATCCGGTAGCGCGAGGTGTACACCGGCGTACAGGTGGTCAGGGTGATGTAGCGGCCGGGGCCGGCGTAGCCGGAGCGGGCCGGGACGGGCGCCACGATGCCGGTGTCGTACTTGGACGTCTCCGCCAGGGTGCTGTCGACCCTGTAGACGTACCACTTGTCCTTGGTCTCCACCACGACCGCGTCGCCCTTGTGGACGGCGTCCAGGTCGTGGAACTTGGCGCCGTGGCCGTCCCGGTGGGCGGCCAGCGCGAAGTTGCCCTCCTGGTCCCAGGGCATGGCGGCCCGGTACGGCTGCTCGTAGACGCCCGCCACGCCGTCGTCCAGCACCTCGGCGGAGGTGCCCATCCGGATCAGCACCTGGTTGTTCCGGCCCATCGCCGGGACGTGCAGGAAGCCCACGTCGGCCCCCACCGCGAACTGCCCCGGCGCGGGCGCGGCGCCGGAGCCGCCGGACGCACCGGCGGTTCCGGTTCCGGGGGCACCGGGAGCACCGGGGGTGCCGGACGCGCCGGGGGCCGGGGCGGCGCCGGGCGCGGCCGGGGAGCCGGGGGCCGGGCCCGCGGCCCAGCTGCTGCGCAGCCGGTCGGCGGCGGCCGAGGCGGAGCGGTCCGCCTGCACGTTGGTCCACCACAGCGAGTAGGCCACGAACAGGCCGAGCACCAGGCCCAGGGTGATCAGCAGCTCGCCGAAGACCCCGAGCGCGGCCAGCGCCCCGCTCCGCCCCCGCCCGGCCGTCCGCCCTGGCGGCGCAGAGGCCTCCCGCGCCGGTTCGGCCGACTGCGCGGTCTCGTCCTGCATCTGCGTGCTCCCCCTCCGGGCCGGGCGGCTACCCGCCCGTGATCGCGGCCGGCTTGCCCTGGGCACGCGGCCGTTCCTCGATCATCTTGCCAAAGACGATGAGACGGAACTTCGAGGTGAATTCCGGGGTACAGGTCGTCAGCGTGATGTAGCGGCCGGGACCGGCGTACCCGGCGCCGTTCGGCACCGGCTTGATCACGCTCACGTTGTTGGGGGAGGTCTCCGGGATGCCCCCGGTGACCTCGTAGGTGTAGTAGCCGGCGGCCGTCTCCACCACGATCTTGTCGCCCTTGCCGAGCTGGTTGATGTACCGGAACGGCTCGCCGTGGGTGTTGCGGTGGGCGGCCAGCGCGAAGTTGCCCGCCTTGTCGCCCGGCATCCCGGTGCCGGCGTAGTGGCCGACCAGGCCCTTGTCGAGCACCGCCGACTTGGAGGTGCCCTCGGCGATCGGGAACTTCAGCCCCAGCTTGGGCAGGTGGATGATGGCGAAACCCTTGTTGGGCTCGAACACCTCGGGCTTGTTCGGGTCCGGGGCCGGCGGCCCGGGCTGTCCCGGCTGGACGGGCGGCGCGACCGCGTCGAACTGCTGCTCCAGCTGGTTGCGGGCGCCGTCGGCGGCCGCGTCGGCCTGCACGTTGGTCCACCAGAGCTGGTACGCGACGAAGAGCAGCATCACCACGCCGAGCGAGATGCACAGCTCGCCGACGCCCCTGGCGGCCACCACCAGCAGGGACTCCTTGGGGCGCACCCGTCCGGCGGCCCGGCCGCCCGCCCGGCGCCGGCCGCTGCCGGAGCGCAGCGAGGTGCGGCCCTGGGCGGCGCGGCGGCGCTCGGCCCGGCCACCGGTCGGCGCCGGTTCGGCGGCCGGTCCGCCGAGGTCGGCGGGCAGCCGCAGCTGGAGGGTCTGGTCGGGCAGCCAGGGGTACTCGGGCCCGTCCACGATGGGCTCCTGGGCCTGCTCGTACACGCCCCAGGCGTCCTCGGGCGCGGTCTGCGCCGGGTAGCCCTGCTGGTACGGCGCTCCGCCGGTGCCCTCGTCCCGGCCCTGGTACCCGGGCCCGCCGTACTGCTGCACGGTGCCGTACGGGTCCGCCTCCGGCTGGAAGCGCCCCTCCGGACGCAGCGCGGTCACGCCGGTCAGCCCCGGCCGATCACCGGGGCGAGCCCGGCCGACCGGTCGACCGCCTGCGGGAAGCCGCACTCCGCGAGCCAGTTGGCGAGCATCCGGTGACCGCCCTCGGTGAGCACCGACTCGGGGTGGAACTGCACGCCCTCGACCGGCAGTTCACGGTGCCTCAGGCCCATGATCACGCCGGTCGCGGTGCGCGCGGTGACCACCAGCTCGGCCGGCACGGTGGCCGGTTCGACCGCGAGCGAGTGGTAGCGGGTCGCGGTCAGCGGCGAGGGCAGGCCCTCGAAGACCCCGCCGTCCTCGTGCTCGACCGGCGAGGTCTTGCCGTGCAGCAGCTCGGGCGCCCGGCCGACCACCGCGCCGTACGCGGCCGCGATCGACTGGAGGCCCAGGCAGACACCGAACACCGGCAGCCCGATCCGGGCGCAGTGGTGCACCATCTCGATGCAGACCCCGGCCTCCTCCGGGGCGCCGGGCCCGGGGGAGAGCAGCACTCCGTCGAAGCCCTCCGCACCGGAGCGGCGGACGGCGTGCTCGACGGTCACCTCGTCGTTGCGCACCACCTCGCAGGTGGCGCCGAGCTGGTACAGGTACTGGACCAGGTTGAAGACGAAGCTGTCGTAGTTGTCCACCACCAGGATGCGGGGCGGGGTCGTCGGCCGGGTCGTCATGCGCGCGTGGTCTCCGTGGGATGCGGTGCTGGAAGGGAGTGCCGGGCCCGCCGGCTCAGCCGGTCGCGGCGCCGTCGCCGCCGTCCACTGTGACGTCGCCGAAGGGGAGCAGCGGTTCCGCCCACGGGAAGACGTAGGTGAAGAGGAGGTAGACGATCCCCAGGACGAGGAGCAGCGAGATGACGGACCGGACCAGGGTGTTCCCCGGGAGGTGACGCCAGATCCAGCCGTACATGGTGCTCCCTCGACGCAGCGGACTGGGTTAAAGAGTAGACCCGCCGTCCACGGCCGCGGGGCAGGTCCGCTACTGCTGCCCGCCCGCCGACCGCAGTTCGGTGGTGCCGGAGTAGCCGGGCAGCGTCAGCTCGCCGCTCTCCTGGACCTTCCAGCCCAGCCCGTACGCCTGGACGTACTGGAGGTAGTTGCGGATCGTCGGGTCCGCCTCGACGGCGGAGCGCAGGGCGTCGGTCCGCCCGACCGCCTTGACCACGTACGGCGGGGAGTAGACCCGGCCCTGGAGCAGCAGGGTGTTGCCGACGCAGCGGACGGCGCTGGTGGAGATCAGCCGCTGGTCCATCACCTGCACGCCCTCGGCGCCGCCCCGCCACAGCGCGTTGACCACGGCCTGGATGTCCTGCTGGTGGATCACCAGGTCGTTGACGCCGGGCTCGGGCACGCCGGGGATGCGCGCGGTGGCGTTCGGCGGGGCGTCGTTGAGGGTGACGGTCAGGCCGCCGCCCTGGAGCGGCTCCAGCGCGGCGCCGGTGCGCAGGCCGTCCAGCCGCACGGCGTCGGCGGGGTCGTGGCCCTGCTGCTCGGTGAGCTGCCGGGCGCGGGCCTGGAGGTCGGCGAGCTGGGACTGCGCCTGCTGGTTCTGCGCGCTGCGCTGGCGGACCACGTCGCCGAGGCTGAGCAGCGAGTTGTCGGTCCGCAGGTCGGTGCCGCGGGCGGTCTGCGCGCTGATGTAGAAGAGCAGACCGGCGAGCGCGAAGACGGCGCAGGTCAGGGCACGGCCGACAATTCGGGTGCCGGAGCGGCGGGTACGGGCCGGCTCGGGGGGAATCGACAAATTAGTCACCGTACCCTTATCTCCTCAAGACCCGCAGAGCCACTACGCTAACGGACGCCGGTGGCATGTGGCGGAGCGGTCCCCAGGACGTTCTCCACGGCCGGCCCGGCCGATTCCACCCGTTGCACCCCGCGCGGTCTCACAGCGCATCGACAGGAGAGCTCCTCGTGCCGAAGTCTCGACTCCGCAAGAAGTCCGACTACACCCCGCCGACCACGGCCGCGGTGAAGATCAGCTCGGGCCGTGGTTGGGTCGCCCCGCTGATGCTGGCACTGTTCCTGATCGGCCTGGTGTGGATCGTCACCTACTACGTGACCAGCGGCACCTACCCGGTCGAGAGCTGGCGCAACTGGAACATCCTGGTGGGCTTCGGCTTCATCGCCGCCGGGTTCGGCGTCTCCACCCAGTGGAAGTGACGGCCCGCCCGTCCTGAGGCTCCGCTCCGAGCCGTTCTCCCGCCGCTCCGGATCGCTCGTCCCGGGGCGGCGGTCAGGCGTGTCCGGAGCCGGGTGGGATCCGGTTATCCCCATCATCCGACCACCCGCTTATCCACATGGTTATCCACACTGGGGAAAAGTCCCCCCAGCCTGTGGATAACCTTCCCGGGTGCGGCCGCCCACAGCTGTGCGCAACTCCCCGGGAACGGAGAAATCGCACAGGAGGACACGCGTAGAACAGCAGTCCACAACCGGGTGGGCGCACAGCCTGTGCACAACCCCGCACCCGCTGTGGACAAACGTCCGAGCGCTCGGTCCCGTCAGCTCCCGTAGAGGGCCATCCCGGCCAGCAGCATCCCCGCCTCGACCGCCACCGCGCCCGCCACCGCCAGTGCCTGCACCGGGCCGCGGCGCTCCCGCGGGGCGTACATCAGGCCGGCCGCGGTCAGCGAGCCGAGCAGCAGGCCGCCGATGTGCGCGCGCCAGTCGATCCCGGGGCGGGAGAAGGTGACGATCAGGTTGAAGACCAGGAACGCCATCGCCGGGCCGAGCGGGCCCCGGTTGCGCAGCTGCAGCACGATCGTGGCGCCGATCAGCCCGAAGACCGCCCCCGAGGCGCCCACCGAGTTCATCCAGTCGCCGGCCACCACGAAGGCGAAGGTGCTGCCGCCCAGGGCGGAGACCAGGTAGAGGGCCAGGAAGCGCAGCCGGCCGAGCGCCTCCTCCAGCGGCGGGCCGAGCCAGAACAGCACCAGCATGTTCATCCCGACGTGCCACCACTCCAGGTGGAGGAAGGCGGCGGTCAGCAGCCGGTACCACTGGCCCGGGCCGTCGGCGATGCCCGCCGGGCCGCCGAGGATGTCCCGCCCGGCGCTGAACAGCGACCAGGTCTGGCCCAGCCGCGGGGCGAGCACGTAGGCCGCCAGCACCCAGACCACGACGTTGACCCCGATCAGCACCCGGGTGACCAGGCCGCCGTCGGCGGCCAGGGCGCCGCCGAACCGGGTGGTCGCCTGCCGCGACCCGGCGTGGCCGTCGCCGACGCACTCGGGGCACTGGAAGCCCACCGAGGCGGCCACCATGCAGCGGGGGCAGATCGGCCGCTCGCAGCGGGTGCAGGAGACCCCGGTGGGGGTCTGCGGGTGCCGGTAGCAGCCGGGCGGCCCGGCCTCCGGGGACCGGTCTGCCGACGACCGCGGCTCGTCCGGGAGCATCAGCGGGGTCCCCTTCCCGTACACGACCTCCGAAACCGCCAGCCTACTGCCGCACCCCCGCTCCCGGACCTACTCCCCCGCAGCCACCCAGTCCGCCCCTAGGCCCCGCCCGCTCGGACCCGCCCGTACGACCCAACCCGGTGTGCCGCCCCACCCCGTCTCCCCGCCGCCCGCCCCGCACGGACCCGCCCGTACGGCCCACCTCGGCGTGCCGCCCCCGCCCCGCCCGCCCCGCAGGGGCCCGCTCGCACGCCCAACCCGGTGTGCCGCCCCGCCCCGTCTCCCCACCGCCCGCCCCGCACGAACCCGCCCGTACGGCCCACCTCGGCGTGCCGCCCCCGCCCCGCAGGAGCCCGCAGGGGCCCGCGTACGGCCCATCCGAAGTGCCTTCGGACAAATCAGGATGCATGATCAGCATTCAGGTGGATATGTGCATAAAGGACGCCACCCAGGAGGAGAGACTCGTGAGCTTTTCGGATTCGGCCCGAGAGACGGCCACCAGGACCCGGGACACCGCCGCACAGTTCGCGGACGGCGCCAAGCAGCGTCTCGGCCCCGCCTTGGACGCCTTCGGGCCGAAGGCCGCGCTGGCCGCCCACAACCTCCGCAGCCAGTACGACCGCCACCTGGCCCCGCAGTTCGGCCACGCCTTCGCCAGCCTTCCGCCGGACGCCCAGCAGAACGCCCTGAAGGCCCTCCACCGGGCCCAGGAGGCCGCCCTGGCGGCCCGCCTGTCCGCCACCCGGGCCGCGGATCAGGCCCGCGCCACCGTGGGCCCCAGGGTCGCCCAGGCGGTCGAGGAGGCCCGCGCGACCGTCGGCCCGGTCGCCCAGGAGGCCCAGGCCCGCGGCGCGGCCGCGCTGACCGCCCTCCAGGGCAACGTCAGCTCGGCCGAGATCAGCGAGCTGGCCGCCCGGAACGCCAGGAAGGGGCGCTGCAACCGGACCTCCACCGGCCTCGCCGTGGCCGGCCTGCTGGCGATCGGCGGCGGCATCGTGGCCTGGCAGTGGTGGCGCCGGCACAGCAACCCGGAGTGGCTGGTCGAGCCCCCCGCCCCGCAGGAGCCCCGGCCGGCCGGTGCGCACGCCGCCTCCGCCCCGGTGAACGGCTCCGGCCCGGACTTCCCCGGCGAGTCCACGGACGGCGTCCCGTCCGCCGAGAACGGCGGCCCGGCCCCCGAGGACGGACCGCAGCCGCGCTGACCGCACGGCGACCCCCGGAAACGCCGATCGGCCGCCGCCCTGGATTCCAGGGCGGCGGCCGATCGGCTACTGCTGTGAACTGTGGAGCATAGGAGACTCGAACTCCTGACATCTGCCTTGCAAAGGCAGCGCTCTACCAACTGAGCTAATGCCCCTCGACGGCACCGCGCGCGTGCCAACGGGCACTAGCGTACCGGTTTCCGGCGCGATTCCCAGCGCCGTCCCCCTGCGGCAGTGCCGTTCCAGAGGGTCGGCCGGTCCGGTGCGTCGACCGGGCCGGCCGGCCCGCGAGGCGCCGACGGGCGCCTCCGGAGTTCGTCGATCGTCAGATCGCCGGGTGCTCAGCGACCGGCCGGAACCGGGTCGGTGGCCTCGGTCCACAGGTCCTGCTCGGCGCGGTCCGCCTGGACCTGACGGTAGACAAAGAAGCCGCCGAGGGCGACCAGGGCGACCAGGAGAAGCTTCTTCACCGCGGGACCTCGTCCTTCTTGCGTTGGTGGACTCAAGAGCCGGATCCGGCCGGACTGACCGGGCCGACGAGTCCAGTTGTGTTTCGCTCGCGAAAGGGCTGCCGGGTGCCAGACTGCCCTTGCGGCCGATGATACACACCGGTGTCCCAATCGTGACCAGCCACCGGTGCGGTCAACCCGGCGGTCCGGTCCCAGGATTGACGCCGCACCTCCTGGCGGGCGGTCCGACCGGCCCGGAACGCCCCGGCCGCCACCCGGTCAGGCTCGGCCCGCCGGACCGTCCACGGGTCCGTCCGCCGGGCTGCCCGGCACCACCACCACGGCCCTGCCGCCCGCCAGGTCCACCCTGGTCCGGGGCGGCGCGCCCTCGCCCTCCTCGTCCCGCAGCATCAGGGTGCTGCCGCGTTCGTCGAGCTCGTGCTGCTTGCCCGCGGCGAACTGCGCGTGCAGCTGCTCGAACCCGGTGGCCGAGATCTGCCCCTCCCGCCCGGTTCCCCGCCAGGGCACCCACCGGGCGCGGCCCGCCCGCAGGGCCAGCTGGTCGAGCGCCGCCAGCACCACCAGGGCGCAGACCAGTCCGGGGATGCTCATCGCCCACAACATCGCCATGCCGTGTCACCAACCCTCCACCGCCTCTCCCCGGAGAACAGCCGGGACCGGCGGCCGGTTCCCGGCCCGGCGGAGGCGGACACGCCGGGAAGCACGCCGGGAAACGGAGCGGGAAACGCCGAAGGGCCCGGAGTGGATCACTCCGGGCCCTTCGGGGAGGTGGGCCTAACAGGACTTGAACCTGTGGCCTCTTCCTTATCAGGGAAGCGCTCTAACCGTCTGAGCTATAGGCCCTCACCGAGAAGAGATCGTACCGGATTCCGGCCGGCCCGCGGCCCCGTCCGATCCCAGGACGAGTCGAAGGGCCCGGAGTGGATCACTCCGGGCCCTTCGCGGTGGTGGGCCTAACAGGACTTGAACCTGTGGCCTCTTCCTTATCAGGGAAGCGCTCTAACCGTCTGAGCTATAGGCCCTTGCCGCACTGAAAGATTAGCGGACCGACGGCCGTTCTCCCAAATCCGGATCCCCCGGGGCCGCGGCGGCGCCCCCCGCGACCAGCCGCGCCGCACCCGTCGCGGGGCGCAGCAGCCACTCCTCGCGGGTCGGCGGGAGGCCCGCCGCGCCCTCCTCGGTGCTGCGGACGGCGAGCACCTGGTTGATCCCGATCCGGTTCTGCTCGAAGGCCAGCGCGGAGGCCGCCATGTACAGCCGCCAGACCCGGGCCCGGCCGCGGCCGACCAGTCGGACCGCCTCCGTCCAGTGCGCCTCCAGGTTGGCCACCCACTCGCGCAGGGTCAGCCCGTAGTGCTCGCGCAGCGACTCGACGTCCCGGACCTCGAAGCCGGCCTCCTCCAGCCGGGCCACGGTGGAACCGACCGGGGAGAGCTCGCCGTCCGGGAAGACGTAGCGGTCGATGAAGGGGCTGGTGCGGTGCGGCTCGCCGGGGAGGTCGGGGCGGCGGGCGATCTGGTGGTTGAGCAGCCGGCCGCCGGGCACCAGCAGCCCGTACAGGCCCTCGGCGTACACCCGGTACTGCTCGGAGCCGACGTGCTCGGCCATCCCGACGCTGGAGATCGCGTCGAAGGGCCCGTCGGCGATCTCCCGGTAGTCCTGGAGCCGGACCTCGACCCGGTCGGACAGCCCGGCCTCCTCGACCCGGGCGCGGGCCAGCGCGACCTGCTCCCGGGAGATGGACACGCCGACCGCGGTGACGCCGTAGTGCTTCGCGGCGTGCAGCAGCAGCGAGCCCCAGCCGCAGCCGACGTCCAGCAGGCGCATCCCGGGGCGCAGGCCGAGCTTGCGGCAGATGAGGTCGAGCTTGGCCTCCTGGGCGGCCTCCAGGCTCTTCGCCTCCGGCGTCCAGTAGGCGCACGAGTAGACCATCGAGGAGCCCAGCACGAGCCGGTAGAAGTCGTTCCCGACGTCGTAGTGGTGGCTGATGGCCGCGCGGTCCCGGCTGCGGCTGTGCAGCCGCCCGGCGGCCCTGCGGACCTCCTCGCGCGGCGGTTCGGGTTCGAGGCCGACCGCTCCGGCCCGCAGCACGGCGGCGAGCACCCGGCGGCCCTTGGGGCCGAGCGCGTCGCGCGGCCCGAGGGCCCGGGCGCGGATGTCCGGCCGCTCGGCGAAGCGGGCGACGGCGGAGAGCGTCTCGTACAGGTCGGTGCCCGGGGCGAGTTCGAGATCCCCCGCGACGTAGGCCCGGGCCAGGCCCAGCTCGTCCGGCTGCCAGATCAGCCGGCGCAGCGCCCGGCGGTTGCGCAGGACCAGGGTGGGCGCGCCCGGCGGCCCGGCGACGCTGCCGTCCCAGGCCTGTACCCGCAGCGGTACCGGGACCCCCAACAGCCCTTCCAGGGCCTCGACCAGTTGACCTGCGAGCTTCGCCACCGCGCGCCTCCGTCCAGTCGTCCTGCGGAAACCTCAGCTGACCCGGTCGGGCGGACCGGGGGCGGCCTGCGGCACTCCCAGGCGCGGGACGGGCGGCACCCAGCTAAGCCCACCGCGGCCGCCCGGTTTCCGGGCGGCACGCCGCGGGCGGCCGGCTGTCACCCGAAATGCCGACGGGCCCCACCGGCTGCAACAGCCGGTGGGGCCCGCACATTCCGTCCGCGGACGGGGAACTGACCGGGGGTCAGGATCCGGCCGGGGTCAGTCCTCCTCGGCCAGGGTGAGCTCGACGCCGCCGGTGAAGCCGGCCGCCGCGTTGTAGATGAACGCGGAGAGCGTGGACAGGGCGGTCAGCAGGACGACGTCGACCACGGCGATCAGCGTGGTGAAGGTCATCACCTTGCCGAAGCCGACGTAGTCCATCAGGTTGAGGCCGCCGCTGCTGTCCGAGCCGGTGACGTCCTTGAGGGTCTTGGTCAGCGAGTCGAAGACGCCGAGCGAGTCCAGCGTCATCCACAGCACGGCCGCGGCCACGATGATGATGATGCCGACGGCCAGCGACAGCAGGAAGCTGACCTTCATCACGGACCACGGGTCGACCTTGGTCACCCGCAGCCGGGCCTTGCGGGTCCGGCCGAGACCGGGGCCGCCGGCCGCCGCGGCCGGGGCCGGCGCGGGCCGGCGCGCCGCCCCGGCGGCGGGGGCGCCGCCGACCGGGGTCCCGCCGGGCGGGGTGTTGCCGCCGGTCCGGGTGCCCCGGGCCGGGGTCGGTTGCCCCTTGGCGTACGTGGTCGGCTGCGAGAAGCCGCCCGAGCCGGGGGCGGCCGGGCTGCTCGGCGGCACGGGCGGCTGCCCGCCGTAGGTCGCACCGCTCTGGCCCGCTCCGCCGGCCGGTGGCATCAGCGAGGTGGACGCGGCCGAGTGCTCGTTCGGCGGCTGCGGCACACCGTACGAACCCCCGCCCTGCGCGCCCGGACGGCCGCCGGAGGTTCCTCCCGCAGCACCCGTGGCTCCACTCACCTGGTCCTCCCGCACTTCCCACCAGGACGGCGGCGCCGCCCTGCCTGTCACTCGTCATCCAGCGCCCGGCGGGATTGCCCGGAACTGGTCGGCGCCCGGAGCCGCCGCGTCCTTCGGTCGAACGCGGCGGCGCCGGTCTGCGGTTCGGCTCAGGCCTCGACGTCTCCGTCGACCACCGTCGCCGCACCCTCGGCCGTCTCGGTGGACTCGGTACCCGCCACCTCGTCCTCCGCCGTCTCCTCGTCCTCGGCCTCCGCGTTGCGGGCCATGCCCACGACCGCGTCGCGCTTTCCGAGGTTGATCAGTTGGACGCCCATGGTGTCACGTCCGGTTTCACGAACCTCGGAAACCCTCGTGCGGATCACCCCACCCGAGAGGGTGATCGCCATGATCTCGTCGGATTCGTCGACCACGAGCGCGCCGACCAGCGAACCCCGGCCCTCGACGATCTTCGCCGCCTTGGTGCCGTAGCCGCCGCGTCCCTGCACACGGTACTCGTCCACACCGGTTCGCTTGGCGTACCCGCCGTCCGTGGCGGTGAAGACGTACGTGCCCGGACGGACGACGTTCATCGAGAGCAGCTCGTCGTCCTCGCGGAAGGCCATGCCCTTGACGCCGGAGGTGGCGCGGCCGGTGGAGCGCAGGGCGTCGTCGGTCGCGGTGAAGCGGATCGACTGGGCCTTCTTGGAGACCAGCAGCAGGTCGTCCTCGGGGGAGACCAGCTCGGCGCCGATCAGCTCGTCGTCCCGGCCCTCCTCGTCCTGGCGCAGGTTGATCGCGATCAGGCCGCCGGAGCGCGGGGAGTCGTAGTCCTTCAGCGGGGACTTCTTCACCAGGCCGGCCCGGGTGGCGAGGACCAGGTACGGCTTGTCCTCGTACGTGCGGACGGCCATCACCTGGGCGATGTGCTCGTCCGGCTGGAAGGCCAGCAGGTTGGCGACGTGCTGGCCGCGGGCGTCGCGCCCGGCGTCCGGCAGCTCGTAGCCCTTGGCGCGGTAGACCCGGCCCTTGTTGGTGAAGAACAGGATCCAGTTGTGGGTCGTCGTCACGAAGAAGTGGTCGACGATGTCGTCCTGCTTCAGCTGGGCGCCGCGCACACCCTTGCCGCCGCGCTTCTGCGAGCGGTATAGGTCGGAGCGGGTCCGCTTGACGTAGCCGCCACGGGTGATCGTGACGACGATGTCCTCCTCGGCGATGAGGTCCTCGATGGAGAGGTCACCGTCGGACGGGATCAGCGTGGAGCGCCGGTCGTCGCCGTACTTCTCGACGAGCGCGGTGAGCTCCTCGGAGATGATCTCCCGCTGGCGGGTCGGCGAGGCCAGGATCGCGTTGTACTCGTCGATCTTGCGCTGGAGCTCGTCGTGCTCGTCCATGATCCGCTGGCGCTCCAGGGCGGCCAGGCGGCGCAGCTGCATCTCCAGGATGGCGTTGGCCTGGAGCTCGTCGATGTCGAGCAGGCCCATCAGGCCGGTGCGGGCGGCGTCGGCACTGGCCGAGGCCCGGATCAGCGCGATGACCTCGTCGATCAGGTCCAGGGCCTTGAGTAGGGCGCGCAGGATGTGGGCGCGCTCCTCGGCCTTGCGCAGGCGGAAGGTGGTGCGCCGGACGATGACCTCGACCTGGTGGTTGACCCAGTGCCGGATGAAGGAGTCCAGCGACAGGGTGCGCGGCACGCCGTCGACCAGGGCCAGCATGTTGGCGCCGAAGTTGGTCTGCAGCTCGGTGTGCTTGTACAGGTTGTTGAGCACGACCTTGGCGACCGCGTCGCGCTTGAGCACCACGACCAGGCGGGTGCCGGTGCGCGACGAGGACTCGTCGCGGACGTCGGCGATGCCGGCGATCTTGCCGTCCTTGACCAGGTCGGCGATCTTCAGCGCGAGGTTGTCCGGGTTGACCTGGAACGGCAGCTCGGTGATCACCAGGCACTGGCGGCCCTGGATCTCCTCGACCTCGACGACGGCGCGCATGGTGACCGAGCCGCGGCCGGTGCGGTAGTAGTCGTCGATGCCGCGGCGGCCCACGATCAGCGCACCGGTGGGGAAGTCGGGGCCCTTGATCCGCTCGATCAGGGCGTCCAGCAGCTCCTCGGCGGAGGCCTCCGGGTTCTCCAGGTACCAGAGCGCGCCGGAGGCGACCTCGCGGAGGTTGTGCGGCGGGATGTTGGTGGCCATGCCGACCGCGATGCCGGTGGCGCCGTTGACCAGCAGGTTGGGGAAACGGGCCGGCAGGACGGTCGGCTCCTGGGAGCGGCCGTCGTAGTTGGGCGCGAAGTCGACGGTCTCCTCGTCGATGTCGCGCATCATCTCCATGGCCAGCGGCATCAGCTTGCACTCGGTGTAGCGCATGGCCGCCGCCGGGTCGTTGCCCGGGGAGCCGAAGTTGCCGTTGCCGTCCACCAGCGGCATCCGCAGCGACCACGGCTGGGCCAGGCGGACCACGGTGTCGTAGATCGAGGTGTCGCCGTGCGGGTGGTAGTTGCCCATGACGTCGCCGACGACGCGGGCGCACTTGTAGTAGCCCTTCTCGGGGCGGTACCCGCCGTCGTACATCGCGTAGAGCACGCGGCGGTGCACCGGCTTGAGGCCGTCGCGGACCTCGGGCAGCGCACGGCTGACGATCACGCTCATCGCGTAGTCGAGGTACGAGCGCTGCATCTCGGTCTCGAGTTCGACCGGCTCGATCCGCATCGTCGCCTGGGCGGTGGCCTCGGCGGCCTCGGGGGTCTCGGGCTGGTCGCCTTCGGGACGGTTGTCGTCGACCACTGGTGGTCAGTTTCCTTTCACGCGGACTGGAACGTGCGGGGCCTGGGGTGCAGGCGTCACACGTCCAGGAAGCGGACGTCCTTGGCGTTGCGCTGGATGAAGGAGCGGCGGGCCTCGACGTCCTCGCCCATCAGCACGGAGAACAGCTCGTCGGCACGGGCGGCGTCCTCCAGGGTGACCTGCAGCAGCAGGCGGTGCTCGGCGTCCATGGTGGTGACCCGGAGCTCCTCGGCGTTCATCTCGCCGAGACCCTTGAAGCGCTGGATCGCGTCGTCCTTGGGCAGCCGGCGCCCGGCCTCGACCCCGGCGGCGATCAGCGCGTCGCGCTCGCGGTCGGAGTAGGCGTACTCGAAGTCGTCCTTGCCCCACTTGATCTTGTACAGCGGGGGCATGGCGAGGTAGACGTACCCGGACTCGACCAGCGGCCGCATGAAGCGGAACAGCAGGGTGAGCAGCAGGGTGCGGATGTGCTGTCCGTCGACGTCGGCGTCGGCCATCAGGACGATCTTGTGGTACCGCAGCTTGGACTCGTCGTAGTCCTCCTGGATGCCGCAGCCGAAGGCCGAGATGAGCGCCTGGACCTCGGTGTTCTGGAGGACCTTGTCGATCCGGGCCTTCTCGACGTTCAGGATCTTGCCGCGGATCGGCAGGATGGCCTGGGTGCGCGGGTCGCGGCCCTGCTTGGCCGAGCCGCCGGCGGAGTCACCCTCGACGATGAAGATCTCGCACTCGGACGGGTCCTTGGACTGGCAGTCCGAGAGCTTGCCCGGCAGCGAGGCGGACTCCAGCAGGCCCTTGCGGCGGGTCAGGTCGCGGGCCTTGCGGGCGGCGACGCGCGCGGTGGCGGCCTGGATGGACTTGCGGATGATGTCCGCGGCCTCGTTGGGGTTGCGGTCCAGCCAGTCGTTGAGCTGCTCGTGGACGACCTTCTGGACGAAGGTCTTGGCCTCGGTGTTGCCGAGCTTGTCCTTGGTCTGGCCCTCGAACTGCGGCTCGCCGAGCTTGACCGAGATGATCGCGGTCAGGCCCTCGCGGATGTCCTCGCCGGAGAGGTTGTCGTCCTTCTCGCGGAGCAGCTTCTTGTCCCGCGCGTAGCGGTTGACCAGGCCGGTCAGCGCGGCGCGGAAGCCCTCCTCGTGGGTGCCGCCGCCATGGGTGTGGATGGTGTTGGCGAAGCTGTAGACCCCCTCGGTGTAGGAGGAGTTCCACTGCATCGCGATCTCCACCGAGATCGCCTTGTCCTTGTCCTCCGCCTCGAAGTCGATCACCGAGGGGTGGATGACCTCGCCCTTGCGGGAGTTGAGGTGGGCGACGAAGTCCGCGATGCCGCCGTCGTACTTGTACGTGACGGTGAGCGGCTTGCCCTCCTCGTCCACGTGCTCGGGGCGCTCGTCGGTCAGCGAGATGGACAGGCCCTTGTTGAGGAAGGCCATCTCCTGGAAGCGCCGGGAGAGCGTCTCGAAGGAGTAGACGGTGGTCTCGAAGATGTCCGGGTCGGCCCAGAAGGTCACCGTGGTGCCGGTGCGGTCGGTCTCCGCGCCCTTCACCAGGGCGGCGGTCGGGGCGCCCATCTTGTAGTCCTGCGTCCAGATGTGGCCGTCCTTGTGGATCTCCACGGAGAGCCTGGTGGACAGCGCGTTCACCACGGAGACGCCGACGCCGTGCAGACCGCCGGAGACGGCGTAGCCGCCGCCGCCGAACTTGCCGCCGGCGTGCAGGACGGTGAGCACGACCTCGACGGCCGGCTTGTCCTGGCCGGGGACGATGTCCACCGGGATGCCTCGGCCGTTGTCGACGCAGCGGATCGCTCCGTCCGCCAGGATCGTGACGTCGATGGTGTCGGCGTACCCGGCCATCGCCTCGTCGACGGAGTTGTCCACGACCTCCTGCACCAGGTGGTGCAGGCCGCGCTCGCCCGTCGAACCGATGTACATGCCGGGGCGCTTGCGGACGGCGTCGAGGCCTTCCAGCACCTGGATGTTGCTACCGGTGTAGGAAGCCTGGTCGGACTGGTCTGGGGTCTGGCTGGGGTTGCCGGAATCGGCCACGAAGCGCCCTCTCTGGCACAGCACGGGCCGCATGCCCACCCCGTGCGGGCGGGCGTGCGACCACAGCGTTTCGACTCGGTTGCCACTAGCAACAGTGTTTGGCTTTCAGTCTACCGGTACGACTGACAGAGATGGGCGTTTGGCAGCCCTTGAGGGCAGATACGCCGCCCTGAATCCCCTCTGCACATGTCCCGATACTCGACCGGGGGGCCCAGGGCGCCTGGAAGGGCTGTCAGGGGTTCCGGAAGATCGCCATCCGATCCGTGCCTCCGGCGGCGGTCCGACGTCCCGGTCAGCCCCAGGTGTCGCCCGGCCCCTTGCTCCCCGGGGCGCGCAGCCGGCCGTAGCCGCGGGCGGGCGCCGCCGGGCCGAGCACCTTGATGGTCCGGACCGTCCCGTGCCCCAGCTCGTGGTTCAGACGTGCCACCAACTGCCGTGCCAGCCAGCGCAGTTGGGTGGCCCAGGCGGTGGAGTCGCACTGCACGGTGAGCACCGCGGCGGCCTCGTCGTAGGAAGAGGGGTGGCAGTGCGCGGCGATGTCCGGGCCGACGATCTGCGGCCAGCGGCCCATCACCCCGCCGACCGCGGCCGAGGACTCCCAGCCGCGCTCGGTCAGCAGCCGGTTGAGCGCCGCTCCCAGCGGGACGGGGTCGCGGCCGTCCGAGCGGGCGCCGCTGCGCAGGCCGTGCCGCTTCGCCTCGCGCTTCTCCCGGACCTGCTCACCGCGCTGGCGGGCCTGGGCTCGGGCCGCCCGCAGCGCGGAACGGGCGAGGTCGGCGCCGGTCGGCGCGGGGGCACCGGGCTGGGGGGAGTTCTCCGCCGGCTCGCTCACGGCGATCTCCTTTCCCCAGCCTGTGGACAACGCTGAGCGATCCAGCGTACGGGAGGGCGCGGACGGCGGACGGCCGGGTGCGGTGCGACCGGCCCGGGCGGGAGGAAGAAGGAGGGGGTCAGGCGTCGATCCGGCGCACCACGCCGTCGGAGACCGAGAACCGGGCGCCGGCCAGCGCCTTCGGCACGTCCTCGGCGACCGCCGCGGTCACCAGCACCTGCTCGCCGCCGGCCACCAGCTCGGCCAGCCGGTCCCGGCGGGCGGCGTCCAGCTCGGCGAACACGTCGTCCAGGATCAGCACGGGTTCGCCGCCGTCGGCGCGCAGCAGCTCGTACGAGGCCAGCCGCAGCGCCAGCGCGAACGACCAGGACTCGCCGTGGCTGGCGTAGCCCTTGGCGGGCAGCGGGCCGAGCCTGAGCACCAGCTCGTCGCGGTGCGGGCCGACCAGGGTGACGCCGCGCTCGACCTCCTGCTTGCGGACCGCCTGCAGCGCGTTCAGCAACTGCTCCTCGGCCTGCTCGCGGCTGGTCGGCAGCTCGCCCTCGAAGGAGCTGCGGTACTCCAGGGCGGTCTCGCCGCCACCGGGGGCCAGCTGCCCGTACGCGGCCGCCACCAGCGGCTGCAGGGCGGCCACCAGCTGGATCCGGAAGGCCGTCAACTCGGCTCCGGCGCGCGCCAGATGGCCGTCCCAGACCTCCAGGGTGGAGAGGTCGGCGCCCTTGCCGCCGCCGGCCCGGCGGGCCATCGCGGCGGTCTTCAGCAGGGCGTTGCGCTGCTTGAGCACCCGCTCGTAGTCCTGCCGGACCCCGGCCAGCCGGGGTGCCCGGGCGGTCAGCAGCTCGTCCAGGAAGCGCCGCCGCTCACCCGGGTCGCCCTTGACCAGGCTGAGGTCCTCGGGGGCGAACAGCACGGTGCGCAGCAGGCCCAGCACGTCGCGCGGGCGGACGTTGTCGGAGCGGTTGATCCGGGCCCGGTTGGCCTTGCCCGGGGTGAGCTCCAGCTCGACCAGGGTGGAGCGGCCGCGGTCCACCACCGAGGTGCGGACCACGGCCCGCTCGGCGCCCAGCCGGATCAGCGGGGCGTCGGTGGCGACCCGGTGGCTGCCCAGGGTGGCGACGTAGCCGATCGCCTCGACCAGGTTGGTCTTGCCCTGGCCGTTGGGCCCCACGAACGCCGTCACGCCCGGGTCGAGGGGAACCTCGGCCCGGGCGTACGACCGGAAGTCGGCGAGCGACAGATGCGCGACGTGCATGGCTGTGGACTGCGCCCGCCTTCTTGTGGAGGACCTGCTGGTTACTTGGACTCGACCGCGTGGCCGCCGAACTGGTTGCGCAGCGCGGCGATCATCTTCATCTGCGGAGAGTCGTCCTGGCGGGAGGCGAAGCGGGCGAACAGCGAGGCGGTGATCGCCGGCAGCGGCACGGCGTGGTCGATCGCGGCCTCGACGGTCCAGCGGCCCTCGCCGGAGTCGGCGGCCCAGCCGCGCAGCTTGGCCAGGTGCTCGTCCTCGTCCAGGGCGCGGACGGCCAGGTCCAGCAGCCAGGAGCGGATGACGGTGCCCTCCTGCCAGCTGCGGAAGACCTCGCGCACGTCGGTGACCTCGGGGGCGGCCTCCAGCAGCTCCCAGCCCTCGGCGAAGGCCTGCATCATCGCGTACTCGATGCCGTTGTGGACCATCTTGGCGAAGTGGCCGGCGCCCACCGCGCCCGCGTGCACCGAGCCGAAGTCGCCCTCGGGCTTGAGGGCGTCGAAGACCGGCTGGACCTTCGCGACGTGCTCGGCGTCGCCGCCGTACATCAGCGCGTAGCCGTTCTCCAGGCCCCAGACGCCGCCGGAGACGCCGCAGTCCACGAAGCCGATGCCCTTGGCGGCCAGCGCCTCGGCGTGCTTGATGTCGTCGGTCCAGCGGGAGTTGCCGCCGTCGACCACCACGTCGCCGGGGGAGAGCAGTTCGGCGAGCTCGTCGACGGTCGCCTGGGTGGCGGCGCCCGCCGGGACCATGACCCAGACCACGCGCGGGCCCTGGAGCTTGGTGACGAGCTCCTGGAGGCTCTCGACGTCGGAGATGTCCGGGTTGCGGTCGTAGCCGATGACGGTGTGGCCGGCGCGGCGGATCCGCTCGCGCATGTTGCCGCCCATCTTGCCGAGACCGATGAGGCCGAGCTCCATGACCAAGTCCTTACCTGTGGTGACGTGCCTGCCGGCGGCGCCGTTGCCGCGCTCCTTGAGCCTACGCGCTGGAGCGGGCCCACCGGTCGGCGGTCGGGCCGGACGGGGGAGACGTCCACAGGCTGTGCACAGCGGGTGTGCACAGCCTGTGGACGGTCGGATCCGGGGGATCAGCCGGAGAGGCGGACCGGCATGATCAGGTACTGGTAGGCCTTGTCCTCCTCGGCGTCCACCGAGACCTTGCCGCTGAGCAGCGCGGGCTTGGTCGGGGTGGTGAAGCTGAGCTGGGCGTAGGGGGAGTCGATGGCCTTGAGGCCCTCCTCCAGGTAGCCCGGGTTGAAGGCGATCGAGATGGCGTCGCCCTCCAGGGAGGCCTCGATCCGCTCGGTGGCCTGGGCGTCGTCGCCCGAGCCGGCCTCGAGGGTGAGCACGCCCTCCTCGAAGTTCAGGCGGACCGGGGTGTTGCGCTCGGCGACCAGCGAGACGCGCTTGAGCGCCTCCAGGAAGGGCTGGGTCTGGATCGCGGCGACCGCGTTGAACTCGGTCGGGAACAGGCTGCGGAACTTGGGGAACTCGCCCTCCAGCAGCCGGGTGGTCGTCCGGCGGCCGGCGCCCTCGAAACCGATCAGGCCCTCGCCCGCGCCGCCCGAGGAGAGCGCGATGGAGACGGTGTCGCCGCTGCCCAGGGACTTGGCGATGTCCTGGAGGGTCTTGGCCGGGACCAGCGCGACGGCGGAGATGTCCGACTGCTCGGGCTTCCACAGCAGCTCGCGGACGGCGAAGCGGTAGCGGTCGGTGGCGGCCAGGGTGATCCGGTCGCCCTCGATCTCGACCCGGACGCCGGTGAGCACCGGGAGGGTGTCGTCGCGGCCGGCGGCGACCGCGGCCTGGCTGACGGCCGAGGCGAAGACGTCGCCGGCGACGGTGCCGGTGGCGGTCGGCATCTGGGGGAGCGCCGGGTACTCGTCCACCGGGAGGGTGGGGAGGGTGAAGCGGGAGCTGCCGCAGACCACGCTGACCCGCTGGCCGTCGGTGGAGATCTCCACCGGGCGGTTGGGGAGGTTGCGGGAGATGTCGTTCAGCAGCCGGCCGGAGACCAGGACGGTGCCGGCCTCCTCGACGTCCGCCTCCAGCTCGACCCGGGCCGAGACCTCGTAGTCGAAGCCGGACAGCGCCAGGCTGCCCTCCTGCGCGGTCAGCAGCAGGCCGGCCAGCACCGGCACCGGCGGCCGTGCCGGGAGGCTGCGGGCAGCCCAGGCCACCGCCTCCGCGAGGACGTCACGCTCCACCCGGAACTTCACCGGTAACCGCCTCCTGGATCGAGCGCTCCCGCTCGCACTCTGGTTCGTCTGGTCTTGATCGTCGGTTCGGGCTGTCCGCCGAGCTGGGTCGCTCCGCTTCCAGTCGCAAGGACAGTCTGACGTACTCCGCCGACAGACGGGGCAGACGGGCGGAAGCGACCCGAACGGTTGTCGGAGACCGGTTGTCCACAGATCCGGGGCCCACCCACTTTGAAAGCAAGTCCCGGGTCTAAATGTGTAGTGGTAGTAGTAGGGCCTGTGGAAACCGTGGATAACCCCGTTTCCGCAGGTCAGAGCCCGAATTTTGTCCACAGGGACTGTGGACGGCGGCTGTGGACGGGCAGGCCGCGCTGTGGACAGCCGAGCGTTACCCACAGGGCACGCAGGGTATCCACAGGTTATCCCCAGGGCTGTCCCCAGATCCGGGCCCGGTTATCCACGGGCGCCGGTCAACTTTTCGTGACGCCTTTCACACCAGGGTATGAACGCCAGCCCACGGTTGTCGAACTGTGGACGCCGCTGTGGACAACCTGGGGATAACCGCCCTCGGCCTGGGGACAACCGGTGGACAACCCGGACGGCCCAGTGGCGGCCCGTCAATTGTCCACACCCTGTGGATAACCGTTGTGCACAAGTCCACAGGCACCTGACCTGCGCCGAAGAGCGTAGCGGTGACGGGCCTGTGGACGAATTCTGGATAACTCCGCACTCCCCACCCTGTGGACGGTGGAGGAGGGGCCGGTCCTGTGGACAACGGCCTTGCGCGCCCCCGGGTTTCGAATCACCGGTCAGTTGTTCGGCGCGGGCTGTGGACTGGCGGTCCGTCCGTCGACGGCATCCCTGCCCAGCCGGCGCGCGCCGCACACCTGTGGAGGCGCGAAAAGGGCGTCAGGATCGCTCCTGACGCCCTGAAGGCCCCGCCCCGGGGCCGCGCTGTGCGGTGCCGCCGGCTCCGCTGCGCTCTGCCCTAGCTCTTGATGCGGTTGGTGAGTTCGGTGACCTGGTTGTAGATCGAGCGGCGCTCGGCCATCAGCGAGCGGATCTTGCGGTCCGCGTGCATCACCGTGGTGTGGTCGCGGCCGCCGAACTGGGCGCCGATCTTCGGCAGCGAGAGGTCGGTGAGCTCCCGGCAGAGGTACATCGCGATCTGCCGGGCCGTCACCAGCACCCGGCTGCGCGAGGATCCGCAGAGGTCGTCCACGCCCAGGCCGAAGTACGCGGCGGTCTGCTGCATGATGACCTGCGCGGTGATCTCCGGTCCGGCGTCCTCGTCCCCGCCCGGGATCAGGTCCTTGAGGACGATCCCGGCCAGCTCCAGGTCCACCGGGGCCCGGTTGAGGTTGGCGAAGGCGGTGACCCGGATCAGCGCGCCCTCCAACTCCCGGATGTTGCGGGTGATCCGGGACGCGATGAACTCCAACACGTCGGCGGGAGCGTTCAGTTGCTCCTGGATCGCCTTCTTGCGCAGGATCGCGATCCGGGTCTCCAGCTCCGGTGGGGTGACGTCGGTGATCAGGCCCCACTCGAAGCGGTTGCGCAGCCGGTCCTCCAGCGTGGTCAGCAGCTTGGGCGGCCGGTCCGAGGAGAGGACGATCTGCTTGTTCGCGTTGTGCAGGGTGTTGAAGGTGTGGAAGAACTCCTCCTGCGTGGACTCCTTGCTCGCGAGGAACTGGACGTCGTCCACGAGCAGGATGTCCATGTCCCGGTAGCGGCGGCGGAAGGTGTCCGCCTTGCCGTCCCGGATCGAGTTGATGAACTCGTTGGTGAACTCCTCGGAGGACACGTAGCGCACCCGGGTGCCCGGGAAGAGGCTGCGCGAGTAGTGCCCGATGGCGTGCAGCAGGTGGGTCTTGCCCAGCCCGGACTCGCCGTAGATGAAGAGCGGGTTGTACGCCTTGGCCGGGGCCTCGGCGACCGCCACCGCCGCCGCGTGCGCGAAGCGGTTGCTGGCGCCGATGACGAAGGTGTCGAACAGGTACTTGGGGTTCAGCCGGGCGGCCGGCTCGTCCTTGCGGGAGCCGCCGGCCGGGGGAGCGCCGGGCGGGGCCGGCACCCCCGGGACGCCGGGGCGTTCGGCGGAGCGCTCCGGGGAGGCCTTCTCCGCGGGGCGGCCGCCGGAGGGGCGGGAGCCGCCGGACCGACGGCCGGCACCGGCGCGGGGCTGCTCGTTCGGGCCGGGGCCGTAGGCGCCGCCGAAGAGGTCGCCCTGGGTGGTCGCGGGCGGGCCGGGGACGGGCCGCGGCGCCGGACGGGGCGCGGACTCCTCCGGATCGCGGTAGCCGGGCGGCTGCTCCTGGTACCCGCCCTGCTCCTGGTACCCGCCCTGTTCCTGGTAGCCCTGCCAGCCCGGTCCGCCGCCGGGGGCGCCGTACGGGGCCTGGCGCTGCTCGTAGCCGCCGGTGTCGTAGCGGGGGCGCTCGTAGTCCTGCTCGTAGGGCCGGCCGTGCTCGTACGGCTGCTGGTAGCCCTGGCCGCCGTAGTCGGGGGCGTCCTCCTCGGCCGGGCCGGGGTAGGGCTCGGCGGGGGCCTGGGCGGCGGCCGCGGGGGTGGTGGGCACCGCGTTGGCGTCGACCATCACGGCGATCCGCACCGGGCGGCTGAGTTCACGGCTGAGGGCGTCGGTCAGCTGCGGTAGCAGCCGGCCCTCCAGCACCTGCTTGGCCCGCTCGTTCGGGGTCGCCAGCAGGGCGGTGTCGTGCATCATCCACATCGGCTGGGTGCGCTGCACCCACTGCTTGTCCATCTCCCCGACATCGGGGTCGCTGACCAGCCGCTCGACGACCCTGGCCCAGACCGGGACGAGGTCGCTGTTGACATCAGCCACTGGTGCACGCTTTCCAAGAACAAACCAGACAAGTTCTGCAACGGTAGTCAGCGAACAGAGCCGGATCAAGTTGTTGTCCACAGGCTGTGGGCAACCGGGGGCCGGGACGGGCTGGTTTGACCCTCGCGCCCCGTCCCGCGTACCGTAACCAGGTCGAGTTGTCGATGGCCGCTGCCGCATGTCCGCGGGTCCACCCGCTCCATAAGGCGCGCAGCACGGGCGCCGCGGATTGCCTCAGACCCCAGCCGAACTGGGGCGATGGGCCGGATTTCCGAATCAGGGGAGATCACGCGGACGCACGGTGACGGCCAAGCGACCCCCCGTCATCCTACGATTCACCTCAGGAGCCCCCGAGTGAGCAAGCGCACCTTCCAGCCGAACAACCGTCGTCGCGCGAAGACCCACGGCTTCCGGCTGCGTATGCGTACCCGCGCCGGCCGCGCCATCCTGGCCGCCCGCCGTGGCAAGGGCCGCGCCAGCCTGTCCGCCTGATCCGCGCCAGAGTCTGTTGTGCTGCCCTCCGAGAATCGGCTGCGGCGGCGCCAGGACTTCGCGACCGCGGTGAAACGCGGTCGCCGGGCCGGCCGGCCCCTTCTGGTCGTCCATCTCAGCAGAGACGGTGACCCGCAGGGGCAGACCGACGGGACCAGCGACTTCCGCCCGCACGTCGCCGAGGGGACTCCTTCGGCGCGTGCGGGTTTCGTCGTGAGCAAGGCCGTTGGCCCGGCGGTCGTCCGCAACCTGGTCAAGCGCCGGTTGCGCCACCTCGTTCGTGATCGTCTGTCCAGGCTGCCCGCCGGTAGCCTGATAGTGGTGCGTGCGCTGCCCCAGGCCGCGACCGCCTCGTACCAGGACCTCGAACGTGACCTGGACGCGGCACTGAAACGGTTGCTGAGGACGGAGCCCGCCGCCACGGCGCCGACGGGAGCAGGGCGATGAAGTACCTGCTGATGGGCCTGATCAGGGTCTACCAGTGGACGATCAGCCCACTGCTCGGTCCGGTCTGCCGTTATTACCCCTCCTGCTCGCACTACGGCTACGAGGCCGTGAAGGTGCACGGGGCGGTCAAGGGCGGCGGACTGACCGCGTGGCGAATCCTGCGCTGCAATCCGTGGACGCCCGGCGGGGTCGATCACGTCCCGCCGCGCAAGCATCCGGTATGGCACCGGCGGTTGCGAGACTGGCTGAAGAGCCGGTCCGCCACCGGAGACCCGGTGACCGCCACTTCCGCCGGTCCGGACCCCGAGGGCCCGGCGACCATTGGCCCCGTGCGGCCGATCCACCTGTCCAAGGAGCCTGACCGGTGACCTTCTCCTTCCTGAATCCCCTGTACACAGCGGTGTCCTGGATCATCGTCCAGTTCCACTCGCTGTACAGCAACATCTTCGACCCGGACGGTGGCTGGGCCTGGGGTCTCGCCATCGCCTCGATGGTGGTCGTCATCCGGATCTGCCTGATCCCGCTCTTCGTGAAGCAGATCAAGGCGACCCGGGCCATGCAGGCGATCCAGCCGAAGATGAAGGCCATCCAGGAGCGCTACAAGAACGACCGGCAGCGCCAGTCCGAAGAGATGATGAAGCTGTACAAGGAGGCGGGTACCAACCCGTTCTCCAGCTGCCTTCCCATCCTCGTGCAGGCGCCGTTCTTCACCGCCCTCTACGGCGTGCTCGCCAAGGTCGCCAAGGGCGAGGACATCGGCGTCATCCACGGCGACCTGCTGGTGAGCGCGGGCAAGGCGCACATCTTCGGTGCCCCGCTCTCCGCGACCTTCGTCGGCAGCCCCGAGACCAGCGTCAAGATCGTCACCGCGGTGATGATCATCCTGATGTCGCTGTCGCAGTTCATCACCCAGCGCCAGCTGATGACCAAGAACGTCGACCTCACGGTGAAGACGCCGTTCATGCAGCAGCAGAAGATGCTGATGTACGTCTTCCCGATCATGTTCGCCGTGATGGGCATCAACTTCCCGGTCGGTGTCCTGGTCTACTGGCTGACCACCAACGTCTGGTCGATGGGCCAGCAGCTGATCGTCATCCACAACAACCCGACCCCGGGCAGCAAGGCCTTCGAGGAGCGCCAGGCCCGCCTGAAGAAGGCCGGTCGGCTGCGCCCGGACGGTACGGAGATCAGGGGTGCGCTCTGGGGCATGCTGCCCCCGTCCAAGGCGGCCGTCAGCGAGGCGGCCAGCGCCGCCGCGGTGGTCGAGGAGTCGGTGCAGACGCGCCGCCAGCAGCCCCGTCGGCAGAGCAAGTCGCAGCGCCAGCAGGGCGGTGCCGGTCAGCCGACCGCCGAGCTGAGCAAGGACGGGACCCCGGCCGAGGAGCCCGCCGACACCGCTCCGGCCGACTCCGCCCCCGCCGACGCCACCCCCGCCGAGTCCGCGGGCCGGCCGGCCGCCAAGCAGGCCGCGGCCAAGCCCGCCGGCACCCGGCAGGGCACCAGGCAGCAGCCGAAGCGCGGTGGCCAGCGGCCGAAGAAGAAGTCCTGACCGGTCCCGAGCCCGTTGTGACAGCCGCGAAGAGCTTCGTCCCCGGCCCGACAGACGGGCCCATCTCCGAAGGAGTCCATCAGTGACGGAAGGCACCACCTCCGCCGTCGAGGCCGAGGTCGCCGCCAGCGCCGACGAGAGCCTCATCTCCCGCCTGGAGCAGGAGGGCGACATCGCGGCGGACTACCTGGAGGGTCTGCTCGACATCGCGGACCTCGACGGTGACATCGACATGGACGTCGAGGGCGACCGCGCCCTGGTCTCCATCGTCAGTGACGGCAACGACCGCGCGCTCCAGCGCCTGGTCGGCCAGGACGGCGAGGTGCTGGAGGCGCTCCAGGAGCTGACCCGGTTGGCTGTCCACCGGGAGACCGGCGAGCGCAGCCGCCTCATGCTGGACATTGCCGGCTTCCGGGCCCGCAAGCGCGAGGAACTGGCGGTACTCGGTGCCAAGGCCGCCGAGCAGGCCAAGAGCACCGGCGAGCAGGTCAAGCTGCGGCCGATGACGCCCTTCGAACGCAAGGTGGTCCACGACGCGGTCGCCGCGGCCGGTCTGCGCAGCGAGTCCGAGGGCGAAGAGCCCCAGCGGTTCGTGGTCGTGCTGCCGGTCTGAGGCCGACAGGCCGACGACCGGTCGCCGCGGCGGCCGGAGAGCTTCACCGGACGCGACCCCGTCCGCCTCGTGCGGGCGGGGTCGTCGTCCCTTCTGGGATGTTTCACGTGAAACAGTGCGTTGAGCGGGTCGGTGGATCCGGGGATCGGAGAGGTCGAGATGGACACGGAGAACGCGGCTGCCGGCCGGCCGGGGGCGGACGTGGACCCGGCCGCTGAGGGGCGGGCCAGCGAGCTGGGGCAGCTGCCCGAGGCGCCGGCGGTCGCCCGGGAGGTCTTCGGGGAGCGCTACGACGCCGCGGTCCGCTACACCGAGCTGCTGGCCTCGGCGGGCGTGCAGCGCGGGCTGATCGGGCCCCGAGAGGTGCCCCGGCTCTGGGACCGCCACGTGCTGAACTGCGCGGTGCTGGCCGAGCTGCTGCCCGCCGGGACCACCCTGTGCGACGTCGGCTCCGGGGCCGGCCTGCCGGGCATCCCGGTGGCGCTGGCCCGTCCGGACGTCTCGGTGACGCTGCTGGAGCCGCTGCTGCGCCGGACCACCTTCCTGGAGGAGGTCGTCCGGGAGCTGGGGCTGGAGAACGTCACGGTGCTGCGCGGCCGCGCCGAGGAGATGGTCGGCAAGCTCGCGGTGGACGTGGTGACCGCCCGGGCGGTGGCGCCGCTGGACCGGCTGGCCGGCTGGGGCATGCCGCTGCTGCGCCCGCACGGGCAGATGCTGGCGCTCAAGGGGGACAGCGCGGAGCAGGAGCTGGCCGACTCGCGGGCCGGACTGACCAAGCTGGGCGCGGTCGAGTGGACCGTCATCGCGGTCGGCGAGGGCACCCTGGAGACCTCGACCCGGGTGGTCCAGGTGAAGGCGGGGGAGAGCCCCGGCGGGGTGAAGGCGGCCACCCGGCGCGCCAAGGCGGCCCGGGCGGGCCGCAACGCGACCGTGCGCAACGGCGAGCGCGGCCGGGGCGGGCGGCGCCGTAGCCGCTGATCCGGGGCGACACCGGATACCTGACGACGACGGGCGGACGGGCCTCCTGGACGGGAGGAGCGTCCGCCCGCGGTCGTTCGGGTGACGGCCGGGCCGACGGGGGGACACCGGAGTGTCGCAACGTCAGATTTCCGGCATAGCGGGCATGGTGTTTCACGTGAAACGTCGCTCATTGCTTCCGGGCATCCTCCGCCGCGACCGGGCGGTGACTGTTGCCGCTCCGGTTTCACGTGAAACACTGACCCCCATGCAGGACTCGGAGACCGTCGACCAGATCGACGACACGCCCATCGCACGGGCTGCCCAGGCCGCGGTCCGGGCGATCGGCCGAGCGGGTGAGGGACTGCCCCGGCCGGCCGCCGCCCGGGTGATCGTGGTCGCCAACCAGAAGGGTGGGGTCGGCAAGACCACCACCACCGTCAACATGGCCGCCTCGCTCGCCATGCACGGCCTGCGCGTCCTGGTCGTCGACCTCGACCCCCAGGGCAACGCCTCCACCGCGCTCGGCATCGACCACCACGCCGAGGTGCCGTCCATCTACGACGTCCTGGTGGAGGGCAAGCCGCTGGCCGACGTGGTGCAGCCGGTGCGCGACGTCGAGGGGCTGTTCTGCGTCCCCGCCACCATCGACCTGGCCGGCGCCGAGATCGAGCTGGTCTCCCTGGTGGCCCGGGAGAGCCGGCTCCAGCGCGCCATCGCCGCCTACGAGCAGCCGCTCGACTACATCCTTATCGACTGTCCGCCCTCGCTGGGCCTGCTGACGGTCAACGCCCTGGTCGCCGGCCGGGAGGTGCTGATCCCGATCCAGTGCGAGTACTACGCGTTGGAGGGCCTCGGCCAGCTGCTGCGCAACGTCGAGCTGGTGCGCGCGCACCTCAACCCCGAGCTGCACGTGTCGACCATCCTGCTCACCATGTACGACGCCCGGACCAGGCTGGCCGCCCAGGTCGCCGAGGAGGTCCGGACCCACTTCCAGCAAGAGGTGCTGAGCACGGCGATCCCGCGCTCGGTGCGCATCTCGGAGGCGCCCAGCTACGGGCAGACGGTGCTCACCTACGACCCGGGTTCGACCGGGGCGCTCTCCTACCTGGAGGCCGCCCGCGAGCTCGCGCTGCGCGCGGTGGGCCAGAACGGATCGCTGGTGGGTCAGCAGCGGGACGGCCAGCAGGGGCACGTCGCCCCGGCGGCACAGCAC
This sequence comes from Kitasatospora sp. NPDC092039, assembly GCF_044756065.1. NCBI lineage: Bacteria > Bacillati > Actinomycetota > Actinomycetes > Kitasatosporales > Streptomycetaceae > Kitasatospora > Kitasatospora sp. NPDC092039. The sequence goes on along the minus strand of NZ_JBIVSD010000003.1, from coordinate 312,703 downwards.
GGCACGACGGAGGGTCATCAGTGAGTGGTCGCAGGGGTCTGGGGAAGGGGCTCGGGGCACTGCTCCCGTCGGCCCCGCCGACGGTCGGCGGGGCGGCGGCGCAGCCCGCCACGGCCGCGCCCGCACCGGCCTCGGTGGTGACGACCGGCGCGGTCTCGCCGACCGCGGTGCCGGTGTTGCCGAACGGCCGGGGGACGGTCGCCGCCCGGGCGTCCCGCGCGGCCGAGGCGGTCGAGGGCACCGGTGCGCGGTTCGCCGAACTGCCGCTGGACGCGATCACGCCCAACCCGCGCCAGCCGCGTGAGGTCTTCGACGAGGACAAGCTGGCCGAGCTGGTCACCTCCATCAAGGAGGTCGGTCTGCTCCAGCCGATCGTGGTGCGCCAGGTCGGCATCGACAGCTTCGAGCTGATCATGGGTGAGCGCCGCTGGCGCGCCTCCCGGGAGGCCGGGCTGGAGCGGATCCCGGCGATCGTCCGGGCCACCGAGGACGACAAGCTGCTGCTGGACGCCCTCCTGGAGAACCTGCACCGCGCCGCGCTGAACCCGCTGGAGGAGGCGGCCGCCTACGACCAGCTGCTGCGCGACTTCTCCTGCACCCACGAGGAGCTGGCCGACCGGATCGGCCGCTCGCGCGAGTACGTCTCCAACACCCTGCGGCTGATGAAGCTCACGCCGTCCGTCCAGCGCCGGCTGGTGGCCGGGACGCTGATGGCCGGCCACGCGCGGGCGCTGCTCGGGGTGCCGGACGCCGACGAGCAGGAGCGGCTGGCCAAGCGGATCATCGCCGAGGGTCTCACGGTGCGCAACATCGAGGAGATCGTCAAGGTGATGAAGCTGGAGGAGAAGCCCAAGCGTCAGGCGCCCAAGGCGGGCAAGCTGAACTCCCCGGCCTTCACCGACCTGGCGAGCCGGCTGTCCGACCGCTTCGACACCCGGGTCAAGGTCGAGGTGTCGCAGCGCGGCGGCAAGCTGGGCAAGGGCAAGGTGGTGCTGGAGTTCGGTTCGGTGGAGGACCTGAACCGGATCCTGGACAGCATGGCGCCCGGCGAGGACGGTCTGCGGCTGTCGCAGGGCTGAGCCGGACCGGCGCGGCCGAGGGCGACGACCCGAGGGTGCGTGTTCCACGTGAGCGCTGTTTCACGTGAAACATGCACCCTTCGGCGTTCGTGGGGGAATGCTCGACCGTGAGAGGGAGGAGGAGGTGCGGCCATGGGACGGCGGATCGCTCCGCTGACGCTGGACAACCTCGGGGACCTGCCGACCGGCTGTCGTTCCTGCGTGTTCTGGGAGCTCGACCCGGTGAGCGCGAAGGAGGCGGTGGAGTCGGGCAAGCCGGAGCTGGAGAAGGAGGGGTGGATCTCCACGGTGCTGCTGGAGTGGGGCTCCTGCGGCCGGATCGTCTACGTGGACGACCGGCCCGCCGGGTTCGTGCTGTACGCGCCGCCCGCCTACGTCCCCCGCTCGCAGTCCTTCCCGACCAGCCCGGTCTCGCCGGACGCCGTCCAGCTGATGGTCAGCCGGGTGCTGCCGGGCTACCAGCGCCAGGGGATCGGCCGGGTGCTGGTGCAGACGGTGGCCAAGGACCTGATCGGGCGCGGGGTGCGGGCGATCGAGGCCTTCGGCTCGGCCGGGCGGGTGCCGACCAGCTGCGTGCTGCCGGCCGACCACCTGCTCGCGGTCGGCTTCAAGACCGTCCGGCCGCACCCGCGCTACCCGCGGCTGCGGCTGGAGGCCAGGACCACGCTCTCCTGGCGGGGCGACGTGGAGGGCGCACTGGAACGGCTGCTGGGCGGCGGGCGCAAGGAACCGGCGCTGCGGCCCTTCTAGGAGCCGACGGAACGACGACGGCGGCGGGGCCCCCTCGATGGGGAGCCCCGCCGCCGCGTGGTCGACGTCCGGAGGGCCTAGATGAACTCGGCCAGCTCGCGCAGCAGCGCGGCCTTCGGACGGGCACCGGTGATGGACTTCACCGGCTCGCCGTCCTTGTAGACGATCAGGGTCGGGATCGAGATGACGTTGTACTGGGCGGCGGTCTGCTGGTTGGCGTCCACGTCGAGCTTGGCGATGGTGATCTTGTCGCCGTGCTCGGCCGCGATGTCCTCCAGGACCGGGGCGACCTGGCGGCACGGGCCGCACCAGGTGGCCCAGAAGTCGACCAGTACGGGCTTCGAGCTCTTCAGGACGTCGTTCTCGAACGTCGCGTCGGTGACGGTGGTGGTGGCGCCGGCCACGGGAACTCCTCGGGATCGGACGGAGGGGGCTGCTGCCAGGAGAACAACGGATGGGCCCGTTCTGTTTCTGCCCGGCCGGGGCGGGGGTGTTTCACGTGGAACACCCCCGCGGGGTGGAGCGGGGAGGGGCTCAGACCGCGACGGCGGCGGCCTTGGCCTCCAGGTCGTCGAGCGAGGCCAGGTAGCGCTCGGCGTCCAGCGCGGACGAGCAACCGGTGCCCGCGGCGGTGATGGCCTGGCGGTAGGTGTGGTCCACGACGTCGCCGGCGCCGAACACGCCGGGGATGTTGGTGCGGGTCGAGGGGGCCTCGACCTTGAGGTAGCCCTCGGCGTCCAGGTCCAGCTGGCCCTTGAAGAGCTCGGTGCGCGGGTCGTGGCCGATCGCGATGAACAGGCCGGTGACGGCCAGCTCGCGGGTCTCGCCGGTGGTGGTGTCGCGCAGGGTGACGCCGCTCAGCTTCGGGTCGCCGTGGATGGCCTCGACCGCGCTGTCCCACTCGAAGCGGATCTTCGGGTCGGCGAAGGCGCGCTCCTGCATCGCCTTGGAGGCGCGCAGGGTGTCCCGGCGGTGGATGATCGTGACGCTCTTCGCGAAGCGGGAGAGGAAGGTCGCCTCCTCCAGGGCGGTGTCGCCGCCGCCGACCACCGCGATGTCCTGGTCGCGGAAGAAGAAGCCGTCGCAGGTGGCGCACCAGGAGACGCCGCGGCCGGAGAGCTTGTCCTCGTTCGGCAGGCCGAGCTTGCGGTGCTGGGACCCGGTGGTGACGATCACGGCGCGCGCCCTGTGCACGTTGCCCTCGGAGTCGGTGACGGTCTTGATGTCACCGGTGAGGTCGACCGCGACGATGTCGTCGGGGATCAGCTCGGCGCCGAAGCGCTCGGCCTGGGCCCGCATGTTGTCCATCAGCTCGGGGCCCATGATGCCGTCCCGGAAGCCCGGGAAGTTCTCGACCTCGGTGGTGTTCATCAGCGCACCACCGGCGGTGACGGCCCCCTCGAAGACCAGCGGCTTGAGGGAGGCACGGGCCGTGTAGAGCGCTGCCGTGTACCCGGCGGGGCCGGAACCGATGATGATCACGTTACGGACGTCGCTCACTGCTTCTCCTGGTTCGCATCGCGACCCGCGTTTGCTGCGGGGAGGGCGGTCCTGCTCCGCCGCCCGGGACAACGACTGACCAGTGTCTCGCATTCCCAGGCGGATCAGTACCAGGCGCCCGAACTCCGGAAGCGGCGTGCCGCCGTCGGCGTGGATCGCATGGGAACCGTCGGTCAGTGGCTGGGAACGGCCTGGTGGAGGAGGACCGGACCGCAGCCGGGGGAGCGCAGGTAGACGTCGACGAAACCGGGCCGGCCAGGCAGCGGGTAGACCAGGACGTCGACCGGCGCGCCGTGGTAGCCGCCCCGGTCGGTGGCCAGCGGCGTGCCGGGGGCGGGGGCCGGGCAGTCCGATCCGGTCGGGGAGGGGGACTCGGGCTCCGGCCGGGCGCCGTCCGCGGGCGGGGCGCCCTCGGCCGCGGCGGGCCCGGTGGCCCACAGCCCGGGGGCGTTCTCCGAGCGGGCCAGCAACTGCTGGACCTGGGCCGCGAGCGCGTCCTCGCGGTAGTCGGTGCCGGCGACGGCGGTGTGCGGCGCGCGGGCGTCGTGGCTGTCGGAGGTGGTGGTCGGGGCACCGCCCGCGCTGGCCGTCACGGCGCCGGACCGGTCGTCGGGGTGCGGCAGCAGCAGGCCGCCGAGCCCGAGCGCGGCCAGAGCGGCGGCGGTGCCGAACAGCAGGGCGAACCGCCGCCGGCGGGCGCGGGCGCGGCCGGGGCCGGTCGCGGAGCCGGACCGGCCGGCGGGCCGGGCACCGAGGCGGTCGGCGGGGCGGGAGGGGACGGCGGAGAGCGGCGTGGCGGGCGCCGTGGCGGCGGCTGCGGGCGGGGCCGGGGCCTCGGACCGTCGGTCGGCCGCGGCGGCCTCCTGTGCCCGCCCGGCGGCCTCGGCGAGCGCGGCGTCCAGTCGGGCGGCGACGTCGGCCGGCATCGGCGGGGTCTCGATGTCGCCGAGCAGCGCCTGGACCTCGGCGAGTGCGTCGACCGTCTCCCGGCACTCGGCGCAGCCGTCCAGGTGCCGCCGCAGCGCCCCGACGGTCTCCGGGGAGTCGACCAGCCCCTCGGCGAGGTCGGCGAGTCGCTCGACCGGGGGGTGGTCGTCGGCGGGGTCGGGGAAGGAGGGGTGGGCGTTCATCGGGTGCTCGCGTCTCCTTCCAGGACCGTCCGACCGGTGCTCGTCCCTGTGACGGGGCCGGGGCGCTTCGGGTTCCCCGGGGCGTTCCGGCGTGGTGGGACCGCGCCGGGGGCGGGTGGTGTTTCACGTGGAACACCCGGCTCGCGCAGGTGGCGGACCAGCGGGAGGAGCCGGGCCCGGCCGCGTGCGCAGCGGCTCTTCACGGTGCCCACCGGGACGCCCAGCAGCTCGGCCGCCTCGGCCACCGGGTAGCCCTGCATGTCGACCAGCACCAGCGCGGCCCGCTGCTCGGCGGGCAGTTCGGCGAGCGCGGCGGTCACCTCGCGGTGCAGCTCGGCCCGGACCACCGGGGAGTCGGCCGGCTCGGCGGTGCCGACCAGGGTGTCCAGCCGCTGCGGGTCCTCGTCGAGCGGGGCGGTGCGGCGGGTGGCGCTGCGCCGGGCGCGGTCCAGGCAGGCGTTGACCACGATCCGGTGCAGCCAGGTGGTGACCGCGGAGCGGCCCTGGAAGCCGGCGGCGGCGCGGAAGGCGGAGACCAGGGCGTCCTGGAGGGCGTCGGCGGCCTCCTCGCGGTCGCCCAGGGTGCGCAGGGCGACCGCCCAGAGCCGGTCGCGGTGGCGGTCCACCAGCAGGCCGAAGGCCTCCGGGTCACCCGCGACGTGCCGGGCGAGCAGCGCCGCGTCGTCGTCCGTTCCTGTCACCCCTCGACCCCTCGCCGTCGTGCCGGGTCCGCCGGTGCCGGTCAGCCGGAGACCTTGACCTCCGCGACCTGGCCGACGTAGTGGCCGACGTTATCCTTCGGCAGGGCGGTGAGCCAGATCAAGAGGTAGCGCGTGGTGACCGGGGCGTCGAGGGCGTACTCGACGTTGGTCCCGGTCTGCTTGCCGACCACGGTGAAGCCCTCCGGCCGGGCCTGCGACGGGTTGGCGGCGGCGGCCGCGGTGGGCACCCGGAGTTCCGCGGTGTGCTCGCCGACGAACTGGACGGCCACCGAGGAGACCGTCTGCGACGAGCCGAGGTCGATGATCAGGCCGGTGCCCGACTTGAGGGCGGGCGGCTTGGTGCCGAACTGGTCGTTGTACCACTGGGTGTTCCAGGTGGTGCTCGGGTCGTTGTCGACGGCCTTCGCGGCGTTCCCGTCGGACCCCTCGCCCAGCGGGTTGTACGACTGGGCGCCCTTGATCGTGATCGGCGCCGGGTTGTGGGTGCTGGCCTGCGGGCTGGGTGCGCTGCTGCTGCTGCTGCTGACCGACGGGAGCGGTGACGCGGTGGCCGACCCGGTGTGGCGCAGGCTGTCGACGAACTGCCAGGAGGCGACGCCGATGGCGCCCAGGGCGACCGTCCAGGCGGTGGCCTTGACCACCCGGCGCAGCCGCCGCCGGGCGCGCCGGGAGGAGGTCGGGCGGGACGAGGCCGGCAGCGGGGCGACGCTGGTGTCGGCCACCCGGGTCGGGTTGGGCGCGGTGGGCAGCGCGTGGGTGTTGTGCCGGGGCGGGGTCGGGAAGGCGGGCAGCTCCGGCTCGGGCTGGCGGATCCGGGGCATCCGGGCGATCGCCCGGACCAGCTCCTCCGGCGTGGTGATCGGCTGGGCGTGGTGCGGCGGCTGGTCGAACAGGGCCCGTGCGGCGAGTTCGGACAGGCCCTTGTGGACGCCGGCGCGGACCTGGTCCGGCGCGGCGTTCTGGAGGTCCTTGGGCAGGCCCTGGAGGTCGTAGCGGTCCTCCGGGTACGGCCAGCGGTGGGTGAGCGCGGCGAACAGCAGTGCGCCGATCGCGCGGGTGTCGGCCCGCTGGGCGTCCTCGGCGTCCTCGGCGGGCAGCCCGCGCAGGGCGGCGTCCACCGCGATGCCGTTGATCCGGTACTGGCCGCTGTCGGTGCGCAGCACGCAGCGCGGGGTGAGCCGCAGGTGGGCCTGGCCGCGCCGGTGGGCGGCCGCGACGGCGTCGGCGACCTGGCGGACCATCTGGTACGCCTCGTGCGGCTCCATCGGGCCGTTCGCCAGCAGCCTGGCCAGGTCGGAGGAGTGTGGCAGCCACTCCCGCACGACGTAGACCAGCTCGCCCTCGTGGACGGCGTCCAGCACCTGGACGAAGCGCGGGTCGCCGAGCAGGGCGGCGGACTTGGCCGCGGCCAGCACCTTGCGGGCCCGCTGGTGGCCGGAGGCCATCAGGTGGACGCCGACCGCCCGGCGCAGCTTCTCGTCGACGGCGCGCCAGCTGCTGAAGGTCTCGGTCTGGGAGATGCACTCCTCCAGCCGGTACCGGTGGCCGATCATGTCGCCGCTGCGGCGCTGCGGGGCGGGGAGGGTGCGCGGGAGGGTGGCGGTGTCGCGCGGGTCGACCGTGGGCTGCGGGTCGGTGGGGCGGCGCGCGGGGCGGGCGGGTTCGGGGGCGGGTTTCTTCCGGGGGGAGCCGGCGGCCAGCTCGGCGCGGAGCTCCTGGACCGAGAGCGGGGCGGTGATCTCCGAGGTCTCCTCGCCGACGGTGGACCCCGGGCCCGCGGCCGGGGCGTCGTCGTCCTCCTCGTCCGCCTCGGTGCGCCCGGGGGCGGTGGCGTCCTCGCGGGCGTCCGCGGAGGTGCTCTCGGCGGCGTCCTCCGAGCCCGCGAGCTCGTCGATCGCCGCGGCCAGCGCGGCCTCGTCCGTCGCCGCGTCAGCTGCTGACGTGTCGACGACCGCCTTGGTGCCATCAGCCACCGTGGTCCTGCCTCCCCTTGTGTCGCCCCGGCCTGAGAGAGTCGCTGGAGCCGTAGGGTCGGCGGCCCTGTGCTCCAGGACAATTGTGCCCACTCTTCTCCACCGGGTACGACCGCTGAGGCGTCCGCTCGGTTGCATACGGGTGGAGAGATGTGGTGCAGATCCGACACCGGGTCGCCATCCGACGGTCGGGCGGACCCGAACCGACCGGTGCCCCGGCACTCGGCCGGACGAGCGGAGGAGGGCTGCGCTCCGGTTGACGCCCGGTCAGGGCGCCCGCTCGTCCGGCCGGTGGCCGGACGGTCAGCGGCCCAGTCGGCCGCGGACCATGCCCAGCATGGAGTTGAGCTCCTCGATCCGCAGGCGCTTCGCGACCAGCACGAAGACCGCCAGCTGGAGGCCGCCGGCCACGACCAGGGCGAGGACGTTCCCCGCCCAGCCGCCGAGCACCTGCTGGACGCCCAGGCTGGCGCCGAGGCCGACCAGGGCGGCCGGGACGCAGGCGGCGGCCAGCCGGCTGTACGTCCGGCCGATCCGCTTGGTGTCCAGCCCGCCGATCCGCTTCTTCAGCTTCGGCATCGCGACCGTCACCCCGATGGCGTAGGCCAGGCCGTAGCCGAAGGCGATGCCGGTCACCGTCCACTCGGCGGGCAGCACCAGCCAGCACAGCAGCGCGAAGCCGGCCTGGCAGGCCGCGACCCAGACGGTGTTGGAGAACGGCGTGCGGGTGTCCTCGTAGGCGTAGAAGCCGCGGAGCATCACGTACTGGGCGGAGTACGGGATCAGGCCCAGCGCGAACGCGGAGAGCATCAGGCCGATGTTGGTGGCGTCGTTCAGGACGGTTTCGTTGCCGCCGACCGCGTAGATCGCCCGGCCGACCACCGGGCCGAGCGACAGGAACAGGAAGGCCGCCGGGACGACCGCCACCGCGGTGGTGCGCAGCCCGTGGGAGATGTCGTCGCGCACCGCGCCGGCGTCCTCGTCGGCCGCCGCCCGGGAGAGCCGGGGGAGCACCGCGCTCATGATCGAGACGGTGATCACGGCCTGCGGCAGCTGCCAGATCAGCAGCGCGTTGGAGAACGCGGCCAGGCCGACGCCGCCGTGACCGGAGGCCGACGCGGCGTCGCCCGCCTTGGTGGACAGCTGGGTGATCACCAGGTAGCCGGCCTGGTTGGCGAGCACGAAGAAGAACGTCCACTTGGCCAGCCGGGCGGCCTTGCCCAGGCCGTGCCCGCGCCAGTCGAAGCGGGGCCGGAAGCGGAACTCGGCGGCCCGCAGGTACGGGATCATCGCCAGCGACTGGACGACCAGCCCGATCAGGGTGCCGAGGCCGAGCAGCCGCACGCCCTCGGGGGAGATGCCCTCCGGGGCGACGTGGGTGGTGCCGAACCCGCCGTAGACCCAGATGTAGGCGGAGAAGGTGAAGATCACCACGATGTTGTTCAGGACCGGGGTCCACATCATCGCGCCGAAGCGGCCGCGGGCGTTGAGGATCTGGCCCATCACCACGTGGATGCCCATGAAGAAGATGGTCGGCAGGCAGTAGCGCGCCATCGCCACCGTGGTCTCGGCGCGCTCCGGGTTGGCCATCATCGGGTGGGCGATCAGCTGCACCAGCACGGGTGCGCCGAGCACGGCCAGGAAGACCACGCCGCCGAGCCCGACCATCACCAGGGTGAGCAGCCGGTTGGCGTACGCGGTGCCGCCGTCCTCGTCGTTCTTCATGCTGCGCACCAGCTGCGGCACGAAGACGGCGTTCAGCGCGCCGCCGCCGATCAGGATGTACAGCAGGGTCGGCAGGGTGTTCGCCGCGTTGTACGAGTCGCCCATCACGCCGACGCCGATGGCCGCGGTGATCACCATGGTCCGGACGAAGCCGGTGCCGCGGGAGACCAGCGTGCCGGCCGCCATGATCGCGCTGGAGTTCAGCAGGCTGGAGACCTTGCCGCCGCCGGCCGCCTTGGCCGGCCCGGGCGCCTGCCCGGCGGTCCGCTCCTCGGCGGCGACGTCCGCGAGCGGCTCGACCGCCGGGGGCACCGCGACGGCGGCCACCTGCATGGTGGCCTCCTCCTCGGAGAGCGGCGGGTCGAACTCGATCGGCGGCACGAAGTGGTGCTGCCCGCCCGGAGCGCCGCCGTGCTGCGGCTGCCCCGGGTAGCCGCCCGCCGCCGGGTACGGGGCGGGCGGCGGGACCGGCGGCTGGGCCGCGGCCTGCGCCGGAGCGCCGCCGAACAGCGCGTCCACCCCGACGTACTCGGTGGTCTCGGTGTCCCAGGCGGAGTGCGCCGGGCCCGGCTCCCACTGCGGACGGGGCTGCTCGACGCCGCCCCAGGGGCCGCCGGCGGCCTGCGCGGGGGCCTGGCCCTGCGGCCAGGCGGCCGGCGCCGGGGTGTCCCAGCCGGGCTGCACCGGCGGCACCGGCGCGGCGAACTGCTCCGGGAACTGCTCCGTGGCCTGGTACGGGGCCGGCGGCACCGGCGTGGGGTAGCCGCCGCCCTGCGGCGGCAGCTGCGGCGGCACGTCGTACGCGGCGGCCGGCGGCTGGGGCGCGGCGGGCCGAGCGGCCCGCAGACCGTACGGGTCCTGGCCGTCCTGCGGGTGCCCGTACGCGTCCGCCGCGTACGGGTCCTGGGCGTAGGTGTCGGCCACGTACCAGTCGCCGGACGGCGACTCGGCACCCGGCCGGCTCTCACCGCGGCCCGGCGGCCGCTCCTCGCTGCGCCCGGTCATGTCACCTCTTCGCTGTCGTGGGGGGAGACCGGCCCGGCGGTGCTGGGGGTCGGCGGTGTCAAGGACCAACCTTCTCATCACTGGCGGCCCGATCCCGGCCATCCGGGCTGCTGCCGCGCGGTGTCTGCGCAGGACCGTCACCAGCGGTGTCGTCCGTCCTGCCGGTCCCGTCCGGTGCCGGGGCCCCGGCGGGATCCGCGGCGGACTCCTGTGCGGCGCCCCCCTCGGCACCGTCCGCCGTGGGCCGCGGAGCGCTCCCCGCCGCTCCGCCGTCGCCCGCCGCCGGGCCGTCGCCGACCGGCTGGTCGCCGTCCTCGTGCGGCTGCCCGCCGCGGCGCTTGCGCTGGCGCACGAAGCGCAGCGCGGCCAGCAGCAGCAGGAGTCCGGCGCCCGCGAAGACGTACAGCACGCCGTTGGTCACCGAGGTGACCTCCACCCGGAACTTCTGCGGCTCGCCGTACGGCCTGGAGTCGGGGCCGGTGGTCCACAGCTGGGCGGTCATCGCGACCGGCCCGTTGTTGTGCGCCTCGGCGTTGAAGCGGAGCGTCACGCTCTGCGAGGCCGGGAGGACCAGCTCCTCCTCCTTGCTCACCCGCAGCCTGTTCGGCTGGGCCGAGGTGAGGACCAGCTTCAGGTTGGTGACCGTCTGGGTCAGGTCGTTGCGCACGCTGACCTGGAGCAGACCGGTGTTGCCGGCCAGCGTGACCCTGTTCTTCTTCGGCACCTGGACGGCGTTGGTCAGTTCCTTCAGGTACCCCGTGACACCGGCGCGGTAGGCGCTCCCGGCCGGCGGCCGGCTGCGCCACTCGGTGGACAGCGAGCGGACCATCGCGGCGCTGAACGGGCCGCGCACCCGCTGCGGCAGGGTGAGCACCCGCATCAGGGTGTCCAGGTCGTGCTGGATGTCGTCGGTGCGGCTCAGGTCGGCCGCCGGCAGCTCCGAGGCGCGGGACTGGGTCGGGTAGTCGGTGGGCGCCGGGACGGCGGTGTTGGCCTTCGGGTCGGCCGCGGACTGCACCACCGTGTCCAGCTTGACCGAGGAGATCCACTTGCCGTCCGCCGTCTGCAGGGCGCTCGCCAGCGCCTTGGCGTTGGCGGCGCTCAGCTCGCGCGGCGGCAGCACCAGCAGCCCGCGCTGGTTCTGCGGCTGCTCGTGGGTGATCGCGAAGGTCTCGGCGAGGAAGCGCTGGGTGGCCCGGGTCTGCGCCTGGGGACTGCTCAGGTCCTGGTAGAAGAGCGCGGAGACGGTCTCGTCGGCCACCACGGCGCTCTGCCCGTTGCCGATCGGGCGGACCGCGGTCGGGGTGTAGTTGAGCGAGTCCGACTCCGGCATGCTCCCGCCGTTGACCAGCACCAGCCCGCTGCCCGACTGCTGGGCGAGGGCCGCGATCTGCTGGTCCACGTGGCCCTGGTACGGCCAGGCGACGTCGGAGCGGGTGTCCACGGCGAGCCGGCCCTCGACGGTCAGCCGGCCGGCGGTGGCCGCCTTGCCCAGGGCGGTGGTCATCCCGGCCAGGTCGGAGCCGTTGTGTGCGATCGAGGCGAGGTCCGGGTCGGCGTACGGCAGCGCGACCACCTGGCTGCCCGGCTTGGCGACGGCGGCCCGCAGCTTGTCCAACCAGGCGACGGCGGCGGGCGAGCCGCCCTGGACCTGGACGGTGTTGTCGTCCTTGGCGGATTTGCCCGACCCCTCGGTGCCCGGCTTCTGCACCCGGTAGGTCTTGGTCATCGCCAGCGCGGCGTCCAGCAGGTCCGGGTCGACCACCCAGGTCAGGCCGTTCAGCCTGGCGCCGGTGTCGACCAGCTCGTACAGCCGGCCGCCCGGGGCGAACTCGGTGGCCAGGCTGTCGTCGCGCAGCACCGGGACCGGCTGGTCGCTGTCGCTGCCGGCGACGGTCTGGGCGGCCAGCACCGGCGGGTGCACCAGCGGCCAGACCGTGGCGACCTTCGTCGGCTGCGCCTCGGCGCCCGGGTTGTACGGGAGGAAGGTCCGGGCGATGCCCAGGGCGCGGTCGCGCGGGTTGTCGGCCGTCCCGCCCCAGGCGTCCACCGCGAGCTCGTACGCGCCGCCGGCGGAGAGCCCGAGGTCGCTGACCGCGACGCTCAGGGTGTACGGCTGGCTCTGCCCCGGGTTCAGCTCGGGCAGGGCGTACTGCGGGCTGTCCAGCTCCACGCCGTCCTTGGTGTCCGGCGTGCCGCGCTCGGCCACGATGGCCAGGTCGTTGCGCCGGTCCAGCGGCTTGTACGGCTTGCGGACGGCCGCGTGGGCGCCCTTGACCGCCGACTTGCCCGCGTTGGTGACCTGCCCGGTGATGGTCACGATGCCGTTCGGGGTGGCCACCTGCGGGCTCAGCGTGTCGATGGTCATCACCACCGGGTACTCGGCCGTGCCGGAGGAGTCGGCGGCCGGGCGGACGTTGCCGCCGGCGGGCAGCGCACCGGCCGGGGCGGCGGTGAGGAGGGTCAGGGCCGCCGCGCAGGCGGCGGCCAGGCGCAGGCCCGCACGGCGCGCCCGATGGCGCCCCCCGGCGGGGCGCTCGGCCCGTTCAGGCTGTCGGTGCGCCCCCAGGCCCGAGTGCCGTGCCGGCTCGCTCACTCGCTTCGCCCTCGCCGTTCTCGATCGTTCGCTGCTGATGCTGTCCGTCCGGCGCGGTCCGCCCGACGCTCTTCGCTTGACCCTCGTGGAACTGTTCGTCCGGCACCGCCGCCGCCGGAGTTCCGCGGGTGGCGGCGGCACGCGGCACCGCATCCCCTGTCCGGTGCCGAGACCCGTCCACCGGCATGGTAACGATGCGGCCCGCGGTGCAGTGTTGCGGGCTGTGGGGTGAGACGCCCAGAACGCGCGGGCGGTTGACCTGTCGGGGCACGTACCCTTGTGAGCCGTGTCCACTGCCAATGAGCCCACCGCGCGCACCGACCGTTCCAGCACCGCCGTCCAGGTCGTCCCAGGCCTGAGCGAGGCCCAGACGCTCGGCCTCCAAGAGCTGCTGCGGGTGTCGCCGGTCGCCGACGAGATCGCCCGTCGGTTCCAGGCGGCCGGCCACCGGCTCGCGCTGGTCGGCGGCTCCGTCCGGGACGCGCTGCTCGGCCGGCTCGGCAACGACCTGGACTTCACCACCGACGCCCGCCCGCAGCAGGTGCTCAAGCTGGTCAAGGGCTGGGCAGACGCGGTCTGGGACGTCGGCATCGCCTTCGGCACCGTCGGTGCCCGCAAGGACACCCCCGAGGGCTCCTTCCTGATCGAGATCACCACCTACCGCTCCGAGGCGTACGACCGCACCTCGCGCAAGCCCGAGGTCAGCTACGGCGACACCATCGAGGAGGACCTGGTCCGCCGGGACTTCACGGTCAACGCGATGGCCGTCGACCTGCCCGGCCGCGGCTTCGTCGACCCGCACCACGGCCTGGACGACCTGGAGGCCCGGGTGCTGCGCACCCCCGCCACCCCCGAGGAGTCCTTCTCCGACGACCCGCTGCGGATGATGCGGGCCGCCCGCTTCGCCGCCCAGCTGGACTTCGACCCGGCGCCCGAGGTGGTCGCCGCGATGACCGCGATGGCCGAGCGGATCACCATCGTGTCCGCCGAGCGGATCCAGGCCGAGCTGAACAAGCTGCTGCTGGCCAAGCACCCGGTGAAGGGCCTGCGACTGCTGGTCGACACCGGCCTGGGCGGGTACGTGCTGCCCGAGCTGCCCGCGCTGCGGCTGGAGCGGGACGAGCACCACCGGCACAAGGACGTCTACGAGCACTCGCTGACCGTCCTGGAGCAGGCCATCGACCTGGAGCAGGACGGCCCGGACCTCACCCTGCGGCTGGCCGCGCTGCTGCACGACATCGGCAAGCCGCGCACCCGCCGCTTCGAGCCGGACGGCCGGGTCTCCTTCCACCACCACGAGGTGGTCGGCGCCAAGATGACCCGCAAGCGGATGCGCGAGCTCAAGTACTCCAAGGAGCTCACCGAGGACGTCTCGCGCCTGGTCGAGCTGCACCTGCGCTTCCACGGCTACGGCGGCGGCGAGTGGACCGACTCCGCGGTGCGCCGCTACATCACCGACGCCGGGCCGCTGCTGGAGCGGCTGCACAAGCTGACCCGCTCGGACTGCACCACCCGCAACAAGAAGAAGGCGGCCGCGCTCTCCCGCACCTACGACGGCCTGGAGGCCCGGATCGGCGAGCTGAAGGCGCAGGAGGAGCTGGACGCCGTCCGCCCGGCGCTGGACGGCAACCAGATCATGGAGCTGCTCGGCCTCAGGCCCGGCCCGCTGGTCGGCAAGGCGTACAAGCACATGCTCGAACTCCGGCTGGAGCACGGGCCGATGGAGCACGACGAGGCGGTGGCGGCGCTGCGGGCCTGGTGGGCCGGGCAGCAGGGCTGAGCCCGCCTCCGGAGCCGCGGAGAGGACTCCGGACACGACGGAGGGGTGGCCCCGGCCGAGCGCCGGCGCCACCCCTCGTCCGTCCCGGGCTACTTGATCTGCTTGAGGCAGAGCACGTAGTCCAGTGCCGGGAAGTTGGGGTGCTTGCTGGTGTACCAGCTGTCCGACTTCGGCTGCTTCTCGCAGGACTTCTCGTCGGAGGTGGCGAGGTACTTGAAGACGATCTTGTACTGCGCCTTGGCGTCGGTGCAGGGCACCACGGTGATCTTCGGGTTGGTGTCCGTGGTCTCACTGGTGCCGTTCGCGTTGCGCAGGCAGTCGCCGGGGCCGGCCGAGTCCACCTTGGTGTCCGAGTCGGTCGGGATGGTGACCGGCGGGAGCGTGAGCGTCGGCGCCGGCGTGATGGTCGGCGAGGGGATGACCGGCGGCGTGTAGGTCGGCATCGGCAGCGGCGTGGGCGAGAAGGTCAGCACGGTGGGGGAAGGCTTCGGGTCGGCGACCGGGTCGTCCTTCTTCGGGCCGAGCACCCCGGTGGCGGCCAGGGTCAGGGCGACCGCCAGCGAGACCGGCACCAGCAGCATCGCGATGTGCGGCCGGCTGGTCAGCGGGACGCCCGGGTCGAGCTGCGGGCCGTGGCTGCCCGGGACGGGCGGCACCAGCCGCTTGAACCTGGTGTGCGGGCCGAGGTTCAGCAGCAGGGTGATGGGCGTCAGCAGCCAGGACACCGGGCTCCACCAGCCCTGGACCAGCGTCCGGGCCGACATGTCGCGCACCGTCGCCGTGCCGCAGGTGCGGCAGAACGGGCCGGTCATCCGCAGCATCCGGTACATGACGATCATGCCCTGGTGGCCGCGGACGGTGGCGTCCACCGCCGGGTACCCGCCGCAGAACCGGCAGGTGGTGCCGTCCGGCGGGGGCGGCGGGTACCCGTAGCCGTAGCCGCCGGGTGCGGGCTGGGCGCCGTACGGCTGCGCGGGCGGCGGGGCGCTCGGGTAGCCGTACCCGGGGGGCGGCGGGGGCGGAGCGCCGTAGGAACCGCCGGAGGCGTACGGGTTGCCGTCGCCCGGGGGAGGGCCGTACGGCATCTGGGGCGGAGGCGGAGCGGACAAGGAGGTCCCCCGGGAAGGAGAGGCGGAAGAGGTCAGGACTTCTTCACCGGCGGGACGCCGGTGGTGGTGGGCGCCAGCGGGCCGAGGCAGAGCACGTACCGCTTCTTGTTCCAGCGGCGGCCGCTCTTGCCCGAGACCACGCTCGTGGTCTGCGGCGTCTGCTTGCAGCGGGTCGTGTCCGTGGTGCCCTCGAACTTCGCGAGCACCCGGTAATTCGCCTTGCTGTCAGTGCACTTGACGATGTCGATGTCGCGTGAGCCGCTCGCCCGCACACAGTCGCCGGGCTTGGCGCTGCTGACGCTCGGCCCGGCCACGAAGTAGCCGACCGCCAGTGCCACGCAGCCGCCGACCACCCCGACGATCCGCAGCTTGGACCGCAGGCCGCGCTTCTTGGCGGCCGGCGCGGGCGGCATCGCCGGGGCCGGCTGCGGCTGGCCGTACGGCCCGGGCGGCGGCTGCTGCCCGTACGGCCCGGGGGCCGGCTGGCCGTAGCCCTGCTGTCCGTACGGCTGCTGCCCGTAGGGCTGCGGGCCAGGCGGCTGCTGTCCGTAGCCGGGCGGCGGGCCGTAGCCGGGCGGGGCCTGCGGCGCGGGCTGCCCGTAGGCCGGCGGCGGGCCGTACGGCGCGGCCGGCGGCGGGACGGGCGCCCCGTACGGCGGTGCCGCGGGCGCGCCCATCGGGGCGGATCCGTACGGATTGGGTGGTGTGCTCATCAGTTCGTCCCCCGAAGCAGAGTTCTGTCGTTCCGACAGGTTCGAGTACCTTAGCGAGTCGCTCGGACGCCCTGAGCCCCGAGCCCCCGGGGTCTCCCGGGCGGCCTGGTCACCGGGGGAGCGGGCTCCGGCGGGCGGCGCCCAGGTAGAGGACCGCCGTCAGGGCGTACACCCCGGCGACCCCGAGCACCACCGCGACCGAGCGGCCGGACAGCGGCAGCACCAGTGCCGTGACCAGGGCGGCGGCCACGAAGGCGACGTTGAACAGCACGTCGTAGATGGCGAACACCCGGCCGCGGTACTCGTCCTCGACCGACTCCTGCACCACCGTGTCGGCGCAGATCTTGGTGCCCTGGGTGACCACCCCGAGCAGCAGGGCGGCGATCAGGCAGGGCACCAGGGCGAAGCTCAGGCCCAGCGCCGGGACGAACACCACCGGGGCGACCAGGCAGGCCGTCATCCACCCGGCCAGGCCGAGCCGGCGGGTGCACCAGGGACTGACCACCGCGGCGACGAAGAACCCGGCGGCGGACAGCCCGACCGCCTGGCCGAGGGTGACCAGCCCGGCCGCGCTGTCGGCCGGGTCGTTGAAGGTGTACCGGGCGAGCATCACCACGACCACGATCAGCACGCCGTAGCAGAACCGGGCCGCGGTGACGGCGGCCAGCGCGTGCACGGCCGGCCGGCAGTCCCGGACCAGGTGGCGCACCGCGGCGCCGAGTTCCAGGGCGGCCCGGACCAGCGCCTGGCCGATCCCGGGGCGGTCCTCGTGCTGCTCCGGGCCGAGCAGGTCGCGGTCCATCCGCCGGGCGGCCAGCGCGGCCGACAGGTAGAGCAGCGCGGCCACCGTGACCAGGGCGGCGTCGGCCCTCGGTCCGGGGGCCATCAGCTGGTGCAGCAGGAAGCCGATGCCCCCGCCCGAGGCGGCGGCGACCGTCCCGAGGGTGGGGGAGAGGGCGTTGGCGGTGACCAGCCGGTCCTGCTCGACCACCCGGGGCAGGGCGGCGGACAGGCCGGCCAGGATGAACCGGTTGAGCGCGGTGACCAGCAGGGCCGAGGCGAAGAACAGCCAGGTCGGCGCCTCCACCAGCAGCAGCACCCCGGTGCCCAGGCCCAGCCCGAACCGGGCCAGGTTGCCGAAGTAGAGCACCTGGCGGCGGCGCCAGCGGTCCAGCAGCACACCGGCGAACGGGCCGATCACCGAGAACGGCAGCAGCATCACGGCCAGCACCGACGCGATGTCGGCGGGGGAGGACTGCTTCTCGGGGGAGAAGACCACGTACGCGGCCAGCGAGACCTGGAAGACGCCGTCCGAGAGCTGGGAGAGCACCCGGGCGGTCAGCAGCCGCCGGAAGTCGCGGCCCTTCATCAGGTCGAGGACCGTGGCGCGGTGCGCGGACTGGTGGGTGCTGCCGTTCTCGGTGATCGCCACCCGCCCAGGGTGCCACGGAACCGGCCGCCGTTTCACGTGAAACATTGGCTGCGGGAACGTGAAGGGCCCACGATCCGCAGACCGTGGGCCCTTCCTACGCACTACGAGCGGTCAGCCGCTCAGCGCTCGACCTCGCCGCGGATGAACTTCTCGACGTTCTCGCGGGCCTCGTCGTCGAAGTACTGCACCGGCGGGGACTTCATGAAGTACGAGGAGGCCGACAGGATCGGGCCGCCGATGCCGCGGTCCTTGGCGATCTTCGCGGCACGGACGGCGTCGATGATGACACCGGCGGAGTTCGGGGAGTCCCAGACCTCCAGCTTGTACTCCAGGTTCAGCGGGACGTCGCCGAAGGCCCTGCCCTCGAGGCGGACGTAGGCCCACTTGCGGTCGTCCAGCCAGGCCACGTAGTCCGAGGGGCCGATGTGGACGTTCTTGGAGCCCAGCTCGCGGTCGCGGATCTGCGAGGTGACGGCCTGGGTCTTGGAGATCTTCTTGGACTCCAGGCGCTCGCGCTCGAGCATGTTCTTGAAGTCCATGTTGCCGCCGACGTTCAGCTGCATGGTGCGCTCGAGGATGACACCGCGGTCCTCGAACAGCTTGGCCATCACGCGGTGCGTGATGGTCGCGCCGACCTGGGACTTGATGTCGTCACCGACGATCGGCACGCCGGCCTCGGTGAACTTGTCCGCCCACTCCTTGGTGCCCGCGATGAACACCGGCAGGGCGTTCACGAAGGCGACCTTGGCGTCGATGGCGCACTGGGCGTAGAACTTGGCCGCGTCCTCGGAACCGACGGGCAGGTAGCAGACCAGGACGTCGACCTGCTGGTCCTTGAGGACCTGGACGACGTCGACCGGGGCGTCGTCCGACTCCTCGATGGTCTCCAGGTAGTACTTGCCCAGGCCGTCGAGGGTGTGGCCGCGCTGGACGGTCACACCGGTCGGCGGCACGTCGCAGATCTTGATGGTGTTGTTCTCGCTGTTGCCGATGGCGTCGGCCAGGTCGAAGCCGACCTTCTTGGCGTCGACGTCGAAGGCGGCGACGAACTCCACGTCACGGACGTGGTAGTCACCGAACTGGACGTGCATCAGGCCGGGGACCTTGCCGGCCGGGTCGGCGTCCTTGTAGTACTCGACACCCTGCACCAGCGACGCGGCGCAGTTGCCCACGCCCACGATGGCTACGCGAACCGAACCCATTCCGGTTGCTCCCTGTGATCTCATGAGGCCCGCCGGGGTCGGCGGAACTCGTCCTGCTTCTTCGATGACTGCATGTGCGGGCGCGAGGCGCCCAGTCCTTCCGCGCGGCACAGGGCTGGCGCGGTGTCAGCGCTCCTGGTCGGAGCGCCCCGGGCGGTCGTACGGTTGCCCGGACGGGTCGGGGGACCCGGTCTCCTGGCCACGGCCGTCCGAAGTCTTGCGGGGGCCGGCGGCGGTGCTGCCGCCGGCGTCGGGGCCGGTCCGCCCGGTGCGGTTGGACCGCTCGGTCTCGATCAGCTCGTTGAGCCAGCGGACCTCGCGCTCCACCGACTCCAGTCCGTGCCGCTGGAGTTCGACGGTGTAGTCGTCGAACCGCTCGCGGGCGCGGGCCAGCGAGTTGCGCATCCGCTCCAGCCGTTCCTCCAGCCGGCTGCGGCGACCCTCCAGGACGCGCATCCGCACGGCCCGGTCGGTCTGGCCGAAGAAGGCGAAGTGCACGCCGAAGTGCTCGTCCTCCCAGGCGTCCGGGCCGGAGTCGGCGAGCAGCTCCTCGAAGCGCTGCTTCCCCTCGGCGGAGAGCCGGTAGACGATCTTGGACCGCTTGCCGTTGAGCGCGGTGGCCGGGACGTACTCGACGTCCGGGTTGTCCTCGACCAGGAAGCCCTGGGCGACCAGGCTCTTCAGGCAGGGGTAGAGCGTCCCGTAGGAGAGCGCCCGGAACGTCCCGAGCAGGATGTTCAGCCGCTTGCGCAGCTCGTATCCGTGCATCGGGGCGTCGTGGAGCAGTCCGAGGACGGCGAACTCCAGCACTCCTGAGCGTCTGCCCACTGCCGTCGTCCTCCTCCCGCTCGGTGTCCGACCGGCCGCTGCATCCGGCGGTATTCCGCTTCGATGTATCGGCTCGATATATCGAGAACAGTAAACCCGGCCCCCGGAACCGGCAAGGGGGGCACGCGTGAATGTGATCACAAGCCGACGCGCGGGTGGGGTTGGCAACGGGCGTGTAATGATCTGTCGGCGTTTTGTGGGCATTGGCAACTGATGTCCGATTAGTTGGGTTTCCGTGCTGCGTACGCTGTCGCGTGTGCACGAGGACCACCTCCGGGATCAGGGCGGTTTGCGGGCATCGGACGTGAACCCTGCCTTCAGGCTGGAAACGCCTGGCGAGGAGTGGCTGGAAGATGAGCGAGCGACGGCGAAGGACGCCCAACCCGGGCGGTGAGGGGCAGCAGCCCCCGGGAGGCGGCGGCCGTCGGGGCGACGGGCCGGGGCCCGACGAGCTGCGCTCGGAAGGCGTCGGCCGACGCCGCCCGCCGGGGGTCAGGGAGACCGCACAACAGCCCCGGATGACCCGTGCGGAGATGCGCAAGGCCGCCCAGAAGAAGGGCAAGGGGGGCGGTCGGCGCGGTGCCGCCGCGGCCTCCGGCTCCGCCGCCGCGGCCGCCGGCCCCGGCAAGAAGCGCTTCATCGACTACCCGCGGTTCGGCAAGACCGGCGTGCGGCGCTGGCTGCCGTCCTGGCGGCAGTGGCTGAGCGGCTTCCTGCTGGTCTTCGGCTCCCTGGTGGGCGTGGTGTTCTACCTGTACCAGACCACCGAGGTCCCCGAGCTGAACCAGCTGGTGAACAACCAGAACACGATCTACTACTGGGCCGACAACACGGAGATGACCCGCAAGGGCCAGACCAACCGGCAGATCGTCGAGCTCAAGGACATCAGTCCCAACCTCCAGAACGCCGTCATCGCCGCGGAGAACAAGAGCTTCCGCACCGACAAGGGCATCGACCCCAAGGGCATGCTCCGCGCCGTCTACAACATGGCGAAGGGCGGTGAGACCCAGGGCGCCTCGACGATCACCCAGCAGTACGTGAAGAACGCCTACCTGAGCCAGGAGCAGACCCTCAGCCGCAAGGTGAAGGAGTTCTTCATCACGCTGAAGATCAACCAGGACAAGGACAAGAACGAGATCCTGACGGGCTACCTGAACACCAGCTGGTTCGGCCGCGGTGCGAACGGTGCCCAGGCGGCCGCCCAGGCGTACTACGGGGTGGACGCCAAGGACCTGAACGTCTGCCAGAGCGCCATGCTGGCCGGCCTGCTCAAGGGCGCGACGTACTACGACCCCACCAACCCGAACAACAGGGAACGGGCCCTGGGCCGGTGGAACTGGATCCTGGACCAGATGGTGGACACCAAGGCCATCACCCCGGACGAGCGCGCCAAGTGCACCGCCTTCCCGGACCCGGTCCCGCAGAAGCCCAGCTCCAACATGAACGGTGAGATCAGCTACCTGGTCGACACCGCCAACAAGTACGTGATGGCCACCGACAAGACGATCACCCAGCAGATGATCGACCGGGGCGGCCTGAAGATCTTCACCACCTTCGAGAAGGACAAGGTCGACGCCCTGAAGAAGGCCGTCGACGACGTCAAGGCGGAGAACCTCAACCCGCAGAAGCGGCCGGACAACGACACCAACATCCAGTTCGGCTCCGCCAGCATCCGCCCCGGCGACGGCGCCATCGTCGCCCTCTACGGCGGCGACGGCGTGGAGAACGGCCACTTCGACAACAACGCCGACGCCACCGGCGTCCAGGTCGGCTCGACCTTCAAGCCCTTCGTGCTGGCGACCGCGATGCAGGTCGGCGTGCAGACCGCGAAGGACGACAAGGGCAAGCCGAAGCGCATCAACGCCGACAGCCGCTACCTGGCCGACGACATGTCCGAGATCCGCAAGCCGGACGGCTCGCTGGTGATCGGCGACGACGGCAAGCCGTACCGGCAGAAGAACGAGGACTCCGGCAAGCGCGGCTACGTCTCGCTGCGGCAGTCCATGCAGTACTCGTACAACGTGCCCTTCGTCCAGCTCAACCAGGACGTCGGCGGCCAGAACGTGGCCGACATCGCGGTGCAGATGGGCATCAAGAAGGAGAGCCTCGCCGACCCGAAGACGGCGACCTTCCCGCTCGGCACCTCCACCATCAGCCCGATCCGGATGGCCACCGCCTACGGCACCCTGGCGGCCAGCGGCAAGGAGGCCGAGCCGTACTCGGTCACCAAGGTCGAGGTGAGCGGCGTGGAGCGCCCGGGCTTCGGCAAGAAGGAGGCCAAGGTCGCGCTGGAGCCGGCCGTCGCCGACAACGTCACCGACGTGCTGGTGAACGTGGCGGTGAACGGTACCGGCAAGAAGACGAAGGACCTGGGCCGCCCGGTGGCCGGCAAGACCGGTACCACCGACCAGAACAAGTCGGCCTGGTGGGTCGGCTACACCCCGCAGCTGGTGACCAGCGTCGCGATGTGGCGCGAGGACCCCACCAAGCACGAGCGGCAGTCGCTCAACGGCACCGGCGGCAAGGAGTCCATCCACGGTGGTGACATCCCGACCGACGTCTTCACCCGGTACATGAAGGCCGCGCTGGCCAACGAGAAGAAGATGGACTTCCCGACCCCGCAGCCGGTCGGCACCGAGGTGGACTCCTCCGGCGCGCCGTCCACGGCCAGCCCGACCGCGGTCCCGACGGCGACCGACACCCCGACGGCCCCGGCGCAGACCCAGTCGCAGGCGCCGCAGCCGCCGGTGCAGCCGCAGCCCACCCAGACCTGCGTGCCCGGCGTGGACTGCCCCGGCGACCAGCCGACCAGCACGCCGACCAAGAACCCGCGCCCGACCAACAGCTGCCTGCCGGTGTTCGGCTGCCCGACACAGCCGCCGGGGCCGACGGACAGCGCGTCGCCCGGCGGTGGCGGCAAGCCGGGCGGCGGTGGCGGCAAGCCGTCGCCGACCAGCACCGGTGGTCTGCAGGGCGGGTCGACCACGCCGTAGTCCGCGAGCCCGCGAGCCCGCGGCACGGCGGAACCCGGAACGGCGGTGGCGGTCCTCTTCGGAGGGCCGCCACCGCCGTTTTCGTGCCAGGAGGGCCGCCACCGCCGTTCCGGTCCGGGGAACGCCGCCGCCGTTCCCGGCCGGCGCGCCCCGGCCCCGTCACGGCCGCTCCGGGGCGGCCGTTTCGCCGTGATCGGCGAGCCCGGCCGCCGTGCGGGGGCACGGACCGTTGCGGGGTCCTCCTCGTCCCGGCGGGATCGGTGCGGCAGGATGTCCGGCATGACGTCGAGCGATCGTGACGAAACCGTCGGCCCGGTCGAGGCCGGCGCCGCCGCAGGGCCCCTCCCGGCAGCCGTCGCCACGGCCGCGCCGCCGGCCAACACCGTGGTCGTCCCGGCCGACGAGGACCCGGTGGCGGCGGCCGGCAGCGAGGTGATCGGCGGGCCCCCGGGCCGCCGGGCGCTGCTCGGCGTCTCCTGGTGGATCCCGGCGCGCTTCCTGGCGCTCGCGGTGATCGTGGTGTCGGTGCTCGGCATGGTGCAGAAGCTGCCCTGCTACGAGCAGGCCTGGTTCCAGCCGGGCTCGCCGCAGTACGTCCACGCCTGTTACAGCGACGTCCCGCACCTGTTCTCCGGACGCGGCTTCGCGGCCGGGCTGCACCCGTACGTGGACCGCATCCCGGGCTCCTCGGGGGACCTCCAGTACCTGGAGTACCCGGTGCTGACCGGCCTGTTCATGCAGGTCGCGGCCTGGCTGACGCCCGGCGGCGGGGACCAGCAGAGCCAGGAGCAGTGGTTCTGGGCGATCAACGCCGGGATGCTGATGGCCTGCGCGGTGGTCGCCGTGGTGGCGCTCTCGCGCACCCATCGGCGCCGCCCGTGGGACGCGCTGCTGTTCGCGCTCGCCCCCGTCCTGCTGCTCAACGGCACCGTCAACTGGGACCTGCTCGCGGTCGCCCTGGCCGCCGTGGCGATGGCCTGGTGGTCCGGCGCCCGGCCCGGCTGGGCCGGTGTGTTCATCGGCCTGGCCACCGCGGCCAAGCTCTATCCGCTCCTGCTGATCGGCCCGCTGCTGGTGCTCTGCTGGCGGGCCGGCAGGTGGCGCGACTTCCGGGTGGTGCTGGGCGGCGCGGTCGGCTCGTGGCTGCTGGTCAACCTGCCGATCATGCTGGCCAACTGGCGGGGCTGGTCGACCTTCTACGTGTTCAGCAAGCACCGCGGCGAGGACTACGGCTCGTTCTGGCTGATCCTGATGCAGCGCCGCGGCGCCGGGCTGGCCGACCTCGACGTCTACATCGGCGTGCTGATGGTGCTGGGCTGCCTGGCCGTGGCGTGGCTCGGCCTCTCGGCCCCGCGCCGGCCCCGCCTCGCCCAGCTGGCCTTCCTGGTGGTCGCGCTGTTCGTGCTGGTCAACAAGGTGTACTCGCCCCAGTACGCGCTCTGGCTGCTGCCGCTCGCGGTGCTGGCCCGGCCGCGCTGGCGGGACTTCCTGATCTGGCAGGCCTGCGAGGTGCTCTACACCCTGGGCATCTGGTCCCACCTGGGCCTGGTCACCGGCTCCAAGCAGCACGGGCTCGGCGAGGGCTGGTACCACTTCGCGATCGGGCTGCACCTGCTGGGCACGCTCTACCTGGTCGCCCTGGTGGTCCGGGACGTCCTCCACCCCGACCGCGACCCGGTCCGCTGGGACGGCAGCGACGACCCCTCCGGCGGGGTGCTGGACCACGCCCCGGACGTGTTCGTGCTGGGCACGGCCCGTCGGCTGCGCGAGGAGGAGAGCTACGCCGCGTACGCGCCGGCCGGCCCCGAGCAGTGGCTGGACGAGCCCGGTCTGCCGGAGCCGGCCGAGAAGCCGTAGGGCCGCGAGCCGAGCGCCGGAACGCTCAGCGGTCCACCACGCGGTCGAAGTGCGTGGTGGTGTGCCGGACCTGGAGACCGAGCTCATCGCCGATCGTCGGGGGCTTGGTCTCCCCGTCCAGGAACAGCAGCGAGACCTGCATGTGCGGCGGCTCGGCGAACCACAGCTGCTTGCCGGCCCAGTGGAACGGCGACTTGGTCTTGTTGACGGTCGCCAGGCCGGCCCGGGCGATGCCCTTGGCCCGCGCCCCCATGCTCGCCACGTACTTGGGCGCCTCCAGGCCGATGCCGTGCGCGGTGCCGCCGGCGACCACCAGGATGTGGCCGTCGGAGGGCGCCGGGTGCTGGCGGTAGCCGTAGCGGTCGCCCTTCTGCAGCGGGGTGACGTCCAGGACGGTGGCCCGGACCTCCAGCGCGGCGTGGTCGCCCAGCCAGAGCCGGGTGCCGATCCGGGCCCGGAAGACCGTCCGCGGGTAGCGCTGGGCCAGCTGGTCCATGCCGGCCGCGCCGAGGTGGCTGACGAACACGGTGTGCACCGGGATGCCGGCGGCCTGGGCGGTGTCCACCCAGTACGCGACCTCCTCGACCGGGCTGGAGCCGTCCGGCCGGTCCATCGGCAGGTGCAGCGCCAGGCCCTCGAAGCTGACGCCCTCCAGCTCGGCGGCGGCGGTGCGCAGGTCCGCCGCGCTCACGCCGTGCCGGCGCATGGTGGTCATGCACTCCAGCACCACCCGGGTGCCGTGCAGCGCGCGCAGCGCGTCCACGCCGGCCACCGTCCGGATCACCCGGGCGTGCGGCAGCGGGAGCACCTCCTCGCCGACCCGGTAGGGGGTGAGCACCAGCAGTTCGCCGCCGTACCACTCGGCGGCGTCGGCCGCCTCGTACGCGGTACCGACGGCGAGCACCCCGGTGCCCAGCAGCGTCGCCTCCTCGGCCAGCCGGTGGTTGCCCAGGCCGTAGCCGTTCCCCTTGGCGACCGGCACCAGGCCGGGGAACTCGGCGAGGACGGAGCGCTGGTGGGTGCGCCAGCGTTCGGTGTCGAGGTAGAGCGACAGCGTCATCGGGTCAGCCTCCTCAGCGGCGGGACATGTAGAGGTCGAGGGCCTTGTGCAGCAGCTTGTTGAGCGGGAAGTCCCACTCGCCGAGGTACTCGGCCGCCTGGCCACCGGTGCCGACCTTGAACTGGATCAGCCCGAACAGGTGGTCGTCCTCGTCCAGGGTGTCACTGATGCCGCGCAGGTCGTACACCCCGCCGCCGAGGGCGTAGGAGTCGCGCATCATCCGCCACTGGATGGCGTTGGACGGCTTGACCTCGCGCTTGTGGTTGGCCGAGGCGCCGTAGGAGTACCAGACGTGCTCGCCGACCACCAGCATCGTGGTGGCGGCCAGCGGCTCGCCCTCGTGGTAGGCGATGTAGAGCCGCATGCGGTTCGGGTCCTCGGCGACGAGGGCCTTCCACATCCGCTGGAAGTAGGCCAGCGGGCGCGGGGTGAACTTGTCGCGCTCGGCGGTGACCAGGTAGAGCTGGTGGAAGATCGGCAGCTCGTCGTAGCCGCCCTGGATCACCTCGACGCCGCTCTTCTCGGCCTTCTTGATGTTGCGGCGCCAGAGCTGGTTGAAGCCCTTCTGGATGTCGTCCAGCGAGCGGTTGGCCAGCGGCACCTGGAAGACGTAGCGGGGCTGGACGTCACCGAAGCCGGCGCCGCCGTCCTCGCCCTGGAGCCAGCCGGCCTTGCGCAGCCGGTCGGCCACCTCGAAGGCGCGGGCCTCGTACCAGTCGGCCTCGACGTCGCGCAGCCGCTTGGCCTGCTTGGCGGCGATGGCCTCCTTGATGGTGGGGGCGTTCCAGCGGCGGATGACCACCGGCGGGCCCATCTTCACGGAGAACGCGCCCTGCGACTTGAGGTGCGCCAGCATCGGGGAGAGCCAGCGGTCGAGGTCGCGGTCGAACCAGTCGATGACCGGGCCCTCGGGCAGGTAGGCGAGGTAGCGCTTGAGCTTGGGCAGCTGGCGGTAGAGGACCAGGCCGGCGCCGACGAGCTGGTTGGCGTCGTCGAACCAGCCGATCGACTCCGACCGCCACTCGGCCTTCACGTCACCCCACGACGGCACCTGCATGTGGCTGGCCGAGGCGCGGCTCCTGATGAAGGCGAGGTGCTCCTCGCGGGTGATCGTCCTCAGGCGCAGGCTCATTGCTCGGTGCTCCTCGTCGGTCGGGCTGCGGTGGCCCCAGGTTCTCGGGCTGACCCTATCGTCCGGGGCCCGGGCGCCCGTCGCGGCGGGCACGGCGGCGCCCCCGTCGGGTACCTGTCTCCTCCTGCAGATACGCGACGGGGGCGGCGAGGGTTCCGGGCGGCCCCTGTGGGCTCGGTCCCAGCGGGCCGGCGGGGGCCGGTCGGGGGTCGGCGCGGGCGGTGGTGGGGCGGTCGGGGACGGTGCGGACGGCCGGGGGCGGATCAGCCCCAGAGGCCGCCGCGGGCGATGCCGAGGTAGAAGCCGAGCGCGGCCGCGCCGAGCGTGACCATCAGGACGAAGCGCTCGGCGGTGGTGACCGACACGAACATGCCCCACAGGCCCGTGACGATGCCGAACAGGCCGGTCCACGAGGTCAGCAGGTGCAGGTTGTGGAAGAACGAGGTGGTGAAGGCGATCACGCCCAGGAGGGCGGTGATGCCCACCAGGGTGTTCTCGCGGGGGTGCGGGTGGCCGTCGGTGTTCAGCGTGAGGGCGGGCATGCGGTGGACGGACTGGGCCATGGGTCCCACCTCCTGGCGTGGAGACGAACGGGCAGGGATCCCGTTCCGTCCAGATTGCGGTGCTTGGGTCGCTCTCACAACCCCTATGCGTTTTGTTCGGCCGTCCGGGTGCAGGTAGGCTGTGCCGTCTGCACTGGTGTAGTTGTGCCCCCTCTGTGTCCTCTTCCGGATGACGTCCCGCCTTCGGGCGGAGCGGGGGCCGACTGTCCGACCCGGCCGTTACGGTGGGCCGGAGTCGTCGCCGCACCGGTGCCGACGCTACGCACAACCCTCCTGCCACGGAGAGACCGTGGCCGCTGAGTCCAAAGGAGGTGGGTTACTCATGCGTCACTACGAGCTGATGGTCATCCTCGACCCCTCGGTCGAGGAGCGCGCTGTCTCCCCCCTGATCGAGAGCTTCCTCGCTGTCGTCCGCAACGCCGGCGGCAAGGTGGAGAAGGTCGACACCTGGGGTCGTCGCCGTCTGGCTTACGAGATCAACAAGCAGTCCGAGGGCATCTACTCGGTCATCGACCTCAAGGCCACGCCTGAGGTCGTCAAGGAGCTCGACCGCCAGCTGGGCCTGAGCGAGTCGGTTCTGCGGACCAAGGTCCTGCGCCCGGACACCCACTGAGCCACCTCTGAGGCCTTCGGGTCTCGGGTAGCTCGCGTCCGTTGTTTCACGTGAAACAGCGGTGAACGGACATCTTCCCGAGAGGTCATCACCACCATGGCAGGCGAGACCGTCATCACCCTCGTCGGCAATCTCGTCGACGACCCCGAGCTGCGCTTCACCCCGTCGGGTGCGGCGGTCGCGAAGTTCCGCATCGCGTCCACCCCCCGCACCTTCGACCGCCAGACGAACGAGTGGAAGGACGGCGAGAGCCTCTTCCTCACGTGCAACGTCTGGCGGCAGCCGGCGGAGAACGTGGCCGAGTCGCTGCAGCGCGGCATGCGCGTCATCGTGCAGGGCCGACTGCGCCAGCGGTCTTACGAGACCAAGGAAGGCGAGAAGCGGACGGTCTTCGAGGTCGAGGTCGACGAGGTCGGCCCGAGCCTGCGCTCGGCGACCGCCAAGGTCACCCGGGCCAACCGGTCCGGCGGCCCCGGTGGCGGCTTCGGCGGCCAGCAGGGTGGCGGCCAGGGCGGTGGCGGCTGGGGCGGCGGCGGTGGCGGCCAGCAGGGCGGCGGCAACTGGGGTGGAAACTCCGGTGGCGGCCAGTCCGGCCCCTCCGACGACCCCTGGGCCTCCAGCGCTCCGTCCGGTGGAAACCAGGGCGGCGGCTGGGGTGCCCCGTCCGGTGGCAGCGGCTACTCGGAAGAGCCCCCGTTCTAAGAGCTGACAGATTTCGTGCGGCCCGGCGGCCGGCGTCCCCGGACGCCCGCCGGGCCGTGAACCCCAAATGGAGCACACAATGGCGAAGCCGCCTGCTCGCAAGCCGAAGAAGAAGGTTTGCGTCTTCTGCAAGGACAAGGTCAACTACGTTGACTACAAGGACACGAACCTGCTGCGGAAGTACATCTCCGACCGCGGCAAGATCCGTGCCCGTCGGGTGACCGGCAACTGCACCCAGCACCAGCGTGACGTCGCCACGGCCGTGAAGAACAGCCGTGAGATGGCGCTGCTGCCCTACACCAGCACCGCGCGCTAAGAGAGGGTGACCAAGTAATGAAGATCATCCTCACGCACGAGGTGCCGGGTCTCGGCTCCGCCGGCGAGGTCGTCGAGGTCAAGGACGGCTACGCCCGCAACTACCTGGTCCCGCGTGGCTACGCCATCCGCTGGACCAAGGGCGGTCAGAAGGACGTCGACGCCATCCGTCGCGCCCGCAAGATCCACGAGATCCAGACCCTCGAGGCCGCCAACGAGGTCAAGGGTCAGCTCGAGGGCGTCCAGGTCAAGCTGGCCGTCCGCTCGGGCGAGGCCGGCCGTCTGTTCGGCTCGGTGACCCAGGCCGACGTCGTCGAGGCCATCAAGGCCGCCGGCGGCCCGGCGGTGGACAAGCGCGCCGTCGCGATCGCCTCGCCGATCAAGACCGTGGGCTCCCACAAGGTCTCGGTCAAGCTGCACTCGGACGTCGTGGCCAAGCTCGACGTCGCCGTCGTGGCTGCCTGAGTTCCGTAGCACGGCCCGAGGGCCGGACTCCTCCGGGAGTCCGGCCCTCGGTCTTTTCCGCGCCGGTCTTCTCCGCGCTTGTCTCCTGCGCGCCGGTCCTCCCCGTGCCGGTCTTCTCGGCGCGGGCGTTCC
Organism: Kitasatospora sp. NPDC092039; assembly: GCF_044756065.1. NCBI lineage: Bacteria > Bacillati > Actinomycetota > Actinomycetes > Kitasatosporales > Streptomycetaceae > Kitasatospora > Kitasatospora sp. NPDC092039. Next base: position 283,327 of record NZ_JBIVSD010000003.1, on the reverse strand, counting down.
CCGGTCGGCGCGTTCCGCGCCGGCGACCTCCGGGGCGGTCCCTCCCGGCCCGGCCCGGAAACGATTCAGCCGCGCACCGCTCCGGTGACCAGCCACTTGCCGCCGCGGGCGCGCCAGGCCAGGAAGCCGGCCCGCAGCAGCATGAACAGGTTCATCGCCCACCAGAGCCCGGCCAGACCGGCGCCGGTGGCCGGTACCGCCAGCGCCACCGGGACGAACACCGCCAGGGTCGCCAGCCCGGCCCAGGCCAGGTAGGGGCCGTCCCCGGCGCCCATCAGCACGCCGTCCAGCACGAAGACCAGCCCGGCCACCGGCTGGGTGAGCGCGAGCAGCAGCAGGGCGGTGCCCAGCTGGGCCCGGACGGCCGGATCGGGCGTGAACAGCGGGACGTACAGCGGGCGGGCGACCACCACCAGCAGGCCGAGCACCAGCCCGGAGGCGATGCCCCACTCGATCATCCGCCGGGTGGCGGCCCGGGCGCCGGGCGCGTCCGAGGCGCCCAGGTAGCGGCCGATGATGGCCTGGCCGGCGATCGCGATGGCGTCCAGCGCGAAGGCCAGGAAGTTGAACACCGCCATGGTGATCTGGTGGGCGGCCACCTGGTCGTCGCCGAGCCGGGCGGCCACCGCGGTGGCGGTCATCAGCACCGCGCGCAGGCTGATCGTCCGGACCAGCAGCGGGCCGCCGGCCCTGGCGCCGGCCCGGATGCCCGCCGCGTCCGGCCGCAGCGAGGCGCGTTCCCGGCGGGCGCCGCGGACCACCACGACCAGGTAGGCGGCGGCCATCCCGGTCTGCGCGAGCACGGTGCCCCAGGCTGAGCCGGCCACCCCGAGCCCGGCGCCGTACACCAGGCCGGCGTTCAGGCCGATGTTGGCGGCGAAGCCCGCGACGGCCACCACCAGCGGCGTCCGGGTGTCCTGGAGGCCGCGCAGCACCCCGGTGGCGGCCAGCACCATGAGCATCGCCGGGATGCCCAGGGAGCTGATCCGCAGGTACGTCACCGCGTGCGGCGCGGCGGTCGCCGAGGCGCCCAGCGCGTCGGCCGCCCAGGGCGCCAGCAGCAGGGTGAGCAGGACCACCGGCACGGCCAGGCCCAGGGCGAGCCAGATGCCGTCGATGCCCTGCTGCACGGCGCCCCGGCGGTCCCCGGCGCCGATCCTGCGGGCGACCGCCGCGGTGGTGGCGTAGGCGAGGAAGACGAACACGCCGGTCGCGGTGGAGAGCGCGGCGGAGGCTACGCCCACCCCGGCCAGCTGGGCGGTGCCGAGGTGGCCGACGATCGCCGAGTCGGCCATCAGGAAGAGCGGTTCGGCGACGAGCGCGCCGAACGCGGGGACGGCCAGGGCGAGGATCTCCCGGTCGTGCCGGCGTCGAGGGGGCACCGGGGCCGGGGTCGGGGGCGAGGCGGTCATGGGGTCCAGGCTACTCATCCACAGGTAATGGATGTCAGTGGCCTGTGCCTATTACTCGAAATCTTGAGCGTCGCTGTCCGTCCGCTCTGTGCCCACAGCCGTTCGGAGGTGTGTGAAGAATTTCTCATGCACAGGCCCGGGAAGAGGTAATCCCAGGTCAACCGGTTGACGGTGGATCGATCGTCCGGTTATCCACAGGAGCGTCCACAGGGGTGTCCACAGCTTTGCCGCAGTTCTCCACAGGACGGGGCGCTTCATCCACACCCCCTGTGGATAACCGCCTTGGCGCAACGGCGTCCGGCGCCTTAGCGTGGGCCCTCCGCCCGACATTCCCGCCGCCCCGGCGTCCGATTTGTCGGAGCTGTGGCGTACAAAGAGGAGCGGATCCGCTCCATCCAGCCACCGGCAAGCCCGCTCCAACTTCGCACCACTCGCTGATCGGGGAACACGCGTGACCGGCCCCCAGTACGACGACCACGACGCCCCGCCGCCGGAGGAGGACTGGCAGCACGCCGAGGATCCGTTCCCGGCCGGCGCCTTCGACGACGCGCCCTTCCCGGACGGCCCCGGTGACCGGCTGCCGGTCTCGCGCGCCCGCGGCGAGGGGCGTCAGGGCGGCGGCCGCGACGGCTTCCAGAAGGACGGCTTCCAGAAGGGCGGCAAGGGCGGCCGGCCGGAGGGCGGCTGGCCGCGCCGGGGCGAGGGCGACGGCGAGGGCGGCGTGGACGGCTTCGAGCGCGTCCCGCCGCAGGACCTGGACGCCGAGAAGTCCGTCCTCGGCGGCATGCTGCTGTCCAAGGACGCCATCGCCGACGTGGTCGAGGTGCTCAAGCCGGCCGACTACTACCGGCCCGCGCACGAGATGGTGCACGGCGCGATCCTCGACCTCTACGCCCGCGGCGAGCCGGCCGACCCGATCACCGTGGCCGGCGAGCTGACCAAGCGCGGCGAGCTCCAGCGGGTCGGCGGCGCCTCCTACCTGCACACCCTGGTCAACTCCGTCCCGACCGCGGCCAACGCCGAGTACTACGCCCAGATCGTCCACGAGCGCGCGGTGCTGCGCCGGCTGGTCGAGGCGGGCACCCGGATCGCCGGCATGGGCTACGCGGCCGAGGGCGACGTGGACGAGATCGTCAACGCGGCCCAGGCGGAGATCTACGCCGTCACCGAGCAGCGCACCAACGAGGACTACGCGCCGCTCGCCGACATCATGGAGGGCGCCCTCGACGAGATCGAGGCGATCGGCTCCCGGCAGGGCCAGATGTCCGGCGTGCCGACCGGCTTCGCCGACTTCGACCAGCTCACCAACGGGCTGCACCCCGGCCAGATGATCGTCATCGCGGCCCGCCCCGCGATGGGCAAGTCCACCCTCGCGCTGGACTTCGCGCGGGCCTGCTCGATCCACCACAAGCTGCCGAGCGTGATCTTCTCGCTCGAAATGGGCCGCAACGAGATCGCCATGCGCCTGCTCTCCGCCGAGGCCCGGGTCGCGCTGCACCACATGCGCTCCGGAAACATGACGGACGACGACTGGACCCGGGTCGCCCGCCGGATGCCCGACGTCAGCGAGGCGCCGCTGTTCATCGACGACTCGCCGAACCTGTCGATGATGGAGATCCGCGCCAAGTGCCGCCGGCTGAAGCAGCGCAACGACATCAAGCTGATCGTCATCGACTACCTCCAGCTGATGCAGTCCGGCGGCTCCCGGCGGGCCGAGAACCGTCAGCAGGAGGTCTCGGACATGTCCCGTAACCTCAAGCTGCTGGCCAAGGAGCTGGAGGTCCCGGTCATCGCGCTCTCCCAGCTGAACCGTGGTCCCGAGCAGCGCACCGACAAGCGGCCGATGGTCTCCGACCTCCGCGAGTCCGGCTCGATCGAGCAGGACGCCGACATGGTCATCCTGCTGCACCGCGAGGACGCCTACGAGAAGGAGTCCCCGCGCGCGGGCGAGGCCGACCTGATCGTCGCCAAGCACCGTAACGGCCCGACCGCGACCATCACGGTGGCCTTCCAGGGCCACTACTCGCGCTTCGTCGACATGACCCGGGACTGAGGCCCGGCCCTGACGCCCCCGCCCGGGGCGTCAGACGGTGACGGTGGCGCGGAAGAGCGTGCTGCCGGTGCCGGAGAGGCGGGTCGGGGTGCCCGTGGCGGGGAGGAAGGCGGACTGGCCGCGGGCCAGGTCCAGGACGGTGCCGTCGGCGGCGGTCAGCAGGGCCGTGCCCTCGGTGCAGAGCAGGATCTGCGGGGTCCGGCCGTCGATCTCGCGCCCGGTGCCGTCCAGCACGAAGCGGGAGAGCCGGAACTCGTCGATCGGGACGGGGTAGAGCTCCTCGCCCGGGGTGTCCCGGACCGGGACCGGCTCCAGCACCTCGGGGGCGCCGGCCGCGAAGACCACGACCTTCAGCAGCTCCGGCACGTCGATGTGCTTCGGGGTGAGACCGGCCCGCAGCACGTTGTCGGAGTTGGCCTGGAGCTCGACGCAGGCGCCGGACAGGTAGGCGTGCGGCACCCCGGCGCCCAGGTAGAGCGCCTGGCCGGCCCGCAGCCGGACGTGGTGGAGCAGCATGCCGGCGATCACGCCGCGGTCGTCCGGGAAGTCCTCGGCGATCCGGGCGTACGGGCCGTACTCCCCGTCGGGGTCGGTCGCCGCCAGCGCCTCGACGGTCCGCCGGACGGTCTCCCCGTCCAGGGCGAGGGCGGCGGTCAGGGCGCCGCGCAGCGCCGCGGACTCCTCCCCGTCCTCCGGCCGGGAGGTGCCCCCGTCGGCGGCCAGCTGATCGATCACCGGGGCGAGCCCGGGCACCGCGAGTCCGGCCAGCAGCCGGGCCGCCCCGGCGGGCCGGCGGAAGCCGCACAGGCCTTCGAACTCGCCCAGCGCGCAGATCATTTCGGGCTTGTGGTTGGCGTCCCGGTAGCTGCGCTCGGGGGCGTCCAGGGGGATGCCGAGGGCGTTCTCGGCGGCGAAGCCGGCCCGGGCCTGGTCCAGCGTGGGGTGGGCCTGGATGGACAGCGGGATGCCCGCGGCCAGGACCTTGAAGAGGAACGGCAGGGTCGGGCCGAACCTGGCCACGCTCGCGGCGCCCAGTTCGCCCTCGGGGTCGGCCGCGATCAGCTCGTCCAGCCGGCGCGGGCCCTCGCCGCGGTCGGCGCGCGACGGGGCGCCGGGGTGGGCGCCCATCCACAGCTCGGCCTGCGGCTCCCCGGTCGGCTGCTGCCCGAGCAGCTCGGGCAGGGCGGTGAGCGACCCCCAGGCGTACGGGCGGACGGTGTTGACGAGCCTGTCCATGCGCGCGGTCCTACTCCTTCGCAGTCTGGGCGGCCCCGGACGTCCCGAGTCCGGATCGCCGGGGGCCCGGCGGTGCGGGCGGTCCGGGCACGGGCAAGGGAAACGACCCTAGCCGAACGGCGTCACCCAGGGGGAAACGGTGGTCATCGGGTGGGAGTGCCACGGCCGGACCGGTGGTTCCCGGCGCGGTAGTAGGATGCCAGGACGCAGTAGCCTCCGCCCTGCGCGCAGTTCGCCACCGAGGTCCTCCCCGGCGGGCTGTCGGCGGAGCCGCGTTCCAGAGTGCGGGCGCCGGTGTTCCGAGACCCCCCGCCATCGGCCGAGAGGTTTGCACGTGACCGTCACCCAGCAGAGTTTTGCTGATCTCGGCAAGGTCCTGGTGATCATCCCGACCTACAACGAGGCGGAGAACGTCGAGCGGATCGTCGGCCGGGTGCGTGCCGCCGTGCCCGAGGCGCACGTGCTGGTCGCCGACGACAACAGCCCCGACGGCACCGGCGAGCTGGCCGACAAGCTGGCCGTCGCGGACGAGCACGTCCACGTCATGCACCGCAAGGGCAAGGAGGGCCTGGGCGCCGCCTACCTCGCGGGCTTCCGCTGGGGCATCGACCACGGCTACGACGTCCTGGTCGAGATGGACGCGGACGGCTCGCACCAGCCCGAGGAGCTGGACCGGCTGCTGGGCGCGCTGCGCGGCGCCGACCTGGTGCTGGGCTCGCGCTGGGTGCCGGGCGGCCGGGTGGTGAACTGGCCGAAGTCGCGGCTGCTGCTCTCCCGCGGCGGCTCGACCTACTCGCGGCTGATGCTGGGCGTGCCGATCCGGGACGTCACCGGCGGCTACCGGGCGTTCCGCAAGGAGACCCTGCTGGGCCTGGGCATGGACGAGGTCGCCTCGGCCGGGTACTGCTTCCAGGTCGACCTGGCCTGGCGCACGGTGAAGGCCGGGTTCAAGGTCGCCGAGGTGCCGATCACCTTCGTCGAGCGCGAGCTGGGGGCGTCCAAGATGAGCCGCGGCATCGTGGTCGAGGCGCTGTGGCGGGTGACCACCTGGGGCGTCACCGACCGGCTGGCCGGGCTGCGCGGGGGCGTCGCCAAGCGCTGACCGTCCGAACTCCTGTCGGCCGAAGGGGCCCGTCCGCCGGAACCGGCGGACGGGCCCCTTCGCACGTCCGGGAGCCCGGAGTCCGCGGGCGGCTCAGCAGCCGTTCCTGAGCGCGGCCTCCGGCAGGTAGCGGTCGGCCCAGACGGCCAGTTCGGTGAGCGCGGGCCGGAGCGCGGCGCCGCCCTCGGTGAGCCGGTAGCTGACCCGCAGCGGCGGGCCGGCGTCGACCTCGCGGACGACCAGCCCGGCCTCGGCCAGCTCGGTCAGCCGGTCGGAGAGCATCCGCTCGCTGATGCCCGGGACGGCGCGGCGCAGCTCGGAGAAGTACGCGGGGCCGCCGGTGTTGAGCACGCCCAGCAGCATGCCGGTCCAGCGCTTGCCGAGCAGGGTGAACACCCGGTTGAGGGCCAGGTCGATGTTCCCGCAGGGGCCCGGGTCCGCCACGGCGCAGGAGTCGGTGGCGATCGGGACTCCGTCGGTCACTGCCTCGTGCTCGGCCATGGGACCAGCCTACTCGACCGATCCCTAGTGACTGCAGAAAAGTAAGCTGCTACGGTATTCGCAGTTGCAGCGAAATAGGCAGCTACTAATCCCTTGGAGGCCCTGCCATGCCCACTCTCCTGCACCTCGACTCCTCCGCGGTCCACGACGGCTCCGTCTCCCGCGAGGTCACCGCCGCCTTCCGCGCCGCCTGGCAGGCCGAGCACCCCGACGGCACGGTGATCTACCGGGACCTCGCCCTCGACCCGGTCCCGCACCTGGACGCGCACGGCATCGGCGCCGGATTCGCCCCCGCCGAGACCCACAGCGCCGAGCAGGCCGCCGCCTACGCGGTGCGCGACGAGCTGATGACCGAGCTGGAGCGCGCCGACGCCGTGCTGATCGGCAGCCCGATGTACAACTTCACGGTCCCGTCGAGCCTCAAGGCCTGGCTGGACCAGGTGATCCTGATGGGCCGCACCGCCGGCGAGACGCCGTCCGCCAAGGGCACCCCGGTCACCGTGGTCGCCTCGCGCGGCGGCTCGTACGCGCCCGGCGCCCCGCGCGAGCCGTACGAGTTCGTCACCACCTACCTGGAGAAGGTGCTGACCGGCATGCTGGGGCTGGAGGTCGACTTCATCGTCCCGGAGTTCACCCTGGCGAGCGTCGTCCCGGCGATGGCCGACTTCGTCCCGAACGCCGCCGAGTCCAAGGCCCGGGCGCTGGAGGAGGCCGCCCGCCGGGCCAAGGAACTGGCCGCCCTCACCGCGGTGTGACGTGCGCCGGAGGCGTGCCCCGCCGGGCGCGCCTTCCGCGCATTCGGCCGCCGGTGCTCCCATGCTGTAGGGCGCAGGGAATCCGACCGCCGACCAGAGGGAGCAGCCCGTGACGACGTCCCCGTCCGAGGAGAGCGCCGGCGCGGAGCGTGCCCAGGCCGGGCCGGCCGTCCCCGACGGGCCCGGCGAGGCCCCCGGGCCGGGCGCGGGCGCCGAGCCGCCGGAGCCCGGGCAGCCGGCCCGGCCGCTGGAGGTCGCCGTCTTCACCGGTCCCGAGTCGGCCTTCTTCGCCACCTCCACGCTGATCCTCGGCGAGCGGACCGCGATCCTGGTGGACGCCCAGCTGACCCGCAGTGCCGGGCGCGAGCTGGCCGAGTGGGTCGCGGGCAAGGGCAGACGGCTGCTCGCCGTCGTGGTCACCCACCAGCACCCGGACCACTACTTCGGGGCCGAGGAGGTGCTGCGGCTCTTCCCGGACGCGCAGCTGCTGGCCGCCCCGGCCGTGGTCGAGGGCATCCGGCGCACCGTCGCCGCCAAGGTCGCCCAGTGGAAGCCGGTGTACGGCGACGACATCCCGGACCACCCGCTGGTCCCCTCCCCGCTGCTGCCCCAGCCGCTGATGCTGGACCGCCAGGTGATCCCCGTGCTGCTGCTCGGCCAGGCCGACTGCGGGGACTCCACGGTCGTCCACGTGCCGAGCGTCCGCACCGTGATCGCCGGGGACTTCGTCCACAACGGCACCCACGTCTGGACCGCCGACACCACCCCGGCCCAGCGCGTCACCTGGGGGCACAACCTCGGCCGGATCGCCGACCTCGGCGTGGAGCGGGTGATCGCCGGGCACCGGGCCCCGGGCCAGGGCGACGACGCGGCCCGGGTGCTGGCCTTCACCGGCGAGTACCTCCAGGACTTCGACCGGCTGCTGGCCGCGCACCCGGACGACCCGGAGGCACTGGTCACCGCGATGAACGAGCGGTACGGGGAGCTGACCCTGCCGTCCTTCCTGGCACTGGGCGCGGAAGCCAACACCGCCCGCGCGGCCCGGCCCGACGCGGCGGCCGAGGACGGGCCGGAGCCCGCCGGGAACGGGCGGGGCCCCGCGGAGGACGGCCCGGAGCCCGCCGAGAACGGCGGGAGCGCGCCGGAGTAGGGCGGATACTGGCCGCATGACGCCGTACGACGTGATCGTCCCGGCGGGCGGGGCCGCCCGGCGCCTCGGCGGCGCCGACAAACCCGGCCTGACGGTGGGCGGGACCACCCTGCTCGACCGGGTGCTCGCCGCCTGCGCGGGCGCCCGCACCACCGTCGTGGTCGGTCCGGCCCGGCCGACCGCGCACGGCGGCGTCCACTGGACCAGGGAGCAGCCGCCCGGCGGCGGGCCGGTGGCCGCCGTCGCGGCCGGGCTCGACCTGGTCACCGCGGACACCGTGCTGCTGCTCGCCGCCGACCTGCCCTTCCTGGACCGGCGGACGGTGGAACGGCTGGTCACCGCCCTCGACCGGGCCGGGGCGCGGGCGGACGCCGCCGTACTGGTCGACGCGGGCGGGCGCGACCAGCCGCTCGCCGCCGCCTACCGCACCGCCCCGCTGCGCGCCGCGCTGGCCGCCCTCGGCGACCCGGCCGACCGGCCGCTGCGCCGTCTGGTCGGCGGGCTGACCCGGCTGCGGGTGGCCGACAGCGACGACGTCACCCACGACTGCGACACCTGGGAGGACCTGGAGCGGGCCCGCGAGCGCGACCGGGCCTGAACCTCACCGGTGCCGTCACCGGGGTGTGAGCGAAACGACGCGCCCCGCACACGGGGCGAACACCCCGGGGAAACCGCCGATCGGGCAGCATGGGCGCATGGAGCGCACGCTGGATGACTGGATCGCCGAGGTCAAGGCCGACCTGGGCATCGACCTGGACGTCGACGTCCGTGGTCTGCTCGACACGGCCCGGGTGGTCGCGCACGGGGTGGCCCGGCCGGCCGCGCCGCTGACCGCCTTCCTGATCGGCTACGCGGCCGCCCGGCGGGGCGGCGGGGCGGAGGCCGTCGCCGAGGCGGCCCGGCGGACCGAGGCCCTCGCCGAGGGCTGGAGCACCGCCGCCCGGCCGGGCGAGTCGTGAGTGCGGTCGGACAGACCGTCATGGCCGCACCGTCCACCGGTCCCGGCGTGCTGAGCTGGCCCCGGGCCCGCGAGACCGCGCGCCGGGCCGGGTCGCGCCCGCTGCCCGGGGTCCCCGTCCCGCTGGCCGAGGCGCTCGGCCGCACCCTCGCCGAGCCGCTCGGCGCGCTCACCGACCTGCCCGCCTTCGACACCTCCGCGATGGACGGCTGGGCGGTCGCCGGCCCCGGCCCGTGGCGGGTGGCCGGCCGGGTGCTGGCCGGACGGACGGCGTCGGCGCCGCTGGCCGACGGCACCGCCGTGGAGATCGCCACCGGCGCCCAACTGCCGTCCGGTGCCACCGCCGTCCTGCGCCGTGAGCACGGGCGGACGGACGGCGCGCTGCTGCGCGACCGCGGGCCGCAGCCGCTGACCACCGGCCAGGACGTCCGCCCGCGCGGCCAGGAGTGCCGCCGGGGCGAGGAGTTGCTGCCGTCCGGGACGCCGGTGGGGCCGGCCGTGCTCGGCCTGGCCGCCGCCTGCGGCCACGACCGGCTGCCGGTCCACCGCCGTCCCGAGGTCCAGCTGCTGGTGCTGGGCGACGAGCTGCTCACCGCCGGGGTGCCCGGGCCGGGCCTGGTCCGGGACGCGCTGGGGCCGCTGCTGCCGCCCTGGCTGCGGGCCGCCGGCGCCGATCCGGCCGAAGCCGGGTACGTCCGGGACGACTTCGGGCTGCTCCGGGACGCAATGCGGCACTCCACCGCCGATCTCGTGGTCACCACCGGCGGTACGGCCGCCGGACCGGTCGACTTCCTGCACCGGGCGCTCGCCGAGACCGGTGCCCGGCTGCTGGTGGACGGTGTCGCCGTCCGGCCCGGCCACCCGATGCTGCTGGCCGAACTCCCCGGCGGCCGCCACCTGGTGGGCCTGCCGGGCAACCCGCTGGCCGCCGTCGCCGGGATGGTCACCCTGGCGCTGCCGCTGCTGCACGCGCGCGGCGGGCGGACCGTCGGCGCCCCCGCGCTCGCCCCCGCCGCGGCCGCCCTGCCCGGGCACCGCACGGACACCCGGCTCCAGCCGGTCCGGCGGACCGCCGGGGGCGTGCTGCCGCTGGCCTTCGACGGACCGGCGATGCTGCGCGGGCTCGCCCGGGCCGAGGCGCTGGCCGTGGTGCCGCCCGGCGGGGCGGCGGCGGGGGAGCCGGTCGAACTCCTGGAGGTGCCGTGAGCCGGATCCGACGCAACCCGGCGCCCGGCACCGAGCCGTGGGCGGACGCCGGGGTCGTGCTGCCCGCCCGACGGGCCGCGCCCGCCGTCCGGCAGGTCGGCTCCCGGCTGCTGCTGGCGCTCGCCGTCCTGGTCGCCACCACGTTCATCGTCTACGGCGACCGGGCGGGCTACAACGACAACGCGGGCGGCGGGCTCAGCTTCCTGGACGCGGCGTACTACGCCACCGTGACGCTCTCCACCACCGGGTACGGCGACATCACCCCGTTCAGTGACAGCGCCCGGCTCACCAACATCCTCGTGATCACCCCGCTGCGCGTGCTGTTCCTGATCATCCTGGTCGGCACCACGCTGGAGGTGCTCACCGAACGGACCCGCCTGCAATGGCGGTTGAACCGCTGGAGGTCCACCGTGCGCGAGCACACCGTCGTCATCGGCTACGGGACGAAGGGCCGCAGCGCCGTCGACACCCTGCTCGGGCAGGGGGTGAAGAAGGAGGAGATCGTCGTCGTCGACCCGCAGCGCAAGGTGATCGACCAGGCCGCCCAGCACGGCCTGGTCGGGGTGGTCGGCGACGCCACCCGCACCGACACCCTGGTGCGCGCCGCACTGCCCACCGCCGCGCGGGTGGTGGTCGCGCCGGAGCGGGACGACACCGCCGTGCTGATCACGCTGACGGCCCGCCAGCTGAACAAGGCCGCCACCGTGGTCGCCGCCGTCCGGGAGGACGAGAACGCGCCGCTGCTGCGGCAGAGCGGCGCCGACGTCGTGGTGACCAGCTCCAGTTCGGCCGGGCGGCTGCTCGGGCTGTCGATGCTCAGCCCGCACGCCGGGGCGGTGATGGAGGACCTGCTGACGTACGGCAACGGGCTGGACGTGGTGGAGCGCCCGGTCACCCGGGCCGAGGCCGGGCACAGCCCGCGCGAGTGCGCGGACCTGGTGGTCGCGGTGGTCCGCGGCCGACGGGTGCTCAACTACACCGAGCCGGAGGCCGCCGTGCTCCAGCTCACCGACCGGGTGATCGTCATCAGGTCCAGCGGAGTGGCGCCGACCGGCTGAGCCGCGCCGCGGAACGGCCCCGGCCCGCAGTAGGTTCGGGGCATGCATGCGATGACGATTCCCGTACCCGGCGGTCCCGAGGCACTGGTGTGGGCCGAGGTGCCCGACCCGGTGCCCGCTGAGGGCGAGGTCCTGGTCGAGGTGGCGGCCACCGCCGTCAACCGTGCCGACCTGCTCCAGCGGCAGGGCTTCTACAACCCGCCGCCCGGCGCCTCGCCGTACCCGGGGCTGGAGTGCGCCGGGCGGATCGTCGCGCTCGGGCCCGGGGTGGCCGGCTGGGCGGTCGGCGACGACGTGTGCGCGCTGCTGGCCGGCGGCGGCTACGCGCAGCGGGTCGCGGTGCCGACCGGGCAGCTGCTGCCGCTGCCCGCGGGGCTGTCCGTCGAGCAGGCCGCGGCGCTGCCCGAGGTCGCCTGCACGGTGTGGTCCAACGTCTTCCTCACCGCGCACCTGCGGCCCGGCGAGACGGTGCTGCTGCACGGCGGCGCGAGCGGGATCGGGACGATGGCGATCCAGCTGGCCAAGGCGGTCGGCGCCCGGGTCGCGGTCACCGCGGGCAGCCCGGAGAAGCTGGCGCGGTGCGCCGAGCTGGGCGCGGACATCCTGATCGACTACCGCGAGCAGGACTTCGTGGAGGCGCTCCGGGAGGCCACCGGCGGGGCCGGGGCGGACGTGATCCTGGACATCATGGGCGCCAAGTACCTCCAGCGGAACGTGGACGCGCTGGCGGTCAACGGGCGGCTGGTGATCATCGGACTCCAGGGCGGGGTGAAGGGCGAGCTCGACCTCAACGCGCTGCTGCGCAAGCGCGGGGCGGTGATCGCCACCAACCTGCGCGGGCGGCCGCTGGCGGAGAAGGCGGCGATCGTGGCGGCGGTGCGGGAGCACGTCTGGCCGCTGGTGGAGTCCGGGGTGGTGAAGCCGGTGGTGGACCGGGTGCTGCCGCTGGCCGACGTGGCCGAGGCGCACCGGGCGCTGGAGCGCGGGGAGCAGGTCGGGAAGATCGTCCTGCGGGCCTGAGCCGGGGAGGCCTGGCGACGAGGCGTGACGGCGGGTGACGGCGGGCGGCGGCGGAGGGCGTGAACCGCCCGAAGTGCCGCGACGGCCGGGGCGTGCGAATCTGGTCCGGAGCTGTCCCGCCGCCGATCCCGCCCCCGGGCGCCGTCGGCCGTCGGAAGGACTCCGACCGTGGCCGCATCACCGCACGTCTCCCTCGGGCCGCTGCCCGTCGCGCCGCACCGCCGTCGTGCTTCCCGCCGGTCCCCGGGCCGCCGATCGCCGGGCCGCGCCCGGCGACTGTTCGCGGCGGCCGTGCTGGGGCTCACGCTCCCGCTGGCCGCCGCCTCGGCGGCGGTGGCGCTGCCCCCGTCGGCGGGGATCCCCCCGTCGGGGACGGAGTCGAAGGCCTGGCCGGGTGCCGGCGCCGACGTCCTGCCGGGCGCCGCCAGGCCGGCGGCCGCGCCGCCCTGGCGGCCGGTGCCGCGTCCGCACCAGGGCGGCGGCTTCCCGCGGGTCCACCGGCACCACCCGGCCTCGCTGCCCGAGCGCCCGGACGCCGCCGTGGAACAGGCCCCCGACCAGGTGCCGGAGCAGGCCTTGGAGCAGGCGTTGGAGCAGTCCGTCGAGCAGGCTCCCGACCAGGTGCCGGAGCAGGCCCCGGAGCAGGGCGTCGAGGCCGAGCCGTCGGAGAGCGACGGGGACGGCGCGGAGGCCGGTGCCCCCGGCGACGCCGCGGGCCCGGCCGCGCCGGACACCGCCACGGCCGCCGGACAGCCGGTCGCCGCCGTCGCCGCGGTGCCCGCGATCTTCCCGGCCCGCTGGCGGGACGCCTCCACCACCCAGCTCCCGCTGGGCGTCGGTCTGGGCCTGATCGGCTGCGGCCTCGGCCTGGTCGGCCTGCGGCTGCGCAAGGGCTGAGACCGCGCAGGGGCCGAGGCGTCGGGCTGCGGTGCAGGGGCCGGGGCAAAGGGGTTGCGGCGTAGGGGCCGAGGCACGCCCACGGCCGGCGCACGGGGCGCGGGAACCGCGTACGCGGGAACTGAGTATCCGTACGGATACCCGTGCGGCGCCCGGGGGCGTACCTTCGTCCCGGGTGGCGCAGGACGGCGGGACGACCGGGGGCTTCCGCCCGACCAACCCCAGTGAGAGAGAATGTTGTTCATGACGAATCCGATGAACGAGCGCCCGTCGCAGGAGCCCTTCCGGGCCGCCGGCGGGCAGTCGCAGGACGGCCAGAAGGTGCTGATCGTCGGACCGGACGGGCTGCCCGTGGGCCAGGGGTTCGCCGGCGCGGCCGGTGACGGGGACGACGAGGGCGACATGCCGCGCGAGCTCCCGGTGACCGAGATGGTCGAGCAGCCCGCCAAGGTCATGCGCATCGGCAGCATGATCAAGCAGCTGCTGGAGGAGGTCCGGGCGGCTCCCCTCGACGAGGCGAGCCGGGTGCGCCTGAAGGACATCCACGCGAGCTCGATCAAGGAGCTCGAACTGGGGCTGGCCCCGGAGCTGGTCGCCGAGCTGGAGCGGCTGTCGCTGCCGTTCACCGACGACACCATCCCGACCGAGGCCGAGCTGCGGATCGCCCAGGCCCAGCTGGTCGGCTGGTTGGAGGGCCTGTTCCACGGCATCCAGACCGCCCTGTTCGCGCAGCAGATGGCGGCGCGGGCCCAGCTGGAGCAGATGCGGCGGGCGCTGCCGCCCGGTCTGAACAGCGGTGAGCCGGACGAGGACGAGCCGGGCCAGAGCCGCGGCATCCGCTCCGGCCCGTACCTGTAGCCGCACCGGGCACACCCGGCGGTACCCGCCGGTAGGGACGTCCGGTCCGTGCCGACCGCCGACGGACCGGACGTACCGCGACGATCCTCCCCGCCCCGGGCCACCGGGTCCGCAGGGCCGCCGGCCCGGGGCCCGTCCCGGCCCTGGGCCGATCACCGTCGGCGGGAGCCGATACCCTGACCCCTGTCGCCGGCCGGTGGAACCGCCGCGGCAGGGGCCCGCCAGGCCAGCGGGCCGGGCCCACCACGCACGGACGAGACCGAACGTCAGGCTGCGGCAGCACGGCCGCGCCGAGGGGGAGCAGAGGACCATGAGCGAGCACGGCAACGCGGTCGAGGGCTTCTCCCTGGGCAACGGCCGCTATGTGCTGCAGCGGCTGCTGGGCGAGGGCGGCATGGCCTCCGTGCACCTCGCCTACGACAGCGTGCTCGACCGGCAGGTCGCGCTGAAGAGCATGCACAGCGAGCTGGGCCGGGACGACTCCTTCAAGGAGCGGTTCCGCCGTGAGGCCCAGGCCGTGGCCCGGCTGGAGCACCCGAACATCGTCACGGTGTACGACAGCGGCGAGGACGTCGCCCCGGACGGCTCCAGCACGCCGTACATCGTCATGCAGCTGATCGACGGCAAGGGCCTGCGCGAGGCGATCAACGAGGCGATCGGCCAGTACGGCGCGATGCCGGCCGAGGAGGCCCTGAAGGTCACCATCGGCGTGCTGAACGCGCTGGAGGCCTCGCACGACATGGGCCTGGTGCACCGCGACATCAAGCCCGGCAACGTCATGTTCGACCGCAAGGGCAACGTCAAGGTCATGGACTTCGGCATCGCCCGGGCGCTGGAGTCCGGCGTCACGTCGATGACCCAGACCGGCATGGTGGTCGGCACCCCGCAGTACCTCTCGCCCGAGCAGGCGCTCGGCAAGCCGGTGGACGCCCGCTCCGACCTGTACTCGGTCGGCGTGATGCTCTTCGAGATGATCACCGGGCAGCTGGTCTTCGACGGCGACTCGGCGTTCTCGATCGCCTACAAGCACGTCCAGGAGGAGCCGCCGGCCCCCTCCACCCTCAACCGCTCGATCACCCCCGAGGTGGACGCCTTCGTCGCCCAGGCGCTGCGCAAGGACCCGGCGCACCGGTTCCAGAGCGCGGCGGCGATGCGGGACGAGGCGGAGCGGCTGATCGAGGCCGCCAAGGGCGGTGCCAACGGGCAGCGCCTGCAGGCCAGCACCCCGCTGGTGATCAACGAGGGCCCGCGCTCGGTGCACGCCGCCCCGCCGGCGCCGCAGGCCCCGCAGACGCCGCAGCCCTTCCAGCCGCAGCCGCCGCAGCAGCAGTACCGGACGCCGCCGCCGGCCTACCAGGCGCCGCAGACCCCGCACCCCTTCCCGCAGCAGCAGTACCAGACCCCGCCGCCGGCCTTCCAGGCCCCGCGGCCGCAGGCGCCGCACACCCCGCACCCCTTCCCGCAGGCGCACACCCCGCCGCCGCAGCCGATGCCGCCGTACCAGCAGCCGAAGGCGCCCACCAGCGGCGGTGGCTGCTCGACGGCCGTGGTCGTGATCGGGATCATCGTCGGCGTGCTGGTGCTCGCCGGCATCATCATCGCGATCGTGGTCAACAAGGCGAACGAGAAGACCGGCGGCAAGTTCAGCACCTCGGAGCGCCCCGCCCACGTCCTGGTCCTCGACCTCCCCGCCGACCGGAATGGCCTGCTCTGACGGGTTCCGGCCGGTTCGGGGGTACCACGGTCGTCCGCCGGAGGCGGTAGCGTTCGGGGATACGTAAGCGACAGGGCACCGCGATCCGAGCGAACGCCCGGGGCGAGGAGCGATGGCACAGACGCAGCAGCCGGACGACGACGCGGGTGTCCGAGCGGCCGGCCGGACCGGCGGAACGCCGAGGATCCCGGATCCCGCCGGCCCGCAGACCCCGGGCCGCGGCACCGCCGTGCCGCTGAGCACCGTCGGCGACGGCCGCTACCGGCTGACCCACCGGCTCGGGCGCGGCGGCATGGCCGAGGTGTTCGCCGCCGAGGACGTGCGGCTCGGCCGCACCGTCGCGGTCAAGCTGCTGCGCGGGGAACTGGCCCAGGACGACGTCGCCCGGCTGCGCTTCACCCGCGAGGCACACGCCGTCGCGGCGCTCAACCACCACTCGATCGTCGCGGTCTACGACACCGGCGAGGAGTACGTCGGGGACGAGTCCACGCCGTACATCGTGATGGAGCTGGTCGAGGGCCGCACCGTCCGCGAACTGCTGGCGGACGAGGAGGCGCCGCCGGTCGACCAGGCGCTGATCATCATCGCCGGGGTGCTGGAGGCGCTCGCCTACAGCCACCGCAACGGCATCGTCCACCGCGACATCAAGCCCGCCAACGTGATCATCACCAACACCGGCGCGGTCAAGGTGATGGACTTCGGCATCGCCCGGGCGCTGACCGGCGGGGCCACCACGATGACCCAGACCGGCATGGTCATGGGCACCCCGCAGTACCTCTCGCCCGAGCAGGCGCTCGGCAAGCCGGTCGACCACCGCTCCGACCTGTACGCGGCCGGCTGCATGCTCTACGAACTGCTCACGCTGCGCCCGCCGTTCACCGGCGACACCCCGCTCTCGGTGGTCTACCAGCACGTCCAGGACCCGCCGGTGCCGCCCTCGCAGGCCAACGGCCGGGTGCCGGTCGGCCTCGACCCGCTGGTGCTGCGCTCGCTCGCCAAGAACCCGGACGACCGCTTCCAGGACGCCGACGAGTTCCGCGCCCACGTGCAGCACGCGCTGCGCGAGATGCACGGCGCGGCCGGGCCCGGCTGGGGCGGCGCCGCGGCCGGCGACACCGGCGCGACCCAGGTGATCCGGCCGGACCAGATCGCGGCCACCACGGCCTTCGGAACGGTGGGCCCCGGCGACCAGACCTCCGTGCTGCCGTACCCGACGGGCGGCGCGCACTCCTCCGCCGCGCCCTACCCGGCGGCCGGCGGCCCGTACGGCGGTGACGGCGCGGACGAGGACGGCGACGGCTCCGGCCGGCGGCGCGGGCCGTGGGCGTGGGTGGCCGGCGCGGTCGCCGTGCTGGTCGCGGCCGGCGCGGGCATCGCGTTCGCGCTCAGCGGCGGCGACCACCCCGACTCCAAGGTGCCCCCGACGCAGGCTCCGGTGGTCACCAGCACCGAGACGACGGCGCCGGTCCCGAGCGGTCCGACGACGGCGCCGCCCTCGTCCTCCGGCAGCAAGAAGCCGCAGCAGCCGACCGACCCCGGCACCAACACCGGGAACAGCACCGGGAACAACACCGGGAACAGCGGCAACAACATGTCGCCGTCGCCGAACACCGGCAAGCACTCCCAGGCCCCGACGCCGACCGGGGGCCCGACCCGCACCCCGACGGGGACGTCGTCGGCGACGAACGCGCCGACGACGGCACCGACCGGCGGCGGCTCGGGGCAGCCGGTGCCTCCCCAGACGCCCAAGCCGTCGCTGCCGGTCACCGCACCGGCCACGCCCGGCGGCAACTGACCGGGTCAGTTGGCGAAGGCGTCCAGGACCTGCTCGTACTCCTGGCACCACCACGCCAGCTGCCCCGCGGAGGCGGGGTAGAGCGGGTCGGCCCGGTGGTCGGCCCGCTGGTAGCGCCACTGCAGCATCCAGAAGTCGTTCAGCCGCTCCCACCAGACCCGGTGGACGGCGGCGGCCAGGTGCTCGGCGGTGGCGGCGCCGGAGGCCCGGTAGGCCTGTGAGTAGCGGCGGACCCGGACCAGGTCGAGGACGCCGGACGAGCGGTCGTTGAAGAGCAGCGTGGCGGCCCGGACGGCCTCCTCGGCGCGTGGTTGCGGGCCGAGCTTGTCCCAGTCCAGGACGGCCGCGACCCGGCCGCCCTGCGGACCGTCGCCGTACAGCAGGTTGAGGCCGTGGAAGTCGCCGTGGGTCCAGCCGGTGGGCGGCGCGGCCTCCGGGGCGGGGCGGCGGTGGGCGTGCTCGGCGAGCAGTTCCAGCCTTTCCGTGAGCCGTTCGACCACCAGTGCGTCCAGTTCCCCGGCCGGGTGGTGCTCGCGGGCGCGGCGCCGCAGCTCGCGGGCGAGCCCGGCGCTGTCGACGGGGTCGGCGCTCCGGTAGCCGGCGGGTTGGACGAGGGGGGCGCAGACGTCGTCGAGCGCGCCGTGCAGCTGGCCGAGCAGCGTGCCGAGCGCGTCGCACTGCGACGGGTCGAGCTCGCCGCCGTGCCGGTGCCGGCCGTCGACCCAGGGGAACAGCGCGAACAGCCGGCCGCCCCAGGCGGCCACCGTGCCGGACCGTTCGGCGCAGCTCAGCGGGGGTGCGACGGGCAGCCCGAGGGTGTTCAGCGCGGCCATCGCGCGGTGGTGGGCGAGGATCTTCGGACGGCTGGCGGTGGCGGAGTCGACGTAGCACTTCAGGAAGTACGGACCGGCCTCGGTGGTGACCAGGTACCCCCGGTTCAGCAGGCCCTCGGCGACCGGTTCGGCGGTCAGCAGCCGTCCTGTCCGGTAGCGGGTCAGGACCTCGGCGAGCGCTCCCAGCGGGACGGGTGGGCTGAGGGTCCCCATCGGCGGTGCGGAGAGGTCGGGGCGGGCCGGTGCGCAGGCGAGGGTCTGGCTGAAAGTCACGTGAAGAGGTTATGGCCCCCTTGCGGGGGCCCTTGACAAACCGTCAGTTCTGTGAATCCGTCCGTCAGTACTGGTGGTCGACCTGGTGCCGCGCCACGAAGGCGGCCGCCTGGGTGCGCCGCTCCATGCCCATCTTGGCGAGCAGACTGGAGACGTAGTTCTTCACCGTCTTCTCGGCCAGGTGCAACTCGTTGCCGATCTGGCGGTTCGTCATCCCTTCGCCGATCAGGTCGAGGATCCGCCTTTCCTGCTTGGTGAGTTGGGCGAGCCGCTCGTCCTCCTTCTCGCCGCCGTCGCGCAGCCGGGCGAGCACCCTGCTGGTGGCGACCGGGTCGAGCAGCGAGCGCCCGGCCGCGACGTCCCGGACGGCGGTGATCAGGTCGCTGCCGCGGATCGCCTTCAGCACGTAGCCGGAGGCGCCGGCCATGATCGAGTCGAACAGTGCCTCGTCGTCCGAGAACGAGGTCAGCATCAGGCACTTGATCTCCGGCAGCCTGGACCGGATCTCCCGGCAGACCTCGACCCCGTTGCCGTCCGGCAGCCGGACGTCGAGCACCGCCACGTCCGGGTGGACCGCCGGGATCCGGGTGAGTGCCTCGGCGGCCGTGCCGGCCTCGCCGACCACCTCGATGTCGCCCTCGACCGAGAGCAGATCGTGCACGCCCCGCCGGACGACCTCGTGGTCGTCGAGCAGGAACACCCTGATTTGTCCGTTATCAGTCACGTCCAAAGCCTCCCATATCACCGTACGAAAGACCTATCACCCGGACCTCCGCAACGACGTGATCCGGCCAGGACCGTCCGAAACCGATACCGAGAACCCCCTTACGTACGGGCGTCCGCCCGGATAACGTGCGCTGGTGTCCTGAAGGCGCTCGAATTGAGAGCTGCGTCACGCCGCCCGTCACCCCCACCCTTCCGACGGCGAGCCGAACGCGGCACCCTCGGGGTTGTAGGCCCTGAACAAGTAGGACGTCCTAGCGCAAGCGCGTCGAGGGCGGACGCTGGGTAACGTTCTCGTGAGGGACGCCGTCGGAACAGGATCACCACCTGCCCCGTAGGGGAAGCGCACACCCACGCGCGCCCCGCGAGGCGGTGACCGGACCGGTCACCGGCGACCCCGGGCGGCCGGACAGACCGAGGAGTGAACGTGACCGTCAAAAGCACGGCGAGGGCCCGCAAGAAGGCGGCCCCCGGCGTCCCTGACACCCTCCGCGCCAAGGGCGAGAACGCCCAGCCGGAGCTCGTCCAGCTGCTCACGCCGGAAGGCGAGCGGGTCGAGCACCCGGACTACCCCCTCACCACCACTCCCGAGGAGCTGCGCGCCCTCTACCGCGACCTGGTGCTGGTGCGCCGGTTCGACAGCGAGGCCACCTCGCTGCAGCGCCAGGGCGAGCTCGGCCTGTGGGCCTCGCTGCTCGGCCAGGAGGCCGCCCAGGTCGGCTCCGGCCGCGCCATGCGCCCCGGCGACTACGCCTTCCCCACGTACCGCGAGCACGGCGTGGCCTGGTGCCGCGACGTCGACCCGCTGAACCTGCTCGGCATGTTCCGCGGCGTGAACCACGGCGGCTGGGACCCGAACGAGAAGAACTTCCACCTGTACACCATCGTGATCGGCGCGCAGGCCCTGCACGCCACCGGCTACGCGATGGGCATCAGCAAGGACGGCGCGGACGACGCGGTGATCGCGTACTTCGGTGACGGCGCCTCCAGCCAGGGCGACGTCAACGAGGCCTTCACCTTCGCCTCGGTCTACAACTCGCCGGTGGTGTTCTTCTGCCAGAACAACCAGTGGGCGATCTCCGAGCCCACCACCACCCAGACCAGGATCCCGCTGTACCGCCGCGCCTCCGGCTTCGGCTTCCCGGGCGTCCGGGTCGACGGCAACGACGTGCTGGCCTGCCTGGCGGTCACCCGCTGGGCGCTCGACCACGCCCGCAGCGGCAACGGCCCGGTGCTGATCGAGGCGTTCACCTACCGGATGGGTGCCCACACCACCTCCGACGACCCCACCCGCTACCGGCACACCGAGGAGACCGAGGCCTGGAAGGCCAAGGACCCGATCAGCCGGCTCCGCGCCCACCTGGAGAAGGAGGGCCTGGCCGACGAGGAGTTCTTCGCCTCCGTCGAAGCCGAGAGCGAGCAGCTGGGGCTGCGGGTGCGCGAGGGCGTGCGCGGCATGCCGGACCCGGACCCGACCCTGATCTTCGACCACGTGTACAGCGAGCCGCACACGCTGGTCGATGAGGAACGGGCCGAGTACATCGAGTACGCGGCCTCCTTCGAGGCGGGGGAGACCCACTGATGGCCGGTCAGCTGAGCATCGCCAAGGCGCTGAACGGAGCGCTGCGCAAGTCGCTGGAGAACGACCCGAAGACCGTCCTGATGGGCGAGGACATCGGCAAGCTCGGCGGCGTCTTCCGGATCACCGATGGCCTGCAGAAGGACTTCGGCGAGGACCGGGTGATCGACACCCCGCTCGCCGAGTCCGGCATCATGGGCACCGCGATCGGCCTCGCGCTGCGCGGCTACCGCCCCGTCGTGGAGATCCAGTTCGACGGCTTCGTCTACCCGGCCTTCGACCAGATCGTCTCCCAGCTGGCCAAGATGCACGCCCGTGCGCTGGGCCACGTCAAGCTGCCGGTCACCGTGCGCATCCCCTACGCGGGTGGCATCGGCGCGGTCGAGCACCACAGCGAGTCGCACGAGGCGTACTTCGCCCACACCGCCGGCCTGCGGGTGGTCACCCCGGCCAGCGCGCACGACGCCCACTGGATGCTGCGGCAGTCGATCGAGTCCGACGACCCGGTCATCTTCCTGGAGCCCAAGCGCCGTTACTGGGACAAGGGCGAGGTCGGCGACGCCGCCGACCTGGGCCTGCACGACGCCCGGATCGTCCGGCCCGGCACGGACGCGACGCTGATCGCGTACGGCCCGATGGTCAAGGTCTGCCTGGAGGCCGCCGCGGCCGCCGAGGAGGACGGCCGCCGGCTGGAGGTCGTCGACCTGCGCTCGCTCTCCCCGGTGGACTTCGCCGCCCTGGAGGAGTCGGTCAAGCGCACCGGCCGCGCCGTGGTGGTGCACGAGGCACCCGTCTTCCTGGGCATGGGCGCGGAGTTGGCCGCCCGGCTCACCGAGAAGTGCTTCTACCACCTGGAGGCGCCGGTCCTGCGGGTCGGCGGCTACCACGCGCCGTACCCGCCGTCCCGGGTCGAGGAGGCATTCCTCCCCGACCTTGACCGCGTGCTCGACGCCGTCGACCGCGCGCTCGCGTACTGATCCAGGGGAGCGAAGATGACCACCGAAGTTCGCTCGCTCCGCGAGTTCAAGATGCCCGACGTGGGCGAGGGCCTCACCGAGGCCGAGATCCTCAGCTGGTACGTCAAGCCCGGTGACACCGTCACCGACGGGCAGGTCGTCTGTGAGGTGGAGACCGCCAAGGCGGCCGTGGAGCTGCCCATCCCGTTCAACGGGGTGGTCGAGAACCTGCACTTCCCCGAGGGCGCGACGGTCGACGTCGGCACCGTGATCATCTCGGTCGCGGTCGCCGGGGAGGCGGGGGCCGCGGCTCCGGCCGCCCCCGCCGCGGCTCCGGCCCAGGCTCCGGCCCCGGCGTCCGACGCGGAGTCCGAGCCCGAGCGGCGCGAGGTGCTGGTCGGGTACGGCCCGCGCACCGGCGCCGCCCAGCGCCGGGCGCGGCGGACGACCACGACCAAGGTCGCCGCCTCCGCTCCGGCCCCGGCCGCCGCTCCGGCCCCGGCCGCCGCTCCGGCCCCGGCCGCCGCTCCGGCCCCGGTGGCCGTGTCGGCGCCCGCGGCTCCGGCGCCGGTGGCCGAAGCGCCCGGCGGGGAACGGCCGTTGGCCAAGCCGCCGGTGCGCAAGCTGGCCAAGGACCTCGGCGTCGACCTGCGCGCGGTCACCCCGACCGGCCGGGACGGCGTGGTCACCCGCGAGGACGTGCACGCCCACGCCGCTGCCCAGGCCGCTCCGGCGGCCGCCCCGGCGGTCGCGGTGGCCGAGGCCGCCGTGGCCGAGCCGGCCGCGCCGCAGGCGCCGGTGCCCACCACGGGCGACGTCCGGGTGCCGATCAAGGGCGTCCGCAAGGCGACCGCGCAGGCGATGGTGGCCTCGGCCTTCACCGCCCCGCACGTCACCGAGTTCGTGCAGGTCGACGTGACCCGCACGATGAAGTTCGTCCGCCGGCTCAAGGAGAGCGGCGAGCTGGGCCGGGACGTCCGGGTCAGCCCGCTGCTGATCGTCGCCAAGGCGCTGCTCACCGCGATCAAGCGGCACCCCGGGATCAACGCCCAGTGGGACGAGGCGGCCCAGGAGATCGTCCTCAAGGGCCAGGTGAACCTCGGCATCGCCGCGGCCACCCCGCGCGGCCTGATCGTCCCGAACATCAAGGACGCCGGGTCCAAGACCCTCGCGGGGCTGGCCACTTCGCTCGGCGAGCTGGTCGAGACCGCCCGTCAGGGCAAGACCTCGCCGGCCGACATGCAGGGCGGGACGGTCACCATCACCAACGTCGGCGTCTTCGGCGTCGACACCGGCACCCCGATCCTCAACCCGGGCGAGGCCGCCATCCTGGCCTTCGGCGCGGTCCGGGAACTGCCGTGGGTGCACAAGGGCAAGGTCGTCCCGCGACAGGTGACCACGCTCGCGCTCTCCTTCGACCACCGCCTGGTGGACGGGGAGCTGGGCTCCAGGGTGCTGGCCGACGTGGCCGCCCTGCTGGAGCGCCCGAAGCGCCTGATCACCTGGGGCTGACGGCCCGGCAGCAGGTAGAAGGGGCCCTCCCGCGCATGGCCGTGCGCAGGAGGGCCCCTTCGTCGTGACCGCCCGATCGACTACCGCCGGGGCCGGAGCCGACGGACGGCGACCAGGACGCCCGCGCCGAGGGCGAGCAGGAGGGCGGAGCCCGCGGCGAGCAGGGTGTTGGTGGCGGAGGAGCCGGTCCGGGCCAGCTCGGGGGTGCCGGCCGGCGCGGTGGTGGCCGGGGCGGCGGACGGGGCCGACGCCTTCGGTGCCCCGGCGGCCGGGGCGGCCGTCTGGCTCCGGTCGGTCGCGGGCTCGGCGGCCTCGGCGGTCGCCTCCTTGGCGGGTGCCGCCTTGCTCGGGGCGGGCTTGGGCTTGGCCGGGGCGGCCGGCTTGGCGGTACCGGTGCCGGTGCCGGTGTTCTGGGGGTGGGTCACCTTGACCGGCTTGAAGCCCGAGTCGCCGGGCCCCTGGGAGCCGGCCATCTCGGTCGAGGCCAGCAGGTTGACCGTGGTCACCCCGGCCGGGGTGCTGGACGCCAGCGAGTACCGGAACCTGAAGGTCATCGAGCTGTGGGCGGCCATCCGCTGGCGCTGCGAGCCTGTGACGTCGACGACGCGGGTGCAGCCCTCGCTCAGCTGGAGGTTCTTCCAGGCGCCGGTGTGGTCCTGGAACTGCACCCTGACGTCCTTGCCGCGGGCCGCGGCGCCCGGGCCCGGGGTGACCAGGCCGAGGAACGGCTCCATGCCGTGGGCGTCCTCGTCGGCCCTGTTGGTGACCTTGAGGGAGACCTCGTTCCAGCTGCCGTCCGCGACCACCGTGGACCCGGCCGAGACGATGGCGGTGTCGGGCGAGAGGCCGGGCGCGCCGGCCGGGGCCTGGTACGCGCCGGTGACCCGGTAGTCCCCGCAGGCCCAGGCGGTGTCGGTGGCGAGGAGCTGCACGCCGCCGGCGAGGACCACGGTGGCGGCGACGGTGGCGATGCGGCGGCGGCCGGAGAGCGCGCGGTCGTTCTTCGCGAATCGGGTGATAACGGACGTACGCATGACGTGGCTCCCCAGGGCCGTGTGACTGACGGTGTGGTGTGAAGACGACCGGCCTGCTCCGCTCCTGCTGAGCGGAAGCGCCCCCCGGCTCCGCCGGTCTCGCTCTCCGTGCCTTCATACCTATGGACGCGCATCCCCGTCCGGGGTTGCAGGTGGGTCCGGAATTTTTTTCGGGCGCTTCCGAAGGGCCGCTTCGGGATACTGCCGGGATGACCGATGAGCTGACGATCAGACCGGAAACGACGTCGACCGGGAGCGGGGAACGTCGGTCGCTGCGTCGGGACGCGTCGGGGCCGGCGCTACTGGCGGGGCTGGTGTGCGTCGCGGTGTCCTTCTCGGGACCGCTGGTGGTGGTGCTCGCGGCGGCGTCCGCCGGGCGGTTGGACACCGCGCACACCGCGTCCTGGATCTGGGCGGTGGCGATCGGCAGCGGGGTGAGCGGCTTCGCGCTGAGCTGGTGGACCCGGACGCCGGTGATCACCGCCTGGTCCACCCCGGGCGCCGCGCTGCTGGTGACCAGCCTGGGCGACTACCCGTACCGGGAGGCGGTCGGGGCGTTCCTGGTGAGCGCGGCGGTGGTGGCGCTGTTCGGGGTGACCGGCTGGTTCGGCCGACTGATCGCGGCGGTGCCGGTGGGGATCGTGAACGCGATGCTCGCGGGCATCCTGTTCTCCTTCGGCGCCGGGATCTTCGGCGCCGTGCACGGCGCGCCGGTGCTGGTGGTGGGCAGCTTCGCGGCCTTCCTGCTGGCCAGGCGCTTCGCGCCGCGGTACGCCGTGCCGGTCGCACTGCTGGTCGGCGGGGTGCTGGCGGCGCTGACCGTCGGACTGCCGCTGCACCTGGGCCCGGGCGGGCCGACCGTGCCGGTGCTGACGGTGCCGGCGTTCTCCGGTGCGGCCCTGGTGGGGCTGACGCTGCCGCTCACGATCGTGGCGCTGGCCTCGCAGAACGCGCCGGGCCTCGGGGTGATGCGGGCCTTCGGCTACCGCGCGGACGACCGGCTGCTGATCGGCTCGACGGGCGTGGTGTCGATGCTGATGGCGCCGTTCGGCTCGCCCGGGGTGAACCTGGCGGCGATCACGGCGGCGATCTGCTCGGGCCCGGAGGCCCATCCGGACCCGCGCCGCCGGTACGTCGCGGGGATGTCCTCGGGCGTGCTGTACGTGCTGGTGGGCAGCTTCGGCGGGGTGCTGGTGAGCCTGTTCACCGGGCTGCCGAAGGAGCTGATCGCGGTGATCGCCGGAGTCGCCCTGCTGGCCTCGCTGCAGGGCAGCCTGGCGGCGGCGGTCGCGGAGGAGCGCGGACGGGACGCGGCGGTGGTGACCTTCCTGGCGAGCGCCTCGGGGATGAGCCTGTTCGGGATCGGCTCGGCCTTCTGGGGGCTGCTGTTCGGGCTCGGCACCCACCTGGTGCTGGGCTTCCGGCGGGCCTGAACGGGGATGTGGTTGGGATGACCCGTATGGCAGGGAGGATGCGGATCGTTCGGCCAGGTCGGTGACTTTTTCGCGGCCGGATAGGCGGGCCCCACCCGTCCGGGTACGTCTCCGCTCCACCACCCGGGCGACGCCGGGTGCCGGAGCCCGGAGGACGACCCGTATGCCGCCTGGCAACCCTGGCCGTCTCGTGCGGAGCATGGCCGCACTCGTGCTGGTGTCCGCCGCCGCCCTCCCGGCCGCCCTGGAGCTGGCCGGCCCCTCGCCGTTCGGCGTGATCGGGCCGGGGGCCCCGGCCGACCGCGCGGTGCCCCCGCACACGGCGCTCCGCGCCGACCAGCGGATATCCGAGGTCGCCCCGACCGTCGACATACGCCGCACCGGCGAACCGGCCAACCGGATCACCCTGGTGCTGCTCGGCGACGGCTACACGGCCGACGAGCAGGACCTCTTCCGGCTGCAGGCCGACAAGGCCTGGCGCGCCCTGATGGACATCGAGCCCTTCCGCACCTACCAGGCCTTCTTCAACATCAGGCGGGTGGAGGTGGTCTCCCCGGTCTCCGGCATCGCCGAGTCCGAGAAGCACGGCCGCAGGACCGCCACCCCGCTCGGCATGCACTTCTGGTGCGAGGGCACCGCCCGGCTGCTCTGCGCCGACGAGGCCGCCACCGCCCGGTACGCGGGGGACGGCGCCGGCCCGCAGTACCTGATCGCGCTGGCCAACTCCACCGAGTACGGCGGCGCCGGCGGCACCGGGGTGACCACTCTGGCGGGCGGCAACCCGGACGCCGGGCGGATCATCCAGCACGAGATCGGGCACACCGTGGGGGACCTCGGCGACGAGTACGACAGCGCCCCGGACGACGCCGACTACCCGAACCTCTCCACCCTCAACGCCGACGAGATGCGCCGGAAGCAGCTCAAGTGGTGGCGCTGGCTGGGCGCCGAGTCCCCGGACGGGGCCGGCGTGATCGGGGCGTACCGCAGCGCCAACGGCCTCTACCGGCCCACCCCGGACTCGGTGATGCGCACCCTGGGCAGCGCGTACAACCTCCCCTCGCGGGAGGCGATCATCGAGGAGCTGTACCGCAGGGTCCGGCCGACCGACGCCCCGGTGCCGGCCCCCGGCGAGGTGGCCGGGCGGCCCCGGCTCGACGTCCGGCCGCTGCCGCTGACCGGCCCGCGGCAGCTGCGGGTGGAGTGGAAGGTGGACGGCGTCCCGATGACGCCGCAGTCCCCCGACGGCTCCTGGCTCGACACCGCGGGGCTGGAACTGGCCCCGGGCCGGACGGCCACCGTGACGGCGACCGTCCGGGACACCACCGACTGGGTGCGGGACGAGGCCTTCCGGGACCGCTACATGACCCGCTCGGTGTCCTGGACGCTGACCGGCTGAGGCCCCGGTCCGCGCACCCCGGCTCCGGGCATCCGATCATGGGATGACTAATCTGGTCGGACTATGACCGTGGAGCCCGCCCGTCCAGCCCCGTCCCCGTCCGTCCCCGCTCCCCGGTCCACCGCCGAGCCCCCGGCCGTGCCCGTCCCGGTACCCCTCTCCGCGCCCGCCGCGCCGCCCGGTGGCCGGGCGGCCTGGCTGGCCTGGTCCGTCGGGGTGAGCGTCTACGTCCTGGCCGTCATCCACCGCACCAGCCTCGGCGTGGCCGGACTGGACGCCGCCGACCGCTTCGGCATCGGCGCCTCGGCCCTCTCCACCTTCTCGATCCTCCAGGTGCTGGTCTACGCGGCCATGCAGATCCCGGTCGGCCTGCTGGTGGACCGGTTCGGGCCGCGCCGGGTGCTGATGCTCGGCATCGCGCTGCTGAGCACCGGTCAGCTGGCCTTCGCGTTCAGCGCCGACTTCGGCCCCGCGCTGGCCTCCCGCGCGGTGCTCGGCTGCGGTGACGCGATGACCTTCATCAGCGTGCTGCGGATCGCCGCCCGGTGGTTCCCGGCGGCCCGCAACCCCTTCGTGGCCCAGCTGACCGGCCTGGTCGGGATGGGCGGCAACCTGGTCACCACCGTGGTGCTCGCCCGGGCGCTGCACAGCGAGGGCTGGACGCCCACCTTCAGCGCGATCGCGCTGCTGGGCGCGGGGGTGTTCGTGCCGGTCGCGTTCCTGCTCCGGGACGCGCCGCCCCGGCAGGAGGCCGGCGACCGGCCGGAGCCGGTCGGCGCGCGGCCGAAGGTCGGCCGGCAGGTCCTCGCCTGCTGGCGGGAGCCGGGCACCCGGCTCGGGCTCTGGATCCACTTCACCACCCAGTTCCCCGGCAACGCCTTCGGCCTGCTCTGGGGCCTGCCCTACCTGGTGCAGGCGCAGGGCATGTCCCGGGCCGGGGCCGGCGGGCTGCTGACCCTGCTGGTGCTCAGCAACATGACCTTCGGCTTCGTCTTCGGCCGGCTGCTCTCCGCCACGGCCCGGGCCCGGATGCCGATCGTCCTGACCGTCGTGGTGACCACCGCGCTCGGCTGGGCGCTGGTGCTGGCCTGGCCCGGCGGCCACCCGCCGGCCTGGCTGCTGGTCGGGATCATCCTGGTGATGGGCAGCAACGGCCCGGCCTCGCTGGTCGGCCTCGACTACGCGCGCGCCCGCAACCCCGTGGAGCGGCTCGGCACCGCCTCCGGGATCGTCAACATGGGCGGCTTCATCGGCACGATGATCACCCTGTTCGGCATCGGCGTGCTGCTGGACCTGCTCTCCCCGGACGGCGCCGGGTCCTACTCGGCCGCCGCCTTCCGGTGGGCGTTCTGCTGGCAGTACGTCCCGCTGGCGGTGGGCACGGCGATGATCCTGCGGCTGCGCCGGAAGGTCGCGGCGCAGCCGGGCTGAGCCCCGGGCCCGTGCGGGGCCCGGGGCGGCGGGCGCCGGCCGTCAGATGGTCACCGAGAAGTTGGCCAGCACCCGCTCGGCCAGCTCCTGGTCGCCCTCGACGGAGACCGGGCCGGGCCGGCCGCGCCCGCAGGCGAGCCGCAGGTAGGTCTCCCAGCCCATGGTGAGCTGGACGTCGGGGGCCAGGCTGATCGACTCGTCCACGGTGCAGCGGCCGGCGGCGTCCACCCGGACGGTGCGCAGGAACTCCACCGGGCCGGTGACGTCCAGCACCAGGGCCGTCCCGGCCGGTGCCCCGGCCTTGTCGGCGACGGCCTTGGGCAGCAGCTCCAGCAGCAGGTCCCGGGTGATCAGGGCGGCCGGGGCGTCCAGGTTGCCCGGAGCCTCCAGGGCCCGGCGCAGGTCCTGCTCGTGCACCCAGACGTCGAAGGCCCGCATCCGCAGCAGCTCGTGGTACGGGACGTCCCTGGCCAGCGGTCCGGCCGGCCAGCGCACCGGCTCCTCGGGCGTCTGCTTGGCGTTCCGCAGCGCCCGGGAGCGGCGGATGATCGTGTACTCCAGCTCGCTGGTCATCTCCAGCGCGGTGTGGCAGCGGCGCTTGTCGACCGGGAGCTCGACGTAACGGGCGAACTCCGTGGTGACGTGACGGAGGTCACGCGGCAGCGAGTGGATCGGGCGGGGGTCGCCGAGCAGGTCGGACTCGACCGCGATCACGTGGGACACGACGTCCCGGACGGACCAGCCGGGGCACTCGGTGGCCCGGTTCCAGGAGTCCTCGGGGAGGGGGGCGACCAGCTCCGATATGGACTCGATGGTCTGGGTCCACGCCTCGGTGTAAGCCTGCACGGTCTGGTTGTCCGTCACGGGAATCTCCGGCCCTCCGTCAGCTTCCTTGCCTCTGCGCCCCGCCGTCACGCCGACCGGGATGGTCCGGCTTCCGGGCGCACACGCTAACCGCACGTTACGCTGCCGGGAGACAGCTGGGCAGCGCTTTCGGGTGACGATCGTAGGTCTCTTGCCGTGGACGGTGGTACTGTGCGCGCTTCATTGATCCAACTCGCGGTCTCCGACGCGGAGCCGCCCGCCGAGCGGAGGGCTCGGGCGGCGTCCCTGGTGCGGGCGCAGCAGGGCGCCGACCTGGTGGTGCTCCCGGAGCTGTGGCCGCTCGGCGGCTTCGCCCACGACCTCTGGTCGGACGGCGCGGAGACGCTGGACGGGCCCACCTCCGACGCGATGTCGGCCGCCGCCCGGGCCGCCGGGGCCTGGCTGCACGCCGGTTCGATCGTCGAACGCGATCCGGACGGGCCGATCTACAACACCTCACTGCTGTTCTCCCCGGACGGCGAGCTGGTGCACACGTACCGCAAGATCCACCGCTTCGGCTTCGACAGCGGCGAGGCGGTGGTGATGGGGGCCGGTCAGGAGATCGTCACGGCGCCCGTCGACTTCGCCACGCTGGGCCTGGCCACCTGCTACGACCTGCGCTTCCCGGAGCTGTTCCGGGCGCTGCTGGACGCCGGAGCGCAGCTGCTGGTGGTCCCGGCGGCCTGGCCGGCCCGGCGGCGCGAGCACTGGACGCTGCTGGCCCGGGCCCGGGCGGTGGAGGAGCAGGCCTTCGTGCTGGCCTGCAACACGGCCGGGACGCACGCCGGGGTCGAGCAGGCCGGGCACAGCATCGTGGTGGACCCGTGGGGCCGGGTGCTGGCCGAGGCGGGGGCGGACGAGGAGGTCCTGACGGTCGAGTTCGACCCGGCCGAGGTGGCCAAGGCGCGGGAGGAGTTCCCGGTGCTGCGGGACCGCCTGCTGGGGATCCCGGCGCCGGTCCAGCGCTGAGCCGGGGCGGGGCCGGGGCGCGGGGACGGCGTTTCGGAGGGTTGGTTCGTACCTGGGCCGGTCGGGTTTGAGAAGATGAGCACTCGTCGTGTTCCCCACCGGCCCGGACGAGGGCCGGCACGGTAGGCCGCCCGAGGAGGTCGCGCCCATGCCTGGCGACGGCGCAGGCGACACCCCCCGCCCCGTCATCCACCGCAACAGCCTGCGCGAGCAGATCGCCGGAGCGCTGCGCGAGGAGATGATGGCCGGCCGGCTCGCGGCCGGCCGGAACTTCACCGTCAAGGAGATCGCCGAGCTGTACGGCGTCTCCGCGACCCCGGCCCGCGAGGCCCTGGTCGACCTCGGTGCGCAGGGCCTGTTGCGGGCCGAGCACCACCGCGGCTTCACCGTGCCCGAGCTGGGGTGGGACGACTTCCTGGAGATCTTCGAGTCCCGGGTGCTGATCACCGACAGCTTCCACCGCCAGTTCGTCGCCCGTCGGTCGCTGCCCGACCTCAGCCGGCTGCCCTCGCTGCACCGCCGGGCGGACGCGGCGGTGCGGGCCGCCCGGGCCGGGAACCTGGACGTGATGGTGGGCTGCGACCGCCGGTTCTGGCAGGAGGTCGGCGGGCTGCTCGGCAACCGCCGGATCGCCGACTACCTGGACTGGCTGCGGGTGCAGTCCTGGATGTTCGCCGCTCGCTACCTGCGGGAACTGCCCGCGTTGGGCGGGATCTGCTGGGAGCGCCACCCGGACCTGGTCGGGGCGATCGAGGCCCGCGACTCGGTCGGCGCGCACCGGATCATCTGCGAGTACAACCTGTACACCGTCCGGCTGCTGGCCGGGCTGGCCGGGCAGCCGCTGGAGTCGGTGACCGTCCTGGGGCTGCTCACCGAGTACGTCGGCGAGGAGCTGCCGCCGGTGCCGGTCGAGCCGCCGCCGGCGCCGGCCGTCGAGCCCGCCGCCGGTCCCGCCGCGGGGCCCGGCCCGGAGCCCGGCGGGGCCCGCGCCGAGCGGAGCCGCCGCGGCGACGAGGTGGGCCGGGAACTCGGCCGTGAGCTGGGCCTGGGCCTCGGCCTGGTGCCCCAGCCGCGCACGCTGCCGTACGGCCGGTTCGGCCGGCGGCTGACCGAGCCGGCCCCGGAGGCCGGGCGGGGACGGCCCGACCCGCACGCCGCGCCGGGCCGGTAGGGTGGGCGGGCGTCGGACCGGGCGCCCCGCCGAAGGGCCGTCCGGGCACCGACCCAGCCCCGTCGTCGCCCCGTCTCCGCGGGCGATCCCCGCCTCCGGAGAGGAACTGCCGGCCATGGCCTGCGACCTCTGGCTCGTCCCGCTGGTGGACGTGCTGAGCCACAGCACCGACAACCCCTTCCGGGACGACCTCGCGCTCTACAACTCGGCGCTGGCCTCGCGCGGGCTGCCCGAGGTGCCGGTCTACCGGTTCGTGCCGGGCGTCAGCGGCGCGGTCGAGCCGATAGCCGCCTTCGACTACGACTCGCTGCACTTCCTGCGCCGCGCCTACCTGTTGGGCCTCACCGGGCTGGACATCACCCCGGTCGACGCGCTCGGCGGCGACTACGAGCAGCTGCTGGAGATGTTCGAGAGCAGTGCCGAACAGTCGCACCTGGTCTGGCACTTCGACCACGCCGGCGCGTACGTGCCGGTCGAGTTCGCGGTGCCGCTGGTGGACGACACGCTGCTGGCCTCCGGCGGCCCGCTCGGCTCCAGCCACGGGCTGCTGCGCGAACTCCAGGCCGTCGCACCGGCGCTGGGCATCGACCCGCTCAACCCGCCGGACCCGACCCGGCCGCTCGGCCCGACCGGCCTGGAGCAGCCGTTCGGGCCGCCGATCGACGACGTCCACCCCTTCGCCCGGGAGCGGCACGCCTGGTCGGGGCTGTACGCGGCGGCGACCAGGAGCGTCACCCAGGGCTCGATGATCGTCTTCGCCTGAGGCCCCCTCCGCGCCCGGGGCCCGGGCCCCGCCGGGGTCCCGGGCGCTACCGCAGCGGACCCTCCGGCGGCCGCTGGCGCGGCATGGTGGGCCGGGTGCCCGGCGGCGGCAGCACCCGCACCTGGGCGCCCACCCCGGGCTCGCTGCGCCCGCCCCAGGCCCCGCCGGACTGGGTGGGCAGCTGGGTCATCGAGGCGCGGAACTCCAGCATCCACTCCGAGGTCTCGGTGCGGACCATGTCCGAGACGTCCTCGCAGAACCGGCGCAGCACGCCCAGGCAGCGCTCGGCGGCCTCGCCCGCGGTGCCCTCGGTCGGGCCGAGCACCTCGCGCACGCACTCCGAGGCCCAGTCGAACTGGAAGGCCTCCAGGCGGCGTTGCAGCGCCTGCCCGGTGGAGATGTCCCGCATCCAGCCGGAGGTGAGGCCGAAGACCCGGTCGGCGGCCAGGCAGGCGGCGGAGAGCGCGAAGCCGACGTAGCCCCAGCCGGTGCCGTGCGCGAAGCCGCCGGCCAGGCCGACCAGCGGGGCGACGACGCCGCCCACCGCGAAGCCGGCCGCGCCGAACCGCAGCAGGCGCGCCCAGCGGCGCTTCCAGATCCGGTCCCGGCGGTACCACTCGATCGCCTCGACCGCCCGCTCCTCGGACCAGCGGTAGAGCTCCTCCAGCCGCTCGGCGGGCTCGCCCCAGTCCCCGAGGGGGAACTGGCGGGTGCTCAGATCGGTCCGGCGGCTGGTGGAGGCCCGTCGGACGACGGCGGCGACGGGCTGGTCCTCCTCACCGATCTCCTTGCCCCAGGCACTCTCCTCGGGCTGCATTTCCGGCTGGCTCACCTGTGGGGCTCCCTGTGGCGGGCGGACTGCTGGTCTGTCGGCGCAACGGCTGACGTGGTGTCCGCCGGTGGTTCTCCAACAGCACTTCTTACCGCCAAATGGCTGACCGTGGGGGCGCTTCTCCGCTGATCGTTACCGGTTTCGGCCAACGGAACCCGAGGTGGGCGGGTTGCGGGAGGCGGCGAGATTTCACCCGTCCGAGCGAGGGCCCGGCGACCCGACGTCGTGACCCGGCCACCGACCGCCGAACCGGCGCCGTCCGGCTTGGAGGATCCTCCGACCCGCTCGCCCTGCCCAGCCGCCCGCCTGGAGGATCGGACGGGACCGGAGAGCGGCCGGAACCGGCCACCGACTACGCTGCCAGGCGTGAAGGTCCTCGTCATCGGCGGCGGCGCCCGCGAACACGCCCTGTGCCGCTCTCTGTCCCAAGATCCCGCAGTGACCGAACTGCACTGCGCCCCGGGCAACGCCGGGATCGCGCAGGTCGCGACGGTCCACCCGGTCGACCAGCTGGACGGTGCGCAGGTCGCCGCACTGGCCGGCCGGCTCGGCGCCGCCCTGGTGGTGGTCGGTCCGGAGGCCCCGCTGGTCGCCGGCGTCGCGGACGCCGTGCGCGCGGTCGGCGTCCCGGTGTTCGGCCCGTCCGCGGCGGCCGCGCAGCTGGAGGGCTCGAAGGCCTTCGCCAAGGACGTGATGGCCGCGGCCGGCGTCCCCACCGCCCGCTCCTACGTCTGCACCACCGCCGCCGAGGCCGCCGAGGCGCTGGACGCCTTCGGCGCCCCGTACGTGGTCAAGGACGACGGCCTGGCCGCCGGCAAGGGCGTCGTGGTCACCTCCGACCGCGAGGAGGCGCTGGCGCACGCCGCCGCCTGCGAGCGCGTGGTCATCGAGGAGTACCTGGACGGCCCCGAGGTCTCGCTGTTCGCGATCACCGACGGAACCACCGTCGTCCCGCTCCAGCCCGCCCAGGACTTCAAGCGCGCGCTGGACGGCGACGAGGGCCCCAACACCGGCGGCATGGGTGCCTACTCGCCGCTGCCGTGGGCGCCCGCCGGGCTGGTCGAGGAGGTCCTGGAGACCGTCCTCCAGCCGACCGTCGACGAGCTGCGCCGCCGGGGCACCGAGTTCTCCGGCCTGCTGTACGCGGGCCTGGCGCTCACCTCGCGCGGCACCCGGGTGATCGAGTTCAACGCCCGCTTCGGCGACCCGGAGACCCAGGTCGTGCTGGCCCGGCTGCGCACCCCGCTGGCGGGCGTGCTGCTGGCCTCCGCCAACGGCACCCTGGACCAGCTGGAGCCGCTGCGCTGGGACGAGGGCGCGGCCGTCACCGTGGTCGTCGCCTCCGAGGGCTACCCGGCCGCCCCGCGCACCGGCGACCCGATCGAGGGCCTGGCCGAGGCCGAGGCGGACGGCACCGCGTTCGTGCTGCACGCCGGGACGAGGACGGACGAGGACGGCCGGGTGCTGAGCGCCGGCGGCCGCGTCCTGTCGGTCACCGCGACCGGTAGCGACCTGGCCGAGGCGCGCGAGCGCGCGTACGCGGCGGTGGACCGGATCTCCCTCAAGGGCGGCCAGCACCGCACCGACATCGCGCTGAAGGCGGCCACCGCCTGAGGCGCCCGCGTCCGCGCTGCCCGCGGCCCCCGTGCGAACCGCTCGCACGGGGGCCGCGGCGCGTGTGGCGCCCACGGGACTTTGCGTGGCGCCCACGAGCACGGGGCGGGGCGGTCCCGGGCGCGGCGCGGGGACGGCGGACCTCGCGGGGCGAGCGGGAATCGAACGCCCGAGCCCACCGGTCAACCCCCATGGGCGCAGCGTCCCGGGCGTTTCGGGAGCGGAGCGGCCGCAGGGGCGGACGTCCCGTTCGGCCGACGGATTCCAGCCCATCGGGTGACAGCGTCCGCATCCGGCTGACGCAACCGGCCGTGCGGCCTTATGGTGCGCTGGATCGCGGTGCGCGGGGTCCGTGCGCCGGGGTCGCCGCCGGGTAGCGGTGCTCCCACGGGGGGATGCTGGACGGCGTCCGGCCGGGTGGTCGTCCGGGTGCTTCGCACCGGACCGGCCGCCGGGGTCCGGGCGGTGTCACCGGAACGACCGCGTCACCGGAACGACCGGGCGGGGTCACCGGGACGAGTGGAAACCGGGGCGATCCGGAACACCCGCCCGGACCGGGGCGTCGAAAATGTCAGTAGCGCCACGCAGCATGCACTACCGGGGATCGGACGCCTCCGCTTCCCGGTCGGAACTGATCGTTTCGAGTCGGCTCAGGGCCCGAAGCCGGGCGCCCGAGGGCTCCGAAGGGGGTGCCGCACCGTATGGCCGCAGTCGACATCGCGCGCGCTCACGCCCAGGCGGTCCTGCGGGTCCGAGGCCTCGCCCGGGCCGCCGCCGCCCTGCCCGCCGCCGTCGCGGTGGTCCTGCTCGCGGGCCGGTTCACCGGCCGGATCGGCGCGCCCGGGGCCGCCGACGCGGCGGGCTGGGACGCCGCCCGCTGGGTGGTCTGCGCGGTCGCCGCGCTGACTCTGGCGGTGGCCGAGCTGACCGCCCGGGCCGTGCGCCGGGCCGTCCCGCCGCGCACCCCGGCCGTCCCGCTGGACCGCGCCGAGGCCCCCGAGCTGTACCGGCTGATCGACGAGCTGGCGGACCGGCTGGACGTGCCCGCGCCCTCCGCCGTCGCCCTCACCCCGGACTGCGACAGCTGGCTGGAGGACGTCCCGTCGGCGGGGCGGCCGGCCCGGCCGCACCGGCGGGGCCCGGACGCCGGGGCACCCGCCCCCGTCCTGGTGATCGGCTCGCCCTTCCTGTGGTGGATGCGGGCGGGGGAGCTGCGCGCCCTGCTCGCCCCGGTGGTGGCCGGCACCGCCGCCTCCGCCGACCCGGAGATCGCCGCCGCCCGGCGCTTCCTGCGCGGCCTGGACGCCTGCCTGGACTCCGGCGGCGGCGCGGCCCCCGGCCTGGGCGGCGGCACCCTGGCCGCCCCGCCCCGGCCGCCCCGGCGCGGTCCGGCCGCGCTCGCCGACCGGATCGTCCGCCGGATCGTCCGCCGCCTGCTCGGCGCCTGCCGGGGCCACTCCGCCGAGCTGGAGCGCTCGGTCGCGGGCTGGGCCTCCGAGCAGGCCAGGGCGGTCGACTACGGCCTGCGGATCGCCGCCCAGGAACAGGTCGGCCTGGCCTACGCGGGCTGGGACCGGCTGCTCACCCGGGTCGCGCTGCCCGCCTGGCGGCTCGGCCGGCACCCGGCCCGCCTCAACGCCGGCGTGGTCTCCGCGCTCACCGAGCTGTCCCGGCGCGACCGGCTGGCCGACGGCTACGGCAGCCGGCTCGGCGACCGCCCCGCCTGCGACCTGCTGGAGGAGCCCGGCACCGTCGACCGGGCGGTCTCCCGGCTCGCCGCCGAACTGTTCTTCGGCCGCCCGGCGGCCGGTGCCTGGCACGAGCTGGAGTGGGCCGACTACCCGGCCGAGGTGGTGGACGCCGGCTGGCGGGCGGGCGCCACCACCCTGCAGACCGCGCTGGACCGGCTCGCCCCGCAGTCCCGTCCCGGCGCCCCGACCCTCACCCGGCTGCTCGGCCGGCTCGCCGAGGGCGACGGCGAGCTGCTGGCCGCCGCGCTCGCCGCCCAGCTGGCCCGCACCACCGCCCCGGCCCCGCTGCTCGAACCCGACCGCGGCGGCCGCGACCTGCTGGTCGACCACGTCACCGCGATGGTCTGCTGCGCCGCCGTGGACACCGCGGGCGGCGCCCCCGGCCTGGACTGGCTGGACGGCCCGGTGCTGCTGCTCGGCGGGGTGCGCCGCACCGACCTGGCCGGCCCGGTCGCCCAGGCCGTCGAACAGGGCCAGGACGGTCCGCTGCGCGCCTGGCTGGACGCCGCCGACGTCCGCCTCGAGAAACCCGTCCGCCTCTGACGTCCCGTGCGTACCGGAAGGGCGCTCGGCATCCCTCCGCGCGCCCCCAAACCGGCCGACTGCCGGGCGTCTTCGCAGGCCGGAGGCCCTGCCCGGGAGGCGCGCGAGATTCCCTGCACCAATTGCTACCGGAGGGTGACGTTGCGCCAGCACTCTGTGGTGTATTAGACCGCACGCACATCCGGGGGGCACGTGCCAACCGGGCGGAAGTGCACCTGGGAGGGGCGCGTGGGGACCGAACTCAACCGCCGCTGGGAGTCGGGGACGCACGCCTACAGCGTCTCCGACCCCTTCGGGCAGGGCCCGCTGCCCTGGCTGCGCAGCCCGGACCAGTACCTGGCCGGGGCGGAGGGCGCCGTGCCCTGGTACGTCTCGGTGGACGCGCCCGGCCAGCAGTCGCTGACGGCCGGGGTCCGCCGCAAGCCGTCCGTCGGCTCCCCGCAGGGCGCCAACGACGTGGACCAGCAGATCAAGGGCTTCGCCTCGGCCGGGGTGGTCCGCCCCGGCGGCTCGGTGGACTTCCGGGTCACCGTCAACCCGCCCCGCGAGTTCACCGTGAACATCTTCCGGATCGGCCACTACGGCGGCGACGGCGCCCGCCACATGACCTCCAGCCCGCTGATCGCCGGCCTCGCCCAGCCCGCCCCGCTGGTGGTCGACCGGACGGTCTCCTGCCACCACTGGTGGCACTCCTGGCGGCAGCAGATCCCGGCGCACTGGAAGCCCGGCGCGTACGTCGCCGTGCTGACCACCGCCGACATGCTGCACCGCAGCCACATCCCGTTCACCGTCCGGGACTTCGAGGAGCAGGGGCGCACCGCCGAGCTGCTCCTGGTGCTCCCGGACGTGACCTGGCAGGCGTACAACCTGTTCCCGGAGGACGGCCGCACCGGCGCCAGCCTCTACCACGCCTGGGACGGCCGGGGCGGCCTGGTCGGCGAGCCGGAGGCGGCCGTCACCGTCTCCTTCGACCGCCCGCACGCCACCGCCGGACTGCCGCTGCACGTCGGCCACGCGTACGACTTCATCCGCTGGGCCGAGCGCTACGGCTACGACCTCTCCTACGCCACCGCCACCGACCTGCACGCCGGCCTGGTGGACGCCTCCCGGCACCGGGCGCTGGTCTTCCCCGGCCACGACGAGTACTGGTCCGAGCCGATGCGCCGGGCCGCCGAGCGGGCCCGGGACGGCGGCACCTCGCTGGTGTTCCTCTCCGCCAACACCATGTACTGGCGGGTCGAGCTGACCGCAGCCGCCTCCGGCGAGCCCAACCGGCTGCTCAACTGCCGCAAGCGGCAGAAGGTAGGCCCGGGCAGCCCGGCCGCCGGGGCGCCCGGCGCGGCCAGCGCGCTGTGGCGGGACGCCGGGGAGCCCGAGCAGCACCTGCTCGGGGTGCAGTACTCGGGGCGGGTCGCCACGCCCGTCCCGCTGGTCGCCCGGCACACCGCGCACTGGCTCTGGGACGGCACCGGCCTCCAGGAGGGCGACGAGCTGCCCGGGCTGGTCGCCGGCGAGGCGGACCGCTACTACCCCAAGGTGGCGCTGCCCGAGCACGTCGAGCGGGTGCTGCTGGCGCACTCGCCCTACCAGGACCCGGCCGGCCGCACCCGCTACCAGGAGACCTCGCTGTACCGGGCGCCCAGCGGCGCGTACGTCTTCGCGGCCGGGACGTTCGCCTGGTCGCCCGCGCTGGGCCGCCCGGGCCTGACCGACGAGCGGATCCAGCGGGCGACCGCGAACCTGCTGGACCGGCTCTGCAAGAACGAGTGACCGACGGCCGGAGGAGCGGCGTCCGGCGGGCGTGAAAGACTGCGGGGGCAGTGACCTCCCCTTTCGCGGTGCCCCCGCCCGTGAACGACCCCTGAGGACTGAACACCTTGAGCGGATTTGTCACCAAGCCCGAGCCGGTCCAGGTACCCGGCCTGGTCCACCTGCACACCGGCAAGGTGCGCGACCTCTACCGCACCGGGTCGGGTGAGCTGGTCATGGTGGCCAGCGACCGGACGTCCGCGCACGACTGGGTGCTGCCGAACGAGATCCCCGACAAGGGCCGCGTGCTCACCCAGCTGTCGCTGTGGTGGTTCGAGCGGATCGCCGACATCGTGCCCAACCACGTGATCTCCACCGAGGTCCCGGCCGGCGCCCCGGCCGACTGGAAGGGCCGCACGCTGGTCTGCCGCAGCCTGGAGATGGTCCCGGTCGAGGCGGTCGCCCGCGGCTACCTGGCCGGCTCCGGCCTGGCCGAGTACCAGGAGAGCCGTACGGTCTGCGGCATCGCGCTGCCCGAGGGCCTGGAGAACAGCTCCGAGCTGCCCGCCCCGATCTACACCCCGGCCCTCAAGGCCGAGGTCGGCGAGCACGACGAGAACGTCTCCTACGAGGAGACCGCCCGCCGGATCGGCGCCGAGCTGGCCGCCCAGCTGCGGCAGACCACGCTGAACGTCTACGCCCGGGCCCGGGACATCGCCCGCGACCGCGGCATCATCCTGGCCGACACCAAGTTCGAGTTCGGCCTGCTGGACGGCGAGCTGGTGATCGGCGACGAGGTGCTCACCCCGGACTCCTCCCGCTACTGGCCCGCCGACCAGTGGCAGCCGGGCCGCTCGCAGCCGTCCTTCGACAAGCAGCTGATCCGCGACTGGCTGGTCTCCCCGGCCTCCGGCTGGGACCGCTACAGCGAGCAGCCGCCGCCGGCGCTGCCGGCCGAGATCGTCGAGCGGACCCGGGCCAAGTACATCGAGGTCTACGAGCGGCTGACCGGGACCACCTGGGCCTGAGCCGCCCCGACCGCCCGCGGGCACGGCCCGGGCCTGTCGTCGAACCCGCCCACGCGGACGCGAGTTCGGCGACGGGCCTCAGATCCAGCCGTGCTCGCGGGCGATCCGCACCGCCGCGTGGCGGTTCTCCGCGCCCAGCTTGGTGGCCGCCGCGGACAGGTAGTTGCGCACGGTGCCCTGGGAGAGCGAGGCCCGTTCGGCGATCTCGGCGATCGAGGTGCCGTCGGCGGCCAGCTCCAGGACGTCCGTCTCGCGCGGCGTCAGCGGGGTCTCGCCGGCGCTGATCGCGTCCGCCGCCAGCTCCGGGTCCACGTACCGGCCGCCGGAGCGCACGGTGCGGATGATGCCGGCCAGGTCCGCCGCCGAGACGGTCTTCGGCAGGAAGCCGCGCACCCCGACCTCCAGCGCCCGCTTCAGGTAGCCGGGGCGGCCGTGCCCGGTGACGATCATGCAGCGGCAGTCCGGCAGCTGCAGCCGCAGCTGGGCGGCCACCTCGATGCCGTCCCTGCCCGGCATCTGGAGGTCCAGCACCGCGACGTCCGGGCGGTGCGCCTGCGCCATCGCCAGCGCCTCCGTGCCGGAGCCGGCCTGGGCGACCACCTCGATGTCGTCCTCCAGCGAGAGCAGCGCGGCCAGCGCGCCCCGGATCAGGTGCTCGTCGTCGGCGAGCAGGACGCGGACGGGTGCGGTGTTCTCG
The DNA here is from genome assembly GCF_044756065.1 of Kitasatospora sp. NPDC092039. Taxonomy (NCBI): domain Bacteria; kingdom Bacillati; phylum Actinomycetota; class Actinomycetes; order Kitasatosporales; family Streptomycetaceae; genus Kitasatospora; species Kitasatospora sp. NPDC092039. The sequence goes on along the minus strand of NZ_JBIVSD010000003.1, from coordinate 242,461 downwards.
GTCATCGGGCGGTCCTTCTTCCTCAGCCGGCGAGCGGGACGGTGGCGAGCATCCGGAAGACGCCCGCCCCGGTGGGGGCCACGGTCAGCTCGCCGTCGTGGGCGGCGAGCCGCTCGCGCAGTCCGCGCAGCCCGGTGCCGCTGCCCTGGGAGGGGAACGGGATCTCGGGCACCCCGTCATTCTCCAGTTCCAGCACGGCCCGTCCGTCCTCGGTCCGCAGCCGGATCAGGCAGCGGTCGGCCTCGCTGTGCCGCAGCACGTTGGTGGTGGCCTCGCGGATCACCCAGCCGAACACCGACTGGACCGCGGCCGGCAGTTCGTCGGCGTGCTCGCCGAGGTCGATCTCGCAGGCGACGTCCGCCGAGCGCAGCACCGCCCGGGCGCCGATCGCCTCGGCGTGCAGGTCGGCGGCGCGGTAGCCGCGGACGACGTCCCTGACCTCGCGCTGCGACTCCTGGGCGATCCTCTGCACCTCGGCCATCTGGTCGGCGGCCTCCGTACGGCCGCGGCGGGCGAGCTGCACGGCGAGTTCGCTCTTCAGCGCGATGGTGGTGAGGTTGCGGCCCATCACGTCGTGCAGGTCGCGGGAGAAGCGCAGCCGCTCCTCGGCGACGGCCAGCCGGGACTGCGCCTCGCGGGCGGCGTCCAGCTCCCAGACGATCGAGGTCAGCCAGGCGAAGCTGCGGCAGCTGGAGCCGAGGAAGGCCATGCCGATGGTGAGACCGGTCACGTATCCGGCGGTGCTCGCGGTGTCGAGCCCGGCCAGCGTCGCGGCCGGGACGACGGACGCCAGCATGCCCAGCCCGACGGCGGTGGCCCCGCGCGGGGTCAGCGCCACGCAGACCTGGCCGTGGGAGAAGAGCAGCAGGCTGCTGGCGACGTACAGGGTGAAGGGCGGCCCCGGGCTCTCCGCGCTGCCGTGGGCGGGCCCGAACAGCAGGACGGTCCAGGAGCCGGCCACCGCGAGGCCGACCGAGAGGGCGGTCCAGATCCGGTGGTCGGCGGGGCGGCCCAGGTAGTGGTCGAGGGCGGCCCGGTAGGCCCGCAGCAGCACCAGGGTGACGGCGAGTCCGATCAGCACGGAGATCCGGACGGCGGGGAGGTTCCCGGGCTGGTCGGCGGCGCTCCCGGCGGCGATCAGGACGCTCGGGAGGACGAACAGCGCCATCAGGTAGAGCGACCAGCGCAGGTACAGCTCGGTGCGCTGGGGTTTGCTCAGGCCCGTCCAGCTGCGAAGCGGTGACCGCATTCCCAATTCTTCCGCCCCAGTTCGATCACGATCTTGCCGGTGTCTTCATACCAGAGGCCCGGAAGGCGCTCATCCATCGGATGAGCGCCTTCCGGGGGGCACGTCCTTCGGGTCAGCGGCGCGGTTCCCAGCGGAAGTAGCGCACCGCTCCCCAGACCGCCAGGCCCAACCAGACGGCCCCGGTGACCAGGTGCGAGCCGGCCGCGCCCCAGGAGCCGATGAAGTCCGTCGCGGGGGCCGAGCCGTCGGTGCCGAACCAGCCGATCCGGATCAGCTGGAAGGCGGGGGTGGTCGGCAGCAGCCGGCAGACGTCGGCCACCTGGGAGGGCATGACCTCCAGCGGGACGAACAGGCCGGAGCCGAGCTGCATGACCAGCATGACCGGCAGGGTGGTGATGCCCGCGCTCTCCACGGTCCTGGTGAAGGCGCTGGACAGCGCGGCCAGGGCGATCATCGTGGCCAGCGCCAGCAGCAGGCCGACCAGCATCAGCAGCGGGTTGACCGGCACGGCCAGGTGCAGGCCGAGGCTGCCGCCGATCCCGATCAGAGCGGCCATCAGCAGGCCGAGGGCGAGCGAGGGGAGGGCGGTGCCGAGCAGGATCTCGACGTCCCGAGCCTCGCCGGTGCGCAGCCGCTTGAGGACCAGCTCGCCGCGCCGCCCGACGTACGCGGCGGTCAGGTTGTAGTACACGACGAAGGCCAGGATCATCCCGACCGAGCCGTAGACCAGCAGCGAGTCGACGTCCAGCCCGGGGTGGGACTCGGCCTGCGCCGACAGCGTGCCCCGCAGGGTGAAGACCAGCACCAGCGGCAGCACCAGGGCGGTGAACAGGGCCGTGCGGTTGCGCAGCAGCAGGGTGGCCTCGGCCCGGCCGAGGGCGAGCAGCCGGCGGACGGCGGTGCTCCGCGGACCGGCGGTGACGGCGGGGACGGCGGTGGTGGTCATCGGGCGGATCCGATCAGGCGGCGGCGGGCGGGGCGGGTGGCGGCGGGCGCCTGCGGGGGGTTCTGGTGGGCGGCCTCGGAGGCGATCGCGAGGAAGGCCTCCTCCAGCGAGGCGCTGCGGGCGTCCAGGGCGCCGAGCGCGATCCCGTGGTGCCGGGCCCAGCCGAGCAGGTCGGTGAGGGTGTCCTGGAGCCCGAGGGTCTGGACGGTGACCCGGCGGCCGTCGACGCCGATCTCGGCCCCGGCCAGCACGGGCAGCGCGGCCCCGGTGAACGCGGGCAGCTCGAAGGTGATCCGGGAGGGCCGGTCGGCGATCACCTCGGCGACGGTGCCGGTGGTGACGACCTGGCCGCTGTGCATGATGGCCAGCCGGTCGGCCAGCTCCTCGGCCTCCTCCAGGTAGTGCGTGGTGAGCAGCACCGTGGTGCCCTGGGCGCGCAGTTCGCGGACCAGCTGCCAGACGGCGGCGCGCGCCTCCGGGTCCAGGCCGGTGCTGGGCTCGTCCAGGAAGAGCACCTCGGGGCGGCCGAGCAGGGCCATCGCGAGGTCCAGTCGGCGCTTCTCGCCGCCGGACAGCTGCTTGACCCGGACCTTGGCGCGGTGGCCGAGGCCGACCAGCTCCAGTGCCTCCGCCACCGGGCGGGCGCCGCTGGTCATCCCGGCCCAGACGCGGCCGGTCTCGGCGGCGGTGAGCTCGCCGGGGAAGCCGCCCTCCTGGAGCATGATGCCGATCCTCGGGCGGACGGCGGCGCGCTCCCCGAAGGGGTCCCGGCCGAGCACCCGGACGGTGCCGCCGGTGGGGGCGGCCAGGCCCTCGATGACCTCCATGGTGGAGGTCTTGCCGGCCCCGTTGGTGCCGAGCAGCGCGAACAGCTCGCCGCGGCGGACGGTCAGGTCGACGCCGCGCACGGCGTGGTACCCGGAGGTGCCGCCGCCGTAGTGGCGGTGCAGGTCGGTGACCTCGATCACGTCTTCGCTGGGGCGGGAGGGCCGGCTCGTTTCCATGCCCCAAGCCTCCCGTCGGCCGGGCCGCGGGGGCAGTGCGCGCCGTCATGACCTCGCGGTGGGGATCCACGGGTCGGCGATGACAAACGTCATGGGCGATATCGCGGCAGCCGGGGCGGGGTTCGCGGGCGCCGGGAGGGAATGCCGAAGGGCCCCCTCGTTCGAGGGGGCCCTTCGTATCTGAGCGGACGACGAGATTCGAACTCGCGACCCTCACCTTGGCAAGGTGATGCTCTACCAACTGAGCCACGTCCGCAGGTCAAACTATTGAGTTGTGCTGTGCTCGCGCACTGCGAGCGGACGACGAGATTCGAACTCGCGACCCTCACCTTGGCAAGGTGATGCTCTACCAACTGAGCCACGTCCGCATGGTGCCTGGTGGGGCACCCGCCGCCTCTTCGGATCTCTCCGTTGCGGCGACGAGGAATACTCTACAGCATCGTTCGGGGTGGTCGCCCCACCCTTTCGGTCCGGGCGGGCGGGGCGACCGGGAGCGGACTCCCGCAGGGCTCAGTTCGCCTCGGCGAACGCCTCGTACACGTGCTTGGGGATGCGGCCGCGGGCCGGCAGCTCCATCCCGCGGGACAGGGCCCAGGCGCGGACGGCGGCCGGGTCGGGGGTGAGGGCGGTGCGGCGGAACGACTTTCCGGTGCGGCTCTGGCGGCGGCCGGCGGCGACGAACGGAGCGAGGGCCTCCCGCAGCTTTTCCGCGTTGTCCACGGACAGGTCGATCTCGTACGACTTCCCGTCGACGCCGAAGTGGACGGTTTCCGCGGCGGCGCCGCCGTCCAGGTCGTCGGAGAGCGTGACAACTACACGCTGAGCCATGGGTGTCAATCCTCTCGGGCAATTCGGCCCCGGTCCGAGGGGGTACCGGGGCCTGATGTGCACCAACTCGCGCAAGCGCGTACGGGCGGGCCGGACGGCTCGCCTGATACGCAGCACTTGCCGCGACAGGTGGCCCTATTCTGCACCCGAAGGGGGCCGAAATCGAAGAGTCCGGCATTCTTTTCCGGATATTCACGTCTCTTCGCGGGACTCCTGGATACCGGGGTGCGGGACGGGCGGATCTGTCCCCAAGTGCCGTATTCGGGTGTTCTCCGGGCGGCGCCGTTCCGAGTGCCGAATCCGGGGAAACCGGCCGGCCCGGTCCGGTGGCGACCCGCCCGGATCCCTTGCGGCGTAAGGGTCTCGGGTCTACGCGCGTCGCTATCCCCGGCCAGCAATCCTGCCCGAAACCACCGGTAGTCTGGAGTTCCCCCGCCTCACCGAAGACACCACCGGGAGTGCCAGTGGCACGCGTCGTAGTCGACGTCATGCTCAAGCCGGAGATCCTCGACCCCCAGGGACAGGCGGTGCAGCGTGCACTGCCCCGTCTCGGATTCACCGGGATCGCCGACGTCCGCCAGGGCAAGCGTTTCGAGCTGGATGTGGAGGGCCCGGTCGACGACGCGGCGCTCGCCCGTATCCGCGAAGCCGCCGAGACCTTTCTCGCCAACACCGTGATCGAGGACTTCACCGTCCGCGTCGAGGAGGAGGGCAAGTGACCACCCGCGTCGGCGTCGTCACTTTCCCCGGCTCGCTCGACGACCGCGACGCCCAGCGGGCGGTCCGCCTCGCCGGCGCCGAGCCGGTCGCCCTCTGGCACCGTGACAAGGATCTCCACCAGGTCGACGCCGTCGTCCTGCCGGGCGGATTCAGTTACGGCGACTATCTGCGCTGCGGTGCGATCTCCCGCTTCTCGCCGGTGATGGAGACCGTCATCGAGCAGGCGAAGCTCGGAATGCCGGTCCTCGGTATCTGCAACGGCTTCCAGGTGCTCTGCGAATCGCACCTGCTGCCCGGTGCGCTCACCCGGAACGACTCGCTGCACTTCATCTGCCGCGACCAGAAGCTGCGCATCGAGAACGCCGGCACCGCCTGGACCCGGGATTACTCGGCGGGCCAGGAAATCGTCGTGCCGCTGAAGAACGGCGAGGGCCGCTTCGTCGCCGAGGAGCGGGTGCTGGACGAACTGGAGGCGGAGGGCCGGGTGGTCGCCCGTTACCTGGACGTCAACCCGAACGGTTCGTACCGCGACATCGCCGGCATCACCAACGCCGCCGGCAATGTCGTCGGCCTGATGCCGCACCCGGAGCACGCCGTGGAGCCGCTCACCGGTCCGACCACCGAGGGCCTGGGCTTCTTCACTTCCGTCCTGAAGCAGCTGGTGAACGCCTGATGAGCCTCGACACCGTCAAGAACGCCGAGCAGACCCCGGACGCCGCCCAGCCCTGGGCCGAACTCGGCCTCAAGGAGGACGAGTACGCGCGCATCCGGGAGATCCTCGGCCGCCGCCCGACCGGCGCCGAACTCGCGATGTACTCGGTCATGTGGTCGGAGCACTGTTCGTACAAGAGCAGCAAGGTCCACCTGAAGCAGTTCGGTGAGAAGAAGCCCGACTCGGACGCGATGCTCGTCGGCATCGGCGAGAACGCCGGCGTCGTCGACGTCGGCCAGGGCTACGCGGTCACCTTCAAGGTCGAGTCGCACAACCACCCGTCGTACATCGAGCCCTACCAGGGCGCGGCCACCGGCATCGGCGGCATCGTGCGCGACATCCTGGCGATGGGCGCCCGCCCGGTCGCCGTGATGGACCCGCTGCGCTTCGGTGCGGCCGACCACCCGGACACCCGGCGCGTGCTGCCCGGGATCGTCTCGGGCATCGGCGGCTACGGCAACTGCCTGGGCCTGCCGAACATCGGCGGCGAGGTCGTCTTCGACTCCTGCTACCAGGGCAACCCGCTGGTCAACGCGCTGTGCGTGGGCGTCATGAAGCACGAGGACATCCACCTCGCGCAGGCCTCCGGCGCCGGCAACAAGGTCATCCTGTACGGCGCCCGCACCGGTGGCGACGGCATCGGCGGCGTCTCGGTGCTCGCCTCCGAGACCTTCGACGACACCAAGCCGGCCAAGCGCCCGGCCGTCCAGGTCGGCGACCCGTTCCAGGAGAAGCTCCTGATCGAGTGCACCCTGGAGATCTTCCGGGAGAAGCTCGTCAAGGGCATCCAGGACCTCGGCGGCGCCGGCCTGTCCTGCGCCACCAGCGAGCTGGCCTCGGCCGGCTCCGGCGGCATGCGGATCGAGCTCGACACCGTGCACCTGCGCGACCACACGCTCTCGCCGGAGGAGATCCTCATGAGCGAGTCGCAGGAGCGCATGTGCGCGATCGTGGAGCCCGACAAGGTCGACCGCTTCCTGGAGATCTGCGAGAAGTGGGACGTCATCGCCAACGTCATCGGTGAGGTGACCGACGGCGAGCGCCTGGAGATCTTCTGGCACGGCGAGCTCGTGGTGGACGTCCCGCCGCGCACCGTCGCCCACGAGGGCCCGACCTACCAGCGCCCGTACGCCCGCCCGAGCTGGCAGGACGCGCTGCAGGCCGACGCCCCGACCGCCGAGCGGCTGGCCCGTCCGACCACCGGCGAGGGCCTCAAGGCCGACCTGCTGAAGGTCGCGAGCCACCCGAACCAGGCCTCCAAGTCCTGGATCACCGACCAGTACGACCGCTACGTGCTCGGCAACACCGTGCTCTCGGTCGGCGAGGACTCGGGCATGATCCGGATCGACGAGGAGACCAACCTCGGCGTCTCGGTCGCCACCGACGGCAACGGCCGCTTCGCCAAGCTGGACCCGTACACCGGTGCCCAGCTGGCCCTGGCCGAGGCGTACCGCAACGTCGCGGCCGGCGGTGCCAAGCCGCTCGCCGTCTCCGACTGCCTCAACTTCGGCTCCCCCGAGGACCCGGACGTGATGTGGCAGTTCGCCGAGGCCACCCGCGGCCTGGCCGACGCCTGCCTGGTGCTCGGCACCCCGGTCACCGGCGGCAACGTCTCGCTGTACAACCAGACCGGCGACGTCGCCATCCACCCGACCCCGGTGGTCGCGGTGCTCGGTGTCATCGACGACGTCACCCGGCGCACCCCGCTGGCCTTCGCCGAGGAGGGGCAGCTGCTCTACCTGCTCGGCGACACGGCGGACGAGCTCGGCGGCTCGGCCTGGTCGCAGGCCGTCCACGACCACCTCGGCGGCCTGCCGCCCAAGGTGGACCTGGAGCGCGAGCGGCTGCTCGGCGAGATCCTGATCGCCGCCTCGCGCGACGGCATGATCGACGCCGCGCACGACCTGTCCGACGGCGGTCTCGGCCAGGCGCTGGTGGAGAGCTGCCTCAAGGGCGGCCACGGTGCGCGGATCATCGTGCCCGAGGGCCAGGACCCGTTCGTCCTGCTGTTCTCGGAGTCGGCCGGCCGCGCCGTCGTGGCGGTGCCGCGCAGCGAGGAGCTCCGGTTCAACGACATGTGCACCGCGCGCGGCCTGCCGGCCACCCGGATCGGTGTCGTGGACGGTGAAAGCCTGGACGTCCAGGGCCAGTTCAGCGTCTCGCTGGCCGAGCTGAAGGACGCCCACACCGGCGTCATCGAGGCCCTGCTGGCCTGACGTCACGGTTCCCTCCGGGGCGGGTGGTTCTCTGGTGAACCACCCGCCCCTAGGCGTATGTTGACGCCCATGCCTGCCAAGTCCCGTACGTATCAGCCGCAGAAGACGAGTGCCGCGCTGGTGGCGCAGTGCGAGGCGGTGCGCGACGTCGTGCACCAGCTGACCGAGTCCGACCTGGAACGGCCGACCCGCCTCGGCTCCTGGCGGGTGCGGGAGCTGGTGACCCATGTGAGCCTGGCGCTGAGCCAGATGCGGGCCGTGCTGGACGCCGCGGAGGTGGGCGGCCCGCCGCTCCCGCTGGCCGACTACGCGGCGCTGGCCGCGTCGATGGCCGAGTTCGTCGACGCCGCGACCACGGAGCACACGGCGATCGGCTTCGCCGGCCCGCCCAAGGAGGTGGCCGCCGCGTTCGACGAGGCGCTCGACACCGTGCGGGCCGTGCTCGGCCGGGCGGCCGCGCTGGAGCCGGACCGGCGGGTCACCTTCCTGAGCGGCCATCCGCTCCACCTGACCGACTACCTGGTGTCCCGGCTGGTCGAGACCGTGGTGCACGCCGACGACCTGGCCGACGCGCTCGGCCTGGACGCCTTCCCGCACGACCGCGAGGCCGTCGCCGCCGTCACCCGGATGCTGGCCGACGCCCTCGCCGGACAGGTGCCCGGCGGCGCGGTCGAGCTGCGGATCCCGCCGTACGCGGTGGTCCAGGCGGTGCCGGGGCCGAAGCACACCCGCGGCACCCCGCCCAACGTGGTGGAGACCGACCCGCTGACCTGGATCCGGCTGGCCACCGGCCGGGCCGACTGGGCGGCGGCGGTGGAGGCGGGCGAGGTGTCCGCCTCGGGCGAGCGCAGCGACCTGAGGGAGTACCTGCCGGTGCTCCGGTAGCCCCCGGCTACCGCAGCTGGCCGGCCAGGGCCTCGGCGGCCCTGCGCAGCGGCTCCCCGGCGAGGGCGCGGTCCAGCTCGGCGCCGGTGCGGTCCTGGGAGACCAGCAGTATGAGGTCGCCGTCGCCCTTGATCGCCACCCGGGCGAGGGCGGCCCCGCCCGTGCCCGGGACCAGCTCGGTCTGACCGGCCGCCGGCTGGTCGGTGGCGATCTGCTGGAGCTGGTCGACCCCGGCACCGGCGGCTCGCTGGATGGCCGGCAGCATCAGGTTGACGGCGACCCCGCGCTGGGTGGTCGCCACCAGCTCGGCCCTCACCGGCGTCCCGTCCACCCGCCAGGCGCAGCTGACCGAGGCGTGCGGGGGCCGGGCCGGGACCGACGGCATCTCCGGCGGGTGGGTGAAACCGGACGGCCACGGCTGCGGTGGCGCGCCGGAGCCCGTGTCGCCGTCCACGGCGCGCCCGTCCGCGGTGTCGGGGGTGGCCGTGCCGGGGATCCCGGCCGCGGTGAGCGCCTTGCCGAGGTCCAGGCCGAAGGGGCAGACGTCCTGGCCGCCCTGGTTCTGCCGGAGCTGCTCGGCGGTCGAGCGGACGCGGTCGTACGAGAGGGTGCCCGAACCGGGCAGGCTCCCGGACGAGGACGTGCAGGCGGCCGTGCCGAGCAGGACCCCGGCGGAGGCGAACAGGGCGGTGAGGGTGCGGCGTCGGACGGTGGTCATGACCGCAGACTATGGTCTGTCCCGGCCGGGTTGGCCAGCCCTGCGGCCGGCTTCGCCGCCCGGCTTACGGGACGGCCGGCCCGCTGAGGTAGGCGCCCTCCGCCGAGTACGGCCAGGCGTTGGGCGCGCAGCCGTTGAGGCCGTAGATCTGCTGCATCATCGCGGGCGCGGGCTTGCCCTCGCCCGGGCAGCCCTCGTGCCCGTGGCCGATCCGGTGGCCCACCTCGTGGTTGACGATCAGCGCCCGGTACTCGTCCAGCGGTCCGCTGAACTGGGGCGAACCGGTGTTCCAGCGCTTGGAGTTGACGAGCACCTGGTTGCCGACGTTGCAGTTGACCTCGCCGTGGGTGTCCAGGCCGGAGGCGCCGCAGATCCGGTCCACGGTGGCCGGTGAGGCGATCTTCACGGTGAAGTCGTACGGGCCGTCGGCGACCAGGTGGAAGCCGTTCCTGCGGTCGTTGGTCCAGCCGCGCCGGTCGCCGAGGATGCCGTGGACCTGCGCGGCGGCGGTCGGGGCGTCGATGCCGATGCCGTCCTCGACCTCGACCCGGTAGCGGCGCACGTTGCCGCGCCCGACCGGCTTGGCGGTGGCGGGGGCGACGGTGAAGGTGCCCGCGCCCTTGGTGGGCCCGGGGTCCGGCCCGGCGGGGCCGGGCGGTGCGGCCGGCGGCGCGGTCGGCGGTGCGGCCGGCGTCGGGGGCTGTGCGGGTGACGGGGCGCCGGCCGGTACCGGTGCGGGGGCGGTGGCCGGGGGCGGGGCCTGCTCGGGCGCCGGCGCCGCCGTGGCGGCCTGCTCGGCCGGCGGGGCGACCCTCGCCTGGGTGGTCGGGGCGGCGGCCGGCGTCCCGCCCGGGTGGGTCAGCGCGATCGCGGTGGCGCCCAGCACCAGGACGGAGAGCGTTAGTGCCGTGAGCATGCCAGGACCGGATCCGCGCCGCGGTCGGCGGCGTCGGCGACCGCCCTTCCGGGGCGGTGCGGTGCGCCTGCCGACGGATCGGGCTGCGGACATGATCTTCACACTGGCACGACGAACGGGTGAATGTCCACACACCCCGGACGCGGCTCCGGTGCGCCGGTGGCGGTGAACCGCGCGGGACGGCGGTTGACCCCTGCGTCTCGGGTGGCAGACTTCAGGGCATGGCGATTCACAGGAACCTTCTCGACGGTCCCGAACCGACCCTCCTCCCGGAGGAGGAGCGGCCCTACCGGATGCTGGCGGAGGAGTCGGCCTCCCCGACCCAGGTGGCGGCCGAGTTCCCGGCCTTCTGCCTGGCGTGGGCGATGCTCGCCGACGACGCCTACGCGGCCGGCCGGTACGTCGAGTCGTACGCCTACGCCCGTACCGGCTACCACCGTGGCCTGGACGCGCTGCGGCGGAGCGGATGGAAGGGGCACGGCCCGGTGCCGTGGGAGCACCGCGGCAACCGCGGCTTCCTGCGCTGCCTGGCGGCGCTCGCCCGGGCGGCCGGCGCGATCAAGGAGACCGAGGAGGAGACCCGCTGCTGGCAGTTCCTGAAGGACAGCAGCGCGGAGGCGTACGCGGAGCTCAAGCAGTAGACACCCCCCGACGTACGGGTGCCCCCGGCGGTCTCCGCCGGGGGCACCCGTGTTCCGCGCTCGGGGCGCGGGCCCTACGCCGGGCGCGGCCCTGTGCCGGGCGTGTGCCCTGCGCCGGGCACGGGCCTCACTTCAGGCGCTTGCCCGCCGAACGCAGCTGCTCGGCGGCCTCGACCACGCGGGCGGCCATGCCGGCCTCGGCCAGCTTGCCCCAGGTGCGCGGGTCGTAGGTGTTCTTCTTGCCGACCTCGCCGTCGACCTTCAGCACGCCGTCGTAGTTGGCGAACATGTGGCCGGCCACCGGGCGGGTGAAGGCGTACTGGGTGTCGGTGTCCAGGTTCATCTTCACGACGCCGTTCTCCAGCGCGGTGGCGATCTCCTCGGCGGTCGAGCCCGAGCCGCCGTGGAAGACGAAGTCGAACGGGTCGGTCTTGCCGTACTGCTTGCCGATCGCGTCCTGGAGCTCGCGCAGCAGCTCCGGCTTCAGCACGACGTTGCCCGGCTTGTACACGCCGTGCACGTTGCCGAAGGAGGCGGCCAGCAGGTAGCGGCCCTGCTCGCCCAGGCCCAGCGCCTCGGCGGTGCGCACGGCGTCGTTGACGGTGGTGTACAGCTCGTCGTTGATCTCGTGGGTGACGCCGTCCTCCTCGCCACCGGTCGGGGTGATCTCGACCTCGAGGATGATCCGGGCGGCGGCGGCCTGGGCCAGCAGCTCCTGGGCGATGGCCAGGTTGTCGGCGAGGGTCTCGGCCGAGCCGTCCCACATGTGCGACTGGAACAGCGGGTCCCGGCCGTTGGCCACGCGCTCGGCGGAGATCGCCAGCAGCGGGCGGACGTAGCCGTCCAGCTTGTCCTTCGGGCAGTGGTCGGTGTGCAGCGCGACGGTGACGTCGTACTTGGCGGCGACGATGTGGGCGAACTCGGCGAGCGCGACGGCGCCGGTCACCATGTCCTTGTTGTGCTGGCCGCCCAGGAACTCCGCGCCACCGGTCGAGATCTGGATGATGCCGTCGCTCTCGGCCTCGGCGAAACCACGCAGCGCGGCGTGCAGGGTCTGCGACGACGTGACGTTGATGGCCGGGTAGGCGAACTTGCCCGCCTTGGCCCGGTCCAGCATCTCGTTGTAGACCTCGGGAGTTGCGATGGGCATGCGATCCGCTCCTGTCGGGTTGCGGCGTACGGACGGTGCTGTCCGACGCTGTGTACGCCTTCGTGACGACTCCGTGCCGGCCCGCCGACGCGCGGCGTTGCGGTGTGGCTCTCCGGCACGTTCGAGGCGACCTCCGCGGTACGGCCATGAGGGTGGTGTGCCGTCGCGGACCGGACGCCGGTGCCATCTTCCCAGACTCGTGCCCGCAGGTCAGCAGGAGCCCGCCATGCGGAACGGCGCACGGCACGGGCGCACGGCGGTTCCCGGGCGGCCCCGGCGGGGGCCGGGAGCGGTCCCGGCCGGGTGCCGCAGGCACGGGACGCCCGCTCCGTCGGCAAGGTGCGCCCGCTATCCTGCGCCCGTGGACTACAACCAGCTGGCCGTCAACCTGCTCGACGCCAAATCCCTGATCTCGTCCCTCGGCGCCATCGGGCTGATCGCGATCATCTTCGCGGAGACCGGCCTGCTGGTCGGCTTCTTCTTCCCGGGTGACTCGCTGCTGATCCTCGCGGGCGTCGCCGCCTCGAACGCCGCCTCCTCGGTGCTCGGCGACGGGGCCAAGCTGCCGATCGCCGTCCTGCTGGTCGGCTGCCCGATCGCGGCGATCGCCGGTGCCCAGCTGGGGCACCTGATCGGCGCCAAGGTCGGACCGAAGATGTTCGACAAGCCCGAATCGAAGATCTTCCGCCGCGAGTACGTGGTGAAGGCGGAGGAGTACTTCAACAAGTTCGGCTCCGGCAAGGCGGTGGTGCTGGCCCGCTTCATGCCGATCGTCCGCACCTTCCTGAACCCGGTCGCCGGCACCCTGGAGATGCCCGCCCGGACGTTCTTCCTCTGGAACGTGGTCGGCGGCGTGCTGTGGACCGAGTCCATGCTGCTGATCGGCTACTTCTTCGGTGACGCGCTCGCCCCGGTGATCGACAAGTACCTGATCCCGGCGGTGCTGCTGATCGTCCTGCTGTCGATCTCGCCGATCCTGGTCGAGGTCGTCCGCGAGCGGAGGAAGAAGCGGGCCGGCGGCGTCGAGGCCGCCGACGACAACCAGGTCCAGGCCGGCGGCGGCCGGCACCGGCGCGGCTGAGCGCCCGGCGCCCCGGACACGGCGAGGGCCGGTGCTGTTTCACGTGAAACAGCACCGGCCCTCGGTCGTTCGTCGTGCCGGGCCCGGTCAGAGGCCCAGGTCGTCCAGGGTGTACGCGGTCACGTACTCCAGGCCCTGGGCCTCCACGGCGGCCGCGCCGCCGCGCTCCACGATCACCGCGACGCCGACCACCTCGGCGCCCGCCTCGCGCAGCGCCTCCACGGCGGTCAGCACCGAGCCGCCGGTGGTGGAGGTGTCCTCGACGGCCAGCACCCGGCGGCCCTTGACCTCGGGACCCTCGATCCGGCGCTGGAGGCCGTGCGCCTTGCCGGTCTTGCGGACCACGAAGGCGTCCAGCTGCCGTCCGCGCGCGGCGGCGGCGTGCAGCATCGAGGCGGCCACCGGGTCGGCGCCCAGGGTCAGACCGCCGACGGCGTCGTACTCCAGGTGCGAGGTCGCGTCCAGCATCACCCGACCGACCAGAGGGGCGGCCACGCCGTCCAGCGTGATCCGGCGCAGGTCGACGTAGTAGTCGGCCTCCTTGCCGGAGGAGAGGGTGACCTTGCCGTGCACGACGGCCTTGTCCTTGATCTGTGCCAGCAGGGCGTCGCGGTCGTTGCTCATGAGCGTTCAGTCTAGGCCCTGCGCACCGCCGCGGCGCCCCGGGCTCAGCGTCGGCGCAGCGCCCTGACCAGCACCACGGCACCGCCCAGCAGGGCCACCGAGCCGCCGATCACCCACGGCACCGCGTTGCGGCCGCCGGTGCCCGGCACCACGATCCCGCCGGCCTCGCCGCCCCAGCGGGACGCCGCCCGGGCCCGCGCGCTGCGGGCGGGCAGCGCCGGGGCGTACGGGCCGCGCGGCGGTGCGTGGTCCACCTCCTCGGCGGACCGGCCGACGATGCTGCGGCGCACCGGGCCGCCGAGCGCCGGCTCCTCCTCGTACGCGAAGAGCGGCTCGGCGGGGAGTTCCTCGGCGACGCCGTCCTGCTCGGCGGAGACCCCCTCGCCGTCGACGTCGTCCTCGTCGTCGTCGGCGGAGCCGGTCGGCAGACCGAAGCGCTCGGCGTCGGCGTCGGAGAACGCGATCAGGTCGGAGAGGTCGTCGTCCAGGTCGTCGCCGGGCTGGTCCTGGCGCTCCTCGATGAACACCACCCCGGCCTCGGCCCCGTCGACGGCGGACCCGGCCGCTTCGGCGTCCTCCTGGTCCTGGTCCTGCGGCTGCTCGCCCTCCGGGGCCACCAGCGCGGCGGCGAATCTGTCCAGCAGGCGGCGGCCGGTGGCGTCGAGGGTCTCCGCGTCGAACTCGGTCAGCCGGCCGGTGGCGCTGAGGTCGCCGGTGAAGCGGATCGCCGCGGTGCCGTCCTCGGCGCCGTCCGCGACGCTGACCCGGACGGTCGCGGTCACCTCGCCGCTGCCCCGGGCCTCCTCGCCCTCGGCGAGCACGGTCAGCACGCCCTCCCGGCCCTCGATCAGCGACAGCACGCCCTTGTACGTGATCGTGGAGCCGCCGACCCGCAGCTTGAGCCGGCCGCTGATCTCCTCGGCCGCACCGGCCCCGACCGCGGCCGGCTCGGTGCTCAGGCCCGGCACGCTCCGGGCCAACAGCGCCGGATCCTGCAAGGCCTGCCGCACCAGCTCGGCGGACATCGGGACGACAACCTCATGCTCCATGCAACGGAGCCTACCGACTGGGCCCCGCACGGTCCCTACCCACCACCACCAGATTTTCCGGGTCCCCGCTTGTTCCCCCGGCCGTCGCACCACCGCCGGGCCGGCCCTGCCGCCGCCCCTGCGGCGTCAGCGGGGGCCGAGGAGCGTGAGGGCGGCCGGGGGGTGGGCGGGGCGGAGGGCGGTGAGGCGGGCGGCGGCGGCGTGGAGGGTCTCGGGGGTGAGGGCGCGGGGCGGTGGGGCGTCGGGGGCGAGGGTGAGCGGGGGCGGGGTGGCGGCGGCGAGGAGGAAGTTCTCGGCCCTGTCCGGCGGCCCGGGGCGGCAGTCGGCGGTGGCGCCGCCCGGGACGGCGTACGGGACGGTCCGCAGGCCCGCCGTCCGCAGGCCGGACTCGATCCGCCAGAGCCCGTCCAGGTCGCTCCCGGCGCGGACGGCGAGTCGGCCGCCGGGGGAGAGCAGCCGGCCGGCGAGGCCGTAGAACTCCTGGGAGTGGAACTTGACCGGCCCGCCGTCGGCCGGTGCCGGGAGGTCGGCGAGCACCACGTCGTACGGGCCGTCCCCGCCGGAGGCGTCCGCGCCGCGCAGCCAGGCCATCGGGTCGGCCGCCGAGGTGCGGACCCGGGGGTCGTCCAGCGAGTGGCCGCCGAGGGCGGCGAGCCCGGGGTCGGTGCGGGCGAGCCGGGGGAGGGCCGGGTCGGCGTCGACCAGCCGGACGGTGCGCACGCCCCGGTGCCGCAGCACCTCCCGCAGGGCGAGGCCGTCGCCGCCGCCGAGCAGCAGCACCCGGGCGTCCGGGCCGGCCGCCATGGCGGGGTGGACCAAGCCCTCGTTGCCCCGGTACTCGTCGGGCCCGCAGACCGCGAGCCGGCCGTCGAGGTAGAGCCGGAGCGGGCCCTCGGCGGGGCCGGTGAGCACGATCTCCTGGGAGCGGCCGCGGGTCGCGTAGCGGACCTGGTCGCCGTACAGGGCGTGCCGGGCGGCGCGTTCGACGGCGTCGGAGCCGGCCGCGGCCGCCGCGAGCAGGGCGAGGACGAGCAGGCAGCCGCCCCAGAGCAGCCGTCGTATCCGGGGGGCGGGTTCCTCGCGGAACAGCCAGAGCACCACGGCCGCTCCGGCGACGGCGTTGACGGCGCCGGTGAGCAGGGCGCCGTCGCCCGGTCCGAGGGAGGGCAGGATCAGGAACGGGAAGGCGAGGCCGCCGATCAGCGCGCCGACGTAGTCGGCGGCGAACAGGTCGGCGACGGCCCGTCCGGCGTCGTCGCGCCGGATCCGTTGGATGAGGGTCATCAGCAGCGGGATCTCGGCGCCGATCAGGATGCCGATCAGGCAGGTGAGGCCGACCATGGCGGCCTGGTAGCGGCCGATCCAGGCCCAGCAGGAGTAGAGCGCGAGGACGGAGAGGCCGCCGGTGAGCGCGAGTGCGCACTCGACCAGGGCGAAGGCGGTGGCGGGCCGGCTGGTGAACCGTTTGGCGAGCAGCGAGCCGAGGCCCATCGCGAACACCATGACGGAGAGCACGACGGAGGTCTGGGTGACGGTGTCCCCGAGCAGGTAGTCGCCGAGCGCCACGAGTTCGAGCTCGTAGACGAGTCCGCAGGCCGCGCAGACGAACGCGGCCAGCAGGACGGTCAGGCGGGCGAGCCGGGGGCTGGAGCGCAGCCGGGACCGACGGCGGGTGGGCGGGAGTGGGGCGGGGCCTCGCCCGGGCCGGAGCGGGGTGCCGTCGTCGAGGTCCACTCGCGGGCGCGCGTGCGGACCGGCCGGATGGTTGATCACGAACAAACGCTAGGGGACGTGCGGGACGGATGGCTGCGCCCATCCGACGGACAGTGGGCGACGTCGGATTGACGAACCGTTCCTGCGTACGATTCGTAGGCCTGTGGTGGGCGGCCTGCGGCCGGATCGGTGCACCGCTCCGGGCTTCGGGCGGTCATGCCCCGGACACCACCAGCGAGGAGCGGGTGCACACCAGCTGCCCCTCCTGGGGGTAGGCGTGCCAGGTGCGCCAGAGAAGCCGGTCCGCGCCGCCCTGGGTGACCAGCGCCGTGAAGGCGCTCGGGTCGCCCGGGAAGACCCCGGCCAGGCCCCGGGGGTGCCCCTCGACCAGGGCCAGCAGCTCCTGGGCGCGGGCCGCGAAGTCGTGCGGGGGCAGCGCCTCGATCCGGGCGGCGAACTCGTACTCCCAGCCGCCGACCTGCTTGGCCACCCGGGCCGGCAGCGGGGTGCGGCGGCCGGGCAGGCAGGCGACGGTCTCCAGGCACTGGCCCGGGCCCGCGTCGATCACCACCTGGTGGGAGGCGCCCAGCAGGCGCAGTTGGAGGGCGCCGGAGGTGCCCGGGCGGCCGGCTCCGTCGAGTCTCAGGTCGCGGACGGCGAGAGCGGGCAGCGGGTCGCCGCCGAGGCACCAGGCGAGGTCACCGGCGCGGGTGTCCGTGTAGGAGGTCTGCAGTGTGGTGAGCATGCTCGGCTCCGCGTTTCAGCTCCGTGCGCGCCCGTCGGGCAGCAGCGAGTAGGCCTAGGCGATGGCGAGGCTGTTCGTGGCTGTCCGGCCCTGGGCGCGGCCGACCGTGGAAGGAAGGATTCCGGCTGGAGATTCAGCAGCAGAGAAGCACGAATACGCCGGGTCCGCCGGTGATTTACCCAACTTTGTCAAGCATTCACCGTTTCGAGCACACCTGCTTCCCGGGTCTGATCGAGCCCATGTGCGAGTCTGCACAGCGCGCGCCCCTGCCACCGGATCGTGCGCCGTGCGCGCCGGGTGTGTGCTGTTCGGGTGCATCACGCACCGCCGCCCTCCGAACGCGGGGCGCGGAGGGCGGCGGGGAAGTGCCGGCGCGGCGGGCGGACTGCCACCGTGGCACCAAAAGGGCAAGCAGATCAAGCGAGTTGGTGCTCAATCAGAACTGGTATCGGATCACCGGCGGTCCTGTTCGAGGGGCGCGAAAGGGGGCGTGCGGCCGCTCACAGGCGCTGCAGCCGGGTGACGGCCTCCTGGAGGACCTCGTCCTTTTTGCAGAAAGTGAAGCGGACCAGGCTACGGCCGGCCTCCGGGTCGTCGTAGAACACCGCGTTCGGGATCGCGACGACGCCGCAACGGCCGGGCAGGGCACGGCAGAACCCGATGCCGTCCTTCTCGCCGAGCGGGGTGATGTCGGTGGTGACGAAGTACGTGCCCTCAGGGGTGAAGGCCCGGAAGCCGGCCGAGGTGAGGCCGTCGACCAGCAGGTCCCGCTTGCGCAGCAGGTCGGCACGGAGGGAGTCGAAGTACGCGTCGGGCAGCCGCAGCGCCTCGGCGACCGCGTACTGGAAGGGGCCGGCGCTCACGTAGGTGAGGTACTGCTTCGCGGTGCGCACGGCCGCGACCAGCTCGGGGACCGCGGTCACCCAGCCGACCTTCCAGCCGGTGAAGGAGAAGGTCTTGCCGGCCGAGGAGATGGAGACGGTGCGCTCGCGCATGCCGGGCAGGGCGGCGAGGGGGCGGTGGACGGCGCCGAACACCAGGTGCTCGTAGACCTCGTCGGTGACGACCAGCAGGTCGTGCTCGACGGCGATCGCGGCGACGGCGGCGAGCTCCTCGGCGGTGAGGACGGTGCCGGTCGGGTTGTGCGGGGTGTTGATCAGCAGCAGCCGGGTGCGCGGGGTGACCAGCGCGCGCAGCTCGTCCAGGTCGGGACGGAAGGACGGGGCCCGCAGGGTGAGCGGGCGGCGGGTGGCGCCGGCCATCGCGATGCAGGCGGCGTAGGAGTCGTAGAAGGGTTCGAGGGCGATCACCTCGTCGCCGGGCTCCAGCAGGGCCAGCAGGGTGGCGGCGATGGCCTCGGTGGCGCCGGCGGTGACCAGCACCTCGGTGTCCGGGTCGTACGACAGGCCGTACAGCCGCTGCTGGTGCTCGGCGATCGCGGTGCGCAGCTCGGGGATGCCGGGGCCGGGCGGGTACTGGTTGCCGCGGCCCTCGCGCAGGGCCCGGACGGCCGCCTCGCGGACCTCCTCGGGCCCGTCGGTGTCCGGGAAGCCCTGACCGAGGTTGATCGAGCCGGTGGCCGTGGCCAGGGCGGACATCTCGGCGAAGACCGTCGTGCCCATCCCGGCCAGTCGGCGGTTCAGCAGTGGCCTGGTACCCATCGGTGGCTCCCTCACGGCTCGTCGTCAGGGCCATCCTGGGACAGCCGGGAGCCGGGGACAAGAACGGCCCGCCACCGGCGCTGAGGCGGTGGCGGGCCGTACCCGGAGGTGCGGGGCGGGATCAGGCCTCGTCGGTGCCCTCGGTGCCCTCGCCGTCCTCGCCTTCGATCTCGTTCTGGAGGCCGAGGCGCTCGACGATCCACTGCTCGAAGCCGACCGAGGCCTGGGTCCAGTTGGCGGTGGTGGTGACGAAGTAGTCCAGGTTGACGCCGGTGCCGACGATCATCTGGGCCTCACCGATCAGGCGGACCACGCCGTCCTCGTGGGTGTGGGTGTAGACCTTGGGCCAGAGGGTCTCGCGGTTCCACTCGTCGATCAGGTCGAGGATCTCGCCCTTCTTCTCCAGCGGGTACGAGCGGTCGTAGAAGGCGCGCACCGCGAAGAGCTCCTTCTGCTCACCGCGGAACATGTAGTAGACGCGGAAGCCCTCCCAGGGGGCGGTGAGGTCGCCCTCCTCGTCCACGACGTGCTTGAGCTGCATCTGGTCCAGCAGCTGGGCGACCAGGGCCTGGTCCGGGACGACGATCGGCGGCGGGCCGGCCGGCCGCCCGCCCTGGCCGCCGGGCTGGCCGCCCTGGGGGACGCCGAAGGACGGGATGGACGACGGGTCGATGCTCATGGGGGTCCTCTTCCTCAGTGCACGTGGTGGCCGGCAATGAGAGGCCGCCCTTTCCACCTCCCATCCTGCCTCATCCGGGGCTCCGCTCACAGGGGCAGCCGAGGGGTGCGTCGATCTTCGTCCGGCGGTCTTCCGGGGGTCGTCCGGCGCCTCCGGTCGGGCGGAACGGGGGGTGGTCACGGAGGGTGCGCGGCATGGGGGCCGGATCGGGGCGCGGGGCCGTACGGAGGGGTGGGCTGGAGCCGGACGCGCAGCCCGGCGAGCTGGTCCGGCTGCCCCGCCGGGCGGTCGTCATCGGCGCGCTGAGGAACACGCGTCGGTCAAACACCGTTACTGCCGGGAGAGTTGAGCCGTCCTGAGGCGGACGGCCCGGAATCGGGAAGGGAACGGGCATGGGTGGAGCGACGGGGGACGGCGCGACGCTCGGGGCGCTGCTGCGGAGCATCCGGCTGGACCGGGGGATGACGCAGGAGCAGTTGGGCGAGGCGACCGGCCTGAGCGTGCGGTCGATCCGGGACCTGGAGCGGGAGGTGTCCTGTCCGCGGGTGACCACGCTGCGGCTGCTGACCCAGACCTGGGGGCTGCCGGACGCCCAGGTGGCCGAACTGCACCGGTTGGCGCGCAGCCGCCGGGACCGGGCCCGGCGGCTGCTGCGCTCGGGCGGCGGGGCGACGGCCGAGTGACCGCCGCGGAGTAGCCGAACCCGGCCCCGGGCGCGAACCGGCCCCCGGGCGCGGACCAGGCCGAGCGCGGACGGGCCGCCCCCTTGCCGCCGGAGCGGAGGGAGCGGCCCGTGCGCCGGACGCCCGGCGGTGCTACTTCTCCAGCGGCCCCCGGCCGCGGACGGTGAGGCGGTCGCCCGTCTCGTCCCGCTCGACCACGACGGTGTCCCCGTCGTGCACCGCGCCGGACAGGATCGCCCGGGCCAGCTGGTCGCCGATCGCGGACTGCACCAGCCGGCGCAGCGGGCGGGCGCCGTACGCCGGGTCGTAGCCGGTGAGCGCCAGCCAGTCGCGGGCGGCCTCGGAGACCTCCAGGGTGAGCCGCCGCTCCTGCAGCCGCTCGCCCAGCCGGGCCACCTGGAGGTCGACGATCCGGCTCAGCTCACCGGTGCCCAGCGGCTCGAAGACCACGATGTCGTCCAGCCGGTTGAGGAACTCCGGCTTGAACGCGGCCCGGACGGCGCCGAGCACCAGCTCCCGCTTCTCCGCCTCCGGGGTGGTCGGGTCGACCAGGTACTGGCTGCCCAGGTTGGACGTGAGGATCAGGATGGCGTTGCGGAAGTCCACCGTGCGGCCCTGGCCGTCGGTGAGCCGCCCGTCGTCCAGCACCTGGAGCAGGACGTCGAAGACCTCCGGGTGCGCCTTCTCCACCTCGTCCAGCAGCACCACGCTGTACGGGCGGCGGCGGACCGCCTCGGTGAGCTGGCCGCCCTCCTCGTAGCCGACGTACCCGGGCGGGGCGCCGACCAGCCGGGAGACCGAGTGCTTCTCGCCGTACTCGCTCATGTCGATCCGGACCATCGCCCGCTCGTCGTCGAACAGGAAGTCGGCCAGCGCCTTGGCGAGTTCGGTCTTTCCGACACCGGTCGGGCCGAGGAAGAGGAAGGAGCCGGTCGGGCGGTCCGGGTCGGCGATGCCGGAGCGGGTGCGCCGCACCGCGTCCGAGACGGCCTGCACGGCCTCCGCCTGGCCGATCAGGCGCTTGCCCAACTCCTCCTCCATGCGCAGGAGTTTGGCGCTCTCGCCCTCCAGCAGGCGACCGGCCGGGATGCCCGTCCAGGAGGCGACCACATCGGCCACGTCGTCCGGGCCGACCTCCTCCTTGACCATCGGGGCGGAGGCGGACCCAGGCTCGGTGTCCGCGGTGGCGGCGCGCTCCTGGGCGTCGGCGAGCTCCTTCTCGGCGGCCGGGATCTCGGCGTACATCAGCTTGGACGCCCGCTCGAAGTCCCCGTCGCGCTGGGCGCGTTCGAGCGCGCCCTGCAGGTCGTCCAGCCGCTCCTTGAGCTCGCCGACCCGGTTGAGGCTCTTCTTCTCCTGCTCCCAGCGCGCGGTGAGCACGCTCAACTGCTCGTTCTTGTCGGCGAGGTCGCGTCGCAGCCGGGCCAGCCGGTCGACCGAGGCCGGGTCCGACTCCTTCTCCAGGGCCAGCTCCTCCATCCGCAACCGGTCGACGGCGCGCTGGAGTTCGTCGATCTCGACCGGGGAGGAGTCGATCTCCATCCGCAGCCGGGACGCCGCCTCGTCGACCAGGTCGATCGCCTTGTCGGGCAGGAAGCGGGAGGTGATGTAGCGGTTGGACAGGGTGGCCGCGGCGACCAGGGCGGCGTCCGAGATCTGCACCTTGTGGTGCGCCTCGTACCGGCCCTTGAGGCCGCGCAGGATGGCGATCGAGTCCTCCACGCTGGGCTCGCCGACCAGCACCTGCTGGAAGCGGCGCTCCAGGGCCGGGTCCTTCTCGATCCGCTCGCGGTACTCGTCCAGCGTGGTGGCGCCGACCATCCGCAGCTCGCCGCGGGCCAGCATCGGCTTGAGCATGTTGCCCGCGTCCATCGCGGAGTCGCCGCCGGCGCCCGCGCCGACCATGGTGTGCAGCTCGTCGATGAAGGTGACGACCTGGCCGTCGGAGGCCTTGATGTCGTTCAGGACGGCCTTCAGCCGCTCCTCGAACTCGCCGCGGAACTTGGCGCCCGCGACCATCGCGCCGAGGTCCAGCGCGACCAGCCGCTTGCCGCGCAGCGACTCCGGCACGTCGCCGGCCACGATGCGCTGGGCCAGGCCCTCGACCACGGCGGTCTTGCCGACGCCGGGCTCGCCGATCAGCACCGGGTTGTTCTTGGTCCGGCGGGAGAGCACCTGGACCACCCGGCGGATCTCGTGGTCGCGGCCGATCACCGGGTCGAGCTTGCCGTCCCGGGCGGCCTGGGTGAGGTCGGTGCCGTACTTCTCCAGCGCCTTGTAGGTGCCCTCCGGGTCCGGCGAGGTGACCCGGCCGCTGCCGCGCACGTCCTTGAACGCGGCGAGCAGTGCCTTGGGCGTGGCGCCCTGCTGCACCAGCAGCTCGGCCACCTGCCCGCCCTCGGCGGCCAGGCCGACCATCAGGTGCTCGGTGGAGACGTACTGGTCGTCCAGGTCGTTCGCGCGCCGGCCGGCCTCGGTGAGCACCGCGACGGTGTCCCGGGCGAGCTGCGGCGCGGCGACCGTCGAGCCCATCGCGCTGGGCAGCGCGGCCGCCTGACGGCGGGCCTCGGCGTCGACCCGGGCGACGTCGGCCCCGACCGCCTCCAGCAGGGGCCGGGCGATGCCCTCGGGCTGCTCCAGCAGGGCGATCAGGATGTGCACCGGCCTGACGTCCGGGTTGCCGGCCGTGCCTGCCTGCCGGATCGCGGCGGACAGGGCGTCCTGCGTCTTGGTGGTGAACTTGCTGGCGTCCACTGCTGGGGGGTCCTCCCTCGTCGTCGTTCACTACTGCCACGTGCGGCGGCTGGCGAGCAGCACTGCCATGTACAGCATGCACTAAGTTGAGTCTATTCCGCTCAACCTTTCCCGACTCCGTTCGCCCCGCGACGTCCCGGTGAACGCTCGGCGGACCGCCGGGTCAGCCCCAGCAGCTCCCGGGCCGGCCCGCCCGGCCGCTGTCCGGCCGGCCAGACCGCGCGCAGCGGCCGCCGCAGGTCCAGCTCCTGCGCCAGCGGGACCTCGACCAGCCGCCGGGTGGCCAGCTCCTCCCGCACCACCAGCTCGCTCAGGCAGACCGGGCCCGCCCCGGTCATCGCCGCCGCCTTCAGCGCGGTGGACGAGGCCAGCTCCATCCGGGGCCGGGCCGCGCCCCCGTACGGCCGCAGGGCCGTCTCCAGCACCTCCCGGGTGCCCGAGCCGGGCTCGCGCAGGACCAACGGGACGGCCGCCAGCTCGGCCCCGGTCAGCGGGGCGCGGCGGCGCGCCCACGGGTGGCCGGGCGCCACCACGAGCACCAGCCGGTCAGCCGCCACCACCGTGCAGGCCAGCCCGGGCGGGGCGGACGGGCCCTCGATGAAGCCGAGGTCGGCCTCCCCGGCCAGGACGTGCCCGGCGACGTCCGCCGAGTTCGCCGTCCGCAGCGTCACCGCCGTCCCCGGGCTGGCCTCGGACAGGCCGAGCAGCCAGCCGGGCATCAGGTACTCGGCGACGGTCAGACTGGCCACCACCCGCAGCTTGGCGTCCCGCCGCTCGCGCAGCGCGTCGATCCCGGCGTCCAGCGCCTGCGCCGCCTCCACCACCTGCCGGGCCCACTCGACCACCAGCCGGCCCGCCTCGGTCGGCCGGCTGCCCCGGGGCGAGCGGTCCAGCAGCGGGACGCCGATCTGCCGCTCCATGCCCTTGATCCGGGCGCTGGCGGTCGGCTGGCTGACGCCCAGCTCGGCCGCCGCCCGTCCGACGCTGCCCAGCCGGGCCACCGCGAGCAGCAGTTCCAGGGCGCCGAGTTCGGGGACGTGCGGGGAGAGGGGCATAGGTTCAGGCTATGCCCCCATAGGAGCCCGGGCGCTACCGGCCGCCGGGCCGTCCGGGCGACGGTGGGAGCATGTCCACTCTGGCCGGAATCCGCCCCCTCGCCCACCCCGCCGTCCGCCCCCGGTTCGACCTCGCCCAGCTCGGCCCCAACTGGTACGCCGCCGTGATGGGCACCGCGATCCTGGCCAACGGCGCCGCCGTCCTGCCGGTGCGGCTGCCCGGGCTGACCGGCTTCGGCGAGGTGATGTGGGCGCTCGCGCTGGCCGCGCTGCTGGTGCTGGCCGGGGCCCGGCTGGTCCACCTGACCCGGCACCGCGAGGCGGCCCGCGCCCAGCTGCTGGACGACCCGGCCACCGCGGTCTTCTACGGCTGCCCGCCGATGGCGCTGCTGGCGGTCGGGCTGGGCACCCTGCTGCTCGGCTCCCGGGTGATCGGCACCGGCCCGGCGGTCGCCCTGGACGCGGTGCTGTGGAGCCTCGGAACGCTGTACGCGCTGGCCGTGGCCGGCGGCATCCCGTACCTGATGATCACCCGGCACCCGCTCTCCGCGCTGGAGGCCAACCCGACCTGGCTGCTGCCGGTGGTCGCCCCGCTGGTCGCCTCCGCCTGCGGCCCGGCGCTCGTCCCCCACCTGCCGGCCGGGACGGCCCGGCAGGCGATGCTGTACGGCTGCTGGGCGCTGTTCGGGGTCGGCCTGCTGGCCACCCTGGTGCTGCTGCCGGTGGTGTTCACCGGGCTGTTCCACAGCAAGCTGCCCGCCCTGGCGCTCACCCCCTCGCTGTTCCTGGTGCTCGGCCCGCTCGGCCAGTCCGTCACCGCGGTCCACCAGCTCGCCGACGCCGCCCGCCCGGTGCTGCCCGCGCTGGCGCCCGCCATGGCCGACCTCGCCGAGCTGTACGGCGTGGCGGTGATCGGCGTCGCGATGCTCTGGCTGGCCGTCGCGCTCACCGCCAACCTGCGCGCCCGACGGGCCGGGATGCCGTTCGCGATGACCTGGTGGGCGTACACCTTCCCGGTCGGCACCTGTGTCACCGGCGCCTCCGCGCTCGCCCGGCACACCGGCTTCGGGGGCTTCGACGGGCTGGCCGTCGGCCTCTACCTGCTGCTGGCGTTCGCCTGGGTGCTCGCCGCGGGCGGCACCGCGACCGGGCTGGCGCGGCGCCGGCTGCTGGCCCGCTGACGGCGGCGGGCGCCCCGGCAGGCGCGGCCGCGCGGCCCGGGAGCACGCCGCCGGTGCAGGAACGTGCACGGCCGGAGCGCCGCGACCGCCGACCGGCGGTGGTGCCCGGGCGGCGCCGACTCCCGTCGCCCGTCCCGGTTCCCACCGGAATCCACCCCGCCGTCCTAACCGCCTCCTCCGCCACGGGATGCAGATAGCTGCAATTGCGCGAACCTGCACTCGGGCGGCACTTGTTCACCGGCCGTCACGCTGTGAGGGTGGAGGCACGTCAAGTCGTCCAGGCACCGCAGCCTGATGGTGGCGACTGGCTCTTCGAACGGACCGCGGGTGCGACACGTCTCGCGCCGGCGGAACGGGGGAGCGAAGAGCGCCGGCCGGGGGCCATGTGTGGTGATGGCCTCCTGCCGGACCCGTCGAGGCGTTGCTGCTCCGCCTCGACGGGAGCGCCTTGGCATTGGCGTACGACGGCGGCCCCCGGACGACCCGGTGTGCGACGGCACCCGGGCCCGGGGGCCCGCCGTCCCACCCGGTACGGTGACCGCCTGATCCGTGGGCACGCCGTACCGGCCCACCGGTACCGTGCGCCCGCCCGGCCCACCGGTGCCGCGGCCCGCGCGGCGGGGAGCACGGGCAGCACCAGGAGAGGCGTCCGGCAGGGAGAGTGCGACGTGACGGCGGAACCGGCGGTCACACCGCATCACGGGCCGTTGGGCGAGGAGCCCGACGAGGCCGCGCGACAGCTCTACCTGGCCGTCATCGCCGCGGGCGGCCGCGTCCCCACCGGCGAGGTCGCGGACGTCGACCGGGACGCCCTCCAACAGCTCATCGACATCGGCCTGTTGATGGTCAACCGGATGGACCGCTGCTACACCGCGGTCAGCCCGCGCTCGGTCAGCGACCGCCTCGGCGCCGAACTGCGCAGCGAGGCCACCAGGCTGCTGGTCCGCGCGGAGAACCTCCCGGGCGCCCTGGACGGCCTCACCCGGGCCTACGACGCGATGCCCCGCCCGACCGACCGGGCCGGCGGCGCCGTCCACGTCGAGGGGCACGTCCACATCCGCCAGCGGATCTCCCAACTGGTCTCCGACTGCCGCTCCGAGGTCCTCACCGCGCAGCCCGGCCACCGGCCCGCCGACATGCTCCAGGTCGCCGTGCTCCAGGACGTCCAACTGCTCCAGCGCGGCTGCTCGCTGCGCACCATCTACCAGCCGGTCGCCCTCGCCGACCCGCCCGCCCTCGCCTACGCCGAGGAGGTCACCCGGCACGGCTCGCTCATCCGGGTGCTCGACGAGCCCTTCCAGCGGCTGATCGTCTTCGACCGGTCCGTCGCCGTGATCTCCGCCAACGACGACAACAGCACCGCCGCCTTCATCACCGACCCGGCCACCATCACCTACCTGGTCGGCACCTTCGAACGCGACTGGGCCCGGGCCGACACCGCCGAGGCCGCCGCCCCCGGTCAGGCACCCGCCCGCACCGTCCCCGACCGGGTCGGCCGGCTGCTCGCCCGCGGCCTCACCCAGCGCGCCGTCGCCACCCGGCTGGGCCTGAGCGAACGCACCGTCGCCGCCCACATCTCCCGGCTGCGCGACCGCTACGGCGCGCAGACCCTCTTCCAGCTCGGCTGGCTGATGCGGGGCGCCCGCGATGACCGATGAGCCGGGCCCGGCCGAACGGGCCCTCTACCTCGCCGCCGTCCGGAGCGGCGGGCGGCTGCTCCCCGAGGACCTCGCCCCCGCCGACCGCCCCGCCCTGGCCGCCCTCGTCGCCCGCGGCCTGCTCACCCCCACCGCCACCGGCTGGACCGCCGCCAGCCCGCGCGCCGTCGGCGACCGGATCGGGTTCCACCTGCGCACCCGCGCCGTCCGCCTGCTGCGGTACGCCGAGCGGCTCCCGGGCACCCTGGGGCCGCTGGCCCGCGCCTACGACGAGGCCCGCCACCCGGGGGCGGGCGCGAACCGGCCGTCCGGGGCCGTGGACTCGGGGGCCGTCGACTCCGGGGCCGGCACCGTCGACGACGTCGCCGAGGTGCGCCGCCGGATCGCCGAACTCGTCTCGGAGTGCCGGCAGGAGGTCCTGGCGGCCCAGCCCGGACCGCGTCCGGTCGAAGGCCTCCGGACGGTCCTCGCCCAGGACCTCTCGCTGCTCCGCCGCGGCTGCTCGCTGCGCACCGTCTACCAGCCGGCCGCCCTCGCCGACCCCGCCGTGCAGAGCCAGGTGGCCCTGCGCACCGGACAGGGCGCCCAGGTCAGGGTCCTCGCCGAACCGTACGAGCGGATGCTGGTCTTCGACCGCGCGGTGGCGGTCATCCCCGCCGACGAGGAGCGCGGCCGGGCGGTCTTCCTCACCGATCCCACCACCGTCGCCTACCTGGCCGCCCAGTTCGAACGCGACTGGGCCCGCGCCACGCCCGCCGGCCGCCACCTCGACCCGCCGTCCGTCACCACCGTGCGGATCGGCCGGCTGCTCGCCCGCGGCCTCACCCAACGGGCCGTCGCCACCCGGCTGGGCGTGAGCGAACGCACCGTCGCCGCCCACATCTCCCGGCTGCGCGACCGCTACGGCGCCCACACGCTGTTCCACCTCGGCTGGCAGCTCCGGGGCGAGCGCCATGACTGACGGACCGACCGGCGCCAGGGCGATCGGGGGAATCCGGGCCGCTGCTACCGGAGCCGGCGGCCGGTTCGGCGCGGGCGATCCCGGGCGGTCGGCGGGCGGATCGGTGCGGTCCTGCGGCGGCGCGCCGTACCAGCGGGTCGGCCGGCCGTTCGTCCGCGGGCTCACGCGGCGGGCGAACGGCCGGCCGGACGGGCTTGAGCGGGCACACGGTGCGGTGGCCGGTCACATCGCCCGGCTGTGGGAGCCGTACGGCGCGGAGGCGCTGTTCCGAGGGGGCCGGTGGACGTCGGGGGTCCGGGCGGGGGGAACCAGGGCAGGGGAGCCCGGGCGGGGGGAGGCCGGGCGGGGGGAGGCCGGGCGGGGGAGTCCGGTGGGTGGCCGCGGCTCAGCCGGTGGCGGCGCCGGTCGGCCAGTAGCCGGGGACCGGGGGCTGCTGCCGGGGGACGTTGAACTGCTCGCCGGGGGCGGTCCAGAAGCCCTCGCGCAGGGAGAGCGCCATGCCGGCCCAGTCCAGGGCTGTCTCGACCGTGTGGTTGAGCGCCTCCTGCGACCAGGTGTCGTCGAAGACCAGCGGCAGGACGGGGGCGACCTGCTCGATGGTGGCGATCAGCGGGTTGTGGGTGATGGCCTCGTCGACGAGGAGGACGATCGGCTTGCGCAGCGCCGACGCCCAGCCGAGCTCCAGGCTCACACCGGCCGAGAGCGGGGCCCCGACGTAGGCGAACACGAGGTCCGCGGACTGCAGGGCGCGGAAGTCGGAGGGGACGCGGGGCTCCGGAGCGCGGCCGGAGATGGTCCAGGCGTCGCTGTGGTGCGCGCTGTACACGGCGGCACCGCTGCGGAGCAGGGTCGTGCGGAGCGTCGTCAACCGCGTCCGGCTGGCGAGCGTCACCACACTGTCGGCCGGCCCGGTCAGTCGCATCAGCGGGGCGGCCAGGAACACACGTGCACGCCGACCCTCAGGGGCCTGGCTGTCGTGGTGACGCAGGTAGGGCTCGGTCATGTCGACTCCGGGGAAAGGCCGACCGGGTTGCGAAGTGGTGCCGGCGGGCGCTGAGGACGGTGGTTTTCCAGTCCGAGGACTGAAGAGATCTGGCAGGATATTTGACGGTACAGCGGCAAGTTCGCTATCCGTGCTGGACCATTGGGAGCGAATTGATCGTCTATCAGCGCACGCGGCCGCGTCCAGCGTCCCGCCCTGTCATCTGGATGCCTGGCAGAGAGATGACGCTCCGGTCGAGGTGAGGGGGGATGGCACTCTCGCGGAACGTACGGCATCATGTGGACGCTAGTGCTATTGATTCAGTCCACAGTGTCAGAGAGTGGGAGGGTGGGTCCGTGTCTGTGCGTCGACTCGTCTGCAAGGCTGCGCTTCCGATCCTCATCGGTATAGCGGTGGTGACCGGAGTGTCCGTTTCCTCCGACAGCGGGCAGTCCGCTGGTACCACCCGCGCGGTGGAGGCTGTCGCGGACGATCTCCACTGGGGCTGAATCCCGCCGGACGCCCGGTCGGGACGAAGCGGACAGTAGGGGTGAACCTGTCGCGCCGGGCGGGGCGGGGTTTCGACCGCTGCCCTCAGCCCAGGTCCGGTCTCGCCGACCGGCCGAGCGCGTAGCCCAGCTGGAAGAGGGAGTCGACGTGGTACTCCTCCCGTAGTTCCGCGATGTGGCGGGCGAGGGTTCGCTCACTGATTCCGAGCCGACGCGCGATGACCCGGTGGTTCGTTCCGGCGAGCATCAGGTCGATTATCGTCTGGCGCAGTCTGGACACCACCTGTTGCGGGACGGACCGGTCCCCGTCGAATTCCAGGGCCCGGTTCCAGCTGCGCTCGAACACCTCCTCGATGAGGAAGTTGACGATGGCCGGGTCGTGGATGAACGCGGCCAGGTCGTCGTCCACCACCGGGATCACGGCGAGCTTGCGGTCCACGATGATCAGCCGGGCGTACGGCTCGTCCAGGGTGCGGAACTGCCACCCCGCCTCGGTCAGCTTCGCGACGTAGTCCCGGGTCGGCTGGTGGTAGCGGGTGCTCGCGTTGTAGATGGTCCGCATGGACGCGCCGTGCCGGAGAATCTCCAGGTCGCGCGCCAGGAATGACGTGAGCATTTCCGCCGGCCGAGGGCCGCCGGGCTGCATGGCCAGCCCCTCCGTTACTCCCGCCGCGGCCGACTGCTGAAGTCTCTGATTAATTCGCGCTTTCCCGTGGATGTATTCGATGGCGCCGCCCGTGGTGTCCGGCGCGTGAAATGCCTCGGCGAGTTCGCTGAGATCGGCGGGTAGCGTCACCGCTTTCGAAAGCAGCTCGAGGGCCTGCCGCTGCCAGGTCGAACTCAGACTGTGGGCGAGCTGCGTCGGATCGACGGCGAGCAGTTCGCCCGGTTCGTCGCTGTCGGGTATGAGAAGTCCCAGCTTCAACAATTCTTCGAGGGCGGGGGAGCCGGCGGCCGGGCACGCGCTCTTGGTGAGACGACCGTTCTCGTTCACGGCCTGCAGATAGAGCTTTCGGGCGCCCTCGGACAGGACGCGCGATCCGCTGGATGCAGCTCCCGCGTGCTCTCGCCCACTCATCTCGGCTCCTAGTGTTGACCGGGAAGTAGTCAACGCGACTGGCGTCTTCCGTGGCAAGAATCCTAGGCGGCGTGAACCGGGTGCCCTGCCGCCCGCGGATCGACGGTGCGGGCCCGGCAGAGCACTCTCTCACCACACGGCAGCCGCCGGCACCCCCCCCGGGAGGAGGGGCCGGCGGCTCGGGTGCGTACGACGGTCAGCGCCTGGGACGCCAGACGACGAGGGCGCTGGACTGCGGGGTGGGGGGCTGGTACGGGACGAGGTCGCGGCGGTAGGAGGCGTGGACGGCGGCCTCGCGCTGCTGGAGCGCGGCGGCGGCGCCCTCCAGGGAGTCGACCAGTTCCGCGACGCGGGACTGGAGGGCGGTGACCTGGTTCTCCAGCTCGATGATCCGCTTGATGCCCGCGAGGTTGATGCCCTCGTCCTGGGAGAGCCGCTGGACCTCGCGCAGCTGCTGGATGTCGCGCGCCGAGTAGCGGCGGCCGCGGCCGGCGGTGCGGTCGGGGCAGACCAGGCCGAGGCGGTCGTACTGGCGCAGGGTCTGCGGGTGCAGGCCGGACAGTTCGGCGGCCACGGAGATGACGTACACCGGGGTGTCCTCGGTGAGGACGTACGGCGGCGGGCCCGCGGCGGCCCGGCGGGCGCGACGGGGGCCGGCGCCGGGCAGGCCCTCACCGAGGCCGGGACCGATCGGGGTCTCGGGGTCGATCGGGTTCATCGGGGACATCTGGTCGTCACGCTCCCTTCGCCGCCCGGAACAGGGCGGCGCGCGGATCGTCGGAGGCGGTGGCCTCGCGGTACTGCTCCAGGGCGTTCAGCGCGTCACCGGTGACGTGCTGGGGCACCACGACCTCGACGGTGACGAGGAGGTCGCCGCGGGTGCCGTCCTTGCGGGTGGCGCCCTTGCCGCGGGCGCGCATGGTGAGGCCGTTGGCGCTGCCCGGGGGCAGCTTGAGCTTCACGGCCGGGCCGTTCAGGGTCGGCACCTCGATGGTGGCGCCGAGCGCC
Source organism: Kitasatospora sp. NPDC092039 (assembly GCF_044756065.1). NCBI lineage: Bacteria > Bacillati > Actinomycetota > Actinomycetes > Kitasatosporales > Streptomycetaceae > Kitasatospora > Kitasatospora sp. NPDC092039. The sequence goes on along the minus strand of NZ_JBIVSD010000003.1, from coordinate 211,055 downwards.
GCCTCGGGGAAGGCCACGGGGACGGTGACGGTGAGGTTGTCCCCCTTGCGCCCGAAGACCGGGTGCGGGTCGACGTGCACGGTGACGTAGAGGTCGCCGGGCTGCCCGCCGCGCTCGCCCTGGGCGCCCTTGCCCTTGAGCCGGATGCGCTGGTCGGCCTGGACGCCGGCCGGGATCCGGACCTGCATGGTGCGGGCCGAGCTGGCGCGGCCGCTGCCGTGGCAGTCGGGGCACGGGTCGTCGACGATCATGCCCCGGCCGCGGCAGTCCTTGCACGGCTCGGAGAGCGCGAAGGCGCCCTGGCCACGGCTGACGGTGCCGGCACCGACGCAGGTCGGACAGACCCGCGGGGTGGTGCCGGACTTGGCACCGGTGCCGTTGCAGCCGCGGCAGGGGGCCTGGCTGGTCATCCGCAGCGGGACGGTCGCGCCGTCCACCGCCTCCTCGAAGGAGAGCGTCACCTCGGTCTCGACGTCGGCACCGCGCCGGGGCTGGGCCTGCCGGGTGCCGCCGCGGTTGAACAGGCCGCCGAAGACGTCGCCGAGGCCGCCGCCCTGCCCGCCGCCCTGGCTGCCGCTGAAGAGGTCGCCGAAGTCGAAGCTGTAGCTGCCGGTGCCGCCGGGGCCGCCGGCCCGGAAGCCGCCGTTGGCGAAGAGGCTGCGGGCCTCGTCGTACTCCTTGCGGCGCTTCTCGTCGGAGAGGACGTCGTACGCCTCGGAGATGTCCTTGAACCGCTCCTCGGCCTTGGCGTCGCCCTTGTTGGCGTCGGGGTGGAACTCGCGCGCGAGCTTCCGGTAGGTCTTCTTGATCTCGGTGGCGGTGGCGTCCTTGGGCACGCCGAGGACCTTGTAGTAGTCCTTCTCCACGTAGTCCTTGCCGCTCATGCGTCCACCTCGCTGCGCTCGGCAGCCGCTGAGCGGTACACGCGTCCCCCGATGGTTCGCCCGCTGCGCTCGCTCACGGCTTCCGCCACCTCCCGATGTCCATCGTCACTGCGTTGTCAACCGCCGGTGAAGAAACGGCGGTTGACAACGCGCTGCGGAGCCGGCCGCCGTACTGGCCGGCGTACGACTGCACTGGTTGTCAGCTGTCACAGGTTGTCAGCTGTCCGAGCCACCGTCGGACTTGTCCGTGTCGGCGGGCTTCGCCTCGGCGCCCGAGGACGCCTGGCTGCCGGGCTGGGGCTCCGCGACGGCCACCATCGCCGGGCGGATGATCCGCTCGCCGATGCGGTAGCCGGGCTGGAGGACCTGCACACAGGTGTCCTCGGTGACGTCCGAGGAGTAGCTGTGCATCAGCGCCTCGTGCATGGTCGGGTCGAAGGGCTCGCCCTCCTTGCCGAACTGCTGCAGGCCCAGCTTGGCGACGACCGTCTCCAGCGACTCGGCGACGGACTTGAAGCCGCCCGTGACCTCGCCGTGCTCGCGGGCGCGGCCGATGTCGTCCAGGACCGGGATCAGCGACTCCAGGATGTTGGAGACGGCGATCTCGCGGACGGTCAGCCGGTCGCGCTCGACCCGCTTGCGGTAGTTCTGGTACTCGGCCTGGAGGCGCTGGAGGTCGCCGGTGCGCTCGGCGAGCTCCCGCTTGGCGGCGGCGAGGTCGTCCGAACCGGACTCCCCGGCGCCGGCCGCGGCGGCCTCCTCGGCGGCCTTGATCACCTCGTCGGCGGCGGAGTCGTCGCCGGGCTTGCCGCCCTGCGGCTTGTCCGTCATGCCGCACCGCCCTTGGGCTTCTCGTCGTCCACGATCTCGGCGTCGACGACGTCGTCGTCCTTGGCCTGGGCGGAGTCACCGGCGGCGGCACCGGCGGGGGCGTCGGCGTTGGCGTACAGCGCCTGGCCGAGCTTCTGCGCGGTGGTGGAGACCTTCTCCGAGGCCTCGCGGATCTTCGCGATGTCCTCGCCCTTCAGGGCCTCCTTGAGCTCGCCGACGGCGGTCTCGACCTCGGTCTTGACGTCGCCCGGCAGCTTGTCGGCGTTGTCGGCGATGAACTTCTCGGTCGAGTAGACGAGCTGCTCGGCGGAGTTGCGCGTCTCCACGGCCTCGCGGCGCTTGTGGTCGTCCTCGGCGTACTGCTCGGCCTCGCGGCGCATGCGGTCGACCTCGTCCTTCGGCAGCGAGGAGCCGCCGGTGACGGTCATCTTCTGCTCCTTGCCGGTGCCGAGGTCCTTGGCACCGACGTGCATGATGCCGTTGGCGTCGATGTCGAAGGTGACCTCGATCTGCGGCAGGCCGCGCGGCGCCGGCGGCAGGCCGGTCAGCTCGAACATGCCGAGCTTCTTGTTGTACGCGGCGATCTCGCGCTCGCCCTGGTAGACCTGGATCTGCACGGACGGCTGGTTGTCCTCGGCCGTGGTGAAGATCTCGGAGCGCTTGGTCGGGATCGTGGTGTTGCGCTCGATCAGCTTGGTCATGATGCCGCCCTTGGTCTCGATGCCGAGGGACAGCGGGGTGACGTCGAGCAGCAGGACGTCCTTGACCTCGCCCTTGAGGACACCGGCCTGGAGCGCGGCGCCGATGGCGACGACCTCGTCCGGGTTGACGCCCTTGTTGGCGTCCTGGCCGCCGGTCAGCTCCTTGACGAGCTCGGCGACGGCCGGCATGCGGGTCGAGCCACCGACCAGGACGACGTGGTCGATCTCGGAGAGCGAGATGCCGGCGTCCTTGATGACGTTGTGGAACGGGACCTTGCAGCGCTCCAGCAGGTCGGCGGTCAGCTGCTGGAACTGGGCCCGGGTGAGCTTCTCGTCCAGGTGCAGCGGGCCCTCGGCGGAGGCCGTGATGTACGGCAGGTTGATCGAGGTCTCGGAGGACGAGGACAGCTCGATCTTGGCCTTCTCGGCGGCCTCGCGCAGACGCTGCAGGGCCATCTTGTCCTTGGACAGGTCGACGCCGTGGCCGGCCTGGAAGACCTTGACCAGGTGGTCGACGACGCGCTGGTCCCAGTCGTCACCACCGAGGTGGTTGTCACCGTTGGTGGCCTTCACCTCGACGACCCCGTCGCCGATCTCCAGCAGGGAGACGTCGAAGGTGCCGCCGCCGAGGTCGAAGACCAGGATGGTCTGGTCGTCCTTGTCCAGGCCGTACGCGAGGGCGGCCGCGGTCGGCTCGTTGACGATGCGCAGGACGTTGAGGCCCGCGATCTCACCGGCCTCCTTGGTGGCCTGGCGCTCGGAGTCGTTGAAGTACGCCGGGACGGTGATGACGGCGTCGGTGACGGTCTCGCCCAGGTACGCCTCGGCGTCCCGCTTCAGCTTCTGCAGCACGAAGGCCGAGATCTGCTGGGGGTTGAAGTCCTTGCCGTCGATGTTGATCTTCCACCCGGTGCCCATGTGGCGCTTGACCGAGCGGATGGTGCGGTCCACGTTGGTGACCGCCTGGCGCTTGGCCACCTCGCCGACCAGGACCTCGCCGTTCTTTGCGAAGGCGACGACGGACGGCGTGGTCCGAGCGCCCTCGGCGTTCGTGATGACGGTGGGCTCGCCACCCTCCAGAACGCTGACGACCGAGTTCGTCGTACCGAGGTCGATGCCGACCGCGCGTGCCATCGTAGATACCTCCACGGAAGAGTTGAGCTTTACAGGCTCAAGGATGCACGACCCGAGGGGTGGCGTCAACAGGTATGAGTGCCAGTCGCTCAACTTTGCTGAGCTGGTCGCGCGGCCGGGGCTCCGGGTGCCCGCCACGCCGTGGCGGGGGTGCGCCCACGTGACTGCCGCCATAGCTTGGGAATCTTCTGGAGAACTGTTGCCCACCGGTAATGTCCGGGCCGTCGGCCCGGCAAGTTACCGACCAGTACACTCAGTCCGAAGACCGTAGGACCGCAGAGAGCCTGCTCAACCGCAAAGCCGCAGGAGACGGAGAGCCGATGCAGCTAGCAGCGATCGTCATCTCGCTGGTCACATTCGTGATCGGCACCGCGCTCGCCGCCCGTGCGGCGCTGTACATCTACAAGGTGGTCCGCACCGGTGCGCCGGACTCCACCCGCTTCGGGCAGCCCGCCCAGCGGGTGAAGACCCTCGCGACCGAGTTCGTCGGCCACACCAGGATGAACCGCTGGGGGATCGTCGGCATCGCCCACTGGTTCGTCGCGGTCGGCTTCTTCAGCCTGGTGCTGACCATCGTCAACGCCTTCGGCCAGCTCTTCGACGCCGACTTCGCGCTGCCGGTCATCGGCCACTGGATGGTCTGGCAGCTCTTCGTCGAGCTGCTCGGCACGCTGACCACGCTGGGCATCGTGGTCCTGATCGTGATCCGGCTGATGAGCCTGCCGTCCCGGTCCGGCCGCAAGTCCCGGTTCGCCGGCTCGATCGCCTGGCAGGCCTTCTACGTCGAGTACACGATCCTCGGCATCGGCCTCTGCATCCTGATGCTGCGCGCGCTGGAGGGCGCCCTCAACGGCGTGGACTCGTACGGCCCGGAGCACCTGGTCTCGTACCCGCTGGTCTCCGCGCTGAGCGGCCTGTCGCACGGCACGCTGGAGAACCTGATCTACCTGTTCGCGATGCTGAAGATCTGCATCTCGTTCGCGTGGGCGACCACCATCGGCCTCAACCCCTCGATGGGCGTGGCCTGGCACCGCTTCCTCGGGTTCTTCAACATCTACTTCAAGCGCGAGGAGGACGGCGGCACCGCGCTCGGCGCCCTCCGTCCGATGACCAGCAACGGTCAGCCGATCGACTTCGAGGACCCGGCCGACGACGCCGTGTTCGGCGTCTCCCAGGTCGAGCACTTCTCCTGGAAGGGCATCCTCGACTTCTCCACCTGCACCGAGTGCGGCCGCTGCCAGTCGCAGTGCCCCGCCTGGAACACCGGCAAGCCGCTCTCGCCGAAGCTGCTGATCATGAGCCTGCGCGAGCACGCCTACGGCAAGGCGCCGTACCTGCTGGCCGGCGGCGGCAAGGACATGGAGGGCGAGGAGAAGGCGACCTCCGAGCAGCTCCAGGACGTCCCGGCGGCCGCCCTGGCCGAGGCCGAGCGCCCGCTGGTCGGCACCGCCGAGGAGAACGGCGTCATCGACCCGGACGTGCTGTGGTCCTGCACCACCTGCGGCGCCTGCGTCGAGCAGTGCCCGGTGGACATCGAGCACATCGACCACATCGTCGACATGCGCCGCTACCAGGTGATGATCGAGTCCTCGTTCCCGACCGAGGCCGGGACGATGCTCAAGAACCTGGAGAACAAGGGCAACCCGTGGGGCATGGCCACCAAGGCCCGCCTGGACTGGGTCAAGGAGCTCAAGAAGGAGACCGGCATCGAGGTGCCGGTGATCGGCGAGGACATCGACCCCGCCGAGGTCGAGTACCTCTACTGGGTGGGCTGCGCCGGCGCCCTGGAGGACCGCGCCAAGAAGACCACCAAGGCCTTCGCCGAGCTGCTGCACACCGCGGGCGTGAAGTTCGCGATCCTCGGCAAGGAGGAGTCCTGCACCGGTGACTCCGCCCGCCGCCTGGGCAACGAGTTCCTGTTCCAGATGCTCGGCGCGCAGAACGTGGAGACGCTCAACGCGGCCCTGGAGGACGCCCCGGTCAAGCGGATCGTGGCCACCTGCCCGCACTGCTTCAACACCATCGCCAACGAGTACCCGCAGCTGGGCGGCCACTTCGAGGTCATCCACCACACCCAGCTGCTCCAGCACCTCATCGACGAGGGCAAGCTGATCCCGGTCAACCCGGTCGAGGGCCTGATCACCTACCACGACCCCTGCTACCTGGGCCGCCACAACAAGGTCTACAGCCCGCCGCGCGAGATCATGGACAAGGTCCCCGGTCTGCGCCAGCAGGAGATGCACCGCCACAAGGAGCGCGGCTTCTGCTGCGGCGCCGGCGGTGCGCGGATGTGGATGGAGGAGCGCATCGGCAAGCGGATCAACACCGAGCGCGTGGACGAGGCGCTGTCGCTCAACCCGGACATCGTCTCCACCGCCTGCCCGTTCTGCCTGGTGATGCTCTCCGACTCGGTCAACGGCAAGAAGAACGAGGGCGCGGCCAAGGAGCACCTGAAGGTGGTCGACGTGGCCCAGCTGCTGCTCGACTCGGTGAAGGCCGTCCCGCCGGCCGACAACGAGGAGCAGCCCGCGACGGTGGACGCTTAACAGCCCTCGCGGAGCCCGCTGTTCGACAGTTCTGCTACAACCGCCCGGCCCGGTGGACGCCGCGAACGCGCCCGCCGGGCCGCGCTTTTGGACGGCCCGGACGGCCTGCGCCGGTACGGCGGGCGGACGGCGGGTGACGGCGATCGCACAGGCGCCGGACGGGCATTCGGTCGGAAGCAAATACAGTAGGCCCGGACCGGCTGCGTGCCGGTCCACCCGTTCCGGACGGAAGCCCCGGACGGGTGGCGACCCGCGCCGGCCGGCCGGCCGGGTCCAGACCGACGACGAGGCGTCGGCCCGCCGGGCCGGGGCCGCAGAGACCACAAGGGGAACAGCGCAGACCATGACCGAGGCGATCATGCTGGTCGGTGGTAAGGGCACGCGACTGCGTCCGCTGACCACCCACACCCCCAAGCCGATGCTGCCGGTGGCAGGCGTCCCGTTCATCGCGCACCAGCTGGCCCGCGCGGCAGCCGCCGGCGTCACCCGCGTCGTGCTGGCCACCTCGTACCTGGCCGAGGTGTTCGAGGACCACTTCCAGGACGGCACCCCGTACGGCATCGAGCTGGTCTACCTGACCGAGCGCGAGCCGCTGGGCACCGGCGGAGCCATCCGCAACGCCGCCTCCGGCCTGACCTGCGGCCCCGACGAGCCGGTCCTGGTCTTCAACGGCGACATCCTCTCCGGCGTCGACATCGCCGCCCTGCGCGACGGCCACGTGGCCGCCGGGGCCGACGTCACCCTGCACCTGACCCGGGTCGAGGACCCGCGCGCCTTCGGCCTCGTCCCGACCGACGAGGACGGGCGGGTGCTGGAGTTCCTGGAGAAGCCGGAGACCCCGGAGCAGATCGTCACCGACCAGATCAACGCCGGCTGCTACGTCTTCACCCGGTCCGTGATCGACCGCATCCCGGTCGGCCGCGAGGTGTCCGTCGAGCGCGAGACCTTCCCCGAGCTGCTCGCCACCGGCGCGCTGCTGCGCGGCGTCGTCGACACCTCGTACTGGCTGGACCTGGGCACCCCGGCGGCGTTCGTCCGCGGCTCGGCCGACCTGGTGCTCGGCAAGGTCGACTCCCCGGCCGTCCCCGGCCCGACCGGCGACGCCCTGCTGCTGCCCGGCGCCACCGTCCACCCGGGCGCGGTGCTCAGCGGCGGCACCGTGGTCGCCGAGGACGCGGTGGTCGAGGCCGGCGCGATCGTCGAGGGCAGCGTGATCCTGCCGGGCGCGGTGATCGGCCCGGACACCCTGGTCAAGGACTCGATCGTGGGCGCCTTCGCCACCGTCGGCGACCGCTCGGCGCTGGACGGCGCGGTGATCGGCGACGGCGCGATCGTGGAGTCGGACAACGAGCTGCCGAACGGCATCCGGATCGCCTGCGGCACCCTGCTGCCGGTCGGTGCCGTCCGCACCTCGGCCGGCCCTGGCGGCTGCCCGGCCGGCACCAGCGCGGCCGCGGCGGTGCACGGGCCGTCGGTCGGCGCCCAGCGGTAGCGCCCCCGGGGCGGGGGCCGTCGGGTTCGCGGGATTCCGGGTCGCGGGTCCGCGCGGCTTCGCGGGTCTGCGGGTCCGCGGCGCTCCGGGCCCGTTCCGGCGGGTTTTCGGCCCCGTTCGTCTCAGCCTCGCTGCAAACCGGCCCCGGCTCCGTCCGGGGCCGACGCGGGCCGGGCGGGGCGGGTACCTTCGGACCGTGGCTGGTAATCGATACGACAGCGGTCAGGGCGCGGACCGCCCGCACGGCGGGTGGTCGGCCCCTCCGCCGCCCGCGTCGCCCGGGGGGACGGACGGGCCGGAGTACTTCACGGCCCCGCACACGGCACCGCCCGGCGGCCCCGGCGGCCCCGGCGGCACGTCCGGCGGCCCGGGGCACCCGGCGGGGCACGGGTACGACCCGTACGCGGCCGACCGGCCCGGCAACACCCGGGCCTTCCCGGCCGGCGACCCGTACGCGGCCGGCGGCCCGTACGGGCAGCAGCCGCCGTACCAGGGGCACCCCGGCCCGGAGCACGGCTACTACGACGACGGCCACGGGCAGCAGCCGCCGTACGGTGCCGCGCAGGGCTACGGCTCCGACCAGGGCTACGGCCCGGACGGGGGGTACGGCCCCGAGGCGGGCTACGACCAGCAGCCGTACGGCCAGGACAACGTCGCCGTCTACCGGGCCGGCGGCCAGTCCGCCCCGCACGTCGCGGGCCCCCGGCCGCACTGGCGCGAGCTGTTCGCCGGCCTGTTCCGCAGCCCGACCGCGATCTTCGACCGCACCCGCGACCACCAGGTCTGGCTGCCCGCCCTCACCGTCTCGCTGCTGTACGGCGCGCTCGCGGTGCTCGGCATCGGGCTGACCCGCGACGACATCGTCAACTCGACCTTCACCGTGGCGCTGACCGGCCTGCTCGCCGCCGCCGTCGGCTTCACCGTGGCCGGCGCGCTCTTCGGCGGGGTCACCTACGGGCTGGCCCGCCAGCTGGGCGGCGACGGCCCGTGGAAGGCGACCGTCGGCCTGGCCGCCCTGATCGGCTGGCTCACCGACGCGCCCCGGCTGCTGCTCGACCTGGTGCTGCCCTCCGGCAGCGCCGTCGTCCAGGTCGTCGGCTGGGCCACCTGGATGCTCTGCGGGTACCTGCTGACCAGCATGGTCCGGCGGCTGCACGACCTGCCCTGGGGCAAGGCCGCAGCCGCCTCGGCGATACAGCTGGTCGCGCTGCTGGTGCTGATCAAGCTGCCGACGCTGGGCTGAGGGCTCCGACGGGCGAAGGGCAGAATGGGGGCGGGCCGCGGCCGAGCGCCGAGCCCGCCCCACCCTCGTCGTCCCACCTTCACCGGAGCCAGGCATGACCCTCCCCACCACCCACGTCAGCTTCCCGGCCGGGGCGGTGACCGGCGAGTCCCCGGTGCTGGCGGTGCACCCGCTGGCCGACGGCCGGTACGCCGTCGTCACCGAGGCGACCCCGTTCCACCCGCTCGACCACACCTGGCCCGACCAGCCGGCCGACCTCGGCACCCTGACCGTGGACGGCACCGAGCTGGCCGTGGTCGACTGCCTGACCGGCGCCGTCGGCCCGGAGGGCGGGGAGCCGGCGGTCGGCGCCGACATCCCGGTCCGGCGCGGCGACGAGGAGTGGTCCTGGCTAGTCCTGCACGTCCTCGACACCGACCCCGGTGACATCGTCGGCCGCACCGCCGAGCTCGCCGTCGACGCCCGGCGCCGCGGTGCCCTCAGCGCCTCGCACAGCGGCTGCCACCTGCTCGCCCTCGCCCTGAACGCGGCGCTCGCCCCGCGCTGGCGCAAGGACCCGGGCCGCTCGGACGCCTTCGGCAACCCGGACTTCGACAGCCTCGCGATGGCGAGCTCGGTGATGGACACCGAGGCCAGTACCGACACCTACCGGCTCGGCAAGTCGCTGAAGAAGAAGGGCTTCACGGCGGACGCCACCGAGGAGTTCCCGGCCCTCGCCGACGCCCTGCCGGCCCTCACCGAGGCCGTCAACGCCCGGCTGGCCGCCTGGGTCGCCGCCGACGCCCCGGTCCGCATCGAGGTGCCCGGCCCCGAGCTCACCGCCCGCCGCCAGTGGCACTGCGAGCTGCCCGAGGGCGGCGCGCGGATCTTCTGCGGCGGCACCCACCTGCACCACCTCGGCGAGCTGGCCGAGCTGCGCACCGAGCTGCGGCTGTCCGAGGACGGCACCGAGCTGGTCGCCGTCACCAGCCCCAAGCGGGCCTGAGAACGCCGCGGGCGGCCACCCCTCACCGGTGAGGGGTGGCCGCCCGGCTGCGTGCGGCTCCGCGGGTCTCCGGTCTCCCGGGGTCAGACCTGGCTGCGGTGGAAGTTCAGGAACGAACGGGACGGCGTCGGGCCGCGCTGGCCCTGGTAGCGCGAGCCGTAGCGCTCCGAGCCGTACGGGTGCTCCGACGGCGAGGAGAGCCGGAACAGGCACAGCTGCCCGATCTTCATGCCCGGGTACAGCTTGATCGGCAGCGTCGCGACGTTCGACAGCTCCAGCGTGACGTGGCCGCTGAAGCCGGGGTCGATGAAGCCGGCCGTGGAGTGGGTGAGCAGGCCCAGCCGGCCCAGGCTCGACTTGCCCTCCAGCCGGGACGCGACGTCGTCGGGCAGGGTGATGACCTCGTACGTCGAGGCCAGCACGAACTCGCCGGGGTGCAGGATGAACGCCTCGTCGCCCTCGGGCTCGACCAGCCGGGTCAGGTCCGGCTGCTCCTCCGAGGGGTCGATGTGGGGGTACTTGTGGTTCTCGAACACGCGGAAGAAGCGGTCGAGGCGCACGTCGATACTCGACGGCTGGACCATCGCCGGGTCGAAGGGGTCGATGACGACCCGGCCCAGGTCGATTTCGGTCCGGATGTCCTTGTCAGAGAGCAGCACGCTTCGAGGTTACGTGCAAGAAAGGGCCCCGGACGAATCCGTCCGGGGCCCACCTCCGCGTCCGTCCGCGGTCAGGCCAGGAACTCCGCGGCCTCCAGTCGCATCGCCCGCGCCAGTTGCGGCTCCGACAGCTCCCGCACGTCGGCCAGCACCGAACTCCGCAGCCGTCCGCACTGCGGACAGCGGATCAACCGCCCGGGGCCGAGCCGGCCCGGACCGAGGTTCTGCATCGGGAACGTGGTGGTGCTGAACAGGTGCCCCTCGGCACAACGAACGACGGCGCGCTGCTCCATCGATCCCCTTCCCATCCCTAACCCAGTACTCACCCGTACTCACGCGCCCCGGCGGCCGAGCCCCGGGACAGCGTCACATTAGGGGATGTTCCGGACATTCCTCACCATGGCTCGCCGCCTCGGCCCCCACCCGCCGGAGCACTCGCACGCGGCCCAAACAGTACGCCTCCACACCCGCCCCACGGCGCTCCGCCACGTCCGCCGGCCCCCCGTGCAACCACCGTCGCGGATGGGGTACAGTGACACTGGATCGAGCGGTCTCTGACGGCTCATCAGGCGGGCGTAGTTTAATGGTAGAACATGAGCTTCCCAAGCTTAGAGCGCGAGTTCGATTCTCGTCGCCCGCTCCACTGCCGAAAGCCGCAGGTCATATGACCTGCGGCTTTCGTGTTGTCCGGGCCGTTCGGGGTGGCCGGTGGCCGGTGGTCAGCGGGGGAGGGCCCAGGCGGGGGTCCAGGTTTCGGGGGCGGTGGGGGCGGGGGCGGCGGTGGCGAGGTGGGTGCGGAGGGTGGGCAGGGCGGGGTGGGGGTTGTCGCGGTGCCAGAGGAGTGAGTGGGGGTAGACGGGCGTCGGGTCGGTCACCGGGATGCGGCGCAGGCCGTGGCCGGCCGGCCAGACGAGGCGGGTCTGCTCGCTCATGAAGGTGGCCAGGGCCGGGGTGTCGGCGATGGTGTCGAGGAGGGCGTCGGAGCCGAAGTTGGGGCCGGTGGCCTCGATGGTGAGGCCGAACTCGGCGACCAGGTCGTCGTAGTAGGCGCCCCACTCGCTGCCGGGGAGGATGCCGGGCATCCAGATCCGGTGGCCGACCAGCTCGGCGAGGGTCACCGACCGGGCGCCCGCCAGCGCGTGGGCCGGGCCGGTGAGGAGTTGGAGCGGTTCGTCGAGGACCCGGACGGACGCGATGTCCTCGGGCAGGGGCCGGCCGGGCATGGCGACGGCGCGGAAGGACGCGTCGATCGTGCCGGAGCGGAGGGCGGCGACGGCGGTCTCGATCTCCAGCAGCATCAGCACGTCGAGGTCGATCCCGGGGTGGGCGTGGTGGAAGCCGCGCATCAGGCCGGAGGCCGCCCCGCGCGAGGCGATCACGTCGACCCGCAGCGGGCGGCGGCCGGCGCGGACGGACGCGACCGCGCGCTCGGCGACGCGCAGCAGCTCGCGGGCGTGGGGGAGGAACGCCTGCCCGTCGATGGTGAGTTCGGCGCCGCGCGGGGTGCGGGTGAACAGCCGCACCCCGAGGTCGCGCTCCAGTGCGGCGACGCGCTTGGAGACGGCCTGCTGGGTGATCGCCAGGTCGACGGCGGCCCGCTGGAACTGGCCGGCCTCCGCGATGGCGGCGAAGGTGCGCACTGCTTCGAGATCCACGTCGGCCCACCTTAGGGAACAACCCGTGGTTGTGCGGAATGGGTGAACCGGTTGTTTGACCCGCCGCCGCGCCGCCCGGTTGGCTCGACCCGGTCAACCTCGGTTTGTGCGGCCGAGGGCGGGACGGCGAGGAAGGGCACCGGCCATGACGGGCGGGAGACGGCTGGGCCGGCGGTTCGGCCGGCTGTGGGCGGCGTACGCGGTGAGCGCGTACGGGTCGGGGCTGGGGTTCGGGGCGCTGCCGCTGATCGCCGTACTGGTGCTGCACGCCGGCCCCGCGGAGGTGTCCGCGCTGTCCGCGGTGGGGCCCGCGGTGGGCGCGCTGGTGGCGGTGCCGCTCGCGCCGTGGGTGGAGTTCCGGCGCAAGCGTCCGGTCATGGTCGCGATGGACCTGGCCCGGTTCGCGGCCATGGCGACGATCCCGGTCGCCTACGCCTTCGGGCGGCTCGGCTTCGTCCAGCTGCTCGTGGTCTCGACCGTGGTCGCCGCGGCGAAGATCGCGTTCGGCGCGGCCAGCGGTGCCTACCTCAAGGCGCTCGTCCGGCCGGAGGACCTGCTCGTGGCCAACGCGCGCTTCGAGTCCACGAATTGGAGCTCCATCGCGATCGGGCCGCCGCTGGGCGGGGCGGCGGTAGGCCGCTTCGGGCCGGTCACCACCGTGGTGGCGGACGCGCTCGGCTACCTGTTCTCCGCGCTGTGCGTCCTCGCGATCCGGGGCCGGGAGGAGGCGCCGCGGCGGACGGGCGGGGGCACGCTCCGGGCCGACGGGGGTCCGTCCCGGGCCGGTGGGGTGCTCGACGGCTGGCGGCACATCGCCGGCGATCCGGGCCTGCGGGCGCTCTACCTCAACAACATGCTCGTCGCCGGCCTGATCATGGCCACCGAGCCGGTGCTCGCCGTGCTGCTGCTGGGCCAACTCCACTTCGCCCCTTGGCAGTACGGCCTCGCCTTCGCCGCCCCCTGCCTCGGCGGACTGGTCGGCTCCCGGCTGGCCCGGCGGGTCGTGGAGCGCCACGGCCGGGACCGGGTGCTCCGGACCGTCGGCACCCTGCGCGCCGTCTGGCTGATCGGCCTGGCCTTCGTCCGCCCCGGCGTGGCCGGCCTCGTCGCCGTGATGGCCGTCGAGCTGGCGATCATCGTCAACATGAGCCTGTTCAACCCGGTGCTCGCCACCTACCGGCTCGAACGCACGCCCGCGCACCTCGTCGCCCGCACCCTGACGGCCTGGTCGATCGGGCAGCAGGCGGCGATCGCCGTCTGCACCGCGCTCGGCGGGCTGCTCGCCGCCGTCACCGGCCCGCGCACCGCCCTCGCCGCCGCCGGGCTGCTCGTCCTGGCCACCCCGCTCCTGCTGCCCCGACCGGACCGGGCGCGAGCGGAGTCCGGACCGGGCACACCGGCAGAGCCGCTTCCGGGCTCACTACCAGGCCCACCATCAGGCACGTCACCAGGCCCAACACCGGGCACGTCACCAGTACGGAGGACACCCGCATGAACACCGAGCCGGCACTCGACCCCGCGCACACCGCGCTCCTGGTCCTGGACTGCCAACCCGCGGTGCTGGCCGCGCTGCCCGAGGCCGGGCACCGCGAGGCCCTGCTCGACCGGGTGGCGGGAGCCGTCGCCGACGTGCGCGCCGCGGGCGGCACCGTCGCCTACGCCCGGGTCGGCTTCACCGAGGCCGACTGGGACGCCGTCCCGGCCGCCAACCGGTCCTTCGCCCCGCTGGCCCGGCACCGTGCCATGCACCACGAGGACCCCGACGCCGCCGTCCATGAGCGGCTGGCGCCCCGGGCCGGCGACCTCGTCGTGCGCAAGACCCGCTACGGCGCCCTGTCCGGCACCGGCCTCGACCGGCGGCTGCGCGAGCGCGGCATCACCACCCTGGTCGTCGCCGGGCTCAGCACCGGTGGTGCCGTCCTGTCCACCGTGGTCGACGCGGCCGACCGCGACTACCGGCTGTACGTCCTGTCCGACGGCGTCGCCGACCCGGACCCGGAAGTCCACCACCTCCTGCTGCACCGGGTCCTCCCCTCCCGGGCCGGTGCTGTCGACACCGCCGGGCTGCGCGCGCTGCTGCGGGCCGGCTGACCGGGCGGTGATGGCCAGGGGCCCACCGCGTCCGGATCGGCAGTGTGTTCGAAGTGGCCGAGATCCATCTGGTTCCGGGGTGTCTCCCGCTGGTACCGGGCGTGTACGGCCGACAGCCGCAGGTCGGTCGACCCGCGGCTGCCGCGCTTCGTTCGGGTGCGCCGGAGGCGGCGCCGGGTTCAGTGGCGGGCGGCGAGGCCCTCCAGGGCGGGGACCAGGGCGGTCGGGGTGGGCAGGGCGGTGTTGTCGGCCTGCAGCCGGCGGGCGGCGTCGCGCAGCTCGGCGTCGGTGACGACGCGGTTGAGCAGCGCGGTGTCGACGGCGTCGGAGGTGGAGCTCAGGGCGGCGCCGGTGGCGGTGATGGCCTCGGCGTTGACGAAGTGGTCCGCGCCCTGCGGCAGCAGCAGCTGGGGCAGACCGGCCTGGAGGGCGGTCAGCATGGTGCCCGCACCGCCGTGGTGGATCAGCGCGTCGGCACGGCTGAGCAGCTCGTTGAGCGGGACCCAGGGCAGGCCGCGGACGTTGGCGGGGAGGGTGCCGAGCGGGTCGAGGTCGGCGCCGCCGACCGCGAGCAGGAAGTCGGCGTCGACCTCGCCCGCCGCCTCGACCAGGCGGACCACCGAGCGGACGCCGTCGAGCTCGGCGAGCACGGTGCCCAGGGTGACGACCACCCGCGGGCGCTCGGGCTTGTGCAGGAACTCGGCCGGGACGATGCCGCCGCCGTTGTACGGGACGTAGCGCATCGCGAGGCCGTCCGGGTCGCCGCCGAGCGGGCCGATGTTGAGCACCGCGGCGATGTCCGGGCCGGTCAGGCCGTGCTCCTCGTACAGGTCGGGTACGTGCGAGGCCACCAGCTCGGCCATCGGACGGCCGGGGCTGGCGCCGAAGTTCTGCACCACCGACGGGATCTTGAGCAGGCCGGCGACCACCGGGGCGGCGGCGTGGAAGGAGTCGTGGACGATCAGGTCGGCGCCCCAGGCGGTGGCGGCGGCCAGCAGGCCGTCCAGGTCGGGGCGCGAGGCGCGGGCGAACATGGCGGCCGCCATGTCGAAGATCTCTTCCTGGGTCCGGTCGTGGTTGACGTACTCGACCTTGCCGCCGAGGAGCTCCTCGATGATCTCCCGCAGGGTCCGGCCGTCGCCGATCTCGACGACCGGGAAGCCCGCGGACCGGATCAGGTCGACCGGCTGACCGACGGCGAACAGCACCTCGTGCCCGGCGGCGCGCAGCGCCTGGGCGGTGGGCACCATCGGGTAGAGGTGACCGGCCGCGGTGGGGCCGGTGAAGAGTATGCGCATGGTGGTCTCCTTGCGAATGTCGCGAACAAGGCAGTCTCACCTTTGGAGTTGACGTTCAGTCAATTTGATTTCGATCACCATGCGCGGTAATCAGCCGTTCTGCGGCAGGGCTTGCCCCGGGGGCAATGGTGTGCTCCGGGAGGCAGCCCGACCGGCCGGTCAGGCGGCCGTCGGCGCGGCGGCGGCGAGGAGGAAGTCCCGGACGGCTCCGGTGAAGGCCTCGGTCTCCTCGGCGAGCACGATGTGGCCGGTGTCGAACTCGGCGTAGGTGCTGCCGGGCAGGGCGGCGTGCAGCCGGCGGGCGTTCTCCACCGGGACGGTGGCGTCCTGGGTGCAGCCGATCACCAGGGCGGGGGCCTGGACGCGGGGGAGCAGCGGGCCGAGGTCCAGGTCGAGGTTGAGGGCGATGTGCCGCAGGGTGCCCGAAGTGGGCCGCATGTAGGCGGTGTTGGACTGGACGGCGGCGCGTCCGATCCGGTTGAGGAAGCCGCCGCTGAAGGCGGTGAGGGTGGCGTATCCGCCGAACGCGGCGGGGTGGTCGGCGAGCGAGAGCCAGGTGGCCATGGAGAGCCGCAGGTACTCGTCCTGTTCCGCGCTGATCCAGCCGGCGGCGGCGACCAGGCGGCGGACCCGCTCGGGGTGCAGGGCGGCGGTCGCGGTGGCGACGACGGCGCCGAGCGAGAAGCCGAGGACGTCGGCGGGGCCGCGCCCGGCGTCCTCGATCACGGCGGCGACCTGGGCGGCCATGGCCTCCAGGGTGAGCGTGGCGCCGTCGTCCTCGGCGGCCTCGCTGCCGGAGAGGTCGGGCAGCAGCACGGTGTAGCGGTCGGTGAAGGAGTCCAGCAGGCCGTCCCACATGGCGGAGCCGGGGCCGGTGCCGTGCACCAGGACGAGGGTGTCGGGGCCGTCGCCGACGACGCGGTAGGGGATGCGGGCGGTGCCGACGGTGATGACGGGCATGGCGGCGGGTCCTCTCGATGGCGGGTCAGAACGCGTGCGGGAAGCGGCCGGTCGGCTGGTTCGGCCCGGCCGGTCGGCACGAGAGGTAAACTACACAGTGCAGGGCAGTCATTCAACTGCACCGTGCAGTGCAGTCTGGAGGTGTGGGAACGGTGAGGGACGGAACCGGGAGGGGAACTGCCCGTACCCGCCCGCCGTCCAAGCAGTGACGGAATGCCTGCCCGGGTTGAACACCGGGAGGAGTACGGAGGGGCCCTGTGCAGTCAGGTGGTGCCGAACTGAACGTCGGATGCCCGGGCGGCCCCGGGGGCGCGCGGGTCGCGCCGGGTCGGCGGCCGGGGCCCGGGGCGGGTTCGGCGACGGTCGATCAACTCGACGCGGCCGAACACTGCGAGACGCTGCTCCAGGACACCCTGGACGCCGTCCGTCCGGCGCCGGTCTGGCAGGGCGCGCCCGCGCGGGCGGGGGCCCGGCTGTCGTTGCCGGGGCGCGAGTCGGAGCTGCTCTGGTACGTCACCCGGGGCCGGGACCTCCTCACCGTCGTCTCGCTGCCCCGGCGGACGGCGCTGGTCGGCGTGGTGGAGCGGCACTGGCGGCGGCGCGGCTGGACGATCACCTCGCTGGACGCCGGCCGGGAGCGCCCGAGGGTCGCCGCGACCACCCCGGAGGGTTATCGACTGGCCCTGCGCTTCGGTGAGTTGGGCGAGGCCGGGCTGACCGCGACCTCGCCGGGAGTGGCCCGTTCGGAGCGGGGGCCGGTGCTGTCCGGGGGCGTCGACCACTGCGCGCCACCACTGCCGTACGTCAGTTGTCCGTACTGGAGCGCGCTGGTGTAGTCGAAGGGACCGGGGGAGGCGTGGAGCGAGTCCCCCCGGACTCGCTCCACGCCGCCTCGTCGCGCGGCTTCGGCGCTGCCGCTCCCCCCGACACCCCGGCAAACCCGCCGTTCCCCCCCTGGGCCACACCCTCCGGCGAGAGCGGTCCGCACAGGCCCCGGCGAGCCCCCACCTCCGGGGACGTCGTTGATCTCAAACTAACAAACCGCGTGGTTGGTTTGTCAATAGCGGAATCCACGAAACATTTACATCACGGTGCACCCCCGGTGGCGGCCGAAAAGCCCGCAGGGCCAGGAATTTACGGTCCCGTGGGGTGGCCGCCGCCCGAACCTCCCGTGCCGGGGCGGGAGTAGGCGGCGGCGGTCACCGGCCTGGAATCCGACATTCCGAGCATCATGGCAGCACGCAGTGACACCGGGCGAGCGCCCAGCGCAGCCGGGGGGAAGGGGAAGCCGGCGGGCTCAGCGCAGCAGCCGGCGCTCCTTGGCCACCGCCACCGCGCCCGCCCGGGTCTCCACGCCCAACTTGTCGTAGATCCGGCCGAGATGGGTCTTCACCGTGGCCTCGCTGATGAACAGCGCCCGGGCGATCTCCCGGTTGCCCAGGCCCTGCGCCAGCTGTTCGAGGATGTCCTGCTCGCGCTCGGTGAGCTGCGGCGCGGGCGCCCGCATCTGCGCCATCACCCGGGAGGCGACCGGCGGTGACAGCACCGTGCGGCCCTGCGCGGCCGCGTGCACGGCGGCGAACAGCTCCTCCGGCCGCTCGGCCTTCAGCAGGTAGCCGGTGGCGCCGGCGGCGATCGCCCGGGTGATGTCGGCGTCGGTGTCGTAGGTGGTGAGCACCAGGACGTGCGGCCCGTCCGGAACGGCGGTGATCCGCCGGGTGGCCTCCACCCCGTCGATGCCGTCGCCGAGTTGGAGGTCCATCAGCACGACCTGCGGTGCCAGCCGGGCGGCCAGCGCGACGGCCTCCTCCCCGGTGCTCGCCTCACCGACCACCTCGATGTCGCCGGCGCTCGCCAGCAGTGCCAGCAGTCCGGCCCGCACCACGGCGTGGTCGTCGCAGACCAGCAGCCGGACAGGAGCCGCCGGTACGGGAGTCGTGTTCATCGCTGCTCCACGGTCATCGCTCCAGGGTCATCGCAGTTCCAGGGCCGTCACGGGTTCAGGGGCGCCGCCGGGCTCACCGCTGCTGCAGGGGGATCGCGGCGGAGACCACGGTGCCCTCGCCGGGCGTGCTCTCCACGGTCAGCCTGCCACCCAGCTGCCGCAGCCGGGCCCGCATCGCCGGCAGGCCGTACCCGCGCCCGCCCCCGGTGCCGGCCGCCTCCGGGTCGAAGCCCTGCCCGTCGTCGGCGATGTCCAGCACAGCCTGGTCGCCGAGGAAGGACAGCGTGATCGCGGCGGCCGAGGCCCCGGCGTGCTCGCGGACGTTGGCCAGCGCGCCCTGGGCGATCCGCAGCAGCGCGGACTGGGCGGCGGTGGGCAGCGGCACCGGCGTGCCGTCCAGGTGGAAGCGGACCGGCAGCCCGCTCTCCGCGGACTCCCGCTCGGCCAGCGCCCGCAGCGCCTGGTCGAGGGTGCGGCCGTCGGAGAGCTCCGCCGGGGCGAGGTCGTGGACGAAACGGCGGGCCTCGGCCAGGTTCCGGGCGGCCACCTCGGCGGCGGTGCGGACGTGGGTGCGGGCGGTCGCCGGGTGGGTGTCCCAGGTGCGTTCGGCGGCCTGGAGCAGCATCTGCTGGCTGGACAGGCCCTGCGCCAGGGTGTCGTGGATCTCCATCGCCAGCCGCTCGCGCTCGGCCAGGGTGCCCTCCCGCCGCTCGGTGGCGGCGAGTTCGCGCCGGGTGCGGACCAGGTCGGCGATCAGCGCGCGCTGCCGGGCGGCCTGCCGGGCCATGAAGAGGAAGACGCCGGTGGCGAGTCCGGCCACCGCGGGCGGCAGCAGGACGAGCGTGGCGTCGGTGCCGCCCGGCAGCCGGATCTCGGCGATCACCACCAGCAGGGTCAGCGCGCCGACCAGCGGGATGGCGGCCTTCGCCGGCAGCGCCCGCAGCGCGGTGTAGATCAGCGGGACGGCGCACCAGGCGAAGCTCGGTGCGAGCAGTACCAGTACCACCCAGAGCGCCACCACCACCGCCGACGGCCACCGGCGGCGCCGGCCCGGGGCGGGCGGCCGGCGGTGGTCCAGCCAGGACCCGGCCGGCTGGGCGACCGCGAGGGCCGCGCTCAACCCGATCACCCAGGGCGCCTGGGCGCTGCCGGAGTGGTGGCCGAGGTAGCGGTTGAGCGAGGCGGCGAGCAGCAGCAGGAAGGCGGAGTCCAGCAGCAGCGCCAGCCGGCCCGCGTCCGGGTCGCCGGCGTCGTGGCCGAGGACGCCGGGACGGGCGGCGCCGGTGCGGTCCGCGGCGCGGCGGCCGGCGGTCGGGCGGGGCTGCTGCACGGGTGGCTCCTGGCTGAACGGGGTGGTGCGTGCGCGGTCGGCGCCGGTCCGTTCCGAGCCGCGGCCACCGCGGCGGCTACCGGCGTCGATCCGCGCCGACCTGCGCCGATCCCTCGATGGTGACCCGTCCGGCCCGGGTCCGCATCAGCCGATCGGTTGACGCCCCCGTCCACCATCGTGCCCGGCCGCCCGCGCCGGACCGCCGATGTGGCGGCCCCTGCCCCGGGCGGAGGATCGAAGCACGCCGCCGGACGATCCCCGCAACGGTCCGGCGGCCCCCGAACCCCCGCCCCACCCACCCCGCAGATCCGCTGAGGAGCTGGACCATGAAGAAGACCTCCGTGCGCACCCGGGTGCTGACCGGCACCGTCGCCGCCGCCGCGCTCGCCGCCGCCACCGTGGGCGCCGTCTCGGCCAGCGCCGAGTCCACCGACATCCCGGCCGCCCCGGCCGCCGTGAAGGCCGACACCCAGAACAAGAACCTGGCCCAGAGCAGCGGTCTGACCATCGACGCCGCCACCCGCGCCGCCCAGGCCGCCCTGGACGCGGCCACCAAGGCCGGCCAGCACGTGTCGGTCGCGGTCGTCGACCGGGACGGTGTCACCCGGGTGCTGCTGAAGGGCGACGGCGCCGGCCCGCAGGCCCCGGTCTCGGCCGAGCGCAAGGCCTTCACCGCGGTGTCCTGGAACGCCCCGACCTCGGAGCTGGCCAAGCGGCTGGCCCAGGCCCCGAACCTGAAGGACATCCCGGGCACCCTGTTCCTGGCGGGTGGCGCCCCGATCCAGTCGAAGGGCGCGCCGATCGCGGCCGTCGGTGTCGCGGGCGCGCCCAGCGGGGACCTGGACGAGCAGTTCGCGCAGGCGGGCGTCGCCGAGCTGGCGAAGTGACGCCTGGCCCGGCCGGCCGGCCCCTCCCGCACCGGGGCGGACCGTCCGGCCGGGCCACGGTCTCGTTCGGGTGAACGACAGGAGGGTCGCCGCAGAACACGGGATGACCCTTCGAAAAGCCGGTGCCGCTGTCAGTGGCGCGTGGCAGGCTTCCCGGTATGACGGCGTGGACCCTCAACGACATCGAACGTGCGATCCGCTCCTCCTGGGGTGTTGACACCTGTGCGCCCGAGGATCTGGCCCACTGGCGTCCCGACAACCCCGCCCGCGGCCAGTGCGGGGTGACGGCGATGGTGGTGCACGACCTGCTCGGCGGCGAGCTGATGATGGGCGAGGTGCACGTCGACGGCGTGCGGACGGACCTCCACTGGTGGAACCGCTTCGCCACCGGCTTCGAGATCGACCTCACCCGTGAGCAGTTCGGGCCGGACGAGCTGGTCGGCCCCGGCCGACCGGTCGCCCGCCCGGCCCGCCCCGGCCGGCTCCAGGCCCAGTACGAGCTGCTGCGCGACCGGGTGGTCGCCGAACTGCAGCGCGGTGCGGCCGCCGGCCGCCCCCGGATGCGGGCCGCCCGCGCCTGCGCGTGAGCCGTGGCCCGGCCGCGGGTGCGCCCGGCCCCGGCAGCGATGCGCCGTGCCCCGGCAGCGGTACGCCGACCGGTCCACCCGCGGGCCCGCCGCCTCCCTGACGTACAGTCGGTCGCACACGAGCGGCGGTGACGAGGGGAGCGGGCGGATGACCGGGCGGACGATCGGCTTCGTGGGGCTCGGAGCGATGGGGCGCGGCATGGCCGGCAGCCTGCTCCGGGCCGGCCACACCGTACGGGTCTGGAACCGCTCGCCCGAGCCGGTGGCCGCCGTGGTGGCCGAGGGCGCGGAGGCGGCCGGCTCGCTCGCCGAGGTGTTCGCCGCCGACACGGTGGTCTCCATGCTGGCCAACGACACGGCGGTCGAGCAGCTGCTGCTCGACCCCGCGCTGCTGGCCGGCGCCTCGGCGACCCTGCACGTCAACATGGCCACCGTCTCGCTCGCACTCGCCGAGCGGGCCGAGACGCTGCACGCCGAGCACGGCATCGGCTACGTCGCCGCCCCCGTCCTCGGCCGGCCGCCGGTCGCGGCGGCGGGGCGGTTGAACCTCCTGGTCGCGGGCGCGCCCGAGCTGCTGGAGCGGGCCGAGCCGCTGTTCGCCGCGATGGGCGAGCGCACCTGGCACTTCGGCGAGAGCCCCCGGCAGGCCAACACGGCCAAGATCAGCACCAACTTCCTGATCGCCTGCGCGATCGAGTCGATGGCCGAGGCGTGCAGCCTCGCCGAGGCCAACGGCGTCCGGCCGACCGACCTGGTCGAGATGCTCACCGGCACGCTCTTCCCGGGGCCGATCCACAGCGGCTACGGCGCGATGGTGGCCGAGCGCCGCTACGAGCCGGCCGGGTTCCGGCTGCCGCTGGGGCTCAAGGACGTCGGCCTCGCGCTGGAGGCGGGCGCCGCGCGCAACGTCCCGCTGCCGTTCGGCAGCATCCTGCGGGACGCCTTCCTGGACGCGCTGGCCCACGGCGACGGGGACAAGGACTGGGCGGCCGTCGCCGCCGTCGCCCGCCGCCGGGCCGGACTGCCCGACTGACCGACTGGCCGGCGGCCCGGCCGCTTCCGGGCCGCACCTGGGCCGCACCCGGGGTCTCCCGGCCGCTCCCGGGTGCCGCCCGGCTCCGGACCGTCACCGCCACCGGCGCGGAATAAACCGGCGTTCGACGGCTGCTCACCCCTGCGTCCGCACCGTAAGTACGACGGAGGAGTCCTGATGGCCGATCAGCCGTCCGGCGCCGAGGCGCCGCGCCGTTTCCTGTTCCTCGACGCCAGCGCGCGCACCGACGGCAACTCGGCCCGGCTCGCCCGGCTGGCCGCCGAGTCGAGCCTGCCGGCCGGTGCCGAGCAGCGCTGGCTGCGGCTGGACGAGCACCCGCTGCCGCCCTTCCGGGACCTGCGGCACACCGGCGACGGCAGCTACCCGGAGCCGGCCGGCCACGAGCGGACGCTGCTGGACGCCACCCTGGCGGCCACCGACCTGGTCTTCGTCGCGCCGCTGTACTGGTACTCGCTGCCGACCAGCGCCAAGCTCTACCTCGACTACTGGTCGGCCTGGTTCCGGGTGCCCGGGGTGGGGTTCCGCGACGCGATGCGCGGCGGCACCGTCTGGGGCGTCACCGCCCTCGCCACCGAGGACGACAAGGCCGAGCCGCTGATCGGCACGCTCCGGCTGACCGCCGATTACATGGGGATGCGCTGGGGCGGGGTGCTGCTCGGCACCGGCACCCGGCCGGGTGACGTACTGGCCGACGAGCGGGCGGTGATCGCGGCCAAGTCCTTCTTCGCGGGCTGATCCTCCAGGGGGGCGCGGGGTACCACCCGCCGGGCGTGTACCCGCCACCCGCCGGACGTCACCCGCCGGCGGTCCTCCGGTGTGGAGCAAAAGCCGTACGGAGTGCCAGAGTTGGACGATTCGGACAGGTCTGCCCCGGGTCCGGGGCGAAGCGTGCCACCCGCCTTCCGGACCGGTCCGATCGTTCGGTACTCTCCGTCGGACTTTCAGCTTCGCGGGGGGTACGCGGCGTCTGCGGCCGCCCCCTCGCGCCCGGGCCTCGCCCGGACTCTTCCGTGAGGTCTCCCTTGTCCATACGTCGCAGTCTCTCCCTTGCCGGGGCCGCCGCGCTCGCGTCCTCGCTCGTGCTGGCCGGCGCCCAGGGCGCCATGGCCGTCGGCGCCACCGGCACCCCGTCCGCCGTCGCGTCCCAGGCCGACAAGGCGTCGCACGCCGGGCTCGACCTCTCGCTGAACGGCGTGCCCGGCACCTTCATCGCCGGCGGTGACGCCCGCGAGTTCACCTTCAAGATCGACAACCGGACGAAGCACGACTTCGTCTTCATCCCGCTGCTCAAGTTCAAGAACAAGGCGGGCTCGCTCCAGGCCAAGGACCTCAAGGTCCAGTACCGGCTCCCCGGCGGCGAGTGGCAGACCGCGGTGGTCGCCCCCGACCAGAGCGGGGAGAAGAACAACTCCGTCCTGATGATGCTCGGCACCCTCGACGCGAGCGGCAACCCGGTCGCCGACGACCTGCTCGGGGTGAACCGCGGCAAGAACGTCCCGATCAAGGTCCGGGCGTCCTTCGCCGACGGTGCCCCGCTCGGCCGGGCCGGCGTCGTCCCGGTCGTCTTCGCCGCCCAGCTCGACGACTCCAGCCACCAGCCGGTCGACAACGGCCACCTCAGCTGCGACGGCGGCGTGGGCTTCGTCATCAAGGCGGCCGGCGGCAAGCCGACCCCGACGCCCACCTCGTCGCACACCGGCAAGCCCAGCCCCACGCCGACCCCGACCCAGACGGGCAAGCCGTCCCCGACCGCGAGCGGCTCCCCGTCGGCCACCGCGACCGCGACCGCGACCGCCACGCCGACCGGGCAGCCGACCGGCAGCCCGACCGGGAAGCCCACCGAGAAGCCGACCACCCCGGCCACCGGTGAGCCGTCCGGCTCGGCCACCGCCCCGGCCCCGGCCGAGAGCAGCGGCGACACCGCGGGCCCGATCGACTTCCCGGTGGAGCCCCCGGTCATCACCCCGCCGCCGCTGACCCCTGCCGCCGTCGACAAGGCCAAGGCCGCCGCGGACGGCAGCGACAAGGCGCTGGCCCAGACCGGTGGCGGTGACAACACCACCGCCATCGCGGCCACCGGTGCCGCCGTGCTGGTGGCCGGTGTCGGCACCCTCGTGGTGCTGCGCCGCCGCAAGTCCGCCCAGCAGGGCTGAGCCGAAGCGCGTCGCCCCGGGGCGCGCCGAGCGTGAGACGCGCCCGCTGAGGAGCGCGCCGTCTCCGGGACGCCGCCCCGGGAGGGCCGGGCCACGGCTGCCGCCGACCCGACCCGGGCGGCGTTCCCGAGCGTCCCGAGTGTTCCCGAGCGTCCCGAGTGTTCCCGAGCGTTCCCAGACCTCCCCAGCGCCGCCCCGAAGCGTCTCCGGAGCGTCTCCGGAGCCTTCCCCGTGCCGCCCGCCCCGTCCCGTCGGACGGATCCGCGGGCGGCACGGCCGGTTCTCCTCCGTCACATAGGATGTCCGGCCGGAGGGGGGCGGAACGGCGGGGAGAGGACAGGTGCGGACAGCGCGCACGGCACGGGCCACCACCGACTACGAGGCGTCGACCGGGCGGATCGCCGGACTGCCGCTGCGCAGGCACCACGTCCTGCTGGCCGCCTGGACGGTGCTCTGGTTCCTCCTGGTCGAGCCCAGCGGCGGCTTCTCCTGGCACTACCTGCGCCAGGGCGAGCAGCTGCTCTTCAGCGGCCAGTCCGACGGCGGCCTGTCGCTCTACGCCCACCACCCGGAGCTCCAGATCGGCCCGGTGAGCCTGGCCGCGGCCCGGCTCACCGCCCCGTTCGCCCCGCACACCGGCGAGCTGGTCGCCGAGGCGGTGAGCGCCGGGCTGGGCCTGGTGATGCTGGTCCTGGTCGGCCGCACCGCCGCCCTGTACTACCTCGGCACCGGGACCAACCACCGACGGCTCCAGCAGCGGCTGCTGATCGCCGGGCTGGCGTTCATCCCGATGTGGGTCGAGGTCTCGGTCCGCTTCGCGCACCTGGACGACGTCCTCGCGCTGTTCTTCACCACCCTCGCCGCGCACGCCCTGGCCCGCGGCAAGCCCGTCCAGGTCGCGGTCTTCCTGGCGCTGGCGGTGGACTCCAAGCCCTGGGCGATCGCCTTCGCCCCGCTGCTCCTGGCGCTGCCCCGGCCCGCCTGGCTGCGCACCGCGCTCTGGTTCTGCGCCCTGGTGGCGATCGCCTGGCTGCCGTTCTACCTGGGCAACCTGGACACCATGGCGGCCGCCAAGTTCACCATCCCGAACCAGCCCGCCTCCGCGCTGCGCTGGTTCGGGGTCACCGACCCGGCCACCCCCTGGTGGGACCGGCCGGCCCAGTTCGCGCTCGGCATCGGGCTCGGCTGCGCCGCCGTATGGCGCGGCCGCTGGCCGGCCGTGGTGCTGCTGGGCGCGGACGCCCGCATCCTGCTCGACCCGAGCGTCTACACCTACTACACGGCCTCGATCCTGCTCGGCACCCTGCTCTGGGACGCGGTCGGGCAGAAGCGGCTCGTCCCGTGGTGGAGCTGGATCGCGCTGGCCTCGCTGTACGGCGGCACGCTGTTCCTGCCGTCCGACGCGGCCCGGGGCTTCGTCCGGCTCGCCTTCGTGGTGCTCTCCGCCGGGTACGTGCTGTTCTGGCCCACCCGGCGGCCCCGTCGGCGGCCCGGCGCCCCGGGTGACGGCGGCGGCGGTGGCCGCCGGGACGCCAGAGCTGCCCGGCGGCGCGAGCGGACGCCGGCCGGCGCCGGGGTCTGAGGCGGGCGCGCGCCCGTTCCCGTTCACCGCTTGACCCTCACGCGACGTGAGAGCCGAGGGTGGTGGTCAGCACCAGGGAGGAACTCCGATGACCAGTGAGGGCTACTCGGTCGGCGCCGTGGCGAAGATCGCCAAGGTGACCGTCCGCACCCTGCACCACTACGACGAGATCGGCCTGCTGTCCCCGGCCGGCCGTACCCGGTCCGGCTACCGCCGGTACGTGGACGCCGACCTCGACCGGCTGCAGCAGATCCTCTTCTACCGCGAACTCGGGTTCCCCCTGGACGAGATCGCGGCGATCCTGGACGACGACTCGGTCAGCCCGACCGAACACCTCCGGCGGCAGCACCGGCTGCTGACCGACCGGATCAGTCACCTCCAGGAACTCGCCTCAGCCGTCGAACACGCCATGGAGGCACGGAGAATGGGCATTCAGCTGACCCCGGAGGAGAAGTTCGAGATCTTCGGCGAGGACTACCAGGAGGAGTGGGAGCAGGAGGCCGAGCAGCGCTGGGGCGACACCGAGGCCTGGGCCGAGTCGCAGCGCCGCACCGGCGGCTACTCCAAGGCCGACTGGCAGCGCATCCAGGTCGAGACGACGGAGCTCAACGACCGTCTGGCCGCGGCGGTCACCGCCGGCGAGCCCGCCGACGGCACGGTGGCCGCGGACCTGGCCGAGGAGCACCGGCAGCACATCTGCCGGAACTTCTACGACTGCACGTTCACCATCCACCGCGGCCTGGCCTCCCTGTACGTCTCGGACGCGCGCTGGACCGACACCTACGAGAAGATCGCGCCGGGCCTGGCCCAGTGGCTGCACGACGCCATCGTCGCGAACGCGGACCGGCGCGAGGAGAAGAGCGAGGGGCAGTAGGCCCCGCGCTCGGGCCACCCGCGCTCAGGGCCTGCGCCCAGGCCACCTGCGCTCAGGCCACCGCACGCCGAGGGTCCGCGCTCAGGCCACCCCGCGCCCGAAGGAGCGCCGGTAGGCGGTCGGGGAGGTGCGCATCACCCGGCCGAAGTGGTGGCGGAAGGTCGCCGCGCTCTCGAAGCCGACCGCCGCGGCGATCTCCTCCACCGACCCCTCCGGCGACTCCAGCAGCGCCAGACTGGCCGCGATGCGCTGGGTGACCACCCAGCGCATCGGGCTGGTCCCGTTGCGGGCGGTGAAGTGCCGCAGGTACGAGCGGTCCGACATCCGGGCGGCGCCGGCCAGTTGCGAGATGGTCAGCGGGGACGACAGGTGGTCCAGCGCCCACTGCATGCTGCGGGCGACCCCGTCGTCCTCCTCCTCGACCGGGCGGACCGCCGCCTCGACGAACTGGGCCTGCCCGCCGTCCCGGTGCGGGGCCACCACGAAGCGGCGGGCCACCGTGTTGGCCACCCTGGCGCCGTGGTCCCGGCGGACCAGGTGCAGGCAGAGGTCGATGCCGGCCGCGCTGCCCGCGCTGGTCAGCACGTCTCCGTTGTCCACGTACAGCACGTCCGGGTTGACCAGCACCGCCGGGTAGCGCTGCTGGAGCAGCTCGGCGTACCGCCAGTGGGTGGTCGCCTCCCGGCCGTCCAGCAACCCGGCGGCGGCCAGCGCGAAGGCGCCCGAGCAGATCGACACGATCCGGGCGCCGCGTCCGTGCGCGGTGCGCAGCGCCTGGACCAGGGCGGGGGAGACGCCCGCCCCCACACCGCCGAACGCGTTCGGCACCCCGGGGACCACCACGGTGTCGGCCGCCGCCAGCTCGTCCAGCCCGTGCCGGGCGGTCAGCGCGAAGCCGCCCACCGCCTCCAGTTCCGTCCCGGGCCGGTCGGCGCACACCTTCAGCCCGTACCAGGGCGCCGCCAGCAGGCCGGTCAGCTCCGGCCGGGCCAGCCCGAAGGCCTCGACCACCACGCCGAGTTCGAACGGTGCCATGCCCGGGAAGGCGTACACCGCGACATCGTGCACGGGCTCCGGGCGCCGGCCGATGGCGACGGCCACCGGCCGCGACCCGACGGCGGTGCCGCCGGCCGCGACCCTGCCCGCGGCCTGGACGGTCGGAGCCGTACCGGCGTCCGTACCGGTCGGAGCCGGCCCGGCGGCCGGACCGGTGCCGGCCCCGACCGGACCGTCGACGTTCTGCTCGGCCATGCGAACCCCCTGCTCACGGGTGGCGGAATGCCGGTGAGTGTAGCCGTCCCGGCCACCTCGGAACTTTCCTCGAACCCGCCCGCAACCTCCACCGCCGTCAGACGTCCTCGGAACGGGGGCGGAGGGAGCCCGGCAGCGGACGGCTGGGATGATCCCCCCGATCACGATCTTGATCAGGTGACCTGACGGAACGGCGGCAGCCGTCACCGTCCCGGGGGAAAGCGGAAACGCAGATGTCCATGGCCATCGGGCCGACCGCCGCGCAGTCAGGGGCTCGCGGCTTCTCCATCCGAGGAGTGGTCGCCGCGCTGTTCGGTGCGCAGGAGGCGGGCGAACCGCTCGCCGCCGTCGTCACCGAGCAGGAGGCGAAGCAGCGCCGCTCCGGGTTCCGGCTGCTGCGCGGCGGCCGCAGGCCGGCCGAGGACCGGCCCACCCTGACCGACCTCTACCACGCCCACCGGCTCGGCCTGGTCCGGATGGCGGTCCTGCTGGTCGACCACCAGGACCTGGCCGAGGACGTCGTCCAGGACGCCTTCACCCAGCTCTACCAGCGCCACGGCGAGGAACTGGACGACCTCGACAACGCGCTCGGCTACCTGCGCACCTCGGTGGTCAACGGCGCCCGCTCCATGCTGCGCCGCCGTAGGACCGCTCGCGAGTACGTGCCGCCGCACGTGGCCGACGCCCCGTCCGCCGAGGACCACGCGGTGCTCAACGACGAGCACCGCCGGGTGCTGGTTGCGCTGCAGGAGTTGACCCCCCGCCAGCGCGAGGTGCTGGTGCTGCGCTACTGGTCCGACATGTCGGAGGCGCAGATAGCCGAGACCCTGGGACTGTCCCGGGGCGCCGTGAAGTCCACCGCCAGCCGCGCTCTGGACGCCTTGGAAAAGCACCTGGAGAAGGTTCGATGACCGACAAGCTCCCCGGCCGCACCGGCGGCGACGGCGACGGACCGGCCGGGACACCGACCGAACGGCTGCTCCGCGAGGCGATGACGGCCCGGGCCTCCCTGGTCACGGCGACCGGGCTGCGTCCGCCCGCGCCCCCGAAGAGCCGGGTCCGCCGGCTGCGCCCGGTGTACGCCGTCACCCTGCCGCTCGGCCTGGCCGCGGCCGTGGCGGTCGGCGTGCTCACCTTCCACGGCGATCCGGTCGCCCAGGACGAGGTCCCGCCCCCGGCGGCCACCCTGACCACCTCGCCGAGCCCGACGCCCGAGCCGACCGGCACCCCCAGCGCGACGGCCGCCCCGACCGACCCGGGCACCCCCACCGGCGAGGCCCCCCGGACCGAGGCCCCGCTCGCCGACGGCGGCAGCCCGTCGTCCACCTCCTCCGGAGGCGCGGCGGGTTCGTCCAGCCTCCGGGGCGTCAGGTTCAAGGTCCCGGCGGGCTGGAAGGCCGTGCCGGTCTCGGCCGACCGGGTCTGCGTCCTGAGCCCGGGCGCGCCGACGGACCCGCAGCAGGGCTGGTCGCAGTCGACCTGCGAGCCGTACGGCGTCCTGGTCGTGGCCTACGACAGCCCGGCCGAACTCGAAGGCGGCGCCTGGCCGACGATGACCGACGTGACCGGCTCCGGGAGCTGGGGCCGCCGGTCGAACTGCCCGCTCTGGGGCCGTCCCTACGTCGCCGAGAACGGCTACGCCTCGGTCGGCGACCCCGCGCGGACCAGGTCCACGGTGGCCGGCAAGGCGGTCGACAAGGTCCAGTGGAACGTCACCTGCAAGCCCGGCGACACCTTCACGGCCCAGCTGTGGGGGATGGGCGGGGAACAGGTCTTCGTGTTGGCGAACGGGCTGAAGAGCGACTACCAGTCGGGCCTGACGGCGATCGTCAACAGCCTGGACGTGAGCGGCCACCGGTCGCCGGGCCTGTCCTCGGCCGAGCAGGCCGCGAAGGACCTCTCCATCACGGTCGAGGGAGGCATCGGAGCCGGGCAGAAGGTGTCCACCGACGGCACCCCGGTGACCTTCACGGTGACGTACCGGAACACCGGCCAGAAGACCTACCCGCAGCTCCAGCCGCTGGTCTACACGACGGAGTACGCCGGTACGCCGCCGAACGTCGTGCTCCCGATGAACAAGGGCAAGCTGGAGCGCCAGGACGGCGGCGGCTGGACGGAGATCCCGCTCTCGATGGGCGGCGGCATGGACTACGCGGTGGTGAGCGGCAAGGCCCGGTTCCCGCTCGCACCGGGTGAGACCAGGAAGGTGACGTACCGGATGGCCCTCGACCCGGTGGACGGGCCGGGGACGATGCCGGTGGCCGTCCAGCTGACGCTGCCGTACGACGGGACCGCGCCGCTGGCCGCGCTGAAGGAGCTGACCGTCCCGGTGACGGTCGTGAAGTAGCCGTCCCAGGCGGGCCTTCGAGGCGCCGAGGCCGGGGGTTTCCCCTGGTCACGGCGCCTTTCGGCGTTCCGGGGAAGTCCGCGGAAAAAACTTCGGACCCACCTGCAACCCCCCGGTGGGATGGACGTCTATCAGGGTGAGAGGCGGGGAGAGCGAGCCGGCGGAGCCGGGGGGCTCGGGCCGGCTCCTCGGGGCGCGACAGCAGGCGCCCGACCACTCCGATCACCATCACCGTGTCCTTGGGGGACTGTCACATGAACGCGTCCGTTATCGCCCGTATTGCGAAGATCGTCCCGCTGGCCGTCGTGGCCGCCGTCGGTGCCGCCGCCTGCGGTCCGACGAACGGCGGGGCGTCCGTCGCCGCCCCGGCTCCCGCCCCCACCCCCGCGGCCACCTCGTCGGCCACCCCCGGCGCGGGCTCCGTCCCGACCTCCCCGGTCACGACCGCCCCGGCCGCGCCCACCACCGAGGCGGCGCCGTCCACCGCCGCGCCGTCCACCGCCGCGCCGACCGCCGCCGCGCCGGCCGCGAAGACCGGGGCCGGGCCCGTCGCGAAGAGCGCGGCCGGGCCCGTCGCCAAGACCGGGGCCAAGCCCGCCACCGACAGCACCGCCAAGCCCGGTGGCATCGGGATCACCTTCAACGGCCTGCGGGAGGGCCAGCGGATCCAGGTGGGCGACACGGTCTCGTTCTCGGTGACCTGGAGGAACGACGACGCCTCCGGCAGCCGCGCGGTGGCGCCGGTGGTGGCGACGCGGCAGTACGAGGGCGCGCCGTGCCGGCTGGTGCTCTCGACGGCGCGGGGCACGCTGGAGCGCAAGGACGCCTCCGGCTGGAAGACCCTGCCCGGGCTGAGCCAGGGCGGCGGGATGGACTACGCGGGCAGCGGCGACGACGCGGCCTTCACCCTGGCCGCGGGCGAGAGCCGGACCGTCGAGTACCGGATGGTGCTCGACGTGGCCGACCGCCCGGGCAGCCTCGCCGTCGAGGCGGACGCCCCGGCCCCGCACGACAAGTCCTACCGGGACATGGCGAAGAGCGTGGTGACCACGAAGGTCGTCGACGCCCACCGCCCGGTGGTGGACGCGGTGTCCGAGCCGTCCCTCCTGGTCTACGGCGGCGCCCCGACCGAGTTCTCCTACACGCTCTCCTCGCCGGACGGCGTCACCCGGATGCACCCGTCGGTGTTCCTGTCCGCCCGGAACAGCGAGGGGCTGTCCGAGTCGGACGTCACGGTGCAGACGAAGGTCGGCGGGGAGTGGAAGACCCTCACGACGGTCCAGGACTGCAACGGCCGGGTCGGGGTGGAGCCGACCGGGCTGGCGGACCTCCTCCCGGGCAGCTCGGTCCGGTACACGTTCCGGGTCGCGGTGGCGCGGCACGCCGGACCGATGGCCATCGAGGTCGGCGGGGTGGCCGCCGGCCACCACGGCGTGGACTCCCTGGTCCAGCCCTACAGCCAGGGCTGAGCCCGGGGCGGAGCCGAAGGGCCCGGCCTCCCACCGCTCGGGAGGCCGGGCCCTGCGCGGTGCCGGGGCTCAGGCGAGCGAGGCCATCCAGGCCTCGACGTCCTCGGCGCGGCGGGGCAGGCCGGCCGAGAGGTTCTCGTTGCCGTCGGCGGTGACCAGGATGTCGTCCTCGATCCGGACGCCGATGCCGCGGTACTCCTCCGGTACGGTCAGGTCGTCCTGCTGGAAGTACAGGCCGGGCTCGACGGTCAGCACCATGCCGGGGACCAGCAGCGCGTCGACGTGCTCCTCGCGGCGCGAGTGGGCGCAGTCGTGGACGTCCAGGCCGAGCATGTGGCCGGTGCCGTGCAGGGTCCAGCGGCGCTGGAGGCCGAGCTCCAGGACCTTCTCGACGTCGTACACCGAGGCGTCCAGCAGGCCCCAGGCGAGCAGCCGCTCGGCGAGGACGCGCTGCGAGGCCTCGTGGAAGTCGCGGAACCGGGCGCCGGGCTTCACCGCGGCGATGCCGGCCTCCTGGGCCTCGTAGACCGCGTCGTAGATCCGGCGCTGGATCCCGGTGAACCGGCCGTCGATCGGCAGGCTGCGGGTGACGTCGGCGGTGTACAGGGTGCTGGTCTCGACGCCCGCGTCCAGCAGCAGCAGCTCGCCGGGGCGCACGTCGCCGTCGTTGCGCACCCAGTGCAGGGTGGTGGCGTGCGGGCCGGCCGCGGCGATGGTGCCGTAGCCGACGTCGTTGCCCTCGACCCGGGCGCGGCGCCAGAAGGTGCCCTCGATCCAGCGCTCCGAGGTGGCGACGGCCTGGCCCAGCTCGCGGACCACGTCGGTGAAGCCCTTGACGGTGGCGTCGCAGGCGGCGCGCAGCTCGCCGATCTCCCACTCGTCCTTGACCAGCCGCAGGCCGCTCAGGAACTCCTTGAACTCGGCGTCCTTGTCGGCGTCCAGGGCGTCGGCGAGCGCGGCCTCCAGGCCGGCGTCGTAGCCGCGGACGATCCGGGTCGGCACGGCGGAGTCCGCCGCCTTGGCGGCCAGCTCCTCGGCGGCCTTGCGCACGTCGCGGGCGGGCAGGCCGAGCAGCTGCTCCTGCTCGCTCAGGCTGTGCCGGCGGCCGACCCACAGCTCGCCGTAGCCGTCGAGCCAGAACTCGCCGTTCTCGCGGTTCGAGCGGGGCAGCAGGTAGAGCGTGAACTCGTGGCCGGCCGCGCCGGTCGGCTCGCCGACCAGCACCGCGTCCTCGGTCCGGTCGCCCGTGAGGTGGACGTACTCGCTGGAGGCGCGGAAGGCGTAGTCGGTGTCGTTGGAGCGCACCCGCAGGTTGCCGGCCGGGACGACCAGGCGCTCGCCGGGGAAGGCGGCGGAGAGCTTGGCGCGGCGCTCGGCCGCGTACGGGGCCTGGGCGACCGGGGTGAGGCCGTGCAGCTCGGTGTCGGCCCAGCCGGACTTCATCGAGGCGGCCAGCTCGTCGGAGATCTCGCCGTAGAGACCGTTCTTGCGGCCCTTGAACTGCTCAGGCTCCTCGCCGCCCTCGGCCTCGGGGTTCTCGGCCACCGCGGGGGTACGGTCCTCGGTCACGTGCAACGCCTCCTTGGGGGGTGGTACCGCCGCCCCTCGGGGGAGGTGTCGGATCGCGACACGCGCGGGCGGCCGTGCGTCCATGGTACGGACGACCGGCCGCCCGGTTGTTCCGGGATCGAACCGTCACTCGAAGCGGGCCGCCAGCAGCATCAGGTCGTCGGTGGCCGCGCCCCCGGCCTCCGGGTCCGGGCAGACGGCCAGCAGGTGGGCGCAGAGCCGGTCCGGATCGATCCGCACGTCGCGCGGGGCGTCGGCGGCGGCCCGGCGCAGGTTGGCCTGGCCGGCGTGCAGGGTCGGGCCGCAGCGGCGGGCCAGGCCCTCGGTGTACAGCAGCAGGGTGTCGCCGCGCTCGGCGGTGAACTCCACCCCGGGGGCCTCCCAGCAGGCCAGCATGCCGAGCGGGGCGGAGAGCGAGGTCTCCACGAACTCGGCGCCGTGCCGGCCGACCAGGACGGGCGGGCAGTGCCCGGCGCCGGCCAGGGTGATCCGGCGCTCCTCGGGTTCGAGCCAGGCGTAGACGGCGGTGGCGGTGCGGGTCGGCTCGGTGGTCTTGAGCAGCAGTTCCAGGTCCCCCAGGACGGAGACCGGGTCCTCGCCCTCCAGCACCGCGTACGCCCGCAGCGCGGCCCGGATCCGGCCCATCGCGGCGGCCGCGCCGGGGGCGGAGCCGGGGCCCGCGCCGGGGCCGTCGCCGGAGACGGAGCCGACGGTGAGGCCGATGGTGCCGTCCGGCAGCGGGATCGCGTCGTACCAGTCGCTGCCGCAGGAGCGCTCCAGGCCGGCCGGGACGAGCCGGGCGGCCAGCCGCAGCCCGGCGGCCCGGGGGAGCCGGTCCGGCAGCAGGCCGCGGCGCAGCGCCTCGGTGGTGCGCGAGATCCGGTCCGCCTCCAGCTGCTTGGCGAGCAGCGGGGCGGCGATCTCGCAGTAGTGGCGGGCCAGCTCGCGCCGGCAGGCGGTCGGTTCGGCGGGCTCGTCGTAGAACCAGAGGGCGGCGGCGAGCGGGCCGTCCTCGACGGTGGCGAGCGGCAGGCCGTAGGCGCCGCCGAGGCCGAGGTGGACGGCGAGTTCGCGCAGCCGGGCGCCGGTGGTCGGGTCCTCGGCGAGATCGCGGGAGTGCAGTTGGGCGGGCCGGTCCCGTTCGCGCAGCAGCCGGGCCAGCATGCTCTGCTCGGTCGGGACGGTCTCCAGGGCGCCGAGGCTGGCGCGGTCGAGGCCGAAGCCGACCGGCTGTCCGGGTCCGCCGCCGGGCTGCCTGGTGACCAGGACGCCGCGGCGGGCGCCGAGCAGGGCGGCGCCGGAGGCGAGGACGGTGTCCAGGACGGCGGCCAGTCCGCGGGCGCGGACGAGCCGCTCGGTGTGCTCGTGCAGGCTGGTGATATCGGACAGGCGTCCGGCCAAACGGTCCTGCACCGCGGTGGACGGCTCCGCGCGGGCGTCCGGCGTGCCGTCCGGGGCGTCGACGGGGCCGGGCAGGCCCGGCGGGTCGAGGACGGTGAGCCCGCCTGCGCAGCCGGGTTCGCCCGGCTCGGCGGTCGTCGTCGGGGGGAGGGCCGCCGACGGGTGGGACTCGTTCATGCCGTCACTCCTGACGCGGTGCTACGTGCCATGCGAAACCCCCAGATGCGGCCAATGTGGAGCGAGCACGGCCTAAGGGCGTGTTTCGCCTCGATTCGCTACTACTCGTCATTGATCGACAGCAATGCCACCACTTCTACACAGGCCATTCGGGGCATGTCCAGATCCAGGACGACGCGGTGGCCGGTTCCACATCGCTCGCGCCCCGGTCAGGGGGCGTGCGGGGTCCGTGCGCGCGCCGGGTGGGCGGGAGGCATGGAGCGGGCCGCGAACGGGCAGAACCGGGAGGACGGACCGGGCGGCCGTCCGGATCGTATGTCCGTGCCGCCCGCGAGCCGCGCCGGCCGGAACACTCTCACTCGTACGGTGGAACCAAGCGCGCCCGGGCGGCGTCCATCCGGTCGCGTACGGGATTCTCGTTCCAAGGGCTGGGCCGGTGTTCGGCCCTTTCATGTCGTGCTCCACACCTGCTCCACGTCGTAGCCGCGCCGCCCGTCCTGCCGCCCGCCCCGCTTCGCGCAGTCCGGGGCCCGCCGCGGCGGGCCCGCACGGAGGATCCCGACGGACGCCGGCGGAGCGGAGCGAACCGAGCGGTCAGGGAAAGGAACGAGCGCCATGCGTGAGAACCCGAAGGACCGGTCGGAGGAGCGTTCCGCCCGGCTGACCGCGGCCCTGGCGGCCGCCGTGGACCACCGCTGGCCCGTGGTGCCGGGCACCGTGCTGCGCGACGGCCGCTGCTCCTGTGGCGACCCGGACTGCACCGTCCCCGGCGCGCACCCGCACGACCCCTCGCTGCTGGCCGCCACCACGGACGCCCGGATGGTGCGCTGGTGGTGGGAGCGGCAGAGCCCGGACGCGCCGGTGCTGGCCGCCACCGGCTCCACCGTCTCGGCGGTCAGCCTGCCCGCGGCGGCCGGCGCCCGGGCGCTGGGCTACCTGGGCGCGCTGCGGCTGCCGCTCGGGCCGGTGCTGGCGATGCCGGGCCGCTACGCGCTGCTGGTGGCGCCGTACTCGCTGGACGTGCTCGGCGAGATGCTCGCCCAACTCCCCTGGGTGCCGGGATCGTTGCGCTACCACGGGGCGGGCGGCTTCCTGCCGCTGCCGCCCGGCGGGGCGGCCGGCCGGGTGCGCTGGGTGATGGCGCCGCGACCGGGCGTCGGCGGCGGGGTCTGGCTGCCGCAGGTCGGGCCGCTGCTGGGGGAGTTGGTGGAGGCGACGGTCCGGCTCGATCGCGGACGTCCGGCCTACTGAGGATCACCGGAACGGGGCGGACGCCGGAGCCGTTCACCGGGGCGCCCCGGAAAAACAAAAGATCCGACCGCTGGCGACGGGGGATGCACCAGCGGCCGGACTCTTTAGACAGTAACAAGGATCTGCGCCCGCGCCAATTTCCAAGACGCCCTCCACGCCCGGAAATTGCGCGTTCACCGCGACAATGTGACGCGTATCACGCGGATCCCGCGCGCTTTAGTTCAAGGTGACCTGACGGTTCACCAGGTTCGCGCGGGCGCGCCGCTCTTCGGCGCTCAGCGGCGTTCCGTCGGCGAGCACCGCGGCGAGCCGCTCGGCGAACTCGGCGGCCGGCTTCTCGCAGTCGGCGGCGGTCATCGCGAGCGGCAGGTCCCACACCGGGACGGTCAGGCCGTGGGCGCGGAAGGAGCCCACCAGGCGGGTGTCCGCGCCGAGCGAGGCCTCGCCGGCCGCGTTCAGCCGGGCCAGCGCGTCCAGCAGCCGCTCCTCGGGCACGGTCATCACCCAGCGCAGGTGGTTCTTGTCCGGGGTGCCGCACCAGTAGGCGGCGTCCACACCGGCGAGCTTCTCGGTCGGGATGGCCGAGGCGTTGGCGCGCTCCAGGGAGGCGGCGACCTCACCGGTGGAGGCCTCGGCGTCCTCCAGCCAGAACTCGAAGCCGGTGTGCACGGTGGGCGCGAACGCCGCGGTGGTGTCCAGCAGGTCCTGCAGTCGGCGCCCGCCCGGGACGGTCCGGCGGGCCGGCACCGGGCTGCCCGGCTCGGTGGCCAGGGCCAGCTCCAGGGCGTCCGCGAGGTCGCGGCTGAGGTCGCCGGAGGCGGACTGGGTCTGCAGGCCGAGCAGGATCGAGCCGTCCTGGCGGCGCAGGGCCGGCCAGGCCAGCGGCAGCACGGTGGCCAGGGTCACCGACGGGACGTCACCGGTCGCGCCCTCGGCCACCCCGGCGGCCAGCGTCAGCGGCGCCGTGGCGGCGGGCACCAGCTCGCGCAGGGCCACCCAGTCCGCCTCGCCCGGCAGGCCCTCGAACGGGCGGTGCACCAGCTCCTGCACCGCGTGCGAGGCCTCCCGGCCGTGACACGCCTTGTACCGGCGGCCCGAGCCGCAGGGGCAGTCCTCGCGGGCCCCGACCACGGGGACCTCGCCCGTGACGGCGGTGGTGGACTGGCGCTGCGGCGCCTTCTTGGCGGCCTTCTTGCCCATGCTGCGGCTCTCCCGGGAACGGTGGTCCTGTGTCCCGGGAAGCCTAACGACACATTCCCCGAGCCCGGCTCACGCGCTACGGGCATCGCCTCCGGTGCGCCGGGCGTGCCGGGCCCGGGCGGGCAGCGCCGCCCAGACCGTGACCTCGCCGGGGGCGTCGCGCACGCCCCAGTCGCTGGCCAGCTGGTCGACGATGCCCAGGCCGCGGCCGCCGCGCGAGGTCAGCGAGGGACTGGCGGGCAGCGGCCGGGTGGCCGCCCCGCCGTCCGTGACCTCCAGGGTGAGCACCCCGTCGGCGTGCATCTGCCAGCGGACCAGCACCCCGCCGTCCGGCTCGTCCGAGCCGTCGGCGGGCTTCCGGCCGCCCTGCGCGGAGTGCGGCCCGGACGGGACGCCGACCAGCACCTGCCCGAGTACCTCGGCCCGGGCGCTGCGGCCCAGGGCCGACAGCGGTCCGAGCGGGCGGGCGTACCGACAGGCGTTGCTCAACAGCTCGGAAAGGATCAGAACAGCATCATCGATGACCGGTTCCGGTATCTGCCGGTCACCCAGATCTCGACGCAGTCGGCGCCGTGCGACCCCGACACTCGCTGGGCCGTGCGGCACTGCCATGGTCGATGAAGTCGGCACTTCACGCGCCACCATCAACGCCACCCCCGGACCTCCTTCAGCGTATGCCGAGGGAGAGATGCCCCTTGGTAATGCGTCGGAAACGAGCACCGGACGATCCCGCGGGCCCATTTCGGGCGGGACGCCCGACGGTCGACATCAGGTCATTCCCCGCTCACCCTGCGTCGCCCGGGCGCAAGAATTCCGGCAATATCGCGCGGGGAAGGTTTGACTGCCGACCAGAGTGACCGGATCGGCGGGCTACCGCGATCGGTGCGTCGGCGGATCACCGGCCGAGCTGCGCCAACACCTCCGCGGGCCGGTTGGTGATGATCGCGGACACCCCGAGTTCCAGGCAGAGCTCGACGTCGGCCGGGTCGTCCACCGTCCACACGTGCACCTCGTGCCCCAGCTCGCGCAGCCGGGTCACCAGCTGCGGGCGGGCCCGCACCAGCTCGATGCCCGGGCCGGCGATCCGTGCCCCGCCCGGCAGCGGCGAGCCCGGCCGCAGCCGTCCGAGCAGCGGCATGGTCCGCTCGAACAGGAAGACCCGCCGGTACTCCGGTGCGGTGGCGGCCACCCGGCTCAGCGCGACCGAGGAGAAGCTCATGATCCGGGCGGACGGGCGGTCGCCGTCCCGGGTCGCGCCGATCTTGAAGCGCTCCAGCGTCCGCAGCAGCTCGGTCTCCACCCGGCCCCGGAAGCGCACCGGGTGCTTGGTCTCGATCGCCAGGTCCACCGGGCGGCCGCACTCCACCACCAGCTCCAGCAGCCGCTCCAGCCGCAGCACGCCGCGCAGCTCCGGGTCGGTGCTGGGGCGGCCGGTCTTCCAGGCGCCGAAGTCGTACGCCTCCAGCTCGGCGAGGGTCATGGCCGAGACGGTGCCCCGGCCGTTGGAGACCCGGCCGATCCGGCGGTCGTGGACGCAGACCAGCGCGCCGTCGGCGGTGACCCGGACGTCGCACTCCAGCGCGTCCGCGCCCTCGTCGAGCGCGCGCCGGTAGGCCGCGAGGGTGTGCTCGGGCAGGGCGTGGGAGGAACCGCGGTGGGCGATCACCTGGACGGGCGGCACGGTGCGCGCCGTCGTCGAGGACAGGTCTGGGCTGGTCACGGGCCCAACGATAGGCGGCGGAGGTGAAGCGCGGACGAAGCCGGCCCCAACCTGTGGGGCCGTCTTCGTCCGCTCGGTGCCGGGCGGTTCCGTTCAGTGCCCGGTGGTTCCGTTCAGCGCCCGGCGGTGCGGCGGCCGAGCGGGGTGAGCGCCCAGGTGACCAGCGCCGGCACCACGAAGGCGAACAGCGAGGCCGAGGTCCACTCCTGCGGGCTGAAGTGCAGCGCCTCCCGGGCGGAGGTCCAGAAGTCCGTCCACCAGTCGGCCACCCGGGTCGGCGCGATGAGCTGGTAGACCGCGAAGCCCAGCGCCCACGGCAGCAGCATCAGCCAGCGGGACGGCGCGTCGGCGGAGAGGTTCCAGCCGCGCCGGCCGGCGCCGAGGAAGTAGTCCACCGCGAGCACCGCCAGCAGCGGTACGAACACCGAGCCGATCAGGCCGAGGAAGCCGTAGTAGGTGTCGGTGAACTCGTCGATCTGCAGCGCCAGCACGGTGGTCAGCGCGCCGATCGCCCCGGAGAGCACCCGGCGGTCGACCTTCGGCAGCAGGTTCTGCACCGACATCGCGGTCGAGTACACGTTGGCGAAGGACTGGTCGGTCTCGCGCAGCACCAGCACCAGCAGGAACAGCCAGCCGGCCCACACGCCGAGGAAGGAGTCGAAGATCCGGTTCGGGTCGCCGTCCGACTGCAGCAGCGCCATCAGGCCGAGCACGTAGCACCAGACCTGGGCGATCGTGTAGCCGGAGAAGCTGCCCCAGAACGCCGAGCGCGGGGTGCGCGAGTGCCGGGTGTAGTCGGCGGCCAGCGGGACGAAGGAGACCGACACCGCGATCATCGCGTCGGTGGCGCCCAGGAAGCCGTGCCAGTTGCCCGCGCCCGGGTCCGGCACGCCCTGGCGGCCCAGCTGGACGGTGAAGTACACCATCGCCACCGCGACCGCCCCGGCCACGAAGCGGCGCAGCACCGCGATCGAGCCCAGCGGCCAGATGGTCAGCGCGGTGGTCAGCGCGCCCGCGAGCAGGACGAACAGCCAGCGGTAGCCGGTGGTGTGCGCGACGGTCTGGGCGCCCGCCGAGATGGTCAGCAGCTCGAACACGCCCCAGCCGACGCACTGGACGATGTTCAGCACCGTCGGCAGGTACGACAGCCGGGTGCCGAACAGCCCGCGCAGGTTCGCCATCGCGGGGGCGCCGGTCCGGGCGCCGATCAGCGAGGCCACGCCGAGCATCGCGGTGCCGACCGCCGTGCCGACCGTGATCGCGGTCACCGCGGCGGCCAGCGACAGCTCGCTGCCGGGGGCGCCGAGCACGGTGGCGGCGGTGGAGAAGCCGATCAGGCTGACGCCCAGGTTCATCCAGAGCGCGAAGTGGTCCCGGAAGCGCAGCGTGCGCGGCGGCTCGGTGTCCAGGACCAGGGGCGCTTCGACGTGGTCGGGGCGCTCCAGGACGGCGGTCGCGCCGGGAGCCGGGGTGTCCGGACCGGAAGCGGGGGCGTTCGCGCCCGAAGAAGAGGATGGCGAAGCAGGCGGCATGGCCGATACTCCCTACGCCGGCATTACCCGGACAGGTTCCGGCGGTCAGCGCCCCCTCGAACGGCCGTCACTCGTGTGGCGTACGGTCGACATGCGCACTCTCAGCCTGGTGGGTCCAAGCTCCCGCGTGTCAGTTTGGAGCGACAGGCTAACCGGCACGGGGGCGAACACCCAAGGCCGAGGGCGTGCGGTCCGCATCGCGGGACGCCCGGCGGGGAGGGGAGCCTCGGCCGTCGGTACCGGCGTCGGTACCGGCGTCGGTGCTGGTTCCGGTGTCCGTACCGGGTCGGTTCCGGTGTCCGTACCGGGTCGGTTCCGGCGCCGGTGTCGGTGCCGGCTAAGGATTCTTATGAGTTCTTCAGAGGGGTCCTTACGGCAAACGAATCGACAGTGCGAAAAACTATGGTCCTTGGTTCTGCCAGCTATGGAGGTCGTCCGTGAGCACCGAGCGCGAGGTTGGGCCCACCGGGCCGCAGGGGGAGCAGCCCGCAGGCCTGGGGGCGGCCGAGTCCGCTTCCGAGGGCCCCGCTCAGGGCGGGCACAAGCCGACCATGGCCTTCCGGCGGGTGCCGGAGCCGGAGGCGGGCGCGGCCGGGGCCGCTGCCGTCGAGGCGGCTCCGCCCGTCGACGCCGGGTCGGCCGAGGGCGTCCCGGCGCCGGGTGTTCCGGCGGACGCGGGCCAGGCGGAGGGCGGCCACAAGCCCACCGTCGCCTTCACCAAGGTGTCCGCGCCGCAGGCCCCGGCCGCACCCGTGGCCGCCGCCGGGGAGCCGGCCGTCGACCCGGCCACCGGGTACATCGACGCGCCGCCGCCCGTCCTGCTGCCCGCCCCGCAGGCTCCGGCGGCCCCGGCCGCCGCCGCGCCCGCCGCCCCGGCGCTGCCGCCGGCCGGCAACCCGTACGCCACCCCGACCCACGGCGTCCCCGCCGCCGGTCCGCACGAGGGGTACGGCGCCGCCCCGGCCGTTCCCGCCGCCCCCGCCGCGCACGGCCACCACCCTTTCGGGGCCGGCCAGCCGCTCGGCGGCTGGGGACCCCACGACTCCGCCTCCGGCGGCGCGGGCTACCCCGGCGGCCCGGCGGGCCCGCTCGGCTACCCGGCGGACCACTCCGGCGCTCCGGGCAGCCCCGGCGGCCCGCGCAAGAAGCGCGGCGGCCTGGTCGCGCTGATGACGGCCGTCGCGCTGGTCGCCGGTGTGGCCGGCGGCGTGCTCGGCGTGACCGTCGCCGACCGCTCCGACAGCGTCGGCTCCGCGAACGACCACCGCAGCACCACCGTCCAGGCCAGCGACACCCAGAAGAACGAGCCCGCCCCCGGCTCGATCGCCGCCATCGCGCAGAAGGCGCTGCCCAGCGTCGTCACCATCAAGGCGCAGGGCAACGGCGAGTCGGGCACCGGCACCGGCTTCGTCTTCGACACCGAGGGCCACATCCTCACCAACAACCACGTGGTCGCGCCGACCCTCAACGGCGGCAAACTGACCGTCAAGTTCGCCGACGGCAGCTCCTACGGCGCCTCCGTGCTGGGCCACGCCGAGGGCTACGACGTCGCCGTGATCAAGATCGACAACCCGCCCAAGAGCAAGCTGGCCCCGCTGCCGCTGGCCGACTCCGACAAGGTCAACGTCGGCGACGCCACCGTCGCGATCGGCGCGCCGTACGGCCTGGAGTCCACCGTCACCAGCGGCATCATCAGCGCCAAGGACCGCCCGGTGGCCTCCGGCGACGAGACCGGCTCGCAGGCCTCGTACATGAACGCCCTCCAGACCGACGCCTCGATCAACCCCGGCAACTCCGGCGGCCCGCTGCTCGACTCCGGCGGCGCGGTGATCGGCATCAACTCGGCGATCCAGTCCAACGCCTCGTCCAACGGCCGGGCCGGCAGCATCGGCCTCGGCTTCGCCATCCCGATCAACCAGGCCAAGTGGGTCGCGGACACCCTGATCAAGACCGGCAAGCCGGTCTACGCCAAGCTCGACGTGCTGCGCAACGACGACTACAAGGGCGACGGCGCGCAGATCCAGACCAAGGACATCCAGGGCCAGCCCGCCGTCACCCCCGGCGGCGCGGCGGACAAGGCCGGCCTCAAGCCGGGCGACGTCATCACCAAGCTCGGCGGCGTCCCGATCGACAACGGCCCCGCCCTGGTCAGCCGGATCTGGACGCACAAGCCCGGCGAGACCGTCGACGTCGAGTACACCCGCAACGGCCAGACCTTCAACACCAAGGTCACGCTGGCCGAGCGGGTCGGCGACCAGCCGTGACCCCCGCCGGTGCCCAAACGTGTGCGCCGAACCCCGCCGGACCCGTTAGGCTGACCTCCGCCTGGAGAGCTGCCCGAGCGGCCTAAGGGAACAGTCTTGAAAACTGTCGTGCGGTGACCCCGTACCGTGGGTTCGAATCCCACGCTCTCCGCCGGTAGGGAACCACCTGCTCAGGGCGGGTGCCGACATCGTTCGGCACCCGCCCTCGGTGTTTCCCGGGGGGCGGCGGGCGGTCGGGGTTGACCCTGACACGGTGGCAGGGGGTGGAGTGGTCGCACCATGTTGAACATCGGAGACTTCGCCAGCCACGGCCGGGTGTCGGTGCGGATGCTGCGCCACTACGACGCGATCGGGCTGCTGCGGCCGGCCCGGGTGGACCCGGTCAGCGGGTACCGCTCGTACGAGGCGTCCCAACTCGCCCGGCTCAACCGGGTGATCGCGCTCAAGGAGCTCGGCTTCACCCTCCAGCAGGTCCGGGACGTCCTGGACGAGCGGGTGGACGCGGCCGAACTGCGCGGGATGCTGCGGCTGCGGCGGGCCCAGCTCGCCGAGGCGATCGCGGCCGACGAGCTGCGGCTGGCCCGGGTGGAGGCGAGGCTCCGGACGATCGAGAGCGAGGGGACCATGTCCGCGCAGGATGTCGTGGTGAAGCCGGTGCCGTCCGTCCGGGTGGCCCAACTGGCCGGTGTGGCCGCGAGTTACGAGCCGGAGGACATCGGACCGGTGATCGGGCCGCTATTCGCCGAGCTGTGCCGGCGGCTGGCCGCGGCCGGGGTCGAGGCGGCCGGCCCGTCCGTCGCCCACTACCGGGACGCGCCGGAGGGCGGCGGCTCGGTGCTGGTGCTGGCCGCCGTCCCGGTCGGCCCGGCGGTGCGGCCGGACGGGCACGACTTCGAGGTGCTCGACCTGCCGCCGATCGAGGCGGCGGCGACCATCGTGCACCGCGGTGCGATGGACGAAGTGCTGGGCACCGTACAGGAGTTGGCCCGGTTCATCGACGAGAACGGCTACCGCTCGGCCGGCTACGCCCGGGAGCTGTACCTGGAGTGCCCGGACGACCTGGCGGGGTGGGTCACCGAGATCCAGGAGCCGGTGGCCCGGCGGTAGCCGCGTTTTGCCCTCGACCTGGTCGAGGGCCCTAGCGTCGCCCGGCATGACCACCGCCACCGGCTCCCGTTCCAGCACCGCCACCGG
Organism: Kitasatospora sp. NPDC092039; assembly: GCF_044756065.1. Classification (NCBI taxonomy): domain Bacteria; kingdom Bacillati; phylum Actinomycetota; class Actinomycetes; order Kitasatosporales; family Streptomycetaceae; genus Kitasatospora; species Kitasatospora sp. NPDC092039. Next base: position 166,789 of record NZ_JBIVSD010000003.1, on the reverse strand, counting down.
CACCACCGCCGGTTCCGGCGCTCCGACCTCGGCGGCGCTGCCCCGGACGTACCTGTGCTGGCTGGCCGGCGTCCAGACCGGACTGCTGGGCGACGCCGCGCTGTACTTCGCCCTCGGCTGGGCCGCTTCCGCGCACGGCGGCGGCGCGGCCGGGCTGGTCCTGACGGCGGTCACGGTGCCGCGCACCGCGCTGGTCCTGCTGGGCGGCGCGGTCGCGGACCGGTTCGGCGCCCGGCGGGTGATGCTCGTCGGGGACACGGTGATGCTGGTCGCGACCGTCGCGCTGGCGCTGGTGGCGGCCGACCGGGGGACGCCGCTGTGGCTGCTGGTCGCGGCGGCGGCCGTGATCGGCACGGTCGACGCCTTCCACCTTCCGGCGAGCGGTTCGATGCCGCGCCGGCTGGTGCCCGCCGACCGGCTGCCCCGGGCACTCGCCCTGCGGCAGGCCGGCGGGCAGAGCGCCGTCCTGCTCGGGGCGCCGCTGGGCGGTCTGCTGGTCGCGGTCGGCGGGCTGTCCGGTGCGGCGCTGGCGGACGCGGTCAGCTTCGGGGTCGTGCTGCTGGTCCTGCTGCGGGTGCGGCCCCGGGAGGACGAGCCGTCCGGTCCGTCGGCCGGTCTGCTGCGCGAGGCGGCCTCCGGCGTCCGGCTCGCCCTCGCCGACCCGCTGCTGCGGGCCGCGCTGCTGCTCACCGGTGCTGCGGCCGGGGCGCTGCTGCCGGTGGTGTCGCTGCTCGGCCCGCTGCTCGCCCGGGCCCACGGCTGGACGGCCGGGCCGGCGGGACTGGTCAGCGCCGGGCAGGCGGCCGGGGTGCTGGCGGTGGCCGCCCTGGTCGCCCGGCGCGGTGCGCTGCCCCGGGCCGGCGTGGGGGCGGCGGCCGGGCTCTGTACGGCGTCGGCGGGGACCGCGCTGCTGGCGCTGGCCGCGGGACCGGTGGCGGCGGTGGCCGGCAGTGCGGTGGCGGGCCTCGGCTCGGGGCTCTTCGCCTGCCACCTCGGCCCGCTGGTGATGACCGGTGCGCCGACGACCCATCTCTCCCGGATCCAGGCCCTATTGACGCTGGTGCAGGGCCTGGCCCTGGTGCTCTCGAACGCCCTGCTGGGGCTGCTCGCGGACACGGCGGGCGCCACCCTGCCCACCCTGCTCTGCGCCCTCGCCACCGCCGCCGCAGGCCTCACCGCCCTGGCCGCCCCGGCCCTCCGCCGGGCCTGAGCCCACCGGGCATCCCGCTCGTGCGGCAGCGCCCCCAGCCCGTCCGCCGTGCGGCTCCTCCCTGCCGCTCTGGCGGTGCCGCCCCCTCCAGCCCGTTCGCCCCTCCTTCCCTGCCTCCAGTCCGTCCGCCTCCCTTTCCCCGCCCGCCCCGGGGCCCACTTGCCCGCCCCGTCCCGTCCGGGCAGAGTGCGGAGGTGGAGGCGGTCGGGGCGGCGAGTGGAGGCGGCGATGAGTGATCTGACGGACCGACTGGCGCAGGGCCTCCCGGACGGGGCCGTCGTGGTGGATCCGGACGTGACCGCCGCGTACCGCCGCGACATGGCGGGCTTCTGCGCGGCCGGGCAGCCCGCGGTGGTGGTGTTCCCGGAGACGGTCGGGCAGGTGCAGCACGTGCTGCGCACCGCGACCGAGCTGCGCGTCCCCGTGGTGCCGCAGGGTGCCCGGACCGGGCTGTCGGGTGCGGCGAACGCGGTGGACGGCTGCGTCGTGCTGTCGCTGGTGAAGCTGAACCGGATCCTGGAGATCGACCCGGTGAACCGGATCGCGGTGGTCGAGCCCGGCGTGGTGAACGCCGAACTCTCCCGTGCGGTCGAGGAGTCGGACCTCTCGTACCCGCCGGACCCGTCCAGCTGGGAGTCCTGCACGATCGGCGGCAACATCGGCACCGGCGCGGGCGGGCTCTGCTGCGTGAAGTACGGCGTCACCAGCGAGTACGTGCTCGGGCTGGACGTGGTGCTGGCGGACGGACGGCTGCTGTCCACCGGCCGCCGGACGGCGAAGGGCGTGGCCGGGTACGACCTCACCAGGCTGTTCGTCGGTTCGGAGGGGACGCTCGGCGTGGTGGTCCGGGCGGTGCTGGCGCTGCGGCCGGCGCCCGCTCCGCAGCTTGCGCTGGCGGCGGAGTTCCCGAGCGCGGACGCGGCGGGGGCGGCGGTCTGCGAGGTGATGGCGCGCGGTCTGACCCCGTCGTTGATGGAGCTGATGGACGCGGTCTCGGTGCGGGCCGTCAACGAGTTCGGGCGGATGGGCCTGCCGGAGTCCACCCAGGCGCTGCTGCTGGTGGCCTTCGACGGGCCGGACCGGGTGGCCGAGCTGGCGCGGGTCGCGCGGCTGTGCCGGGAGGCCGGGGCGACCGAGGTGGTGCCGGCCGAGGACCAGGCGGAGTCCGATCTGCTGTTGGCCGCCCGACGGATGGCGCTGCCCGCGCTGGACCGGCTGGGCACCACGATGATCGACGACGTCGCGGTGCCGCGCTCCCGGCTGGCGGAGATGCTGAACGGCGTCGCGGTGATCGCCGAGCGGCACGGGCTGACCATCGGGGTGGTCAGCCACGCCGGGGACGGCAACACCCACCCGATCGTCATCTTCGACGCGGCGGACGAGGAGCAGACGGCCCGCGCTCAGCGCTCCTTCGACGAGATCATGGCGCTCGGACTGGAGCTGGGCGGCACGATCACCGGGGAGCACGGGGTGGGGCTGCTGAAGCGGGACTGGCTGGCCCGCGAGCTGGGCCCGGTGGCGTTGGACCTGCAGCGACAGCTGAAGGCGGTCTTCGATCCGCTGGGAATCCTGAATCCCGGCAAGATGATCTGATTTTCTCGGCCCTCTGTGAACGGCCGGAAAAGTCGATACGGAAGGGTGACCGAACTTTTCAGGGGCGTGTTCACGGTTCGCGCGCGCCGGGGTGGTGCGCCCAGCGGATCGTGTGACGCCGCTGCGCTGCGGTCCGGGGCGTCCTGGCGGGCGGCCGTCCGGGTATACCTGCAGCTCAGCCGGGATGGGCCTGTGCCTTGACCGCTTTCCGGCTCGTTATTCGCGGCCCGAACGGATATCACGCAAACGGGCGAAATGCGCTGTGCGAGCTGGCGCTTTGTCGATTTGTTGCGGAAGGCTGTCTTCCGGCGTCGCAGCCCGCAGGTTTTCGTCTGGCCGACGAACCTTGCAGACCTTGATCGACCGTTGCCCGAAAAAGCTCCCTGGAGGCATCCATGGCACGCATCCACACCCGCCGATTGGCCGGACTCCTCCTCGCCGGCCCACTAGCGGCCGGACTGCTGCTGGTCGGTGCCGGTGCTGCCGTCGCGGACGAGGGCGCGGGCGCCGAGCCCTCCTCCAACGCCGGTGCGGTCTCCAACTCCGGTTCCGGCAACGTGTTCGGCGGGGTCGACGGCAACCACGTCTCCACCCAGCAGACCGCCACCGGTTCCGGTGCCTCGAACCAGGACAACACCCTCGCGGTGAAGGACAACGCGGGCACCGTCCAGGGAGGCCAGGACAGCAAGAACGTCAACGTCGTCTTCGCTCCGACCTTCAACTGACCGCCCGCCCGGCCGGGTGACGGCACCGGGCACCACACCACCACGGAAGGCGGGGGCGCCGGACGTGGGGGGCCGCGGGTGAGCTGAGCAGCCGCGGAAGGGCCCGGAGCGGATCGCGAAGGCCGGAACGGACACCGGGGTACCGACGCATCACACCAGAGGGAACAGCGCATTCGACCGGTAGGCGGAAAGGGTCACCGCGAAACCGGCCTCGTTGGGCGGTGCCGCCATCGGCACCGCCCACGAGCGTGTCCGGCGCCGGCCACCCCGCCCGTGCCCGGCCACCCCGCCCGTGCCCGGCCACCCCGCCCCGCCTGACCTCCCGCGCCGCCCCGCCCGTCCACCCGGAATCCCCGTCCGACCGCCCCGGATTCCCCCGCCGACCGGCCCGGATCCGCCCACCGAGGGCCCGCGCCCGGAGCCGTCGGTGTACGGCGGTACGGTTGCGCTCCGACAGCGCACCCACGTGCCCGGGCCCGGATGGACCGGCCCGGCCGGGGCGGCGACCGCGGCAATCGGAAGGAAGGGCGCGCGATGGCGGCGGAGGAGGAGGGCCTGAGCGGCCCGGACGAGACCAGGCCTGCACCGGAGCCCCGGTCCGAGCCCGGTTCACCGTCGGCGGCGGAGGCACGCCCGGAGCCGCCGGCCGAGCCGGTCCGCGAGCGCCGGTCCGGCCCCCGGTCCGTCCCCGAACTGCTGCTCGGCCGCCCGCCGATGGCCCGCCCGCTGCCGTCCTTCGACCACGAGGCCGCCCCCGCCGAGCCCGGCCCGCTGTTCGTGGACTGGCTCGCCACCGCGCTGCACGCCGGGGTGCTGGACCCGCAGGCCTTCACCCTCTCCACCGTCGACGCCGACGGCATGCCGGACGCCCGGGTGCTGGTGCTGCGGGACGTCGACGCGGCCGGCACCGGCTGGAACTTCTCCGCGGACGCCGACAGCCCCAAGGGCCGTCAGCTCGCCGACCACCCGGCCGCCGCGCTGACCGCCTACTGGCCGCAGCTGGGCCGCCAGGTCCGGGTGCGCGGCACCGTCGAGCAGGCCGCCGACGTGGTCGCCGCCGCCGAGTTCGCCACCCGCTCGCCCGCCGCCCGGGTCGGCGCGCTGGTCGGGCGGCAGAGCGAGCCACTGGGCTCGTTCGTCGAGTACGACGAGGCGGTGACGGTCGCCCGCCGGCGGCTGGAGACGCACCCGGACGCGGTCGCGTCCGGGCACGCGGTCTACACCCTGTGGGCGCACGAGGTGGAGTTCTGGCAGGGCGACGCCCAGCGCCGGCACATCCGGCTGCGCTACACCCGCACCGGCCCGGTCAGCTCCCCGGAGTGGTCGCGCACCCTGCTCTGGCCGTGAGGCGTGACACCGGAGACGCCGTGACACCGGCGACGCCGTGAAGCCGGTAAAGCCGGTGACGCCGTAGAGCCGCGTAGGCCGTACGGCCCGCGCCGCGCGGCTACCGCCGCCCGGTCAGCGTGGCACCCACGCTGGCCGCGACCACGCAGCCGATCCCGGCCAGCTGCGGCACGCCCAGCAGCTGGCCCAGCACCACCAGCCCGACCAGCGCGCTGACCGCCGGCTCCAGGCTGACCAGCACGCTGAACACCCGCTGCGGCATCCGTCGCAGCGCGGTCATCTCCAGCGCGTACGGGATCACCGGCAGCAGCAGCGACACCCCGGCGACGGCGGCGAGCAGCCCGAGCGGCGAGGCGCCGGGCGCGGTCAGCCCGTCCCACGCCTGGCCGAGCCCGAACGGCGCCAGCGTCAGCGCTCCGACCGTCATCGACACCGCCAGGCCCTGGAACCCCTGGAAGGCCGCGCCGACCTTGTCGGTGAACAGGATGTACGCGGCGTAGCAGGCCGCCGCCCCGAAGGCGTACAGCAGGCCGACCGGGTCGAGCGACCCGCCGCCGTCCCCCTCGCCGAGCAGGGTCAGCAGCACCACGCCCGCGGCTGCGAGCAGCGCCCAGAGCAGGTGGCTGGCGCGCCGGGCGAAGACCAGCGCGACCGCGAGCGGGCCGAGGAACTCGATGGTCGCGGCGGTGCCCATCGGCAGCCGGTCGATCGCCCCGGCGAACAGGAAGGTCATCCCGGCCGAGGCCATGCCGAGCAGCGCGGCCGCGGCGAGGTCGCGCGGGCGCTTGTCGCGCAGCTTCGGCCGGGTGACGGCGAGCAGGATGACGGCGGCGAAGCCGAGCCGCAGGAACGTCGTGCCGCTGACGCCGAGCGGGCCGAACAGCGGCTTGGACAGCGCGATGCCGGTCTGCACCAGGAACATCGCGGTCAGACAGAGAAGCGGCGCCGGGATGCTCTCCGGGCGCCGCAGGACCTTGCCGAGCCGGCCGGTGGACCGACCGGGCCGGCCGTCGGGTGGCGCCGCGGAGCCGGACGCCCCACCTCGTCGCCAGCTTCCCCGCTCACCGGCAGGCTCGCCCTTGGGGGCGGGCGGCATGGCGAGGGCCTCGGCGACGGCGGCGGCCGACGGCGAGGCGGAGGGGGTTTCGCTGGTATGGGAGGTGGGCATGCTCGTGAGTTTGCCGTAAGGAGTGATGAACGGGCAAGCTCGTTACAAAAATCGGGACGGATACGGACGGGTGCGTCCGAAAGGGTGGACCCACGAGGGCGCTGCGGCGTGGCTGCCGCCGCTGTCCGACGGGTCGTCAGTATCAAGGCGGGATGCGCCATCTCCGCCCCGCCGCCCTCCTCGCAGCCACCCTCGTGCTCCTGCTGGCCACCGACGGGACGGGCGCGAACGCCGCGGCCGCCGCCCCGGCCGCCGCCACCACCCCCCGCATCCGGGCCGCCACGCTGCCCGACCGACCCGGCCCGCCCCGGGCCCGCGACATCTGGAGCGGCCCCGCCTTCGACGCCTGCACCGCACCGCCGCTCGACACCCTGACGGCCTGGCGCGGTACCTCCCCGTACGGGGCGGTCGGCATCTACACCAGCGGCTCCCAGCGCGGCTGCGCCCAGCCGCTGCTCACCGCCGAGTGGGTGCGCCAGGCGCGGGCGACGGGCTGGCGGTTCCTGCCGGTGCACGTCGGACGGCAGGCACCCTGTGCGGACCCGAGCCGCAAGCCCGAGCGGATCGACCCGGCGAAGGCCGCCGACCAGGGCCGGGAGGAGGCGGGCGAGGCCGCCCGGGCCCTGCGCTCGCTCGGACTCGTCAAGGGCAGCCCGGTCTACCTGGACATCGAGGCCTACCCGGCGCACGACCCGGCCTGCGGCCAGGCCGTGGTCGACTTCACCCTCGGCTGGACCGCCGGCCTGCACGCCGCCGGCTACCGCTCGGGCTTCTACTCCAGCCTCGACTCCGGCATCGCGGACCTCGCCGCCGCCGCCCGGGCCGGCAGCTCCCCGATGCCCGACGCGCTCTGGTACGCCCGCTGGGACGGCCGGGCCGACACCGACGGCTCCGGCGGCCTCGCCCCCGACCTCTGGAGCTTCCACCAGCGCGTCCACCAGTACCACGGCAACGTCGAGGAGACCTTCGGCGGTGCCACCCTCACCGTCGACCGCAACCAGGTGGACGGCCCGACCGCCCGCTGAGCCCCGCCGGTAGGGTGGCCCCGATCGAAGCACGGGGGGAACGGCATGGCGAACGGCCAGGGACACGGCGGCACCGGCGGGTACGGCGCGCCGCCGCAGGACTCGTACGGACCGGCGCCCTACGGGCAGAACCCGTACGCGGGGCAGAACCCGTACGCGCAGCCGGTACCGCCGCCGCAGGCGTACCAGCCCCAGCAGCCGTACCCGGCCCAGCAGGCCCACCCGGCCCCGCAGCCATACCCGGCCCCGCCGTCGCAGCCCGCTCCCCGACCGCCCCACCCCGCCGCCCGGTTCGGCGCCCCGCCGGCGTCCGGCCCGGGCGGGCCCGGCGGCTTCCCCGGCCCGGCGCCGCGCCGCAACCGCCTCGCCGTGCTGCTCCAGTTCCTCCTCCAGTGGATCTACGCCCCGCTCTGGGTGCTCGGCCTGGTGCTCCTCTTCGTCGTCCTGATCCTCGCGGACTACAGCGGCGGAGGCCCCAGCTCCGACGGCTGGCTGAAGGTCAACCGCGGCTTCATCCCGCCGCGCCGGCTGCGGGCCGAGCTCACCGGCCGGCCGGAGCACTGGGAGCGCTACGTCGCCCCGGTCCTGGAGCGCCGGATCGCCGCCGCCGAGGCGTCGTACGCGGCCGGTGGCGGCGAGGTGCAGCCCGACCTCGGCCGGGTGGTGGGGGTGCGGCTCGCCCTGCGGCTCTACCGCGGCCTCGGCGCGGCCGGCGTGGTCCGGCTCGCGGAGTCGCGCGGCTGGCACGGGGTGGCGTCCGGGACCGACGCCGGGCACGTCCGGCTCGCCCGCCACTTCCCGGCCCCGGCCACCCTGAACGCCCCCTCCCCGCACGACCCGCCGGCCGCCCCCGGCACCCCGTGGGGCCCGCAGCCGGTCCGCTTCGCGCCGCTGCTGCCGTTCGTCCTCCTGCTGCAGATCGTCTACGCCCCGGTGTACGGCCTGCTCACCTGCTGGGTGAAGCGCCCCGAGCCCGACTACTGGGACCGCTGGGGCGCCCGCTGGACCGTCGGCCCGCGCGCCTTCCGCGCGGAGTTCACCAACAGCCCCGCCGCCTGGGACCGCCACATCCGCCGCATCCTCGAACGCGACTCCAACCGCACCCGGCCCACCACCACCCGCACCCCCGACGGCACCCTGGCCCTCCGCATCCACCTCAAGCGCGCCACCTACCGCGGCGCCGGCGCCCACCAGGCCCTCCGCATCGCCGCCGCCCAGGGCTGGACCCTCGACCCCGCCTACACCCCCGACCCCGCCAACTCCCTCCGCCTCACCCGCCCCGCCGCCCCCACCCAGCCCTGACCGCCCCACCCGGGCGCGGGGCGGAGGGGCGGCCCGGGGCGGAGCCGTGATCCGTGCAACGGGGACGGGATGCTGACAGCGGGGGGCGGGGGCGGCACAATCGGGCACGTCGGCGCGCATTACCGCCCGGTAGGTGCCGCAGGCGCAGCCGCCAGTGCCGCCCGGTCAAGGAGGACCCGTGTTCAGCACGATGCAGGACGTACCGCTCACCGTCGCCCGAATCCTGGAGCACGGGTCCACGATCCACGGACGGTCGACCGTGACCACCTGGGACGGCACCGGGCCGGTAGTCCGGACCTACGCAGAGGTCGGCGCACGCGCCGCGCAGCTGGCCTGCGCGCTGCGCGACGAGCTGGGCGTGACGGCGGACGACCGGGTCGCCACCCTGATGTGGAACAACACCGAACACCTGGAGGCGTACCTCGCCGTCCCCTCGATGGGGTCCGTGCTGCACACGCTGAACCTCCGCCTGCCCTCCCAGCAGCTGTCGTTCATCGTCAACCACGCCGCCGACCGCGTGATCGTCGTCAACGGCTCCGTCCTGCCGCTGCTCGCCGCCGTCCTCCCGGACCTCGCGCCGACCCTCAGGCACATCGTGGTGAGCGGCCCCGGCGACCGTTCGCTGCTGGCCGGCTTCGCGGGCGGCGTGCACGACTACGAGGAGCTGATCGCCGGACGGCCCACCGAGTACCCGTGGCAGCAGGACATCGACGAGCGGCAGGCCGCCGTGCTCTGCTACACCTCCGGCACCACCGGGGACCCGAAGGGCGTGCTGTACAGCCACCGCTCGGTCTACCTGCACTGCCTCCAGGTCAACACCGGCGACAACTTCGCCTTCACCCCGCGCGACACCGCGCTGCCGGTGGTGCCGATGTTCCACGTCCAGGCCTGGGGCATCCCGCACGCGGCCTTCATGTCCGGCGCCAACCTGCTGATGCCGGATCGTTTCCTCCAGCCCAAGCCGATGGCCGAGATGATCGCCGCCGTCCGTCCGACCGTCAGCGCCGCCGTCCCCACCATCTGGGCCGGCCTGCTCGACGAACTCGACGCGGGCGACTACGACACCTCCAGCCTGCGCATGGTGGTCATCGGCGGCAGCGCCTGCCCGCCGTCCCTGATGAAGGCCTACGAGGAGCGCCACGGCATCCGGGTGCTGCACGCCTGGGGCATGACCGAGACCTCCCCGCTCGGCTGCTTCGCCCAGCCGCCGGGCGGTCTCACCCCCGAGCAGGAGTGGCCGTACCGGATCACCCAGGGCGTCTTCCCGGCCTCCGTCGAGGCCCGGCTGATCGGCCCGGGCGGCGAGCGGATGCCGCACGACGGCGTCTCGGCGGGCGAGTTGGAGGTGCGCGGCCCGTGGATCGCCGGGGCGTACTACGGCGGCGCCGGCCAGGACCCGGTCCGCCCGGACGACAAGTTCTCCGAGGACGGCTGGCTGCGCACCGGTGACGTGGGCACCATCACCGCCGACGGCTACCTGACCCTCACCGACCGGGCCAAGGACGTCATCAAGTCCGGTGGCGAGTGGATCTCCTCGGTCGAGCTGGAGAACGCCCTGATGGCGCACCCGGACGTGGCCGAGGCCGCCGTGGTCGCCGTCCCGGACGAGAAGTGGGGCGAGCGCCCGCTGGCCACCGTGGTGCTGCGGCCGGGCGCGACCGTCGGACTGAAGGAGCTGCGGGCCTTCCTGGGCGAGCGGATCGCCTCCTGGCAGCTGCCGGAACGCTGGTCGATCGTGCAGTCGGTGCCGAAGACCTCGGTCGGCAAGTTCGACAAGAAGGTGATCCGGGCCAGCTACGCGGCGGAGGAGCTGGACGTCACGGTCCTCGGCAAGGAGTGACGGTCGAGGAGTGACCGCCGAGGCGTGACACCGAGGCGTGATCGAGGAGAAGGGCCGGCCGCCCCCGTCCGGAACGGGGGCGGCCGGCCCTTCGGCGTACCGGGGGTCAGCCCGCGGCGGCGACGCCCGCCTCGCCCATCGCGCCGATCCGCCCGAGCAGGTCGACGATCCGGGACTGGACGTCCTCGCTGGTCGAGCGCTCGGCGAGGAACAGCACCGTCTCGCCGGTGCGCAGCCGGGGCAGTTCGCGGGGGTCGAGGTCCACCGAGGTGTAGACCACCAGCGGGGTGCGGTGCAGCCGGTCGTTGGCGCGCAGCCAGTCCAGCAGACCGACCCGGCGGCGGCGGATCTGCAGTAGGTCCATCACCACCAGGTTGGGCTGGACGCTGCTGGCCCGGGCCACCGCGTCGTTCTCGTCCACCGCGTGCTCGACGTGCATGCCGCGCCGCTCCAGGCTGCTGATCATGGCGGCGGCGATGTCCGGGTCGCCCTCGACCAGCAGCACCCGCGGGGCGTGGTGCTCGCCGTCGCGCGGCGCGAGGGCGCGCAGCAGCACGGCCGGGTCGGCCCCGTACGCGGCGTCCCGGGTGGCCTGGCCGAGACCGGCGGTGACCAGCACCGGGACCCGGCGGTTGAGCGCCGCGGTGCGCAGCGACTGCAGCGCGGTGCGGGTGATCGGGCCGGTCAGCGGGTCGACGAAGAGGGCGGCCGGGAAGCCGGCGGCCTGGGCGTCCACCTCCTCGCGCGAGCGGACGATCACCGGCAGGTAGCCGCGCGACTGGAGGGCCTGCTTGGTGGCCGGGTCGGGCTCGGGCCAGACCAGCAGCCGACGGGTGTTGGCCAGTTCGCCGGTCGGGGCCGACGGCTGCTCGGTGGCGGGCCGCTCCTCGGCGGCCGGGAGCTCGGCGACCGGGCGCGGCGCGATCCGGGCGGCCTCGGCCGGTACGGGCGGCTGCGGCGCGGCGGCGGGCACCGGCGCCGGGCCGAGGGCGCGCGGCGGGGCGAGTTCGCCCAGGCCGGTGCCGACCGGGCGGGGGGCGGACGGCTCCTCGGCGGCGGGCAGCGCGGCCCGGGCGGGCGCCAGGGCGGTGCCGGGCGCGGGCTGGGCCTGGCCGGCCGGACCGGAGGCGTTCACCGGGGCGTCCGGGCCGGGGCCCGGGGGGACGGCCAGTCGGCGGCGGCGTCCGGTCGGCGCGGTGGCGGCCGGCTCGGGCGGCGCGGGTGCCGGGCCGGCCGGCAGGGCGTGCTCCAGGCCGGGGTAGACCGGGGCGTCGGCCACCCCGGGCAGGGCGAAGCCGCCGGAGGAGTCCTCGGCGGAGGGCAGCGCGCGGCGGCGCCGGGGCTTGGTCTCGCCCGCGGCCTGCTCCTGGTCGCCCTCGGCGGTCGGGGTGCCGCCGGGCGGGGTGCCGTCCGGGGCGGCGGGCGCGGGGGCCGGGCCGAGCGCGAGCGGCTCGCGTCCGGCGGGGCGGGTCGGCGGCTGCGCCCGGTCGCCGTCGACGGGCACGGCGTAGGCGGGGCCGGAGCGGCCGTCGTCCTTGCCCCACGGGTCGCTCTGGACGCCGTCCGGTCCGGCCAGGCCCTGGCGGCCGTACGCGGGGTCGTTGCCGGTGCCGTTCCACTGCTCGGGGACGGCCCGCTCCACCCGGGCGGGGGAGTTCGGCCACTGGTCGGCCGGAAGGCCGGGAGCACCGGGAGCACCGGGAGCACCGGAGGCACCGGGATCGCCAGGGGCACCGGAAATGCCGGGAGCACCGGGGACGCCGGTGGCTTCGGGGTTACCGGCGGGGGCCGTGGCCTCGGCGGCCGGGCGGCCACGGCGGCCGCGTCGCTCGGCGGGGGGCTCCTCGGCGGGCGCCTGCTCCGCCGCGGGGGCTTCCGGGGCCTCGGGCCCGGACCGCTCGCCGGCCGTCGCGGGCTCGGCGGTCCCGTCGGCGCCGCTGCTGGGCAGCTGCGGGATGCCCGGGAGCTCGGGCAGGACGGCGCTGTCGGTCTCCTTGGGCCGGTCGGAGCGGCCCTCGGCGGCGGCGCGCTCGGCGGCGGCCTTCGCGGCGGCCGGGTCCAGCGGCAGCTCGACGACGTACGTGGTGCCGGCCTTGCCGGGCAGCTCGTGCGGCTGGAGCACGCCGCCGTGGCGCTCGACCACCGTGCGGGCTATCGGCAGGTGGACGGGGCTGCCGCCGACGCCGGGGCCGCGGATCTCGACCCGGGCGACCTCGCCGCGCTGGGCGGCGGCCAGCACGACGGTCGGCGGCTCGGGGGCGGGCGGCGGCACGGGCGCGGCGGCGCCGTTCAGCCCGGGCACGGCCAGGCCGGGGGAGGGGGCGGCGGGGGGGTCCAGCACCACTCCGACGCCGCTGACGTCGGCGACCAGGTGGGCCAGCGCCTGGGCCAGCCGCCGCTCGTCGGCGATCACCTCGACCGCGGCGGCGTGCACCGAGAACCGCACGCGGCCGGGGCCGACCAGCTCGCCGGCCTCCTCGACGGCCCGGCGGACCACCGTGTCCAGGCCCACCGGCACCCGCGGCGCGGCCTTCCGCACGCCCTTGCCGTCCTTGTCGTCCTTGGCGTCCTTTCCGGACTTGGACTCCTTGCCGTCCTTGGCCTCCGCGCCGCTCTCGCCGGCCTCGCAGCGCTGGTGGTCCAGCACGCCGTCGATCAGCTTCCCGAACCGGCGGCACTCGGCGGCCAGCCGGCGCAGCGTCCAGTTCGCCTCCGGCCAGAGCTGGCCGGCCGGGTCGGCGGCGAGCGCGTCGAGCCGCTGGTTCAGCGCGTTCAGCGCGCCGCCCAGCTCGCTCTCCAGGACGGCGGTGAGGTGCTCGTTGCGGGCGATCAGGGCGAGTTCGCGGCTGCGGTCGGTGAAGGTCATCACCGCGCCGACCAGCTGGTCGCCGTCCCGGACCGGGGCGGTGGTGAGGTCGACGGTGACCGGCCGGCCGTCCTTGCGCCACAGCACGGTGCCGCGCACCCGGTGCTTGCGCCCGGAGGTCAGGGTGTCCAGCAGCGCCGACTCCTCCAGCGCCAGCGGGGTGCCGTCGGCCCGGGAGTGCTGGATCAGCGGGTGGAGTTCGCGCCCGCCGAGCTCGCTCGCCCGGTACTCCAGGATGTGCGCGGCGGCCGGGTTGACCAGCACGCAGCGGCCTTCGAGGTCCACGCCGAGCACGCCCTCGGCGGCGGCGCGCAGGATCATCTCGGTCTGCTTGTGCTGGCGGCGCAGTTCGGCCTCGACGCCGAGCCGGCCGGAGAGGTCGCGGACCAGCAGCAGGAGCAGGTCGGAGGAGGAGGGCGAGTTCTCGCGGTACGAGTCGTACGGGGAGCGCGCGTAGCCGCGGCCGTCGCCGTCGTCGGCGAAGTCGTTGCCGGAGACCTCGACCGGGAACGTGGTGCCGTCGGTGCGGTGGGCGGTCATCCGGACCGGGCGGTCGAGGGCCTCGCCGTCGCGGGTGGCCGGGCGCATCGAGCCGGGGATGCGACTGGGGTCGAACTCGGGCAGCAGACCCAGCACGCCCATGCCGACCAGTGAGGTGCCCGGCGCCTGCAACGCCTGGACCGCCGCGCTGTTGGCGTCCACGACGGTGCCGTTGCTGTTCACCAGCAGCAACGCGTCGGGCAGGGCGTCGAGTATGGCGGCGAGGCGAGCAGCGCCTCGGATCGGCCTGCTGCTCACGTCGACAGGTCTCCTCGGCTCGGGGCAGCTCCTCCGGAGACGGCAGTATCTCATTCTTCTTTGCGGCGGGGACGACCCGCCTAGTAACGTTGGCGGTGGTTGGTGCCGAGCCCCACGGGTGTGGCATCATCACTGACACACGGAACGGGTCCGCTCGCGCGGGCACGGTCCATGTGGGGAGGCTTCGCCTAGTCCGGTCTATGGCGCCGCACTGCTAATGCGGTTTCGGGGTTATTCCTGATCGAGGGTTCAAATCCCTCAGCCTCCGCCAGTCGGGAGCCCCCGTCGACGATCTCGTCGGCGGGGGCTCTTCGCGTTCCCGGGCAGGGTCCGGGGCGGTCCGGCGGATGGTCGCGGGCCGCCCGACGGGTGGACCCGGGGTGCGGGCCGGGGGTGCCGGGGAGGGGTTCGGAGAGGTCGGTGGGGGCCGGGCGGGGCCCGGATCAACCGATTTCGTCCTACGCCGCAGGTCATGTAATGTTGTCCCCGCAACGCCCCGGAGGCAACGTTCACCAGGGCGAGCGCTCATAGCTCAACGGATAGAGCACTTGACTACGGATCAAGAGGTTGCAGGTTCGAATCCTGCTGAGCGCACCAAACTCCGCAAGATCGGGTTCGCCCGTTCCTTGCGCTCATAGCTCAACGGATAGAGCACTTGACTACGGATCAAGAGGTTGCAGGTTCGAATCCTGCTGAGCGCACCATCGAGAAGCCCCCGGCCACCGGCCGGGGGCTTCTCCCTTTCTCCGGGATGCCCGGTCGGCGATTCGAACAGAGCCCTGCGGTGGATGGACCCGTCCCGGGAGCAGGGGTCGCCCGGATGGGTCCGGAGCACCCGGTCCCGCGTCCGTTCGGGTGGTGCCGATTGCCGCCTAATGGATGAAATGCAGCTGTTTCGGGTACATCCCGTCCTGCCGCTCGGAAGCCCGCCGAACGGGTGGGACACGGCCAGAACCACAGGTGTCGCAGTATGACCGGCTCAGGATCGTGATTCCTTTTTGTCGGATCTTGTGCAGACTGCCCACCACCCGGCAGCCGACCGCGAAGGAGAGCCGGATGAGCCGACAGTTTTCCCGTACGGCTGCCGCCCTGGCCGTCCTCGCGACCGGGCTGCTGACCACGTGGAACACCCCCCTCGCGGCGGGGCTCCCCGCCGGCGGCCCCGCCGGCGGCACGCGGCCGGGAGCCCCCGCGCGGTCCTCCGGTCCCGCGTCCGACCGCCCCCGGCCGGAGATCACCGGGCCGGTCGACGGCGCCGTCCTCGCCGACGCCCGCCCGCGGATCGGCGGCCGGGGCGCGGCGTCCGGCGCCTCGGTGGAGGTCCGGGAGGGCGGCACCGCGCTCTGCACGGCCGTGGCGGGGCGCGGCGGCGACTGGTCCTGCCGCCCCGACAAGGAGCTGGCCGCCGGTTCGCACGTCCTCACGCCGGTGGAGACCACCGGCGCAGGCGTGGTGCTGCGCGGTGACCCGGTCAAGGTCAGCGTGAAGACCGTGCCGCCGAGCGCCCCCATGCTCACCGTCCCCGACCACACCAACGACCCGGGCCTGCGGCTCACCGGCACCGGCGAGCCGGGCAGCACCGTCATGGTGGTCGAACACGGCTCGGCCGACGACCTGTGCATCACGGGGGTGCCGGCGGACGGTCGGTGGTCCTGCCTGCCGGTCGAGAACCTGACGGACGGGAAGCACCTGCTCACCCCGGTCGCGGTCGACGCGGCGGGGAACCGGACGGCCGGACCGCCGGTCGCGCTGGTCGTCGACACCGCCCTGCCGACCGGGCCGGTGCTCACCTCTCCGGCCGCCGGGGAGACGGTGCGGGTCAGTCGGCCGAAGCTGGCCGGCCGGGCGGATCCGGGCGTGGACGTGCTGGTCACGGCGCGGGCGGCGGCGGGCCCGGAGCGGCAACGGCGGACGGTGCTGTGCGGGGCGACGGCGGCGTTCGACGGGAGTTGGACCTGCACGGCCAACCGGGACCTGGCGGACGGGGAGCAGTGGCTGACCGTCACGGCGACCGACCGGGCGGGGAACGGGGTCTCGGGGGAGGCGGTGCTGGTGCGGGTCGCCGCGGCGAAGGCGGCGCCCGACCCGGTGGCGCCGAGTACGGCGGCCTCGGCGGTGCCGAGCCCGGTGGCCGCGAGCCCGACGCGGTCGGCCTCGGCCCGGCCCAGTCCGTCGTCGGCGGCGACGGCGGCAACGGCGGTGCCGACCGGCCCGTCGGCAGTACCGTCGGCGGCGCCTTCGGAGTCCGCGACGGCCGGTCCGAGCGCCGCGACCGCCCCGGCCGCCGTCGCGACCGCCGCGCCCGCCGCCACCACCCGTCCCGTCGGCCCGTCCCCTTCGACCGCCGCGGTCGTCTCCGCGACCCCGGCCACCGCTGTCGGCGCCTCGCCGACGGCCGTCGCCGCGGTGAAGCCCGTGCCCGAGCCGGCCGGAGCCGTCGGCCTCGTCGGACTCGCCGGGCCGGCCGGGGACGCGGGCCGGCCGTTGGCGGCGCCGCCGGCGGAGGCCGCGCAGGGTGCGTCTGGACGGCCCGGGGAGGCCGGCTGGCGCGGTGGACTCGCCGGAGTCCTGCTGGTGCTCACCGGTCTCGGTCTGATCACCCGTCGGGTGTTCGCCCGCAGGCCCGGTGCTCCTCGGCGCTGAACCGCGCCGAACTGTCCCGACCATCCGTTCATGTGCCTGCGCGTCAGGTCGGCTTTGGATGATTCGTCAGTAAATGTCGACACACCTCGGTCAAATGTCGCATTTGATGACCTATGAACTTAGCCTGACCCTGGCACTGCCCGTCAGATCCGGGCCGCCCGTTGCGCGACACACCGACCCAGAGGATCCGTGCATGGACGTCACCCGCGATTCTTCGCAGCGACCCGACAACCCGCCCAGGGCGCTCCCGCCGGCCCTGCCGGAGCGCTCCGGCTCCAGCCCGCTGGCCAGAGCCACGGCCGTCAGGGCCGTCAAGCCCGGCGGCCCGGCCGACAGCGGACCGGCGACCACCCCGCTGGCCGTCGTCCCGAACCCCTCGCCGAACCCCTCGCCGGGCGCCCCGGCGGACCTGCCCGATCCGCTGGAGACCGTCGCCCCGGAGACCGTCGAACTCCTGGACGCGACGACGGTCGGGGCCCCGGCCGCGACCACCTCCCGGCGCCCGCCGCGCGCCGACCAGGCGCTGCGCGAGCAGCGCGCCACCGCGGTGCCCGGTTGGATCGCCCTGCTGGCGGTGCTGGTCGGCGTGGCCGGCGTGCTGTTCGTCCTGCTGCGCACCGGCGTCATCCCGTACTGGGACGCGCTGCCCGACCTGCGCGGCGCCGCCGCGAAGAGGAGCGGTCTGGTCGAGGTGGACGCGCAGTGGATCGCCGCGGCGGCCGCGGCCGGCCTGCTGACGGTGTTCGCGCTCGCCGGGCTGCTGGCCAACGCGGGCGGCGAGACCCGGGTGCTGACCCGCTGGGGCCGCTACCGGGGCACCGTCCGCCGGACCGGCCTGGTCTGGGTCAACCCGCTGCTGCGCCGCCGCCGGGTGGACGTGCGGCTGCGGCACTGGCGCAGCGAGCCGGTCAAGGTGGTGGACCGCACCGGCACGCCGATCGTGGTCCGGCTGCTGATCGTCTGGCGGGTCAAGGACACCGCGCGGGCGCTGCTGGCGATCGCGGACCACGAGAGCTACCTGCGCGAGCAGGTCCAGGCGGTGCTCACCCGCACCGCGTCCATCCTGCCCTGCGACAGCAACGCGGCGCCCGGCCCCGCGCTGCGCGACGGGCAGTGGTTCGCCGACGAGATGACCAGGGCGCTGGCCGCCGAGGTCGTCCCGGCCGGCCTGGAGGTCTACTCGGTGCAGCCGCTGGCCCTGGACTACGCGCCCGAGGTGGCCGAGTCGATGCGCCGGCGCCGGCTGGCCGACCTGGACGCGGGCCTGCGCACGGTGCTGGTGGACGACGCGGTGGAGGCGGCGGCGCTCGCCGTCCGCCGTCTGGAGCGGGCGACCGCGCACGAACTGGACGAGGCCGCCCGCAGCGCGCTGATGGAACAGCTGCTGGTCGCCTTCGTCGCCCCGGCCGGAGTGGCCGCCTCGGTACCGCCCCCGGCCGTCCGTGCCGGACGGAAGGAAGGACGATCCGCATGAGGATAGCCACCGGCGCGTACGCCGAACCCGCCGTCACCGGCGGCGCGGTCGGGACCGGGGACGACGATCCCGGACTGATCGGCTTCGAGGAGAGCCTCGGCAGCGTCCCCGCGGTCGCGGGTTGCGGCTGCCCCGACTGCGTCGTCCGGCCGCGCACCGCCCGCTCGGCGCCGGCGGCCGGGGGCGGCCGAATACACCGGGCCGTGCGGAGCACCTGTCTGGCCACCACCGTGCTGGCGGGCGCCGGCGTCGTCGGCCTGACGGCCGGCGCCGGATCCGCGCACGCCGCGGCCGGGAAGCAGGGCTGGGACGGGTCGAAGTACTGGTTCAAGAACGGCTCCGGCGAGTGGCGCTGGACCAGCCACTACGACGTCTACGCGAGCCGCACCGGGCAGTCCGGCGGCTCGGCCGGCCCCACCGCCCGGACCGTCTCCAACGGCTCGGCCTCCTCCGCCGGGATGCGCCAGGGCTGGGACGGGTCGAAGTACTGGTTCAAGAACGGCAGCGGCGAGTGGCGCTGGACCAGCCACTACGACGTCTACGCGAGCCGCACCGGGCGGTCCGGCAGCGGTCCGGCCCAGGCCCCCGCGCAGCCCGCGCCCCCCGCGAGCCGTCCGTCGTCGAGCTCCGCCCCGGCCTCCGGGAGCACGGAGTCGGCCGTCGACTACGCGCTCGCCCAGCTCGGCAAGCCGTACGTCTGGGGCGGCAACGGCCCGTCCGGCTACGACTGCTCGGGGCTGGTCCAGCAGGCCTACCGCCGCGCGGGGATCAGCCTGCCGCGGGTGGCCGACGACCAGTACGCGGCGACCACGCCGATCAGCGCCGGGCAGCTGCGCCGCGGCGACCTGGTGTTCTGGTCCGACAGCGGACGGGCGTCGGGCATCCACCACGTGGGGATCTACCTGGGCGGCGGCAAGTTCGTGGAGGCGCCGCGGCCGGGCACGACCGTCCGGGTCTCGACGCTCAGCGCGGGCTACTACCCGACCCACTTCGGGCGGCCGTAGCCGCGGGGACGTGACGGGCCCCCGGCGGCGCGGTGCCGCCGGGGGCCCGTGCCGTGGCCTCAGGGCAGTTGCGGCGCCGAGCAGCCGTGGCGCTGGGCGGAGCGGGTGGCGAAGGTGCGCAGGGCGTCCTTCTCCAGCGCCGGGTCGGGCGCGGCGGCCCGGTTCCCGTCGAACACGGTGTCCACCGTGAAGAGGGCGGTGCCGCCGCCGGGGCAGGCGGCGGTGGCCCAGGCCAGGCCGTCCTTGCCGCCGGCCGGGCCGGTGACCGGGTAGTCGGCGACGGCGGGGAGGCGGTCCGCGAACGGCGGGTAGTACGCGCCCAGGCGGAAGCGCGGGGCGTCCTGGTCGGCGTACAGGAAGCAATCCTCGACAGGGGCGTTCGGATCGGCCGGCGACTCGTTGACGGTGCCGGACAGCCCGGCGCAGGTGCCGCTCGCCGCGCCGTCCGGGACCTTGACGTACCGGGTGTCCGCGGGGACCTCGGTGATCTCCGGCCCGGAGGGGGCGGTGCAGCCCCAGACCCGGGCGGCACCGTCCGCGGCGCGGGCGGCGATCCGGGCGAACCGGGCGCGCTGGGCCGGGTCGTCGAGGAGGTGGTCGCCGCCGGCGGGGACGGTGTGGACGGTGACCAGCAGCCCCTCCTTGCCCTGGCCCGGGCAGTCCAGGGCGGTCACGGCGGTCGCGCCGGCCCGGCCCTGGAGGTCCAGCACGCCCCGGCGGCCGTGGCCGAGCGGCATCACCATGCTGGTGGCGAGGCTCGGGCGGTCCCGGCCCAGCGTGTGCAGCGCCGTGCCGACCCCCTCCGAGCCCCGGTCGATCCGGACGTCCAGGTAGCCGTTGCCGGGACTCCCGGCGTTGTCCACGGAGCAGGAGGCCAGGCCCTCGGGAGCCCCGGCGTCCTTGCCGCGCACCCGGTCCGCCCCGAGCAGGGCCCTGACCTCGGCGGTGTCCACGCTGCCGTGGCAGAGCCCGGCCAGCGAGCGGCCGTCCTGCCAGCGGTCGTACCCGCCGCCCAGGTAGAACACCGCGCCGGCGGCGAGGACCAGCCCGACGGCGGCGGCGACCGGGAGCCGCCACCGCCGACGGGCCCCGCGCGGTTCCGCGGGCTCGGGCGTCACTTGTTCTCGCCGCCGCGGCCGAGGGCGGAGGCGGCGTCGCTGCGACCGGTGTTGTAGATCGTCCGCATCTGCTGCTCGTCCCAGTCGACGGCCGGGGCGTCCGGGTTGAGGCCGGCCCGCTGCTGCTGCCACTTCTCGACCATGGCGCTGATCCCCTCGTGTCCGCTGCGGCCGTTGGCGCCGGTGAGGGTGTTCTCCTCGATCTTGCCGGCCGCGGTCGCGTTGATCTCCTCGGTGGCGTTCATCTGCCACCCCATGATCCCGCTGCCGAGCAGGCTCTGTGCCACGTCCGCCACGCCGGGGACCGGGACCAGCTTCAGCGGGGTGCCGATGCCCTGGTACATGCCCTTGGCCCGCCAGGCCGCGACCTTGGTGTCGTCGTCGCGCTGGTCGAGGATGGCGTCGGCCTGGACGGCGTCGTACACGCCGAGGGCGACCGAGGAGTTGGCCATCACGCCCTTCCACTCCTTCTCGCTCACGTTCGGCGGGAGCTCGGCGAGCTGCTGGGCGACGTGCACCATCTCGGCCTGCTGGACGATGTGGTGGGACTCGGGGTCGTCGGCGACGCCGCGCAGGACCCGGATCAGGGAGCCCTTGTCGGTGGCCATCCTGGTCTCCCCGGTGACCGGGTCGACCCAGACGCCGCTGGCGTCCTCGCCCGAGTGGTCCTTGGCGGCGCGGTTGGAGCCGGACAGGATGTCGTGGGTGTCGGCGGCGTAGTCGGCGAGCGCGTTGGCGATCGGGCGCTGCATGCCGGCCGGGAGCCCCTCGTCCTTGATGCCGCCGTCCAGCATGTTGATGGAGTCGCGCATCACCCGGGCCTGGGCCTCGCTGTGGTGCCGGACGCCGTCCTCCTGGCCCGCCCGGTCGCCGGTGGCGGCGGCCTCGATGGCCAGGCCCAGCGAGTGCTTGTCCTGGACGTACTTGGCGTGGCGGTCGATCTCCTCCGGCCAACGGCGGTCGTCCACCAGGTACTTCAGGTTGTCGTTGGTCCGGGGGTCGCCCGGGTCCAGGAAGCGGGTGGAGGCCTGCGGGTTGTGGCTGAGGGACTCCAGGAAGCCGCCCACGGCGTCGCCGCCGCGGCTCTCGGAGAGGTAGTCCCACCTCGGCTGGGTGGAGTCGGGCGACCAGAGCCCCTGCGGGGTCGTCTGGGCGCTGCGCTCGAACTTGAGCAGGCTGTCGCCGTAGGAGTTGAGGAAGTCGGTGTCGTACTCGCCGGAGCGCATCAGGCTGCTCATCAGCTGGTAGCCCCGCGGCAGCGGGCCGCCGTGGTCGCGCGTCACGAGCTGGGGACCGAGCTTGATCATCTCGTTCTCCCAGTCCTGCATGGCCTTGGAGTGGCTCTGGGTGGCGGTGCCCAGGGTCACGCCCAGCGAGGCCTGGAGCTTCTTCATGGCCTCGTTGCGTTCCTTGCTGTACCCCCCGGGGAACCTCGTCGGGTCGTTGACGTCCCGCCAGAAGTCCAGGGTGCCGCGCGGGCCGAGCGTGGTGGCGAACTGCTCGGCGAACGCCGGGTCGCTCTTGCGCTTCTCCAGCAGCGAGTTGAGCCTGGTCAACTCCTCGACCGAGAGGTCGCCGCCCTTCCCGGCCAGGGCGAGCGCGTCGGAGAGGTCCTTGCGGGCCTCGGTGGCCTCCTTGAGGCTGTGGTAGCCGTTGGCGTTGAACGAGTGGTCGTTCGCGCCGTTCGGGTCCGAGCGCAGCGCCCAGGCGGCGGCCTGGTCCGCGTCGGCGGCCTGCTGGAGCGCCGCTTCGAGGCTGTGGACCAGGTTCTCCACCGCGCGTTTGCGCTGGGGCAGGAAGACCGTCTGGTAGTCCGGGTCGTGCTGCGCCGTCTTGTCGGTGAGCAGCGGGTGGACGTCGGTGACCTTTCCGGTGCCGTCCACCTTGAGGTGGTCGGCGGGGCCGTCCTCGTCGGCGATCTTCTTGAGCAGGTTCTGCGCGGCGGTGAACTGCTGGGCGGCGTCGGCGAGCAGCCCGGCGATGTCGGCGGACTCCTTGCCCGCGGCGTCGAGCTGCTCGGCGGCCTTCTGGATCTGGGTACGCGCCTGGGTGGCGGCCTCGCCCTCCCAGCCGGCGGCCAGCTTGTTGGCGACCTCGCTGGTCAGCCGGTCCTTCAGGCCGACGTAGCGGGCCTGGAGCGTCTTCCACTCCTCGGCGGCCGCGTGCAGCGGCTCGAACTTGGCGTTGCGGACGATCTCGTAGCTCAGCACGGTGGTGGCCCCCTCAGTTCCCGCCGGACAGGTTCTGCTTGTTGGCGTTCTCGGTCGCCGTGTACTGGTCGGCGGTCTTCCGCAGCCGCTCGGCGATGTCGTAGAGGAGGTTGCCGAGCGTGGAGACCTGGCTGTCCCAGCGGATGGAGCGGTTGCGCAGTTCCGGGCCGGTCTGCCAGCTGGTCAGCGCGCCGTAGGCGGCGGTGGTCTTCTCGTCGGCGGTGTCGTCGACGGTGTGGAAGTTGCCCTTGATCTCGTCGACGGTGCCGGCCCGCGCCTTGAGGTCGGCGGGGCTGACGGTCACCTTGCCGCCGCCCCCGCTGCCGCCCGCGGAGTTGAGTCGCAGGCCCGCGTACCGTTTCCGGTCCTCGTCGTCGAACAGACCGTCCCAGGCAGGATTGTCGGCCAAAGCGTCCCCCGTGTCGGCGTTGTGCGAGTGAAGTCTTGATGCGTGCTTGATGGTTCATTGACCATGACTTGTCACCGTGCCCGATGGTTCCCGGACGGGCGGACGCGTCCGGACCGCCGCAGGCCGCGAACCGGCCCTCGGGCGGGGCGGGTTCGCGGCCTGCGGTGCACGGCACGGTGTGGTGCCGGCCGGCCGGGCTCAGGCGGAGGCGGCGTCCAGCAGGGCGGTCTGCTCCGGGGTGAGCTCCAGGGTGGCGCCGGCCAGCAGCGGCGGGAGCTGCTCGACGGTGCGGGCGCTGGCGATCGGGGCGGCGACCGTCGGCCGGGCGGCGAGCCAGGCCAGGGCGACGGAGGCGGGCTCCACCTCCAGCTCGGCGGCGACGGTGTCCAGCGCCTCCAGCACCTTGGGCCCGCGCGGCTCGGCCAGGTAGCGGGCGGCGCCCTCGGCGCGGGCGCTGTCCACGCCCTCGGCGCCCGGACGGTACTTGCCGGTCAGGAAGCCGGACGCCAGCGCGTAGTACGGGACGGTGGCCAGGCCGTGCTCGGCGACCACGTCCGCCAGCGGGCCCTCGAAGGTGCCGCGGGAGACCAGGTTGTAGTGCGGCTGGACGGCGACGTACTTCGCCAGGCCCTCGCGCTCGGCGAAGGCCAGCGCCTCGGTGAGCCGCTCGGCGGAGATGTTGGAGGCGGCGACCGCCCGGACCTTGCCCTCGCGGACCAGCTCGTCCAGCGCGGTGACGAACTCCTCGACCGGGGTGTCGTCGTCCCGGTGGGTGTAGTAGAGGTCGATCCGCTCGACGCCCAGGCGGCGCAGCGAGTCCTCGGCCGCGGCCTTGATGTTGGCCGCGCCCAGGCCGCTGCGCCCGGCGAGCATGCCGACCTTGGTGGCGATCACGACGTCCTCGCGGTTGCCGCGGCTGCGCAGCCAGTTGCCGAGGACCGTCTCGGACTCGCCGCCGGTGTTGCCCGGGGCCCAGGAGGAGTAGACGTCGGCGGTGTCGACGAAGTTGCCGCCGGCCGCCGCGTAGGCGTCCAGGACGGCGAAGGACTGCTGCTCGTCGGCCGTCCAGCCGAAGACGTTGCCGCCGAGGGAGAGCGGGAAGACGGACAGGTCGGAGGTGCCGAGGCTCACCCGGCTGTGGGTTCCGGTCATGGTGGCAGTCAACCCGATCGCGCGGCCGGGCATTCCGTGAACCGCGAGGTCTTCACGAGGCTGTCGTACCGCTGTCGCACGTGGGGGTGGTGTGTCCCGCGCGACGGGGGTCCGGGGTGTGCCCGAGGTGGGCCGATTCGTTAGAGTCCGTGCCATGGCTGACAACGACTACGACCCCGCCGGCAGCACCCAGATGTTCCGGGCGTTCGTCGACGAGAGCCCGGCGCCCCAGGCACCGGGCTCCGTCTCCACCTACGGCAGCAGCAAGGGCGGCAGCCGCACCGGCGTGATCGCGCTGGTCGCCGTCGTCGCGCTGGTCGTCCTGGGCGGCGTCATCTGGCTGGCGGTCAAGTGACCCTCGCGCGGGTGACCCGGACGAGGGTCACCCGCGCGACGGGCGCGCGGCGCGTCAGCAGGGCTTGCGCCAGGCGTTCAGTTCGAGCTTCTTCTGCATCGAACTGAAGCCCAGCGACTTGGCCTTGCCGCAGAACTGGCCCGTGTCGAGCTTGTACTCGACGTGGAAGACCGCCTTGCCCGCCTTCACGAAGGGGGCGACCCGCTCGCACTCGTCGAACTGGGCGCACTCCTCGTTGACCGCGAAGTCGAAGTCCGCGAGCAGCGCCGGGATCTGGTCCAGGTCGTTCTTCAGGCCGATGGCCAGGCCGCGTTCGTGGGCGAGCTGGGCCAGCATCCGGTTGTACCTGAGCTGGTCGTCCGGGGTCAGCGGGAAGCCGCTGTTCTGGTTGTAGGCCTCGATGGTGTCCGGCTCGACGGCGTCGAAGCCCTTGCTCCTGCACATGTCGAAGCGCGCGGCCATCAGCGGCCTCAGCTGGTCGAGCTTGCGGATGTCGAACCACTTCTCGCCCTTCCAGCCGGTGTCCGAGCCCTGGAGGGACTTGGCGAAGGCGGCGGAGTCGGGGCGGAAGTCCTCCCAGGAGCCGGCGTTGATGTAGCAGATCACCTTGCGGCCCTTGGCGTGCAGCGCGGCCACCACCGAGGCGTCGTTCTCGAAGCCGTCGATGTCGTAGACCGGGACGTCCACCGACTGGTCGACGCCGCCGCCGAGCTGCCACTGCCAGGCCAGGCCCGGGGTGGGCTGCCAGCGGGCGCCGGCCGGCGGCGGTGCCGGGTTGCCCGGCGGGGTGCCGGTCCCCGGCGGGGTGGCGGGCGGCGGGCCGCCGCCGGGCGTGCCCGGGGCCGGGGCGGTGGTGCCCGGAGTGGCCGGCGCGGGGGCCGGGGTGTCCGGGGCGGCGGTGGTCGCGTCCGGGGTGCCGGGGGCGCCCGGCGCGGTGGCCGCGGGGGAGTTGCTCGGGGTGCCGTCGGCCTGGTCCTGGTCGTCCTCCGATCCCGAGCTGCTGCACGAGCTGACCAGCAGGGCGGTGGCGGTGGCGAGGGCCAGGGCGGCCGGAAGTAGCCGGTTGCGGCGGTTCACGGTAGTCGGACTCCGGATCGGGTCAGGTCAGTTCGGCGGCGTTCAGGCCGTACGGCAGGGTGCGCCAGGGGTTCTCCCCGGCTCCCGGTACGGCGCAGCCGACGCCGGCTCGCCGGGCGGCGATCAGGGCGGCGGCGTCCCGGGCGTGCTCGGCGGGGACGTCGTAGACCAGGTGGCAGAAGCGGGAGGCCGCGTGCCGGCCGGTCCACAGCGGCAGCGTCATGGTGCGGTAGGCGTCCCAGTCGCCCTCGAAGGTGACCAGCAGGTCGGCCAGGCCGACCTCGGCGTAGCCCGGGTCCGGGTGCTCGCCGTGGCCGAACACCACGGTGCCGCAGCCGGCCGCGCGGGCGGCCGTGGCCAGCCGCCGGTAGTGCGCCAACGCGCCCGGGTGGGTGCTGACCTGGTCGAGGTAGACGCCGGTGATGCCGTGCCGCTGGCGGTACGTCAGGATGTCGGCCACCACGGCGGCGTGCGGTCTGCGGCCGTAGTCGGTGTCGGTGTAGCCGACCAACGGCAGGCCGGCGGCGCGGAGTTCCTCCGCCGCCTCGGCGAAGACGTGGTCCGGGACCTCGCCCGGGCCGTCGGCGAGGTTGAGCACGACGGCGGCGATCCGGGCGGGGTCGGCGGCGGCGACCGCCCGCCAGGCCGCCGGGTCCACCGCGGGGTGGACGTACAGCGGCACCAGCAGGCGGCCGTCGGGGGTCAGCCCGGCGGTCATGCGACCACCGGGTCGGGGGTGGGGGCGGCGGTGCCGAGCCACAGATCGCGCAGGGTGTCGGCGAGGTCCGTCTCCGGCCGCCAGCCGAGCTCCCGGGCGGCGGCCGACACGTCGGCCTGCTGCCAGGAGACCGCGGCCGAGCGTTCGGAGCCCGCCCCGCTCTCGTCGATCCGGCCGGTGAAGCCGGCCGCGGCGACCAGCCCGTCGGCGATCGCCCGGACCTGCCGGGCTTGCCCGGAGGCCAGGTTGAGCACCCGGGGGAGCGGACGGTTGGCGGTGACGGCCAGGCCGACCGCCTTCGCCACGTCCCGGGCGTCGACGAAGTCGCGGTAGGCGGAGAGGTCGCCGACCGTGACCACGCCGTCGGCGCCCTCGGGTGCCACCCGGCGCAGCTCGGCGGCCAGCCGGCCGGGCAGCGAGCCCGCCGGGGCGCCGGGGCCGACCGGGTTGAACACCCGCAGCACCACGGCGTCCAGCGACGAGCCGGCCACCGCGAGGGAGCCGGCCAGCTTGGTCGCGCCGTACACGCCGACCGGACGGGCGTCGGCGTCCTCGGCGAGCGACTCGCCCTGCGCGCAGACGCCGTACTCGCCGGCCGAACCGATGTGCACCAGACGGGCCTTCGGGGCGCCGAGGGAGAGCGCCTCGCAGAGCACCGCCGGGCCGCGGGCGTTCACCTCGGCGAGCTTCACCGCGCTGCCGGCCACCGCGCCGGCGAAGTTGACCACCGCGTCAGGGGCCAGCGCGGACAGTTCCTCGCCGAGCGGGCCGGCCTGGGCGGTGGCCAGGTCCAGCCGGACGTCGTGGGCGGGCCGCCGGCCCGCGGTCAGCACGGTGGCACCGGGCAGTGACCGCAGGACGGCGGCGGCGTGACGGCCGAGGAAGCCGTCGCCGCCGAGGAGCAGTATTCTCACGCGGCCCGTCCGTCGCTCTCGACGCCCGCGGCGGCGGGCTCGGCGTCCTGGTCGTCCGGCGCGGTGCGGGCGGCCGGGATCGGCAGCTCCGCGACGCCGGACGTGATGCCGGTCGACTCGAAGGGCATCAGGACCGGGCGGATGGTGTTGAACTCGGCGTTGGCCCGGTCGTAGTCGTCGGGCCGGCCGATGTCCAGCCAGTAGCCGCCGAACTCGTACGCGGACGGCGGGGTCCCGGCGGCCAGCAGGTCCAGCACCAGCTCGTCGAAGCCCAGTGGCAGGCCGGGGGTGTACTTGGCGAGCGCCGAGCGGGAGACGCCGTACACGCCCATCGAGACGCGGTAGTCGATGCTGGGCTTCTCCTGGAAGCCGGTGATGCTGCCCTCGGCGGCGGTCAGCACGCCGAAGTCGATCTTGACCTGCCGGGCGTAGGTGGCGATGGTCAGCGGTGCGTCGGACGCCTCGTGGTGCTTGAGCACCCCGGCGAAGTCCAGGTCGGTCAGGATGTCGCCGTTCATCACCAGGAAGTGCTCGGGCAGGCGGTCCTGCATGGTGAGCAACGGGCCCATGGTGCCCAGCGGGCTGTCCTCGACGGCGTAGCCGACCCGCAGGCCCCACTGGGAGCCGTTGCCGACGTAGGCGCGGATGATGTGGCCGAGGTGGCCGATGGCCAGGGTGACGCTCTGGAAGCCCGCGGCGGCGAGCTGGCGCATCACGATCTCCAGGATCGCGTGCTGGTCGCCGATCGGGACGAGCGGCTTGGGAAGCGCGGTGGTGTACGGGCGGAGACGGACGCCCTTGCCGCCGGCCAGGATCACTGCGTGCATGGTGTTTCCCCCACGGAAAGGATGTGCAGGACACGAACCTTGGTTACCAGGACGAGCAAGCTCGGTCGCGGCGGATCAGACGTTGTAGATGTCGGTCTTGTACCGGGCCAGGTTGGCCGGGTCGCGGAAGAACTCGATGGTCTGCTCCAGGCCCTGCTCCAGGCTGAAGGCGGGGGCCCAGCCGGTGGCCCCGCGCAGCCGGGTCGCGTCCGCGACCAGGCGCATGACCTCGGAGTTGGTCGGACGGATGCGCTGCTCGTCCTCCTTCACCACCAGGTCCACGCCCATCAGCTTGCCGACCAGGGTGACCAGGTCGCCGACCGAGATCTCGCCGCCGGTGCCGGCGTTGAAGGTCCGGCCGACCACGGCCTCGGCGGGCGCGGTGCCCACCGTGCGGAAGGCGTTGGCGGTGTCCTTGACGAACGTGAAGTCGCGGGTCGGGCGCAGGTCGCCGAGGGTGATCTCGGTCTGGCCGGCCGCGACCTGGGCGATCACGGTCGGGATGACCGCGCGCATCGACTGGCGCGGGCCGAAGGTGTTGAACGGGCGCAGGGTGACGACCGGGGTCTCGAAGCTGGCGTGGTAGCTGTCGGCCAGCCGGTCCCCGCCGGCCTTGGAGGCGGCGTACGGGGACTGGGTGTTGATCGGGTGGTCCTCGGTGATCGGCACGGTCTGCGCGGTGCCGTAGGTCTCACTGGTGGAGGTGTGCACCAGGCGGGGGACCTCCAGGTGGCGCACCGCCTCCAGCACGTTCAGGGTGCCGGTGACGTTGGTGTCCACGTACGAGTGGGGGGCGCGGTAGGAGTAGGGGATCGCGATCAGGGCGGCCAGGTGGTAGACCGCCTCGGTGCCCTTGACCAGGCCGTTGACCGAGCCCGGGTCCCGGACGTCGCCGAGGACGATCTCGACCGAGTCCAGCACGTCCTCGGACAGGGTCTCCAGCCAGCCGAAGGACGAGAACGAGTTGTACTGGACCATCGCGCGGACGTGGTGCCCGTCGGCGACCAGGGTCTCGACGAGGTGGGAGCCGATGAAGCCCTCGGCTCCGGTAACCGCGACGCTGCTCATGCGGATTTCGCTTTCTCGATCTGCCGGGACGGTCCGACGCGCTGTGGTGCGGCCGGCCGCCGTGGCCCGATGGGTGTCTCAGGTGGAGCGGGTACGACGGTGCACGCGAAAGGAGGCGTGCGGGATATTCGTTGTGTTCAGCGGTGCTGGGTGGTGCGGCCGAGCGCGGGCCCGGCGAGTGCGGTGAGGACGACGGCGGCCGTCCCGCAGCCGATCAGCTGCAGGACGACCGGGTCCGCACCTGCCAGCAGCCCGGCGCTCTCGGCGACCGCGGCGGCCAGACAGACGAGGGCGGTGCTCCAGCTGAACCCGAAGGCGTTCAGCAGCAGCGCCAGCCAGAGCGAGCCGCCGAGGAGCAGCATCGCGCCGAGCTGCGGCACGCCGAGCGCGGGGGCGCCGGGCCACAGCACGGTCGCGGCGGCGTCCAGCGCGGCCACGGTGGTGAGGTAGATGAACAGGCAGCCGAGCAGGATCGCGCCGGTGCGGCGGGAGAACTGGCCGCTGGTGTGGCTGGTGCGCAGGGCGGCCACCGCCAGTGCCCGGTAGCGGAAGAGCAGCCACTCGGCGAGGCCCAGGCTGAGCGTCAGCGCGATCATGGCCGGGCCGGTCGGGGTGGTCGAGGTCTCCTGCGCGGGGTGGCCGCCGGTCTGCACGGCCTGGTGGATGGTCCCGCCGAGGCCGGCGATCAGCGTGAGCGCGCCGCAGGCCAGGCCGAACAGCAGGTGCGGGACCTCCTGGCGGACCGGCAGCCTCAGCGCCACGGACTCGCGTTCGCCGCCGCGGACGCACACCAGCAGCTCGCGGACGGCCAGTCCGACCGCCAGCGCCAGCGAGGCGAGCAGCACGACCGTGCGGACCATCTGCGGCACGTCCACCGCCAGCACCACGCCCGCGCCGACCGAGGCCGGGGCCAGCGCCAGCAGCAGGAACTTCTCCCGCCCCAGGACCAGCAGCACGGTGGCCGCGCCCAGGTAGCAGGACTGCCCGGCGGCGAAGGACAGCGCGCCGAGCGGCCCGCCGACCAGGTAGGCGGAGGCCGCCGCGACCAGCGCGCCGAGCGGGGCGCCGACGGCCAGGCAGACCGCCGCCTCGCGGCGGCGCAGCCGGCCCAGCCAGCGGTAGGAGCGGTGCGCCAGCGCCTGGTTGAAGCCCCAGCTGACCAGCGTGGCGACGGACAGCGCGAGCATGCCCGAGGGCAGGCCGAAGCGCATCCGGGTGGTCGCGAACAGGTTGGCGCCGAGCAGGTAGCCGAGCCCCGGCAGGGCGAACACCAGGCCGCGCACCACGCAGCGCCAGGGGTCGGCCCGCCACGGGTTGGCGAACTCGGAGCTCGGGCCGGGGTAGCGGCGCTCGACCTTCTCGAACAGCTCCTCGGCGACGGTGAACGCGTCGGGGCGGCCGTACAGCAGGGCGGCCTGCTCGTCCGAGAGGCCGTCGGACTCCAGGAAGGCCGCGATCTCGTACGGGTGGACGGCGTCGGCGCAGACGTCGCGCAGGCGCTCGGCGAGTTCGTCCAGCGGGTCCGCGGGGAGGTAGAGCGACTCCTCGGGCTCCGGCTCCGGCGGGGCGGGGCGGCGGCGCTTGAGTGGCAGCGTGCGCAGCTGCATGGTGTGCTCGGGGCCGCCTTCGCCCGGGATCAGACGCAGAGGACCGCTCATGCGTCCACCTCGCTGTGCTCGGCGGCCGCCCCTCGGCGGACGCGCCCTTCTACGGTTCGCTCTCCCCCGGCCTTCGGCAGGGGGTACCCCCGACGCCCGCTCACGCCCCGACCTCGCTCGGCTCGGGGCGGACGGCGGCCGGCCGCTGGTTCCAGTCGGGGCTGGGGACCTGGTCGGTGACGGCGACCACGCCGCCGGGCATCCAGCGGGCGGTGCCCAGGAGTTCGGTGTAGATGCCGCGGAAGCCGTCGATGTTCTGGCGGAGGGTGAACTGCTCGATCACCCGCAGCCGGGCGCCCTCGCCGAGCCGGGCGCGCCGTTCGGCGTCGCGCAGCAGCTCGATCGCGGCGGCCGCCATCGGTTCGGGTTCGCGCGGGGGGACGACCAGTCCGGTGTCGCCGACGGCCTCCCGGACGCCGCCGACGTCGGTGGAGACGGTCGCGCGGCCGCAGGACATCGCCTCGATCAGGGTGAACGGGAAGCCCTCGCTGATGCTGGAGAGCATGACCACGTTGCCCGCCGCGTACGCGTCGGTGATGTCGGCGACGCGGCCCTCGAAGGCCACCGAGTCGGCTATGCCGAGCTCGGCGGCCAGGGCTATGCAGCCGTCCCGGTACGCCTCGCCGCCCTTGGGCGTGCCGCCGAAGAGCCGCAGCCGCGCCTCGGGGATCTCGCGCCGGACGATGGCGAAGGCCCGGATCAGCGTCTCCAGGTCCTTGATCGGGTCGACTCGGCCGGCCCAGCTGAGGGTGGGCGTCTCGGGTTCGGGGCCGGCCGGCGGGAAGGCCGCCGGGTCCACCCCGTTGTAGACGGTGCGGATGTGCGAGGACGGCGTGCCGCCGCGCTCCTCCCAGCGCCGGTTGTACCGGTTGCCGGGGGTGACCAGCGCGGCCTGCCGGTAGCTCTCCTCGGCGAGCATCCGGTAGAAGCCGAGCAGCAGCGCCTTGACCGGCCAGCGGTACGGGCCGGTGCGGTAGCCGAGGTAGCGCTCGCGCAGGTAGATGCCGTGCTCGGTGAGCAGAAACGGTACGCCGTACTGCTGGGCGGCGATCAGCCCGGGCAGGGTGGCGAGCCCGCCGCTGGCCGCGTGGGCGACGCCGTCCTTGGGCGGCTCGACCGAGAGCGGCCGCAGGGCGTGCTCCAGCAGGTCGGTGGCGTTCAGGGCGTCGTGCAGGGTGGGCCGGGAGACGGCGGTCGGCAGGTAGTCGCGGGTCCAGACCTGCTGGAGGGTGCGCAGCGCCCGCTCGCTGCGCAGCGCCGGGCTGAGCAGCCCGCGCCGGGCGAGGTCGGCGAAGCCGTACAGCTCGGTGCCGAAGTGGGTGGTGTAGACCGGGTCGAGGATGGAGTGCAGGAAGCGCTCGTACGCGTTGAGGAAGCGCCGCATCTCCTTGCCGCGGGGCGGCCGGCCTTCCGAGGCCGGCCCCCACAGCGGTGCGGTGGTGACCGACCGCACGTTGGCGGGCAGCTCCCATGCCAGTGGTTCGTGGCCGGTTCCGGTGACGGCGATGACGTCGAACTCGACGTCCGGCATGCCTTGAACGAGCTGGTCGCACCAGACGCTCACGCCGCCGTGCTGGTGCGGATACGTCCCCTCGGTGAGCAGGGTGACGCGCATTCCTGTCCCCCCTCCTGTTCTTGCGTCGGTTCCGGTCTGGATGACCGGAACGGGAGCCGTGGCGGGGCCGGGCCGGGCGACCGGCCCGGCCCCACCAGCGGGTGGTACCGGTTACCGGTTGCCGGGGCGTCCGGTGGTGCTGCTCGGCGCGGCCGTCCCCCCGGAGGCCTTGCCGTTCTTCGCCGCGGCCTTGTCGCCGTGGTGGCCGTTGCCGCCCTGCCCGATGTTGCCAGCGGCGACGTCCTTACCGGGCACCGGGGTTCCGCTACCGGGGACCAGGGACGGAGCGGGCTGGCGGGTGGTGTCGCTCGGGCCCGCCGGGACCGGGGTGGCGACGCCCTGCGGGACGACCGTCTTGTCCGTCGGCGCCGGGGCCGGGACGGACTTGGCCGCGACGCTCGGCGCGACGGCGGCCGGGGCGGTCGGCGCGGCCGGCAGCTGCAGGGTGACGCTGCTCTGCAGCGCGCCCGGGGCCACCCAACCCGAGAGGGTACCGGCGTAGGACGAACCGAACCCGGTCGTTCCGATGGCCAGCTTCTGAGCGGTTCCGGTCGGCATGGTGGCCTGGACCTGAACGCCGGACGGCGCGTTCACGGTGACGGTGTTGCCAACCCGGTAGGCGGTGACCTGGCCGGAGGCGAGCGCCGTGTTCCAGGCCGCGCGGCGCTGGAACTCCAGGCCGATCTCGCGCTGGCTCAGGTTCACGATCGGGGCGCTGTCCGCGTGCAGCGAGCGGTAGGTGCCGAGGATCTTCTCCAGCACCGGGTACAGGATGCCGTCCTCGGCGAGGTTCGACTGGTGCACGAAGTGCGGCCGGGGGTCGTTGCTCAGCACGTGGCCGAGGTCGATCCGGGCCTCCAGCGGCACGATGTACGACTGGTAGCCGGTGTTGACGTCCAGCGGCTGCGGCAGGCAGGTCGAGTTGGCGTTGTTCTCGCAGACGCCGCTGCCGCCGTTGGCCTTGCTGGTGTAGATCCAGTTGTACTCGTCGGTCTCCTCCTTCGCCGTGCCGGCGTTGTAGAAGACGTTCATCGGGTACCGCGGCACGGTCAGCGTGGAGGTGCCGACGGCGCGCTGGGCGGCCTCGCGGGAGGCGTCGCTGGCGGTGAACTTGATGCCGTTGGCGGCCAGCGCCGGCGCCAGGTTCGGGTTGTCGCTGGTCTCCTGCGGCGCGGTCAGCAGCCCGGAGTGCTCGCCGGTGACCAGGGTCTGCGGGTCGAACCGGAGGCCGCGGGCGGTGGCCCAGTCCGAGTTGTTCCTGATCTGGGTGGAGACGGTGTTCTGGTCGACCCAGACCGTCTTGCCGGCGGCGTCCTTGGAGCAGCGCCACGGCACCACCGAGACGTCCTGGACGCAGCCCAGGTACGGGTGGGTGTAGGTGTGGTTGATCCAGCGGTAGCTGTTCTGGTCGGTGATCAGCTGGTCCGCCGCGGCGTCCACGGTGGTCTCGTGGTCGGCCTTCCAGTCCTCGCTGCCGCCGCCGTTGAACACCATGTCCAGGGTGAAGCCGTTGGCGGTCTGCCACTGCTTGAGGCGCTGGCCCTCGGCCTGGGTCATCCGAATCGGGTTGGCGGAGTCCGGGGTGCCGGGCGGGCAGGTGACGTCGCCGGGGGTGCACTTGAGGACGGTGTCCCAGCGGTCGTCGGCCAGGAAGACGTCGTCCACGTGGGTGGCGAAGTAGTTGCGGTCGTAGCCGAGGTGGACGCCCTGGGTGAGCCAGTCGACCATGCCCCGGGCCAACAGCCGGTACTGCTGCTGGTACTGGTTGTAGACGAACGTGACGACCAGTTCCTTGCGGCCGTCGTGGGTGTACTCGCCGACCAGTGAACCGCGGGCGGTCGCGCCGGGTATCGGCGCGTCGACGAGCGGGACGAAGGAGGCGCCGGCCGGCAGAGCGGCGAGCGGCGTGGCCAGGTAGCCGTAGCTCTCGCTGACGTTCGCGTCGTTGTCCTCGAAGGGGACGCTGCCCTTGAGGTACCCGAACGGTCCCGCAGTTCCGGCCGCGGTGGTGGCGCCCTGGAATCCGTCGAGGGTGCCCGCGAATCCGGGATTCTGGGCGTAGTTCAGCCCCACCGCGGGACTGGCCCACGTGTACGCGTCGATCTGACGGACGTTGAATGCGGCTTCGTAGCTCGCGATCGCCGTCATCTCGGCGGCACTGTTGGGGAAGGGGTTTTCGTTGGGCAGCACGATGCCCTGGAACTTCCCCCGGGACTGGCCGTTCACCGTGTCGCTCAGGAAAGCGGAGTTGATGACGGGGCGGTTGGGGTCATTGAGGCTGACGACCTTGTAAGGCGTGCCCTGGCTCTTCAGCTCGGCGGTGATGGCCGCGACGGACGGGCCGCCGTCGTCGATGACCAGGACGGTGAGGTCGATCCTGGGCGGCGCGGTGTCGCCGTGGGCCAGGGTGGTCTGCAAGCCGCTGGCCAGCAGGACTGCCGCCGCGCACGCGGCGACTCTTCGGGTCGCTCGACCCATGGTGATCCTCCCCTTGGTACAGGCGTCGCGCTGCTCCGCGCTCGCCTGCCCGTGTAGCTGTTCGCGGGCAGCAGGCTGCCCGGGCCCATCCTGGTCGAGGGACGGCAGTGCGAGGGACCAATCGGGCGAGAGTGCAGCGAACCTGTTACCAACGTTCATGGCGAAGCCATGAAGGCGCTGATTGTGACCGGAACCGTACCGGCGGCGCAAATAATGAATTGAAAATGAAAAACCGGAAGCTGAGTGCTACAAGCGGTAACCGACGGTGTGGCTCGGCGGGTCGGGCGGGACACCTACACTGTCGTCGTTGCGCATGACACTCTTGCACATCCCACCGCCCGGTCGGGCAGGTTCATGCAATATCGGGCACCGCTGTGCCATGTGACAGTCCGAATATGCAATGGAGGCGCTCGCGTGGTCGATCAGCATACCGAGCCGGCGGGATTCCGGAGCGTACGGAATGCGTCACCGGAGCCGTACGGAACGCCGCTGGTCGGGCGCAGTCTCGGTTTGCGGGGTGCGCTGAATGCCCGCGATCTGGGCGGCTACCGGGCGGCTGACGGGCGGATTCTCCGGCGCGGGGTGGCACTGCGCAGCGATGGCCTGAACCATGTCACCGCCGAGGACATCGGCCCGCTCGGCGCGCTCGGCCTGCGCAGCGTGGTGGACCTGCGGAGCATGGGCGAGGTCCGCGAGGCCGGCCTGGACCGCCTGCCGGCTGGCGTGACCCTCCACCACCTCCCGCTGCTGGCAACGGACTTCGACGTCTTCGTGCTGGTCCGCGACGCGCTGGCCGACCACAGCCCGCAGCGCCAGCGGGCGCTGCTCGGCGACGGCCGGGCAGCCGCCCTGATGACCGGCCTCTACCGCTGGTTCGTCACGGACCGGGTGGCGCGCGAGCGCTTCGCGGCCCTGCTGCGCCTGCTGGCGGCCCCGGAGGGCCCGCCGCTGCTGTTCCACTGCACCGCGGGCAAGGACCGCACCGGCTGGGCCGCCGCGCTGCTGCTGACCGCCCTCGGGGTGGACCGCGGGACCGTCCGGACGGACTACCTGCTCACCAACGAGCGCTCCGCCCCGGTGGTGCGGCGGGTGCTGGACGACCTCGGCGGCCGCGGCCTGATGCGCGAGCCCGAGCTGCTGCTGCCGGTCTTCCGGGCCGACGGCGGCTACCTGGACGCGGCCTTCGCCGAGGTCGAGGCCGGCTGGGGCGGCTTCGACGCGTTCTGGCGGGACGGGCTCGGGCTGGACGACGAAGTGCTGGCCGGGCTGCGCGCCAACCTGCTGGACGACGTCGTGGCGGACCCGGTGGCCGGGCCGGGCGGTGGCCCGGCCACCGGCGGCCGGCTCAGCCCTCGTTGATCAGCCCCTCACGCAGTTGGGTGAGCGTCCGGGTGAGCAGCCGGGAGACGTGCATCTGGGAGATCCCGATCTCCTCGCCGATCTGCGACTGGGTCAGGTTGCCGAAGAACCGCAGCATGATGATCCGGCGCTCGCGCGGCGGCAGCTTGGCCAGCAGCGGCTTGAGCGACTCCCGGTACTCGACGCCCTCCAGCGCGAGGTCCTCGTAGCCGAGCCGGTCGGCCAGCGGCCCGTCGCTGTCCTCCTCGCCGGTGCTGGAGTCGAGGGAGCTGGCGGTGTACGCGTTGCCGACGGCGAGGCCCTCGACCACGTCCTCCTCGCTGACCCCCAGGCAGACCGCCAGCTCGGCGACGGTGGGGGAGCGGTCCAGCCGCTGGGAGAGATCGTCGCCGGCCTTGGTGAGCGCCAACCGCAGCTCCTGGAGCCGCCGGGGCACCCGGACCGACCAGCTGGTGTCCCGGAAGAAGCGCTTGATCTCGCCCACCACGGTGGGCATCGCGAAGGTGGGGAACTCCACCCCGCGCTCCGGGTCGAACCGGTCGATCGCCTTGATCAGGCCGATGGTGCCGACCTGGACGATGTCCTCCATCGGCTCGTTGCGGCTGCGGAAGCGCGCCGAGGCGTACCGGACCAGCGGCAGGTTGAGCTCGATCAGGGTGTCGCGGACGTAGGCGTGCTCGGTGCTGCCGGGCTCCAGCGCGGCCAGCCGCAGGAACAGCGAGCGGGAGAGCGTCCGGGTGTCCAGCGCGGAGCCGGGCGGCGTCTCCGGCGCCGCCTCGGGGCCGGGCGGCCGGACCGGTTCGACCCGTTGCCGCGGGACCAGGTCCTCGACGACGGCCGTGCCGTTGGCCTGTCCAGCGTGGATCTCCGCAGTGGCCGGCTCTCCGGACATGCACCCACCCCCTTGTGACTGTCAGCTGAACGGGGGCCGTCGCGCGGAGGTTCCCGGCGAGGGCCTTCCCCCTCCATACCGGAACACGGTCCACGGCAAACCCGAACGTCGCAAGATGTCACGTCGGGGTAACTGGCTGCAATGTCACTCTTCCCAGGAG
This sequence comes from Kitasatospora sp. NPDC092039, assembly GCF_044756065.1. Lineage (NCBI taxonomy): Bacteria > Bacillati > Actinomycetota > Actinomycetes > Kitasatosporales > Streptomycetaceae > Kitasatospora > Kitasatospora sp. NPDC092039. The sequence continues at coordinate 129,784 of NZ_JBIVSD010000003.1, read as the reverse complement.
TTGCCGGTCCGAAGCCTGGTCAGGATCCGGGAGAGCAGCCGGGACACGTGCATCTGGGACATCCCCAGCTCGGTGCTGATCTGGGACTGGGTCAGGTTGGCGAAGAACCGCAGCATCACGATCCGCCGCTCCCGCTCGGGGAGCTGGACCAGCAGGTGGCGGACCATGTCCCGGTGCTCGACCTCGGCCAGCGCGGAGTCCTCGTAGCCGAGCCGGTCGAGCAGCGCCAGCCCGCCCTCGTGCTCCTGCGCGGCCTCCAGGGACGCCGCGTTGTAGGCCCGTCCGGCGTCCAGGCAGGCCCGCACGTCCTCCTCGGGGATCCGCAGGCTGGCGGCGATCTCGGGCACCTTGGGGGCCCGCCCGTGCAGCACCGTCAGCTCCTCCATGGCGCCGCTGACCTGGACCCACAGCTCCTGGAGCCGGCGCGGGACGTGCATGGTGCGGACGTTGTCCCGGAAGTAGCGCTTGATCTCGCCCAGGATGGTCGGCAGCGCGTAGGTGGGGAACTGGACGCCGCGGCCGGGGTCGAAGCGGTCGATCGCGTTGATCAGGCCGATCGTGCCGACCTGGACGACGTCCTCCATCGGCTCGCTGCGGCTGCGGAAGCGGGTGGCCGCGTAGCGGACCAGCGGGATGTTCACCTCGATCAGGGCGGCCCGGACGCGTTCCCGCTCGGGGGCGTCCGGGGGCAGCTCGGCGAGCCGCTCGAACAGCACCCGGGTCAGCGTCCGGACGTCCACGGCGGGGCGGCCGCCGGGGCCGCGCAGCCGGTCCGGGCGGAGCTCGCCGGCCGGGCTGGTGATCGCGGCCAGCACTTCGTCCACGGACATCTCACCCCTCCCAAAGTCGTCAACGGCGGTCCCTGCGGAGCGGGTGTCGCGGCTGGTTCACTACCTCGCCATGTCCGGCAAAACCGGTCATAGCATCACAAGGTGGGCATACGTCGGGCAAGCACCCGACGGAGGTGTGTTGGTGGGGCGTTCAACCTTTCCCGGGCCGGCCGGCGAAGCGCCGCAAGGGTCGTTCCGGGGCAGGGCGAAGCGCCCCGTCCGGAGGCCGGACGGGGCGCCGCGGTCCGTCCGGGGGAAGGGCCCTGGCGCGGGCTTTCGGACGGCTGGGTCGGACGGGGCGGGGCCGGACGGCCGCTCAGACCTCGACGTCGGCGATCACCCAGGTGGCGAACTCGCGCCAGAGGCCGGCCGCGGCCTGGTGGTCCGGGTGGGTGAGGTAGGCCTGGAGGGCGTCGCGGTCCTCGACCAGGCTGTTGATCGCGTAGTCGTACGCGATGTCGCGCTCGGTGGTGTTCCAGCCGCACTCCCACTCGCGCAGCTCGGGGATCACCGCGCCGAGCGCGTCGAAGGCCTTGGCGCCGGCGAGCACGCGCTCTTCGTCCTTGCTGACGCCTTCGTTGAGCTTGAACAGGACCAGGTGCCGGATCACGATTGCCGCTCCTCGCGGACGGGGACAGAGGGTCGGGCTCACCGTAGCCGGTGCGCGGGGCCGGCCGTCATCCGGAGGAGGCCGTCCGTCACTTGATCAGACCGGTCATGAAGGTGCCGACCGCCTTGGCCGCGTTCGAGATCCCCTCGAACCCGAGCTGGACCAGCTCGGCGGACCGGGAGGGCGAGGTGATGATCGAGTAGAGCACGAAGACGAGCAGGAGGACCATGCCGATCTTCTTCGCCTGCGCCATCGGGTGACCTTCCTCCGAGCTGTGCGCCGCCGTCTTCCGGTCCCCGAGCGGCCTGCAGGGGCAGCTTATCCACCCGGACGGGCTATCAAGTGTGCGACGCGTTCGGCCGGCGGGACGAAGGTCCCCGCGAGTGGGGCCTTTCTCCGGGTGCCCGGCCGCGGCCCGGGCGGCAGGATGGAGGACGTGCCGGGGATCTGGCAGGAATCCCCCGGTACGTGGATCCGGAGCTCCCCGCTGTGGGACCGGTCGCCGCGGCTTCCCCCCGACGCGGCGCCGGTTGTGGGACTCCGTCGGGGGAGCGGTCAGTCCCCCCGAGCCGCTCCCCCCTCCAGGCTCCGTACGGACCGGGCACCGGTGGTCATCGGCCCGGGGTACGGAGCCGCTTCTCGTGCCCGCGCGGGCCTGCTTTCCTGCACCGGACGGCAGGCCCGCGCCGGGCAAACGCCGAGGGCCCGTCCGGATCGGACGGGCCCTCGGGCTTTCGAGCGGTAGCGGTGGGATTCGAACCCACGGTGGAGTTGCCCCCACACACGCTTTCGAGGCGTGCTCCTTTGGCCGCTCGGACACGCTACCGAGAGGAACTCTACCGGAGGTGTGGCGCAGTCACGAAATCCGTATCGCCACCGCGGTCGGCGGGCCTCAGCGGTGGGTGTCGAAGAAGGCGCGCAGCTGCTCGCCGCACTCGTCGGCGAGCACGCCCCAGATCACCTCGGGGCGGTGGTTGAGCCGGCGGTCGCGCATCACGTCGAAGAGCGAGCCGGCCGCGCCGGCCTTCTCGTCGAGGGCGCCGTAGACCACCCGGTCGATCCGGGACAGCACGATGGCGCCGGCGCACATGGTGCACGGCTCCAGCGTGACGACCAGCGTGCAGCCGCTCAGCCGCCACTCGCCCTCCCGCCGCCCGCCGCCACCCTTGTTCGGCGCGCTGCGCGCGGCTCGCCTCAAATTCTCGGCCGCCTGCCGGATCGCGACCACCTCGGCGTGCCCGGTCGGGTCGCCGACCGCCTCGCGCTCGTTGTGGCCGCGTCCGATCACCTCGCCGTGCCGGTCCAGGACGAGCGCCCCGACCGGTACGTCACCGGTGGCCGGCGCCAGCGCGGCCTCGGCCATCGCGAGGCGCATCGGCGCCGCCCAGCGGTCGCGGACCGGGTCGGGGCGGACGGGGGCGGGCAGCGGGGGGACGAGCGGGACGGTGAACGGGGTGGATGCGGGCTGCATGGCATCCAGTGTCGGGTATCCGGTGGCGGACACCGGCATGACCGACCCCGCTACCGGACGGCCTCCAGGACCTCGCCGCAGCCCAGGGCCTCGGCGATCTCCTCCAGGGCGTCGCCCGGCACCGCGCCCTCGCCGCTGAGCGCGAGCAGCGCGTCGGAGGCGAGGCCGAACTCGGTGAGCAGGTGGGCGTCGCCGAGCGGGCCGACCGGGACACCGCCGCGGGCGTCGGCGTCCTCCTCGTCCGGCTCCTCGGCCCCCTCGGCCTCGTCCAGCAGGTGGTCCAGGTCGCCGAACTCGCTCTCGCCGGCCTGGTCGACCAACTCGTCGGTGAGGACGGCGCCGTAGGAGCTGCGGGCGGCCGCGGCGCCGTCCGACACGAAGATCCGCGGGTCCTCCTCGCCGTCCACGCGGACGACGGCGAACCAGGCGTCCTCCTGTTCGATGAAGATCAGGACGCTGTCGTCGTCCTGGGCGGAGTCGCGGGCCAGATCGGTCAGATCGGCCAGGGTTTCGACGTCGTCGAGCTCCGTCTCGCTCACATCCCACCCGTCCTCGGTGCGAGCAAGCACTGCAGCGAAGTACGCCACCAGGGACACTCCCAAGATCATCGGTCTCGGCTGTCGGCGCGCACGGGCGACGCGGAAATCTGGCCGCCCCCGCGCCAGAGGCGGTCCGCTTGTTCGGACCGTCCCATCGGAATCGTGACAGAAAGCCCGCCCTCGCGGGGGGTGTTCGGCAGCGCGTCTTCGCAGGTCGTGTCGGAAGGACCGGGTGGCGGGCGGTGAAGTCGGGCCGGGGCGGTCCGGGGCCGGTCGAAAATTGCTCCGAACGCCCGTCGGGATCGGGGCGGGCCGTTTCGCGGGCCGTCCGGGGGTGGGCGGGGCGCGCGGCAGGGGCCTGCCAGGGCGGTGCGGGGGCCGTGTCCGGACGTCGTCCGGGCCGGTCAGATCCGGAAGGTCCGCATCCGCATCGCCTCGCGCATCCGCCGCTCCTTGGTCCGTCGGGGCTGCACCCGCTCCCGCAGTTCGCGGGCCTCGGTGAGCTCGCGCAGGAAGACGGCCCGCCGCTTGCGGCGCTCCGCCTCGGTCTCCGGATGGTCGTACGGCGGGCCCGGGCTGCGGCCCGCCCCGTCGACGGGCTCGTCCTTCGAGCCGTCCCCGGCGTTCGGGTTGCTCGTCATAAGACGTGACATTCCCCGAACGGCCCGGTTGATACCACAGGGGGCAGTTCCGTCCGGACATCCGCGGCGGGTCACGGCGTGTCACCGGAACGTCACCCGGTCCGGCGCGCGGGTGGGGCACGGCGGTCGTACACCCGTCCAGGACCGGGCTAACCTCGGTACATGCGTCTCCACGTCGTCGACCACCCCCTGGTCGCCCACAAGCTCTCCACCCTGCGCGACGAGCGCACCGACTCGCCGACCTTCCGTCGCCTGACGGACGAACTGGTGACCCTCCTCGCCTACGAGGCCACCCGGGACGTCCGCACCGACGAGGTGGAGATCACCACCCCCGTGGCGGTCACGACGGGTACCCGGCTCAGCTACCCGCGCCCGCTGGTGGTCCCGATCCTGCGGGCCGGCCTCGGCATGCTGGACGGGATGACCCGCCTGCTGCCGACCGCCGAGGTGGGCTTCCTCGGCATGGTCCGCAACGAGGAGACCCTGGAGGCCTCCACCTACGCCACCCGGATGCCGGACGACCTCTCCGGCCGCCAGGTCTACGTGCTCGACCCGATGCTGGCCACCGGCGGCACCCTGGTCGCCGCGCTCAGGATGCTGATCGAGCGCGGTGCGACCGACGTCACCGCCGTGGTGCTGCTGGCGTCCCCCGAGGGCGTCGAGGTGATGCAGCGGGAGCTGGCGGGCCTGCCGGTCACCGTGGTCACCGCCGCCCTGGACGAGCGGCTCAACGAGAACGGCTACATCGTCCCCGGCCTCGGCGACGCGGGCGACCGCCTGTACGGCACGGCCGGCTGAGCCTCCCCACCCGAACCACCGAACACCGAGAGCCCCCGGCACTGCGTCTGCCGGGGGCTCTCGGTGTTCGGCGCCTCAGCAGCTGCCGGTGGCGGTCGGGGTGGGGGAGGGCTTGGTGGCCAGGGCGAGGGCGGCGGCGGCCTGGGTCTCGTCCAGCAGGGCGTTGTAGCTGTCGCCGATCACGAAGTCCACGGTGGCGTCGGTGCGGGCGTCGGCGGTGACGGCGGCCCCGGCGATCTGCGAGCCGACCAGGGTGCCCGCGCCGGCGCCGGCCGGACCGGCGATCACCTGGGCGGTGCCGGGCACCTTCTTGTCCAGCTCGGCCGGGGCGTTGCCGACCTTGCCGATGACGAAGCCGCGCTTCTTGAACTCCTCGGCCGTCCGGCCGGCCAGACCGGCCTTGGTGGTGGCGTTGTAGATGTTCACGGTGACGGCGGCGGGCTGCGGGACGGCGTGCGGGTCGCCCTGCGCGGCGGCGGGCGCGCCGGAGGCGCCCGGGGTGGCCCCCGGGGTCGGGGCGGCCAGCGCCTTGCCGGACGGGGTCGCGCAGGCCTGGGCCGAGGCGCTCTTGTTCCTGCCGGTGAAGATGTCGTACAGCTGCAGGCCGCCCAGGCCGATCAGGGCCAGGGCGAGCAGACCGGCGAGCGCGGCGATCACCTTGCGGCTCTTCTTCGGGGGGCGGCCCAACCGCGGGTAGGTGTTGCCGGTGACCCGGTACTGCTTCCCCTTGAGGCCTCGGGGAGTCAACATGCTCACGGTTTGTCTCCCCCTCGTGCCGGGGCGGGGTCGGGATGACGGATCGGCCGGGTGGGGGCTTCCCCCGCTGCGGGCGGAATCCCCTGGTCGCGGCCGTAGTCAGCAGCGTAGTGCCGTACGGCCTCGAAGGTACTAAACGATCATCATCTGGCGTACCCCGGTACCCGAAAGGGGGTACCGGGGTACGCGCGGACCGCCCTCCGCCGGGTGGCGAGGGGGCGGTCCGGAAGAGCCCGTGGCGGTCCGGCGGTCGCTGCGGCGGGGACCGTCACTCCATTTCGAGGACGCGGGCGTGCAGCACCTGGCGCTGCTGCAACGCGGCCCGGACGGCCCGGTGCAGGCCGTCCTCCAGGTAGAGGTCGCCGTGCCACTTCACCACGTGGGCGAAGAGGTCCCCGTAGAACGTCGAGTCCTCGGCCAGGAGGGTTTCGAGGTCGAGTTGCCCCTTGGTGGTCACCAGCTGGTCGAGTCGCACCGGGCGCGGGGCGACGTCAGCCCACTGGCGGGTGCTCGTCCGGCCGTGATCCGGGTACGGCCGCCCATTGCCGATGCGCTTGAAGATCACACGGAAAGCCTACCGTTTGGGCGGCGGATGGCGCAGCAGCCGCGGCGCCGCCACGCGCGCCGGTGTGAACTGCGCATGGACGAATGCGGCTGTTTGATGGGAAATGTCGCGAACATCGCCCGGTGCCGATCGGGTTCCGAGCCGATGAAATCCGATGCCGAAGCGTTCCGAAGCGTTCCGATCCGCTCAGGAGTGTGCACCGATGTCCTCCGACCCCACCCCGCCGGCCGTCCGGGAGATCGCCGACGGGTACGCGTTCACCGGCCCCGCGCTCGACCTCGGCGCGGTGCTGCTGGACGGCACCGCGTACCCGGACGCCCGGGTGCGCGTCCCGCTGGGCGTGCTCAACCGGCACGGGCTGGTCGCCGGGGCCACCGGCACCGGGAAGACCAAGACCCTCCAGCTGATCGCCGAACAGCTCTCCGGGCAGGGCGTGCCGGTGTTCCTGGCCGACGTCAAGGGGGACGTCTCCGGCGTCGCCGCTTCCGGGACGCCGAGCGAGCGGACCGCCGCCCGGGCCGCCGAGGTGGGGCAGCAGTGGACGCCCCGGGGCTGCCCGGCCGAGTTCTACTCGCTCGGCGGGCAGGGCGCGGGCATCCCGATCCGGGCCACCGTCACCAGCTTCGGGCCGCTGCTGCTGGCCAAGGTGCTCGACCTGAACGAGACCCAGGAGTCCTCGCTCAGCCTGGTGTTCCACTACGCCGACGGCAAGGGCCTGGAGCTCTACGACCTCAAGGACCTCACCGCGGTGATCGCCTTCCTCGCCTCGCCGGAGGGCAAGGAGGAACTGCGGACCATCGGCGGGCTCTCGGCGGCCACCGCCGGGGTGATCCTGCGGGCGCTCACCGTGCTGGAGAACGAGGGCGCCGGGGCGTTCTTCGGCGAGCCCGAGTTCGACACCGCCGAGCTGCTGCGGACCACCCCGGACGGCGGGGGCGTGGTCTCGGTGCTGGAGCTGCCCGCGGTGCAGGACCGGCCGCGGCTGTTCTCCACCTTCCTGATGTGGCTGCTCGCCGACCTCTACCAGGAGCTGCCCGAGGTGGGCGACCTGGACCGGCCCAAGCTGGTGTTCTTCTTCGACGAGGCGCACCTGCTCTTCAAGGGCGCCTCCAAGGCCTTCCTGGAGGCGATCACCCAGACCGTGCGGCTGATCCGCTCCAAGGGCGTCGGCATCTTCTTCGTGACCCAGACGCCGCGGGACGTCCCGTCCGACGTGCTGGCGCAGTTGGGCAACCGGGTGCAGCACGCGCTGCGCGCCTTCACCCCGGACGACGCCAAGGCGCTGAAGGCCACCGTCTCGACCTTCCCGCGGTCCTCGTACGACCTCGGCGCGGTGCTGACCTCGCTGGGCACGGGCGAGGCCGTGGTCACCGTCCTCTCCGAGAAGGGCGCGCCGACGCCGGTCGCGGCGACCAGGCTGCGGGCGCCGCAGTCGCTGATGGGGCCGCTCGGGGCGGCGGACCTGCGGGCGGTGGTGGACGCGTCGCCGCTGACGGCGCGCTACCGGGACGCCGTCGACCGGGAGTCGGCGTACGAGAAGCTGGCGGCGCGCGCGCCCCGGCCGGAGGCGGCGCCGGCCGGGCAGCCCGAGCAGCCCGCGCCGCGGCGGGAGGAGCGGGGGGAGCGGGCGGGGTCGGGAGAGCGGGCGAGGGAGCAGTCGGGTGCGGGCGGGCTGCTCGGTTCGCTGCTGAACAACCCGGCCGTGAAGTCCTTCGCGCGCTCGGCCGGGCGGCAGCTCGGGCAGGAGATCTCGCGCAGCCTGTTCGGGACGTCCAAGCGGCGGCGCTGACGGGGGGTCGGCGAGTGCGGTGCCGACCGGTCGGCCGGAGGGGCGCGGGGCCGACCGGTGGGCCGGTGGGCCGGTGGGCCGATGGGGCGCGGTGCCGGCCGGTCAGCCGGCGAGCGCGGCGCCGATCCGGTCCAGGGAGGACAGCCGCATCAGGCCGTAGTTGTAGAACTCCACCTCGGGAACGCCGAGTCGGCGTAGCACGGCGATCTTGGCGGCGAGGTTCTCCGGGCCGTCGCAGTCGGAGGACATCGGGCGCAGGATCACCGCCATGGACCGCGGGTGGACGCCGTGCAGGGCGAAGGCGGCGATCTTCTCCCGGACCGCCTCCGCGGTCTTCGCGTAGCCGAGGGTCTCGATCTGGTCGGTGGCCCGCGCGAGGGCCGGGAGGTCGATGCCGGAGAGCCAGCCGGTGCCCGGGCCGCCGCCGTCCATGAAGCTCAGCCGCATGCCGTGCCGGCGGGCCTGCTCGGTGAGTTCGGCGGCGAGCGAGGTGACGGTGGCGGCGGAGGCGTCCACGTAGGCGGCGAAGGCGCCGTCGGCGAGGGCGCTCAGGTCGGCGGGCTCGGCGGCCGCGGACTCGTCGGCCAGCCGGCGGCGCAGCTCGGTGCGGACCGCCTCGGCCACCTCGTCGGCCGGGAGGCCGGCGCCGGTGGCGGCGGCGCGGCAGTGCGGGCAGAAGCAGACCCCGAGCAGCGCCTCGGCGCTCGGGCCCAGCTCCTCGAAGTAGCGCTCGTGGTGGTAGCCGTGGCGCAGGCCGTGGAAGTGCAGGGATTCGGCGCGGATCGCGTCCACGCCGTACCGGGCCAGTTCGGAGACCAGGGTCAGCGCGTACTCCCGGACCTCCGGGTTCGCCGGGCAGAGCTCGGTGAGGTGGCGGTCGCCGAAGGCGTTGGCGGGCGCGCAGTCGGGGTGGGCGAAGCCGAGCCGGTCGTTGTGGCAGAAGACCGTCCAGGCGTGCAGCTTCAGGCCGCGGCGGCGGGCCTCCTCGGCGGCCTCGGCGAAGGGGTCGCGCCCGTCCAGCGCGGTGGACGGGACGGGGGCCAGGCGGCGGCCCGCCCAGCGGGCCGGGTCGGGGCGGAAGTAGGCCGCGCCCGGCTCCAGGTAGCGGACCACCCGGCGGGGGTTGTGCGGGAAGACGTCGCGGGCCTGGTGGTAGACCGAGGCGAGGGTGACGCCGCCGACCCCGGCGCGGTCGGCGAGGTTGCCGAAGAAGGTGTCGGCGCCCTCGTCGAGCAGGTCGGTGGCGAAGGCGAGGACGGAGGACTGCACGGCGCGGCTCCGGAGCTGGGGAGGTGAGCGGTCCACGCTAGCCGCAGCGGTGGGATTGGTCTATACCTGATGCCCCGGACGGCGTACGCCGCCCGGCCTCACAGGCCGAGTTCGTCCAGCTGCTTGAGCAGGGCGGACCCGGGGCTGTCCGGTGCGGTGCCCCGCGGTGCGGCCGACTGCCGGGCCTGCCGGGCGGCCGGTCGCTCGCGCAGCAGCACGGCGGCGGCCAGTCCGCCGATCAGCCCGCCGAGGTGGCCCAGCCAGCTGACGCCCGGGGTGACCGGCAGCACCCCGATCAGGATGGTCGAGTAGACCGCCGCGATGACGATGCCGACCGCCGCGTCCAGCACGTTGCGGTCGAGGACGCCGCGCAGCACCACGTAGCCCAGATAGCCGTAGACCATGCCGCTCGCTCCGGCGGTCACCGTGTTCGGGCTCTCCAGCAGCCAGACCAGCAGCCCGCCGGACACCAGGATCACCAGGCTGGCCAGCAGGAACCTCTTCATGCCGCGGTACGCGGACAGGAAGCCGAGCACGAACAGCGGCCAGGAGTTGGCCTCGATGTGGCTCCAACTGAAGTGCAGGAACGGCATGGTGAACATCTCGGGGAGGTCCCCGACCTGCTCGGAGCGCAGGCCGAAGTCCCGCGACAGCCCGTAGTCGTCCAGCCAGTTGACCACCTGCACCGACCAGATGACGGCCTGGATGCCGAGCATGGTGAACAACGCGCGGCGCGAGTCGGCGAACAACTGGGCGAATTTGGCGGCCATACCCCGACTGTAGGGGCGCCGGGATCGGACGTGCACCCCATTACAGTGACCCGTGTCATTCCGACCGTGAGAGGTGACCACCCATGAGTGTTCGTCCGCCGCTGCCGTACGAGTTCCTGCCGCAGGTGCCGTCCTTCCGGCTCAGCAGCCAGGACCTCACCGAAGGCGGCACGCTGGGCCAGGAGTTCGTCCACGCCGGTGGCAACCTCTCGCCGCAGCTGGCCTGGTCGGGCCTGCCGGAGGGCACCCGGAGCATCGCGGTCACCTGCTACGACCCGGACGCGCCGACCGGCTCCGGCTGGTGGCACTGGCTCGCCCTCAACCTGCCCGCCGACACCACCGGACTGCCGCGCGGCGCCGGGTCCTCGGACGCCGACCTGCCCGGTGAGGCCTCGTTCCACGGCCGCAACGACTTCCCGGGCAACCGGTACGACGGTGCCGCCCCGCCGCCCGGCGCCCCGCACCGCTACGTCTTCGCCGTGCACGCGCTGGACGTGGAGAAGCTGGACGTCGCCGCCGACACCCCGCCGGCCCAGGTGGGCTTCAACCTGACCTTCCACACCCTGGGGCGGGCGCTGCTGACCGCCGAGTACGGGGTCTGAGCAATGGCGATGCCCGACCGTCCGGTCGAGGTCTGGCGGCTGCCCGGGGAGGACGTACGGGCCGGCCGCCGGGCCCCGGCCTGGACGGTCGGGCCGCAGGGGGAGCTGGCCGTCCTGCTGGTGCCGGAGGGGTGCCTGGCACGGGCCGGCTCCTGGCCGTCCGCCCGGCTGCCGTTCGACGGCGAAGTGGTGGTGCACGGCCCGCACGGCGGGTGGCGGGTGCCGATCGCCGGGGCCGGGGTGCCGCCGGACCTGCTGGCGCTGCTGCCGGGCGGGCGGGTGCTGCTGGCCGGGTGCCGGGCCGCGGCGACGGCGGACGGCCGGGAGCACAACGGCCAGGTGTTCGGCCCGGACGGCCGGCCGGCCCGGGAGCTGCGACTCGGCGACGACGTCCAGGCGTTGATCACCGACCGGGACGGCCGGATCTGGCTGGCGTTCGGCGACGAGGGCAACCACGGCGACGACCCGCTCGGCCGGTGCGGCCTGCTCGGGCTGGACACCGCCGGGCGGCTCGTCTGGCGGCCGGACTTCGAGGCGCTGGGCGACGAACCCCTGGAGGGCCTCGCCGCCGCCACCGAGGGACGGCGGGCCTGGCTCGCCTGGTACGGGGACCGGAGCCACCTCACCGGCATCGACCCCGCCGGGGGCGAGCCGGTCGTCCTGCGGCTGCCGGCCCGGCAGCCGGTCGGCTTCGCGATCGCCGGGGACCGGGCAGTGTTCCTCCAGCCCGACGGTCAGCTGGTCCGGTGCGAGCGGGAGGGCCGGAAGGGCTGGCGGGAGGTGCGCCGCGAGCGGGTGGACGTCCCCGGGGAGCTCGACCGGCGCTGCGCCTACGGGCGGGACGGGGTGCTGTGGTTCCGGTCCGGCGACGGCTGGTTCCGGGTGGCGGCCTGACCTTCCTGATCCTCCCGTGGCGCGGCCTGATCCTCCGGGTCCTCCCGCGGTGCGGCCTGTCCCTCCTTCCCCTCCTTCCGCTCCGCGCCCGCCGCGCCCGCCGCGTGCCGGGCGCGGGCGGCGAGCCGGCGCAGGTGGTCGCGGAGCGCCGACGGCTCGTGCACCTCGAAGGCGCAGTCCAGCGACAGCAGCCGCATCGCCGTCCACTCCAGCGAGTCCGAGTGCGAGCGCAGCCGGCAGCTGTGCCCGTCGATCGGCTCGACCTCGGAGTCGCCCGACCGGAGGATGTGGCGGACCCGCTCGGCCGGGGCGTGCACGGTGGCGACCACGGTGCCGCTCGGTGACGGGCGGTGCAGTTTGCCCGCCACGTACGCGGCGGCGTCCTCGGCGGGGAGCTGGCGCGGGGTGAAGCGGACGCCGGTGGCCGCCGGGTCGGTCAGCCGGTCGACCCGGAAGAGCCGCCAGTCCGCGCGGTCCAGGTCGTAGCCGACCAGGTACCAGCGCCGGCCGACCGAGACCAGCCGCTCGGGCTCGACCTGCCGCCTGGTCTCGGCGCCGTCGTACGCCCGGTAGCCGAAGCGCAGCCGCTCCCGGGCGGTGACGGCCCGGGCGAGCACGGTGAGGTCCTCCGGGTCGACGGTCGGGCCGTCCCCGGTGAGCAGCGGCACGGTCGCGGAGTTGAGCGTGCCGACCCGCTGCCGCAGCCGGCCCGGCAGCACCTGGAGCAGCTTGCCGAGCGCCCGCACCGAGGCCTCCTCGATGCCCACCACGGCGTGCCCGGCCGCCGCGCGGAGCCCGACCGCGATGGCCACCGCCTCCTCGTCGTCCAGCAGCAGCGGGGGCATCGCGGTGCCCGCGACCAGCCGGTAACCGCCGACCGCGCCCATGCTGGCCCGCACCGGGTAGCCGAGTTCGCGCAGCCGGTCGATGTCGCGCCGGATCGTGCGGGGGCTGACGCCGAGCCGCTCGGCCAGCTCGCTGCCCGGCCACTCGCGCGGGGTCTGGAGCAGGGACAGCAGGTTCAGCAGCCGGGCCGGGGTATCGCTCATGTTCTTCAGCATGCCGTAACGACTAGGACAGGTTCTGACCTACATGGTCGTTACTGTCACGGACGTGAAAAAGGCGGACGTGAGGAAAGAGGACGGCGGAATGAGCACCGCGGCAGCGGATCGGCGGAGGTGGATCGCGCTGACCATCGTGATGGTCGCCTCCTTCATGGACCTGGTGGACGTCACCATCGTCAACATCGCCATCCCGAGCATCCAGCAGGACACCGGTGCCTCCTTCAGCACCCTCCAGTGGGTCACCGGCGGCTACGCGCTGGCCTTCGCGATCGGGCTGATCACCGGCGGCCGGCTGGGCGACATCCACGGCCGCAAGCGGGTGTTCCTGATCGGGATCGGCGGGTTCACGCTGGCCTCGGCGCTGTGCGGGCTGGCGGCCGACCCGGAGATGCTGGTCGCGACCCGGCTGCTGCAGGGCGGGACGGCGGCGCTGATGGTGCCGCAGGTGCTGTCGATCATCCACGCGACCTTCCCGGCGGAGGAGCGCGGCAAGGTGTTCGGCCTGTTCGGCGCGGTGGTCGGGCTGGGCGCGGTCTCCGGTCCGATGATCGGCGCGCTGCTCACCGAGTGGGACCTGTTCGGCCTGGCCTGGCGGCCGATCTTCCTGATCAACCTGCCGGTCGGGATCGCCGGGCTGCTGCTCGGCCGCCGCTTCATCGACGAGTCGAAGGCCGACCAGGCGCTGAAGCTGGACCTGGTGGGCGTGGCGCTGGCCAGCCTCGGCCTGCTGATGCTGATCTACCCGCTGACGCACGGCCGGGAGGCCGGCTGGCCGCTGTGGGGCTACCTGTCGATGGCCGGGAGCCTGCCGGTGTTCGTCCTGTTCGTGGTGTACGAGAAGGTCAAGACGCGGCGGGACGGCTCGCCGCTGGTGGAGCTGGCGCTGTTCCGGGTGAAGTCCTTCGCGGCCGGGATCTGCGTGCAGCTGGCCTTCGGGGTGGCGCTCGGCATCTTCTTCCTGGTCTGGACCCTCTACATGCAGGTGGGGCTGGGCTGGAGCCCGCTCAAGGCTGGTGCGACCGGCATCCCGTTCTCGATCGCGGTCTCCACGGCGGCAGGGCTGTCGGTGCAGAAGCTGGTGCCGCGGTTCGGGCGCAAGGTGCTGCAGACCGGCGCGCTGGTGATGGCGGCGGGCGTGCTCGTCTACATCTGGGAGGCGGACCGGTACGGGACGGCGATCGCGGCCTGGCAGATGGCGCTGCCGCTGGTGGTGATGGGCCTCGGGATGGGGCTGATCGTCGCGCCGATCACCGACGCGGTGCTGGCGGAGGTGCCGCGCGAGCACGCCGGTTCGGCGTCCGGGCTGATCAACACCGTGCAGCAGGTCGGCAACGCGCTCGGGCTCGGCCTGGTGTCGGTGGCCTTCTTCGGGGCGATGGACGACGTGGTCGTGCCGGAGGCGGTCGGGACGGCGTTCGGCGGGGCCTTCGTGCACGCCATGTGGTGGGTCGCCGGGGTGCTGCTCGCCGTGTTCCTGCTGATGTTCGCGCTGCCGCGGCGGCGCAAGGCGGCCGGGCCGGTGGCCGGTTCCTCCGCGGAGGAGCGCGAGCCCGTCCTGGCCTGACGGAGCACTCCCGTTCGCGGGCCCCGGTCGCGCGGCGCGGCCGGGGCCCGCGTCGCGCTCTGGGAAGGCCCGGCCGCGGTGCCGCCGGGCGGGCGGGCCGACCGTCGGTCAGCGCGCACCGGACGGGGCGGGGGCGGCGGTCGTACGGGTGGTGGTGCGCGGCTTGGCGGCGGCCTTGGCCTCCTTCGCGGCACGCTTCATCTCCTGCTTGAACTCCCGTACCAGGGTGAGGGATTCGGGGCCGGTGATGTCGGCCACCGAGCGGTGGGCGCCCTCCTCGCCGTACACCCCGGCCGCCTCCCGCCAGCCCTCGGGCCGCACCCCGTACTGCTTGCCGAGCAGGGCCAGGAAGATCTGCGACTTCTGCTTGCCGAAGCCGGGCAGGGCGTTGAGCCGGCTGAGCAGCTCCTTGCCGGTGCGGACGTTCTTCCACAGCGCGGCGGCGTCGCCGTCGTACTGGGCGACGAGGAACTGGCAGAGCTGCTGCACCCGCTTGGCCATCGCGGCCGGGTAGCGGTGGACCGCGGGCTTCGCGGAGAGGAGTGCGACGAACTCCTCCGGGTTGTAGGTGGCGATCTCGTGGGCGTCCAGGTCGTCGTGGCCGAGGCGCTGGGCGATGGTCAGCGGGCCGGTGAACGCCCACTCCATCGGGACCTGCTGGTCCAGCAGCATGCCGACGAGCGCGGCGAGCGCACTGCGTCCGAGCAGTTCGTCGGCCTCGGGCTGCTGTGCGAGCCGGACGGTGACGTTCATGGGCTTGCCCTCCTCGGAGTTGACGTCGGGTCGGCGCCCAGTCTGGTGGAAGCGGCGTTGGCGTACGCGGTCAACACGCCCGTATCCGGGGAAGTCTTGTCTGTTCAAGGCCTTGTCAGAGCGGCATTGTTCGTTGGCGGAGCGGTTTCCGGGCCAGGCATCGGGGTGGCGCGGACAATTTTTTGCCCGCCTCTGTCACATCCGTCGGGTGCCCCGGGTCAGGGGAGTGTCGAACCGAACAGCCGTCGAATGGGGAGCCCTCCGATGTCCATCGCCCACACCGTCGTCACCGTCCTCGGCGCCCTCATGGTCGGCTTCTCGGCCTACTCCGTCTTCGCCGGCGCCGAGTACGTCGTGAAGCCCCTCGCCGACTACGGCGTCCCGCGCGCCTGGTGGACCTGGCTCGGCGTCGCCAAGGCGGCCGGCGCCCTCGGCCTGCTGGTCGGCCTCGCCGTCCCGGCCGTCGGCTACGCGGCCGCGGTCGGCGTCGTCCTCTACTTCCTCGGCGCCGTCGTCACCGTCCTCCGCGCCCGCGCCTACGCCCACGTCCCCTTCCCCCTCGTCTACATGGCGCCCGTCGCCGCCTCCCTCGTCCTCGCCCTCGCGGCCTGAGCCGGAGGGCCCCTGCCCCGCCCCTGCCCCGCCCCTGCCCCGCCCCTGCCCCTGCCCCTGCCTCCGCCCCCGCCGGGGCGGGCCTCCCACGGCCCGCCCCGGCGGATCGGGGTGCGTGGGGGGTGTGCGGAGGATCGGGGAGCGCTCGGCCGGGGGAGTGGACTTGTGTGGGGGGAGCGAGTCATTTCATATGACTGTTTCTGTTGTGCCGGTGCGGTGAGCTGACGGCGGGCCATCCTTGGTCCACTCGACGTGTCCAGAAAGGCTCGCAGCCGTGACCCAGCCGTTCGAACTGCCGTCCTTCTACGTGCCGCACCCGGCACGGCTCAATCCCCATCTGGAGGAGGCGCGGTCCCATTCCACCGGCTGGGCCCGGGAGATGGGGATGCTGGAGGGCTCCGGGATCTGGGACCAGGCCGATCTGGAGGCCCACGACTACGGCCTGCTCTGCGCGTACACCCATCCCGACGCCTCCGCCGAGGCGCTGTCGCTGGTCACCGACTGGTACGTGTGGGTCTTCTTCTTCGACGACCACTTCCTCGACATGTACAAGCGCACCAACGACCGCGAGGCGGGCAAGGCCCACCTCGACCGGCTGCCGCTGTTCATGCCGGCCGATCCGGCCGCCGCGCTGCCCGAGCCGGAGAACCCGGTCGAGGCGGGGCTGGCCGACCTGTGGCGGCGCACCGTGCCGGCGATGGGCGAGGACTGGCGGATCCGGTTCGCGGAGAGCACCCGCAACCTGCTCGACGAGTCGCTGTGGGAGCTCGCCAACATCAACGAGGGCCGGGTGGCCAACCCGGTCGAGTACATCGAGATGCGCCGCAAGGTCGGCGGCGCCCCCTGGTCGGCGCAGCTGGTCGAGTACGCGGCCGGTGCCGAGGTGCCCGCGGAGGTGTCGGGTTCGCGGTCGCTGCGGGTGCTGATGGACGCCTTCTCCGACGGGGTGCACCTGCGCAACGACATCTTCTCGTACCAGCGGGAGGTGGAGGACGAGGGCGAGCTGAGCAACGGCATCCTGGTGCTGGAACGGTTCCTGGAGTGCTCCACCCAGGAGGCCGCCGACGCGGTCAACGACCTGCTCACCTCGCGGCTCCAGCAGTTCGAGAGCACCGTGTTCACCGAACTGCCGGTGCTGTTCGCGGAGACCGGGCTCGACCCGGCGGGCCGTGCCCGGGTGATGGCGTACGTCAAGGGCCTC
Source organism: Kitasatospora sp. NPDC092039 (assembly GCF_044756065.1). Classification (NCBI taxonomy): domain Bacteria; kingdom Bacillati; phylum Actinomycetota; class Actinomycetes; order Kitasatosporales; family Streptomycetaceae; genus Kitasatospora; species Kitasatospora sp. NPDC092039. The sequence continues at coordinate 113,056 of NZ_JBIVSD010000003.1, read as the reverse complement.
CAGGACTGGCAGTCCGGCGGGCACGAGTGGCACCTGCGGTCCAGCCGGTACATGAACGGCGGTGGGGCGGCGGCGGGTTCGGGCGGGTCGGGCGAGGTGGCGCCGGGCTCGGGTGGTGCGCCGGCCGGGCTGCCGGGCGGGCCGGGGGGTGGCAACTGGTGGGACCAGTACGCGATCGGCGGCATCGGCACCTCGGCGCTGGACATCCTGCGCAGCACGGCCGCGGGGGCCCCGGCGGCCCAGGCGGCCTCCGCGAAGGAGGGCGCGGCCTCCGCGGCCCGGGGGGCGGCGGGCCCGGCCCGGCGGCGGGCGCGGTCGTACGGCCACGTGCCGTACCAGGCCGTCGGGCCCTCCCTGCTGCCCGAGTTCAGGCTGCCGTACGACCTCCGGCTGAGCCCCCACCTGGACGGCGCCCGGGAGCGGGTGATCGAGTGGGCCGAGCGGATGGGACTGCTGGCGGCGGAGCCGGGCGTCCCCGCATCCGGCATCTGGGACGCCGAGTCGATGCGCGACTACGACCTCCCGCTCTGCGCGGCCGGCATCCATCCGGACGCCACGGCCGACCAACTCGACATCGCCTCAGCCTGGTTGGCCTGGGGCACCTGGGCCGACGACTACTACCCCCGGGCCTTCGGGCACACCCGCGACCTGGGCGGCGCCAAGGCCGCCAACGCGCGGCTGTCGCTGTTCATGCCGGTGGACGGCACCCCCGCGCCGGAGCCGGGCAACGCGCTGGAGCGCAGCCTCGCCGACCTCTGGGAACGCACCGCCGGTCCGATGACCGTCGAGGCCCGGGGCCGGTTCCGGGTGGCGGTCGAGGCCATGCTGGACAGCTGGATCTGGGAGCTGGCCAACCAGATCCAGAACCGGATCCCGGACCCGGTGGACTACCTGGAGATGCGCCGCTCCACCTTCGGCTCCGAGCTCACCACGAGCCTCTCCCGGCTCGGTCACGGGAAGGCCGTCCCGCAGGAGGTGTACGACCACGGCTCGATGCGCGCACTGGAGAACTCCGCGATGGACTACGCGTGCATGATGAACGACCTCTTCTCGTACCAGAAGGAGGTCGAGTACGAGGGCGAGCTGCACAACGTCGTCCTGGTGGTGCAGAACTTCTTCGACTGCGGCTACGAGTCGGCGGTCCGGATCGTCGACGACCTGATGCACTCGCGGCTGGACCAGTTCCAGCACGTCGCGCAGAAGGAACTCCCGGTCGTCTACGAGGACTTCGGGCTGACGCAGGAGGCCAGGGAACTGCTCGACGGGTACGTGGGGGAGCTGGAGAACTGGCTCGCGGGGATCCTGAGCTGGCACGAGGGCTGTCTCCGCTACGGCACGGCCGACCTGGAGCGGCACTTCGGCGCCGAGCGGGACCTGGCGGAGGCCTCGCAGGCCCGGCGGGCGGCCACGGCGGCCGCGGCCGAGGCGCCGACGGCTCCCACGGCCCCGACGGCGCCCACGGCGGTGCCGGCGCCCGCGCTGCCGCTCGGGCCGACCGGGCTGGGCACGTCCTCGCTGCGCCTGCGCCCGTCCTCACCGCGTCCGGGGGCGGGCACGCCGCACCCGTGAGCCGCCGAGGCCCGCCACCGGGGCGGCGCGACCCGCGCGGAGCCCAGCCCGCGCGGGCGCGCCGCCCCGTGGCTAGGCTGGCCAACCGGGGGCCGGCGCGCGTCCTCCGGCGCGCGCACTTCGCCACACACGAGGGCAGAGAGATGGCTGCGCTACCTGAGGGCACACCCTGTTGGGCCGACGCGATGTTCACCGACGTGGAGGGCGCGAAGGCCTTCTACGGCGAGGTGCTCGGCTGGACCTTCGGCGAGAGCTCGTCGGAGTTCGGCAGCTACACCCAGGCGTACTCGGACGGCAAGGCGGTCGCCGCGGTCGTGCCGCCGATGCCCGGCGTGGAGGCCGAGTCCGCCTGGTGCCTGTACCTGGCCTCGCCGGACGCCGGAGCCACCGCGGCGCGGATCCGCGCCAACGGCGGCGAGGTGGTCATGGGGCCGATGCAGATCGGCGACTTCGGCACGATGGTGATCGCCAAGGACCCGGGCGGGGTGGTGTTCGGCGTCTGGGAGGCCGGGCGGCACGAGGGCTTCGAGAAGCAGGGCGAGCCCGGCGCGTACAGCTGGGCCGAACTGGTGACCCGCGAACCGGCCGAGGCGGACGCCTTCTTCCCGGCGGTCTTCCCGTACGGCGTGGCGAAGATGGACTCCGAGGAGTTCGACTACCGGATGTTCCAGGTCGGCGGTCGGCCGGTGCTGGGCCGGATGGGAGCGGAGGGCGACTTCCTGCCGCCGCAGGCCCCCTCGTACATCAGCGTCTACTTCGCGGTGGACGACACCGACGCCGCGATCGAGCGGCTGACGGCGCGCGGCGGCAAGGTGTACTTCGGGCCGACGGACAGCCCGTTCGGCCGGTTCGCGGCGGTCGGCGACCCGCAGGGTGCGGCCTTCGGGCTGATCGACCTCGGGCGGACGGTCGGCGAGCCGCCGAAGACGGTGGACGTCTGATGGGGCGGTGGGGCGTGGGAGGACGGGCTGCGGAACGGTGGCCTGCGGGGCGACGGAGCGGGGCGGGCCGTGGGTGAGCGCGAGGAACTCGTCGAGACGTTGGACAAGCACCGCGACCTGCTGCGGCGCACCGTCCGGGACCTCACCGACGCGCAGGCGGCCGAGCGCACCACGGTCAGCGAGCTGTGCCTCGGTGGCCTGCTCAAGCACGTGGCGGCGGTCGAGGCGCGCTGGGCGCGGTTCATGACCGGGGGCGCGGAGGCGATGCGGGGCCGGAACGGGGAGCACGGCCCCGACGACGCGGACACCTGGGCGGCCCAGTTCCGGATGGCGGAGGGCGACACGCTGGCCGGGCTGCTCGCCGAGTACGAGCGGGTGGCGCGCGGGACGGACGAGCTGATCCGGACCCTGCCCGACCTCGGCCTCGCCCACGAGCTGCCGCCCGCGCCCTGGTTCCCGCCGGGTACGGCCTGGTCGGCCCGGCGGGTGCTGCTGCACCTGATCGCCGAGACCGCGCAGCACGCCGGGCACGCGGACATCATCCGGGAGTCGCTGGACGGGGCGAAGTCGATGGGCTGAGCGGGCTCCGGTGGTGGTCGGCCGGCCGACCGGGCAGCTCTCGGCGCCCGGACGACCGTCAGGGCAGCTCCACGCCCAGGAGTTCGCGCAGCGCCCGGCCGCCGTCCGGGGTGACCCGCAGGGCCCGGCCGGAGCCGATCCGCTCCACCCAGGCCCGGTCCAGCGCGGCCCGGCAGAGCGCCGCGCCCAGCGCCCCGCCCAGGTGGGTGCGGCGCTCCGTCCAGTCCAGGCAGCCGCGCACCACCGGGCGTCCGCCCCGGCGGCCCGCGCGCGGCGGCAGCTCGATCGCCTGCGCGGCCAGCCAGTCCCGGCCGCGCTCGGTGACGGCCAGCCCGCCCTCCTCGGTGACCAGGCCGTGGGCGAGCAGCGCGTCCGACACGGCCACGCCGAGGCGTCCGGCCAGGTGGTCGTAGCAGGTACGGGCGCGGGCCTCGGCGCTCAGCCGGGTGGCCTCGCCCAGGCTGCGGGGAGCGGTCGCGGGGCGGGTGCCGGACTCGGCGAAGACGGTGAGGTCCTCGATCAGCGTGGCCACCGTGGGCGTGGCCAGCCGGACGTACCGGTGCCGGCCCTGCCGTTCCTCGGCCAGCAGCCCGCCCGCGATCAGCCGGGACAGGTGCTCGCTGGCCGTGGACGGCGCGACGCTCGCGTGCCGGGCCAGCTCGCCGGCGGTCCAGGCACGGCCGTCGAGCAGTGCGGTGCAGAAGGCGGCGCGGGTGGGGTCGGCGAGCAGGGCGGCGAGGGCGGCGAGCGTCATGCCTCCATGGTCGGGGCACGGGGACGGTGCGGGGGACGGGTGAAGGGGCGGACGAGGAGGCGGATGAGGGGCTGCACGGGGGAGCGGAGCCGGGGACATGTCTCCAGGGTCGCCCCGGCACGGTTCGGCCGGCGCCGAAACGACCCCGGGCCACGATGACGGCATGAGCGAAACCACGGTGGTCTCCGACCCCGCGACCATGACCTTCTCCCACTACGAGGACGTGACGGCGGCCCTGGCCGACCCGGAGCTGGTCCCGCTGCCCGCCGCGCCCCTCGCGCCCGGCGCCGCCCCCGGCACGGTGGCCTGGCTGCGGTCCGCCGTCGCCCGGTTCAGCTCCGGCGAGGCGCACGCCCGGCGCCGGGCGCTGGTGCTGGCCGACCTGGAGCGGCTGGACCCGGCCCGGCTGCGGGTGGCCGCCGCCGGGGGCTTCGAGCCCGACGTGCGGCTGCGGGTGGTCCGGGTGCTCGCGGCGGAGCTCGGCCTGGCCGACCCGGAGGCCGTGGCCCGGGACGTCGCGGCGGTGTCCCGGGCGTACTTCGCCGACACCCCGGCCGACCCGGCGGGGAATCCGGTGGCGGACCCTTCGGCGGACGCGGCGGTGGCCCGGCTGCTGCCCGCGATGGGGGACGGGGACGAGGAGACGGCCGCGAACCGGATCGGCCTGCTCGTCCAGGCCTGCGACGCCACCGCCGCGCTGGTCGAGGCCGCCCGCCGGCGCGGCGACGGGCCGGCCGCCGTGCTGCGCTCGGACCCGCCGGTCCGGACGATGCGGCGGCTCGCCGCCCGGGCGACCGAGGTCGGCGGGGTCGCGGTACCGGCCGGGACGCTGGTCCTGCTGGACATCGCGGCCGCCCAGGCCGGCGCGCCGGAGGGCGTCGCGCTCACCTTCGGAGCCCCGCCCCGGAGCTGCCCGGGCCGCTCGCAGGCCCTGGCGATCGCCGAGGGCATCCAGTACGGCGCCTCCGATCCGGCGGACACCGAAACACCTCCGGCTCTGGACCTCGGCAAGGCCGAACTCGCCGCCCTGGTGCCGGAGATGGTCGACCACGTGCTCGTGCGGGCGGCCGGCTGGACGGCCTGGGACGGCCGCCCGATCGTCAACGGCGACGGCCGGACCTACGCGCCGCACAAGGCACTTCGCCGCATCACCGACCATCTCATCGACCACCTCGCCGAGTTGGAGGCCCGGCTGGCCGGCGAACCGACCGAGCCGGACCGCTGGCACGCCTCCGGCATCACCACCCCGGCCGACCTCGCCCCGTTCACCGCCGCCGACCTGGACGAGGCCCGCAGCCGGCTGACCCGGCTGGCCGGGATCTGGTCCCGGCGGGTCGCCGCGCTGCCGGACGAGCGGCTGGACGACTCGCCGGGGACGGGCTGGAGCTTCCGGCAGATCGTCTGCCACGTCTCCGAGGCCGGGTACTACTACGCGGACTCCCTCGGGCACCTGGCCGACCAGGCCGACGGCGCGACCGAACCGGCCGGCGGCGCGGCGAACGCGGCCGGCGGCGCGACCGAACCGACCGACGGCGCGGCGAACACGACCGGCAGCGCGACGGACGTGACGCGCGGCCCGCTCGGCGCGACCGGAGACCTCGCGAACGAGCCGGTGGAGGCGGTCCGATGACCCCCTTCGCCGCCCTGCACCGCCGTCCCGGCCGGCCGCTGCTGCTCCCCAACGCCTGGGACCACGCCTCGGCCGTCGCCCTCGCCGCCCAGGGCCACCCCGCGATCGGCACCACCAGCCTGGGCGTGGCGGCCGTGGCCGGTCTGCCCGACGGTGCCGCCGCGACCCGTGCGGAGACCGTACGGCTGGCGCGCCGGCTCGGCCGCGGCGGCTTCCTGCTCAGCGTCGACGTGGAGTCCGGGTTCAGCGAAGACCCGGACGAAGTCGCCGAGCTGGCCGTGGAGTTGGCGAGCGCCGGAGCGGTCGGCATCAACCTGGAGGACGGCCGGGCGGACGGCACGCTGACCGCGTCCGCCCGTCACGCCGCGAAGGTCGCGGCGGTGAAGGCGGCCGTACCGGAGCTGTTCGTGAACGCCCGCACCGACGCCTACTGGTGCGGCCAGGACGCCCCCGAAGCGGAGGCGCTCCGGCGCCTGGACGCCTACCAGCAGGCGGGTGCGGACGGCGTGTTCGTCCCCGGGCTGGCCGATCCGGCGGTCATCGGCCGGCTGGTCGGCGCGGTCGCCGTCCCGCTCAACATCCTCTGGACGCCGGGCGGCCCGGGCCTCGCCGAGTTGGCCGCGCTCGGGGTGGCCCGGGTCAGCCTGGGGTCGCTGCTGTACCGCGCGGCGCTGGCGGCGGCGGTGGCCACGGCGGCGGCCGTCGCGGCGGGGGAGCCGGTCGGGCCGGTGCCGGGCTACGCGGAGGTGCAGGCGCTCAGCGGGAGTTGAGCGGTCCGCCCGGGGGTGGCGCCGCCCTGCCGGTCGAGAGCGAACCGGAGCGCCAGTGCGGCGTCGCCCCGGACGGCCGCACTCGACGGAACCGGGTGCGGCCGCTCAGCCCCGGCGCCGGACGGCCAGGGACGCCTCGACCCCGTCCAGGATGACGTCGACCCCGCGGGCGAAGCCCTGGTCCCGGCCCGCGGCGACCTCGTCCGGCACCTCGGTGGTGTACAGCCGGTGCAGTCGCGGGAACTCCTTGGTGGCCTCGATGACGGCGGGCAGGAGCCGGTTCATCCACTCCTGCTCGTCCTGGCCGCTGCGGGCCAGCGCGCGCACCCAGGAGGCCTCCACGCAGGCGCTCCCGATGGTGTAGCCCATCACCGCGCTCATCGCGTCGTTGGCCTCGCCGGCGTCGAAGCCGGCCGTCTCCATCACGGTCAGGAAGGTCTCGGAGAGCCGCATCCAGTTGGGGCCGAGGTAGACCATCCCGACGTCGCCGATCACCGAGACCATCCACGGGTGGCGCATGACGGCCGCGCGCATGCCCTCGGCCAGCTCCATGACCTTCGCGCGCCAGACCTCGGACGCCTCGCAGCCCTCGGCGTCGGGCTGGGGGAGGCCGCCGAAGATCTGGTCGACGACCAGGGCGAGCAGTTCGTCCTTGTTGGCGACGTGGGTGTACAGCGAGGTCGCGCCGGCGTTCAGGCGGGCGGCGAGCTTGCGCATGCTCAGCGCCTCGATGCCGTCCGAGTCCAGCAGCGCGAAGGCCTCGGAGACGATCTGCTCGCGGCTGAGGGCGGGCTGTTCCCGCCGTCGCTGCGGGCGGTTCCACGGCGTGGGGATGCCGGGGGTCGTTCCGTCCTCTGATTTGGCCGTCATCGGGCTCTCCTCACCAGTCGTCCGGACCGGGCCGGTCCGGCACAGCTCACCACAGGTTGATGCGAACAGTGTACGGCGGAGCGAACGCTGTGCGGAGATCGAACGGCGTACGGCGTTGCGAACAGTGTGCGGCGTCCGTACAGTGTTCGGAGTGGCGCACACCGTTCCCCTGGGGACGGAGGGCGGTGTGCCCGCACCGATTCCGTAGTCCGAAGGGGGAAACGCCGTGGAACGGCATCCGCAGCGCTGGCTCATCCTGGTCGTGCTCTGCCTCAGCAGCCTGGTGCTGGTGATCGACAACATGGTGCTCACGGTGTCCATCCCGCCGATCGCGGAGGACCTCAAGGCCGGGGCGCAGGACATCCAGTGGATCATCGACTCGTACATCCTGGTCTTCGCCGGCCTGCTGCTCACCTCGGGCAGCCTCTCCGACCGCTTCGGCCGGCGGAAGGTGATGATCGTCGGACTGGTGCTGTTCGGTGCCGCCTCACTGGTCGCCGCGTACGCCGGCAGCCCCGGTGAGCTGATCGCCGGGCGCGTCCTGATGGGCGTCGGCGGCGCGCTGGTCATGCCGAGCACGCTCTCCATCCTGATCACCGTCTTCGACGACGAGGAGCGCCCGAAGGCGATCGCCGCCTGGAGCGCGGTGGCCATGATCGGCCTGGTCGGCGGTCCGGTGCTGGGCGGCGCGCTGATCGCGCACTTCTGGTGGGGCGCGGTCTTCCTGCTCAACGTGCCGATCGCGGCGGTCGCCATCGTCGCCGCGATGCTGCTGATGCCGGAGTCCAAGGGGCCGTGGCGCCGCCCCGACCTGCCGGGCATGGTGCTGTCGATGGTCGGCATGACGGCGCTGGTCTGGTCGATCATCGTGCTGCCGCGGGACGGCTTCACCAGCGCGAGCACCCTCGGCGCGCTCCTGCTCGCGGTGGCCTCGCTGGCCGGCTTCGCCGTCCGGCAGGTCCGCACCGACTCGCCGATGGTCCCGATCAAGCTCTTCCGCAACCGGGTCTTCACCGGCGCCAGCTTCTCGCTCGTCCTGCTGACCTTCGCCACCGGCGGGCTGATGCTGGTCCTCACCCAGTACCTCCAGTTCGTGCTGGAGTTCTCGCCCACCGACACCGGCCTCGCCTTCATCCCGCTGGCCGTCGCCTCGCTGGTGTTCAACGCGCTCGGCGCGGTGCTCGGCAAGAAGGTCCCGGCGCGGGCGCTCACCTCGGTCGGCATGCTGATCATCGCGGGCGGCTTCGGCCTGCTGGCCACCCTCTCGGTGGGCGACGGCTTCACCAAGGTCGCCACGGCCATGCTGGTGCTCGGCGTCGGCTCCGGCCTCGGCATGCCGGCCGCCGCCAACGCCCTGATGGGCGCCATCCCCAGCGAGCACGCCGGCGTCGGGTCCGCGCTCAACGACACCATCCAGCAGTCCGGCGCGGCGCTCGGCGTGGCCATCCTCGGCACCGTGCTCTCCAGCACCTACACCGGCGCGATGCCCGACGCCGCCCCCGACGCCGCCCGCCACGACATCACCGGCGCGCTTGCGGTGGCCGGCTCCACCGGGGACGGCGGACTGGTCGCCGCCGCCCGGGAGGCGTTCAACACCGCCACCTCCACCACCTTCACGGTGGGCGGCATCGCGGTCGTCGCGGCCGCGGCGCTCACCCTGGTGCTGATGCGCGACGGGCGGAAGACCGCCGCCGCGGAGGCCGGGGTGCCGACGGAGCCCACGGCCGAGCCGGTCGGCTGAGCCCGGCGCTCACGGCGCTTGCGGCGCTCACGGCTTACGGCGCTTGCGGCGTACGGCCCTTGTGTCTCGATTGTCCCGCCCCGGCTGCCTCGTGCGGCCGGGGCCGTCGGCGTCCCCGCCCCCGCCCGGTACCGCGCACCGCCTCCGGGGGTCACACCGCCGCCCAGCGGCGGAGGGTGGCCGTCGCCATCGCGGCGTCGCTGGGGGGCAGTTGGGCGATGCGTGCCGCGTGGGTGCCGCCCGGCACCTGGTACAGGTAGGAGTCCCGGGTGCCCTGGCCCAGCCGGAACGGCTCGGCCACCGACGGGTCGGCGGCGCCGTTGACGAACATCAGCCGGTCACCGCGGGTGCGGACCCAGCGGTCCACGTCGCGCATCGCCTGCGGCCGGTAGCTCAGCGGGATGTCGCGGGGGACGAAGGTGCGCGGTTCGGTGGCGCCGGGGTGGCGGAGCAGGTCGGCCAGGTGGGCCGTCTCGACCGGGAAGTACCCCAGCTGGGTGCCCAGCTGGTAGAAGTACGGGACGAACTGGTTCGCCACCGAGTCGGCATATACCGGGAGTTGGGCGACATCGGAGAGCCATGCGTACAGCGCGTCGTCGGTGGCGTCCGGAGCCGGTACGGCCGGGCAGGCGGCCTGGCCGCGGCCCTGCCAGAACATGAACGGGGCCCGCAGCACGGCGATCTCGAAGGCCTTGTCGGCGCTGCCGACCAGCTGGAAGCCGTCGCCCCGGGAGTCCGCCCAGGCCTGGTACCCGGCGACCAGGGAGGTGCGGCGCTCCAGCAGGGCCCGCTGCGCGGCCTGGAGGGCGGCACGGCACTCGGGGGTGCCGACGGTGCGCAGGAAGTCGAGGTAGGCGGAGTCCTCGTGGTCGTCGACGTTGTTCGGCGCGGAGTAGGCGACCGAGCCGGCCACGTCCTGCGGGTAGAAGCGGCGGTGGTAGACGGTGGTCATGCCGCCCTTGCTGCCGCCGGTGGAGATCCAGGCCGCCCGGTAGACCCGGCGCAGGGCCTCCACCACGTGGTGGTGGTCGGCCGCGGCCTGCCGGATGTCGAGGTCGGTCCAGTCCGCGGGCTCGGGCCGGGAGGCACCGAAGAACCTCTGCTCGGTGCTCACCTGGTTGGCGTCCAGCAGCTCGGTGGGTTCCGAGCGGAACTGCGCGCCGGGGACGGTGTATCCGCTGGTGAACAGCACGGTGGGCCGGTCGGTGCCCCGGTGCAGGAGCGTGAGGCGCTGCTCGAAGCCGCCCTTCTCCGGGTGGTCGTGGTCGGCGGGCTGGTGCAGGGTCAGGACGAAGAACCGGAACCCGGGCGCGGCCGGCTTCTCCTCCACGACGCGCAGGCCCGGCACCGCCTCGATGGCCGCCCGGATGTCGGCCGGCCCCGTCCCCTGCGCGGCCGCGGCGGGCACCGCGGCCGTACCGGCCAGCAGGACCGCCGCACCGGCCTGAGCCAGCACCCGTCCGATTCGTCTGCGCAGCATGTTCGCCTCCCCGGTCGTCGATGCCCCGAGTCAACCGGAACGGCGGACACCGCGGATCCCGCCGGGGCGGGGCCGTGCCTCCCTCCCGGGAGGGAGGCACGACGGGTTGCCCCGGCCAGTGCCCCGCCCGCCCCGCGCCCCGCCCGCCCCGCGTGCGGAGGTGCGGGGCGTCAGCCGGTGGACGGGGAGGCGAGTTCGGGCGCCGTCCAGTTGCTCAGGAGCTGCAGTGCCCGGGCGGTGTCGGAGCCGGGTTCCACGTTGTAGACGCACAGGGTCTGCTCGGTGTCGCCGGGGACCTGGAACGACTCGTAGGAGAAATGGAGTTCGCCCGCGACCTGGTGGACGTAGTGCTTGGCGCCGTGGGTGCGGCGCAGCACCTTGTGGTCGTTCCACCAGGTCGAGAACTCGGGGCAGCCCAGGGTGAGTTCGCCGACCAGGTCGGCGAGCCGGCGGTCGCCCGGGTAGCGGCCGGCCTCCAGCCGCAGGATGGCCACCGTCTCCGCGGCGATCCGTTCCCAGTCGCCGACGCGTTCGCGGGCCTGCGGGTCCAGGAGGTAGTAGCGGGCGAGGTTGCGCCGGGTGGCCGGCAGGGCTTCGAAGTCGGTGAGGACGGCCCTGGCGAGGTGGTTGGCGGCCAGCACGTCGGTGCGGCGACCGAGGATGAACGCCGGCACACGGCTCAGCGTCTCCAGCATCAGGTACAGGCCGGGCCGGACCCGTTGGGGCCGGTTCGGGGTGCGCCGTGCCGCCTGCGGGTCGGGCAGCAGCAGGTCGGTGAGGTGCTCGCGTTCGGACGCGTCGAGCTGCAGGGCCTGGGCCAGGGCCGCGACGACCTCGGCGGAGGGGTTGCGGGCGCGCCCTTGTTCCAGCCGGGTGTAGTACTCGGTGCTGACCCCCGCCAGACGTGCGACTTCGTCCCGGCGCAGACCCGGGACGCGGCGGACCCGCCCGTCGGCGGGAAGCCCGGCCAGGTCCGGCCTGATCGCGGCGCGACGGCTCCGGAGGAAGTCGGCGATCTCCTTGCTGCGGTCCATGGTCCCAGTGTGGATCGTCGGTGTCCCTGCGGGGAGCCCCAGGGTGGCCCTGCCAGTACCTGCCTGGCCAGGGCCTGTTGTGGCGCTCCGGCGGGGGCGGCGGGCTGGTGTGCTTGAGCTGTGCCCGGGAGTAGCCCGACGGCACCGACCCTCACCCCGACCGCTTCGTCCGGAAGGTACCCGCACCATGTCCACGCTGAACAACACCAAGGCACTTCAGGGCCGCGTCGCCGTCGTCACCGGAGCCTCCAGCGGCATCGGCGAGGCGTCCGCCGAGAGGCTGGCCGAACTGGGGGCCCGCGTCGTCGTGCTGGCCCGCCGGGCCGAGCGGCTCGGGGAACTGGTCGCCCGGATCGAGAAGAACGGCGGCAGCGCCGTGGCCATCGCCGCCGACGTCACCGACCGGGCGGCCGTCCGGGCGGCGGCCGACCGGGTCGAGGCCGAACTGGGCGGCGCGGACCTGCTGTTCAACAACGCCGGCGTGATGCTGCCCGCTCCCGTCGAGGAGTTGGCGACCGACCAGTGGCAGCACCAGATCGACCTGAACATCGCCGGCCTGATGAACGTCACCGGCGCGTTCGTCCCGCAGCTGGTGCGAACCGCCGGGGAGCGCGGCGTGGCCGACCTGATCAACACCTCGTCGATCGCGGCGCAGAACATCTTCCCCAACTTCGCCGTCTACTCCGCCACGAAGGCGTACGTCACCCACTTCTCCCGCCACCTGCGCGCGGAGCTGGGCCCGAAGAACGTGCGGGTGGCCGCGATCGAGCCGGGCATCGTCGGCACCGAGCTGCAGAGCCACGTCACCGACCAGGGTGCGCGGGACTGGCTGGCCGGTTCGAAGGCGACCATGGAGTGGCTCACCCCGCAGGACGTCGCCGAGACCATCGGCTTCCTTGCCTCGCTGCCGCCGCGGGTGAACCTCCAGCAGGTCACCGTCATGCCCACCGGCCAGCTCAGCTGATCGGCACCAGGCGCGGGCCTGCCGGCCCACCGGCAGGCCCGCGTCCGCGGCGGTCGCCCCGGGGCCCGCTGCGACCGAATCCGGTACCGACCGAAATTGGAGGAGCGATCATGCGTACCCGCACCCTGGGCCCGGGCGGGCCGAAGGTGGGCGGCCTGGGACTCGGCTGCATGGGGATGAGCGAGTTCTACGGCCCCGGCGACGAGGGCGAGGCCGTCGCCACGATCAGGCGGGCCCTGGAACTGGGCGTCACCATGTTGGACACCGCGGACATGTACGCCTGCGGAGGCAACGAGAAGCTGCTCGCCACGGCACTCTCCGGCCGCCGGGAGCAGGCGTTCATCGCCACCAAGTTCGGCTTCGTCCGGGACGAGGACGGCGCGGTGCGGGGCGTCGACGGAAGTCCGGCCCACGTCCGTCGGGCCGCGGACGCCTCGTTGCGGCGACTCGGCGTCGAACACATCGACCTGTACTACCTGCACCGTGTCGACCCGGACGTACCGATCGAGGACACCGTCGGCGCCATGGCCGAACTGGTGGCCGCCGGCAAGGTGCGTCATCTCGGTCTCAGCGAGGTGGCGGCCGACACGATCCGCCGCGCACACGCCGTCCACCCGATCACCGCGGTGCAGACCGAGTACAGCGTGTGGGAGCGCGGCGTGGAGGACACCGTCCTGCCGGTGCTGCGGGAGCTGGGCATCGCGCTGGTCCCCTACAGCCCCCTCGGCCGTGGAGTCCTCACCGGTCAGCTGAGCGACCCCGCCCAGCTCGCCCCCGACGACTTCCGCCGCAGCGGACACGTGCCCCGACTCACCGGCGACGCCTTCGCCGCGAACCTGCGCCTGGTCGACGAGCTCAGGCGGCTGGCCGCCACGACCGGCAGCACTCCCGCCCAGCTCGCCCTGGCCTGGCTGCTGGCCCAGGGCGACGACGTCGTGCCCGTCCCCGGCACCCGGCACCGCCGCCGGCTGGAGGAGAACGCCGCTGCGGACGACCTGCGCCTGAGCAGCGCCGACCTGGAGCAGTTGAACGCGGTCGCCCGACAGGTGACCGGTGCCCGCTACGACGCGGCGGAGATGCGACTCATCGACTCCTGACCGGTCGCCGCCTCCCCAGGCCGCCGGCGCGCGCACCCGCGGAACGACGAAGGCCCGGGCCGCTGACGCGGTCCGGGCCTTCGATCAAGGCGGAGGATACGAGATTCGAACTCGTGAGGGGTTGCCCCCAACACGCTTTCCGATTCTCACGAACGGCGTCCGCCGGGGTTCACACCCGTCCTGACCTGCGGCGGAGTGAATGGTGGTGCCGGCGTTGAACCTGCCCGGACGGGGCTGAATGAGACCAGAACTGAGACCATGATCTGGCGTCGGCGCTGTCGGTACTACTTGGAGACGGGGCCGCGGCCCGGCTGCGGTACCACGAAGAACTCCGATACGAAGCCGGTGATCGTGCCGTCGATGCTTCGGCCGATCCATGTCGGGTAGTGGCTGTCACCCCCGCCAGAAGAGAAAGCAGCGAGGCTGTGGCCGCTCGCGGGGCCAGTCACGTTCACGTCCGCCGAGTCGGCGGCGTACACAGCGGACCGGCCGTCACCGTTCGGTCGTCGGCCACCAGGCCGGCCCGGACGACCAGGTCGGCGGCGTACGCGGGCGCGGTCAGGCGGCCCGCCAGTACCGCTGCCAGTGCGGCCAAGGCCGCGAATCGTCTGCCGCTCGTGCGGCGCGGGGCGCGAAAGCGCTAGAACGATTGGCGTGTGCACCATGGAGTTCTCCTCGCCGAACAGGGCTGTTCGTCAGGAGCTCGTAGTCCTCGGCCAGCAGCAGGTCGCCGAGCGGGGTTCCGTCGGAGGCATCGACGCGATGAACGGGTCGCGGGCCGCGATCTTGCTTGAAGGGAGAGGCAGCGTCGCCTCGGACAGTGCCGTCACTGTGGCCGTCATGCCTTGGCCGCAGTCGTACGAGCTGCCAGCTGAGAACAGGCGCACCACATCCGGGGCAGCAAGCGGAATCAGCACTCAACCTCGCAGTAGTGGAACGGATGGTTGCCGGGTCGGCGCTTCCACAGCTTTCCCATGGTGCGGCCGACCCTGAACGAGATCGACGAGGCGGCCATGCGCCGGATCGAACGGGCCCGCGCGGCGGTGCGCCGCCAGCGTGGCAGATGTCGGTTGACCACCTCTTCTCCAGGCAAGGACTGTGCCGACACCTACTTCCTGCCCCACAATGGCCAACGGGACCAGCAGTCCCCTTGCCCGTCTGTACACCTTGATGCTCTTGGAGCTCTCGCCGTGATGCTCTCCGCCCCTCCTACGCCTACCGCGCTCGAAACCGTGTTCAAGCGGGTCATCGAGCGCAAGGCTGTCCGCGCTGAGGCGACACTGCAGGCCGATATTCGCCAGTTCCTCCTGGACGCAGACCTCAACCTCGGCGAGCAGGACCTCCTGACTCCCGTGCTCGAAGCGCAGGTGGGTGACGGGACTGGCCATCGCATCGATATTGAGATGGGCGCGACCGTCATCGAGGTCAAGAAGGACATCAGCCGTCCGAAGATCCGCAAGGACGCGGTCGAGCAACTCGCGAAGTACGTGCGAGCCAGGACAGAGCAGCGGGAACGACGGCACGTCGGCATCCTCACGGACGGTGCCGACTGGCGTGCTTACGCGCTGGTCAACGATGACCTGAACGAGGTGAACCGCTTCGATACCCGGGAGCGCAGCGGCAACGCTCTGAACTTGGTCCGCTGGCTCGAAGGTGTTCTGGCGACGTCCGAAGGTGCAGCACCCACGCCAGATGCCATCGCCGCCCGCCTGGGAGCGGACAGTGTCGCCCACTCCATCGACAAAGCGGTCCTGGTCGCGCTGTACGAGGAGAACAAGCATCTGCCGACCGTCCAGCTGAAACGCGATCTATGGGCGCGTCTGCTCCGCAGCGCGTTGGGCGCCCAGTTCGAGGCCAGCGATGACCTGTTCATCGAGCACACGCTCCTCGTGAACACTGCCGCGATCATTGCTCATGCAGTGATGGGCATTGACGTGAAGGAGACCGCTCCAGCCTCACTGGTCTACGGCCAGCTGTTCACGCAGGCGAGGATTTCGGGTGTGGTCGAGTCGGATTTCTTCGGCTGGCCGCTGGAGACCGAAGGCGGCAAGGGATTTATCGAAGACCTCTCTCGGCGCCTCGCCGGCTTCGACTGGTCGAAGGTCGAACACGACGTGCTGAAGGTGCTGTATGAGTCGGTGATTGCCGCAGAGACCCGCAAGAAGCAGGGGGAGTACTACACCCCGGACTGGCTGGCAGCAGCCACGGTGGCCGAGGCCGTCTCTGATCCATTGAATCAGCGGGTCATGGATCCGTCGTGCGGCTCTGGCACGTTCCTCTTCCACTGCGTCCGACGCTATCTCACTGCCGCACAGGACAGCGGGTTGCCCTTGCATGAAGCACTGGACGGCCTGCACGACCATGTTGTCGGCATCGATCTGCACCCCGTTGCTGTAGCCCTGGCCCGCGTCACTTACCTTCTTGCCATTGGCAGAGAAACACTCACCTCCGATGAACGCGGTCCGATAAGCGTTCCCGTCTACTTGGGCGACAGCGTTCAATGGGACCAGCGCACTGACCTCATCGACCATGGTCATCTCGTCATCCAGACCGGTACGGGCAACCAGCTCTTTGCCAATGACCTGCGATTCCCCGAAAACCTGCTGCAGGATGCCAGCCGATTCGACGCAATCGTCAACGAACTCGCCGACAAGGCAGCCGACCCGCACCGGGATAAGAGCAAGCTGCCCTCCCTCGTTAGCCTCTTCAATCGACACGGGGTCTCCAGCAAGGACGACCGAGACGAACTGACAGAGGCCTTTCGCGTCCTGTGCAATTTGGTCGACGAGGACCGAAATCACATCTGGTCCTACTATGTCCGTAACCTTGCCCGCCCTATGTGGTTGTCGCGCGCCGAAAACCGGGTAGACGTTCTTATTGGCAATCCACCCTGGCTCTCATATCGCCACATGCCAGCCGACATGCAGGTGAAATTCAAGGAAATGATGCAGGCTCGTGGCCTGTGGAGTGGCTTCGAGGTCGCCACCCACCAGGACCTTTCCGGCTTGTTCATTGCCCGCGCAGTTCAACAGTATCTGCGCGAGGACGGCACCTTTGCCTTCGTCGTACCCAACCCGGTTCTGGATCGCCCCTACTGGACTGGGTTCCGAAGTGGAGAATGGGCTGACCCTGAGCACCCCGTCAAGGTAAAATTCACTGGCTCCTGGGACCTGCGCCGGCTGCGACCGCATTTCTTTCCCCGCGCCGCTGCTGTTGTGTTCGGCCGCCGCCTGCCCGTTGCCATCGGGCAACTGGGCAACGGAGCCGTCGCGCTACCCAGGCAGACCGAAATTTGGACCGGGAAAATCTTCAAGAGCGCCGCTCACTGGGAAAATGCCAAGGGTTGGATTGCCCGGAAGTCAGGTGAACTGCGCTACCCGAAAGAAGGACTGATCAGCTCGCCGTACCGAGCTCGCTTCATGAACGGGGCAACCGTCTTCCCCAAGGTCCTCTTCTTCGTCGAGGAACAGGCCGTCAACCCCCTTGGTCTCGGAAGTGGCCGAGTGTCAGTCCGGTCCCAGCGGAGCACTTTGGAGAAGAAGCCCTGGAAGCAGCTCCCCGATCGGGAAGGGTCCGTTGAGAAGCAGTTCATCTGGCCCATCCTGCTCGGCGAACACGTTGTCCCCTACCGGGTTATGGGTGCAGATAAGGTCATTCTGCCCATCGAGGGGACGAATACCCTCATGCACGGCGAGCATGACCATCTCGATCGATATCCGGACCTAGCGGCATGGTGGCGTGACGCTGAACGGCTCTGGGACGCCAACCGCTCCAGCGACCGGCTCTCTCTGACCGAACAGCTCAACTTCCGAAAGAAACTGACTGAGCAGCTCCCCGGTGCACCCCTGCGGGTGGTGTACGGAGCTTCTGGCATGCACATCACGGCGGCATTGGTGGACGATCCAAATGCCGTCATTGAGCACAAGTTGTACTGGAGCACCGTCACCACTCGCCAGGAGGGCATGTATCTACTGGCTGTTCTTAACTCGCCGTATACGACAGAAGCTGTACGTCCACTCATGTCCTACGGTAAGGACGAGCGAGACATCGACATGGCTGTATGGGAGCTGCCCATCCCGGACTTCGACCCGGCTGACGCCAAACACGCACGAATCGCGGCGATCGGCGAAGCCGAGGCTCAAAGAATCGCGGAGCTGCAGTTCGAGGACGGCAAGAGCTACATTCAGATCCGCCGTACCCTGCGCGACTTCCTCCTGAGCTCCACCGATGCCGAGGAGCTGGACCAACTAGTCACCGAACTACTCGGCTGACCCGGCGGCGTTTGGTAAGGCGCCGCGAAAAGCACAGCCCCTGGGAGGTGGCACCGCACGGGGATCTGCTGCACCTGACTGGGCACGTCAGGCTACGGCCGGGAGTACTCCGCGTGGCCAGTGGCCGAGCCAGAAGGTGGCGGTGGACGGCTGCGGCTGGCCCTCGGTGGAGCCGTCGTGAGGCAGGAGTTCGGTGGGGGCGATGTAGCCCTCGCCGGGCTCCAAGCGGATGCGGTAGACGCCGATCTGGTGGCCGCCAGCGATGTAGGCGCGCAGGTCGTCGGTGTGCGGGTAGCGGTTGACCGGTCGTGGTGGATGGTGCGGCAGATCGTCTGGATGTCGAGGGCGCCGAGCAGGAGGTAGCGGGTGCCCGGGCCGAGGTTGATGCACAGGCGTCGGCGGCCAGTGTGCTTGGTCTGGTAGTCGAGCTTGTCGCAGTTGTCGAGGTGCAGGCCGATGCGGCGGCCGTCCTTGTAGTTGGGGGTGGTGGTGAGGGCTTTGGCGGGGCTGGCGGCCTGGCCGAGGTGCACGGCGTCCGGGTCGCCGAGCGGGTCGGCGAGGGCGGCCAGGCTGGTCGGTGGCGGGCCGTCGGGGAGCTTGATCAGCTCCACCAGTGTGCTGTCGGAGGTGCCGGTGGTCGGCTTGAGGCTCGCGGCCAGCTCGGTGGTCAGGGGGCGCCAGGGGCCGGCGGGCAGGATGGCCCCGTCTTCGTACTCCGGTTCGCCGCTGGCTATGCGGACGCCGGTGACCTCGCACCGCTCGATGAGGGCGGCGGGGTCGGTGTGGGCGATGGCGAGGTTCATTCCGGGCTCCTCCCGGTTGGTCTCACCGGCGGTCGTCGAGGGTGTCTGCGAAGGTCACGTCCAGCTCCGCGATCAGGGCTTCGGCGAGTTCGGCCTGCTGGGTCCGGTCGATGATGACCTTGCCGAGGTGGGCGGCTCCCCGGATGCTGCTTAGGTCGCTTCCGCGCAGGTCGAGGTCCTGGTACTTGCCTCGGCCGAAGTCAGTCAGCCGCAGGTTGCAGGCGTCGAGGACGGCCCGGCTGAGGTCGCTGCCGGTGAACGTCGCCTCGTTCAGGACGCACTTGGAGAAGGCCAGCGGGCCGGTGGCCCGGACCTGCTCGAAGGTGCTGTAGTCGAGCTTGCAGCTCTCGAACAGCACGTTGTCCAGGGTCACGCCTGCGAGGTTGGCACCCATGATCTTGCAGTTGCGGAAGACGACACGGGAGAGCTTGGCGTCGCTGATGCGGGCGGAGCCGAGGTCGCAGGAGTCGAACTCGATCGAGTCGAGGCGGACCTTGTCGAGCTGGGCGCGGTCGGCCCGCAGTCCGGTGACGCGGCCGGTGATGAGGCTGGTGTCGGTGAGGTCCAGGTCCCGCGGGTCGGCGTCGCCGTACTGGAAGTCCTGGACGATGCCCCGCGCGGAGTCGAGCGTTTGGACGTTGGACAGGTAGAGGCCGGGCTCGTTCAGACTGGGCAGGGTCACGGTGACGCGGCCGAAGGTGCTGTCCACGGTCTTGCTCCGCTCTCTCGGTTCGGGGCCGGGCCCGCACCGTGGGTGCGGGCCCGGGTGGTTCAGGTGGCGCTACTTGCTGTTCTTGTTGTCCCAGGTCGGCCGGTTGTCGAACGCCGGTCCGGGGTTGTCCCAGGTCGGTCGGTTGTCGAACTTGGCGACCGCGGGGCCGGTCAGGGTGCCGGTGGTGAGGTCGGCGACCACCGGGGCGTCGGTGGTGGCCAGCAGTTCGAGCAGGGTCATGCTGCTTGTTCCTCTCGGACGGTATCGGACAGTGCGGTGATGAGGGCCTGCCTGGACACGCGGCAGTAGTTCGTCTCGGTGGTGTCCAGGCGGCCGTTCTCGAAGTAGCGATTGCCGGCCTGGGCCCCTCGGCAGAAGCCGAAGAACTCGCAGGTGGCCTCGCACTCGTCCAGGCCGGTCAGGAACTCGCGCACGTAACGCAGGTCGTGCGCGCGGTCCAGCATGGAGCCGATGCTCAGCTCCATGACGTTGCCGGCCCGGAAGTCCTCGTAGGCCGGGTCTTTGATCCCGGCGAGCTCGGGCGAGAGCAGGACGACGTCTCCGGCGGAGGAGACGGTCGGTATGGGGTCGATCAGCATTCCGTCCGGGACCGCCGAGCCACCGGCGCGGGCTGCCCGCAGATAGCCGCCGAGGCGGTCGACCTCACGGACAGTCAATTCCTTGTGCTGCCGGGACCAGGCGATGGTGCGGCGCCAGAACTCGCGGGCCTGTTCGACGGTGGGTACCAGGCGGTCGGTGTTGACGCCCTCCGTCTCCTCCATGTTCAGGCCGACGCTGTAGCAGCCGAGGCCGGCCATGAAGCCCAGCAGCCCCTCGGGGTTGCCGATGCTCTCCGCGCTGACGACCGCGATCACCGCGAACCGCACGCCGTGCTCGCGCAGGCAGCCGATGCCCTTCATGATCCGGTCGAACGCGGGCCGCCCGGCCCAGTCGACGCGCTGCCGGTTGAGTGCAGCCGGGCCGTCGATGCTCACCCTGACCCGGAACCCGTACTCGGTCAGGAACTCGCACCAGGCGGGGTTGAGCAGGACGGCGTTGGTCTGCACCGAGTGCTCGACCAGTCCGGCCCGCCGCAGCGGCTCGAAGGGTGCCAGCAGCTCGGCGAAGCGCCGGCGGCCGATCACCAGCGGCTCACCGGCGTGCCAGATGATCTCGACCGGCTTCGGGGCGGCGGGGCCCACCAGCTCGGCGACCGAGCGGGCGACGGCCTCGGCGACCTCGACCGGCATCGGCGTGCGGCGGCCGCCGTCGGGGAGGTAGCAGTAGGTGCAGTTGAGGTTGCAGAAGCCGTCCGGCTGGACGACGTACGCCTCCGGACGGCGGGCGATGCGGCGCCGGTAGCGGGCCAAGGTCTGCATCGTGCGGGCTCCTTCGCATCAGAGGGACGATGTCGGCGGTTCGGCATCGGGTGCTGAGGCTGCGATCTCGGGCTGGGGGCCGCCGGTGAGCTGGTGGTCGGCCACGGCGCCGAGCAGGCCGAGGACGACGAGATGGCCGGTCATCCAGACCGCCTGCAGCACGGTCGCGATCGGGTCGCGGGCCTGACCCCGGTGCTGGCCCGTCACGGCTTCCTCCCAAGTCGCAGGTCGGCGTGGACGGTCTTGCCGAACGGCTCAGGGACGGCGCCCCATTGGCCCCGGGTGAGCTTGTGGACGAGGTCGACACCGCGACCGGACACGTCGCCGTCGTCTGCCTCGATCCGCACCGGCAGGACCCGGCAGCCGTCAGTCACCGAGATCCGCACCGAGGCCGCCGTCAGGCGGATGATCCGGAGCGTCATCTCCAAGCGACAGCCGGTCTTCGCGGCGTTGGTGACCAGCTCCGAGACCACCAGCACGGCGTCGTCGACCAGGTCGCCCAAGCCCCAGCCGGTCAGCGCCGCCTGAACCAGCTGCCGGGCCCGCGAGGCCGAGCCAGGCTCGTAGGGCAGATCTGTGCTCAGCTCGGCGAGCGCCACCGGGGGCTCCAGCACGGCGACCGCTCCCGTCACGCTCGCCCGCCCCGGTGGGGCAGCTCGGTGGCCGGGGCTCGTCCGGAACAACTGGAGGAGAAGGGCATGGCGAACTCCAGAGGTGAGGGCAGGAGGAGAGGCCGCCACCGAGGGGGTGTCCGGCGGCGCTCATCCAGTGAATGACTCCCAACTCCACCGTGGTGAGGCAAAGTTCACTGCCGGAAGGTCTGCCGCCAACCGGAAAACTTGACGATCTCATTACCCGAAGCCCTGCACAGCAGGTGACAACACGGCTACGTTGACCGCATGGTGGCCAATGTCGCTCTCCGCCGCAGAATGGCCGAACGCCGCATGACCAAGGCTGAGTTGGCGCGCGAGGTGAACGCCGAGATCAGGACCCTCACCGGGAAGCCGGGCACCGTATCAGAGCGCACGGTGCACAACTGGCTGACCGGCGTGACCCGGTGGCCCCCAGGGAAGATCCGGGTAGCGCTCGGTGCAGTATTCGACTGCACGCCCGAACAGCTCGGCTTCCTCCCCACAGGCCGGGCCCGCACCACACCGGAGGCAGACGTGAGGCGACGCGACTTCATAACGGCCGCCGGCGGGACCGCCGTCGCAGTCATCGCCCACGGCGTGGCCGACGCCGCACCACGCCGGATCGGCACCGCCGACATCCAGCGGCTGGAAGCGCGCTTCGCCGAGGTCATCGCCAGCGACCACCGCCACGGCGGCCGGGTCAGCATCGAGACCAGGGCCGTACAACTCGCAGATGAAGCCCTCGCCCTCCAAGAGCACGGCACCGCGTCCCAGCGCATCCGCGCGGCTTTGTACGCCTGCGCGGCCTCCTTCATGTCGTCCGCCATGTGGGCGGCGATCGACGGCCGCCGCTTCGAAGCCGCCCTTCAGCACCACCAGAAGGCTGCCTCCATCGCCGCCACGAAAGGGCCGCCTACGGTCGCGGTAGCCTCCCCGCGGACCTACACCAAGCCCCGCAGCCGTCCTTGGGGCCGCGCCGAGGGGCCTCTGGGTCGCCCAAAGCCGAAATGAGACCAGAACTGAGACCACGCAACGACGAGGGCCCCGACCGCTGAGCGGTCGGGGCCCTCGTTTGCCCTGGTGGGCGAGGCGGAGGATACGAGATTCGAACTCGTGAGGGGTTGCCCCCAACACGCTTTCCAAGCGTGCGCCCTAGGCCTCTAGGCGAATCCTCCGTGGGAGAGCTTAGTACATGTTTCGGGGTGCTCGCGACCACCGATCCCGCAGGCGGGAGGGCGGGGGTGCCTGTGGATCCTCGGGGCGGGGATCCGGTAGTGTGGGTGTCAGCCCCTCGTGTGGCGTTATCTCTCTGAACCCCCCCCAGGGCCGGAAGGCAGCAAGGGTAGGAGGGCTCTGACGGGTGCACGAGGGGTCTTCGCGTTCCCGGGGCCCGGTGGGAGCGAGGGGCGACGCGTTTGTCGGTCCGTCCCGATATCGTCGGGGGTGTGTCCCTAGCCCTGTACCGCCGCTACCGCCCCGAGACCTTCGCGGAGGTCATCGGGCAGGAGCACGTGACCGCTCCGCTCCAGCAGGCCCTGCGCAACAACAGGGTCAACCACGCGTACCTGTTCAGCGGGCCGCGCGGCTGTGGCAAGACGACGAGCGCGCGCATCCTGGCCCGTTGCCTCAACTGCGAGCAGGGGCCGACGCCGACGCCCTGCGGGGAGTGCCAGTCCTGCCGTGACCTCGCGACCGGCGGGCCCGGGTCGATCGACGTGATCGAGATCGACGCCGCCTCGCACGGTGGTGTGGACGACGCGCGCGAGCTGCGCGAGCGGGCGTTCTTCGCGCCGGTGCACAGCCGGTACAAGATCTTCATCCTGGACGAGGCGCACATGGTGACCTCGGCCGGCTTCAACGCGCTGCTCAAGGTGGTGGAGGAGCCGCCGGAGCACCTCAAGTTCATCTTCGCGACCACCGAGCCGGAGAAGGTGATCGGGACGATCCGGTCCCGGACGCACCACTACCCGTTCCGGCTGGTCCCGCCCGGCACGCTGCGCGACTACCTGGCGGAGGTGTGCGGCCGGGAGGGGATCCAGGTCGAGGACGCCGTGTTCCCGCTGGTGGTGCGGGCGGGCGCCGGGTCGGTGCGTGACTCGATGTCGGTGATGGACCAGCTGCTGGCCGGGGCCGGCGAGGGCGGCGTCACGTACCAGATGGCCACGGCGCTGCTCGGGTACACCGACTCCGCGCTGCTGGACGAGGTGGTGGACGCCTTCGCCGCGCACGACGGGGCGACGGTGTTCCAGGCCGTCGACCGGGTGGTCGAGGGCGGGCACGACCCGCGCCGCTTCGTCACCGACCTGCTGGAGCGGCTGCGCGACCTGGTGATCCTGGCCACCGTTCCGGACGCGGGGGAGAAGGGGCTGATCGACGCCCCGGCCGACCGGGTCGCGGTGATGCAGGCGCAGGCGGACGCGTTCGGCGCGGCCGAGCTGAGCCGGGCCGCCGACATCGTCAACACCGGGCTGACCGAGATGCGCGGCAACGCGGCGCCCCGGCTGCAGCTGGAGCTGATCTGCGCCCGGGTGATGCTGCCGGGCGCGTACAGCGACGAGCTGTCGTTGCAGGCGCGGCTGGACAAGCTGGAGCGGCGGGCGTCCGCGGGCGGGTTCGCCGCGCCGATGGCCGTCCCCGGGGGGATGCCGATGGCGGCCCCGGTGGCCCCGGCGGCGGCCGCCCCGGCCGGGGCGGCTCCGGCGGCCGAAGCGCCGGTGGCCCCCGCTCCCGTACCGGTTGCGCAGCCCGTGCAGGCCCCGCCGCCCGCTGCCGCGCCCGCCGGACCGGCCGCGCCGGCGCCGGGTGCCTGGCCGATCCCGCGCAGCTTCCCGCCCGCCGGTGGTGCCCCCGCAGGTGGTGCCCCCGCCGCGCCTCCCGCGGCGCAGCCGCAGGCGGCCCCCGTCCCGGCACCGACCCCCCCACCGGCCCCCGCCCCCGCTCCGGCGGCCCCCGGCGGGCAGCCGTCGGCGTCCGCGCAGCAGGGTGCCGCGCAGGTGCGGCAGCTGTGGCCGCAGATCCTGGAGGCGGTGAAGAACCGCCGCCGCTTCACCTGGATCCTGCTCAGCCAGAACGGTCAGGTGGCCGGGTTCGACGGCAGCGTGCTCCAGGTGTCCTTCATCAACGCCGGCGCCCGGGACAGCTTCGTCGGCAGCAACAGCGACGACGTGCTGCGCGCCGCGCTGGCCGACGCGCTGGGCGTGGACTGGCGGATCGAGTGCATCGTCGACCCGTCCGGCGGCACCGCCGGCCCGGGTGGTGGCGCTCCGGGTGGTGGCGCTCCGGGCGGTGCGGCCCAGGGCGGCGGGGGCTGGGGAGCCCCGGCGCGTCCGGCGGCCGCCGCGCCGCCGATGCCCGCCCCCGCCCCGGCCCCCGTCCAGGCTCCGCCGGTCCAGGCGGCGCCCGCGCCCGTCCAGGCCCCGCCGGTGCGGTCCGCGCCGGTGCAGGCCCCGCCGCCGGTGGTGGCGCCGGCCCCTCCGGTGCGGTCGGTGGCGCCGGAGGACGACATCCCGGAGGAGGACGACCCGGACCTCAAGGAGGACGTGTTCTCCGGCCAGGAGCTGATCATCCGCGAGCTGGGCGCGACGGTGCTGGAGGAGATCCACCACCAGGGTTCCTGACCCGCGCCCCCGTCCCCCGGAACGACGGGCCCCTGAGGCGACCCTGAACCGGGCCCCGCTCCGGGGCCCGGAGTGGCGGGCAGCACGTAGGCTCGGCGGTGACGGACGAAGCACCGCACGACAGCCGTGACAGCAAGGAGACAGCCGTGTTCCCCGGTGGTGGCCAGCCCAACATGCAGCAGCTGATGAAGCAGGCGCAGAAGATGCAGCAGGAGTTCGCGAAGGCCCAGCAGGAGCTGGCCGACACGAAGGTGAACGGGACGGCGGGCGGCGGCCTGGTCGAGGCGACGGTGACCGGTGCCGGTGAGCTGGTGGCGCTGACCATCGCCCCGGCGGCCGTGGACCCGGAGGACACCGAGACCCTGGCCGACCTGATCCTGGCGGCCGTCCGGGACGCCAACCAGACCGCGCAGAAGATGCAGGCCGAGCGGATGGGCCCGCTGACCCAGGGCCTGGGCGGCGGCATCCCCGGTCTGCCGTTCTGACGGCGGGCTTCCCGGCGCAGAAGGTCTGAAGTTCAGACGACAGACCCATGTGATTTATGTGGGAGTCGGGCGTCGGGCGCTGTGTCCGACGCCCGATTCGTTGGATGATGGCACCGGAACACCACCGGCCGTCCGGTGCCACCGGCCGCTCAGCACGACCGGCCACCGGCCCGACCGGCCACCCCGGCCCGACCGGCCACCGGCACCACCGACCATCCGAAGGAAGGCGCGACGTTGTACGAGGGCGTGGTTCAGGACCTGATCGACGAACTGGGCAGGCTGCCCGGCGTCGGGCCCAAGAGCGCCCAGCGGATCGCCTTCCACGTGCTGCAGGCCGACCCGACCGACGTGCGCCGGCTGGCGCACGCCCTGCTGGAGGTCAAGGACAAGGTCCGCTTCTGCGTGGTCTGCGGCAACGTCGCGGAGGCCGAGCAGTGCCGGGTCTGCCTGGACCCGCGCCGCGACCTCGCCGTCATCTGCGTGGTCGAGGAGTCCAAGGACGTCGTCGCCATCGAGCGCACCCGTGAGTTCCGCGGCCGCTACCACGTGCTGGGCGGCGCGATCAGCCCCATCGAGGGCGTCGGCCCGGACGACCTGCGGATCCGCGAGCTGCTGGCGCGCCTCGCGGACGGCACGGTCACCGAGCTGATCCTGGCCACCGACCCCAACCT
The DNA here is from genome assembly GCF_044756065.1 of Kitasatospora sp. NPDC092039. Taxonomy (NCBI): domain Bacteria; kingdom Bacillati; phylum Actinomycetota; class Actinomycetes; order Kitasatosporales; family Streptomycetaceae; genus Kitasatospora; species Kitasatospora sp. NPDC092039. The sequence goes on along the minus strand of NZ_JBIVSD010000003.1, from coordinate 87,057 downwards.
GGAGGGGGAGGCGACCGCCACCTACCTGGCCCGGCTCTGCAAGCCGATGGGCCTGAAGGTGACCCGTCTGGCGAGCGGCCTGCCCGTCGGCGGGGATCTGGAGTACGCGGACGAGGTCACCCTCGGCCGCGCCTTCGAAGGGAGACGACTGCTCGATGTCTGACCGGACGATCAACCAGCAGCCCCACACCCCCCACCAGCAGTCCCACGGGGCCCCGGGGGCACACGCCCCGCACACCCACGGCCACGGCTCGGAGCCGGACGACTTCGCCGTGCAGATCGCCGACTCGGTGGAGAGCTTCGTGCTCGCCGTCACCGAGGTCGCCAAGGGCGACGAGCCCGGCAGCGCGGTCTCGCTGCTGCTCCTGGAGGTCTCGCAGCTGCTGCTGGCCGGCGGCCGGCTGGGCGCGATCGAGGACGTCGTCCCGGAGGACCGGTTCGAGCCGGACGCCGGTCCCGAGCCGGACGGCGAGCAGCTGCGCGAGCGCCTCGCCGAGCTGCTCGCGCCGATCGACGTCTACCACGAGGTCTTCGACCCGTACGGCCCGCCGGAGAAGCCCAACGCCTTCCGGATCTCGGACGACCTGGCCGGCGTGGTCGGCGAGCTCCAGCACGGCCTGACCCACTACCGCGAGGGCCGGGTCAGCGAGGCGCTGTGGTGGTGGCAGTTCTCGTACCTCTCCAACTGGGGCACGACCTGCACGGCGGTGCTGCGGGCCCTGCAGTCGCTGATCGCCCACGTCCGGCTGGACAGCCCGATCGGCGCGGTGCCGGACGGCGCGGACACCGACGACGACGGGCTCACCGACGAGCAGCTGGAGCAGCAGGCGGGCGACCTGATGGCGGCCGAGCTGGGCCTCGGGCGGTAGTCCCGTCGGGCGCGCGGCCCGTCCGGGCGCGGGGCTGTTCAGGAAGCCGTGGGCGGTATTCCGCGACGGCGTCCACGGATTGTGACGAATGCCTCAGCGGCCCGGCCGGAAAAGAAATCCGATCGGATCGCCGCACCCCGATCCGCCGATTCTTCGGAGCCGTACCGGATCCCCCGCAGACCTGACGGCGGAGCCGCCCGCACCGCCGTTCACGTGCTGAAACCACCATCTCACCATATGGAAAGCGCCGGTCGGAGCACCCCTGCTCGGTAGACTGACGAGGACCGCACCCCCCTCTCCCCAGGGGGGTACGGGGGCCCGCGGCCCCCGGAAGAGACTTCGAGTCGAGGAGCGCACGTGGGCCTTGTCGTGCAGAAGTACGGCGGCTCATCCGTTGCGGATGCCGAAGGCATCAAGCGCGTGGCCCGCCGAATCGTTGACGCCAAGAAGGCCGGCCATGAGGTCGTCGTCGTGGTGTCCGCGATGGGCGACACGACGGACGAGCTCATCGAACTCGCGGAGCAGGTGTCACCGCTGCCTGCCGGCCGTGAGTTCGACATGCTGCTGACCGCTGGAGAGCGCATCTCCATGGCGCTGCTGGCCATGGCGATCAAATCGCTGGGGCACGAGGCGCAGTCCTTCACGGGCAGCCAGGCCGGCGTCATCACCGACTCCGTCCACAACAAGGCGCGCATCATCGACGTGACGCCCGGCCGCATCCGCACCGCCCTGGACGAGGGCAACATCGCGATCGTGGCCGGCTTCCAGGGCGTCTCCCAGACCAGCAAGGACATCACCACGCTGGGCCGGGGCGGCTCGGACACCACCGCGGTGGCGCTCGCCGCCGCGCTCAAGGCCGAGGTCTGCGAGATCTACACCGACGTGGACGGCGTGTTCACCGCCGACCCGCGCGTGGTGAAGAAGGCCCGCAAGATCGACTGGATCGCCTACGAGGACATGCTGGAGCTGGCCTCGTCGGGGTCCAAGGTGCTGCTCGACCGGTGCGTCGAGTACGCCCGTCGCTACAACATCCCGATTCACGTACGCTCGTCCTTCTCGGGTCTTCCCGGGACGATCGTCAGCAACGACAACCCGAACCAGCCCGAAGGGGGCGAGATGGAGCAGGCCATCATCTCCGGAGTCGCCCACGACACCTCCGAGGCCAAGGTCACCGTCGTCGGCGTGCCCGACAAGCCGGGCGAGGCGGCGCGCATCTTCCGCGCCATCGCCGACGCCGAGGTCAACATCGACATGGTGGTGCAGAACGTCTCCGCCGCGTCGACCGGCCTGACCGACATCTCCTTCACCCTGCCCAAGACCGAGGGCCAGAAGGCCATCGACGCGCTGGGCCGGGTCAAGGAGGGCATCGGCTTCGAGTCGCTGCGCTACGACGACGCGATCGGCAAGATCTCGCTGGTCGGCGCCGGGATGCGCTCCAACCCGGGCGTGACGGCGACCTTCTTCGAGGCGCTGTCCGCCGCGGGCGTCAACATCGAGCTGATCTCCACGTCGGAGATCCGGATCTCGGTGGTCACCCGCGCCGAGGACGTGCCGGAGGCCGTCCGCGCCGTGCACAGCGCCTTCGGCCTGGACAGCGAGAGCGACGAGGCCGTCGTCTACGGCGGCACCGGGCGATGACCCGCGGGCGGAACGGCGGCACCGGGCGATGACCCGCGGGCGGAACGGCGGCACCGGGCGATGACCCGCGGGCGGAACGGCGGCACCGGGCGATGACCCGGGCGCCGGGCCGGGACGCCGGGCGATGACCCGGCGTCCGAACCTCGCCGTCGTCGGCGCCACCGGCGCGGTCGGCGAGGTGCTGCTCGGACTGCTCTCGCTCCGCCAGGACGTCTGGGGCGGGATCCGCCTCGTCGCCTCCCCGCGCTCGGCCGGCCGCGAGGCGGTGGTGCGCGGGGAGACCGTCGAGGTCGTCCCGCTGACCGAGGAGGCCTTCGCGGGGATCGACGTCGCGGTGTTCGCCGTGCCCGAGCCGGTCTCCGCCCGGTGGGCGCCGGTCGCGGCGGCCAAGGGCGTCGTGGTGATCGACGACTCGGCCGCCTTCCGCACCGCCGGGGACGTGCCGCTGGTCGTCCCGGAGGTCAACGCGCCCGCGCTGCGGATCCGCCCGCGCGGCATCGTCGCCAGCCCGGCCGGCACCACCCTCGCGATGATCGCCGCGGTGGGCGCGCTGCACGCCGAGTACGGGCTGGCGCAGCTCGTGGTCGCCTCCTACCAGGCCGCCGACGGCGAGGGCCGGGCCGGCGAGGCGGCGCTGCGCGCCCAGTCCGCGCTGGTGGCGGGCACCGAGGCCGGCCGGCAGACCGGCGACCTGCGCGCCCTGATCGCCGATCAGGGGCCGTTCGCCGCCCCGCTGGCGCTTCAACGCGGTGCCCTGGACCGGCGGGCTGCGCGAGGGCGGCTGGTCCGCCGAGGAGATGGGCATCCGCGACGAGTCCCGCAAGGTCCTCGGCCTGCCCGCCCTGAAGGTCTCGGCGACCTGCGTCCACATCCCGGTGGTCCGCACCCACGCGCTGGCCGTCCACGCGCGGTTCGAACGCGAGGTCACCCAGGAGCACGCGCAGGACATCCTGCGGGACGCGCCGGGCGTGGTCCTCTACGACGACCCGGCGGCGGGCGAGTTCCCGACGCCGAACGACGTGGTCGGGACGGACCCGGTCTGGGTCGTGCGGGTCCGGCGGGCGCTGGACGAGCCGGAGGCGCTGGACCTCTTCCTGTGCGGGGACAACCTGCGCAAGGGGGCGGCGCTCAACCTGGTGCAGCTGGCCGAACTGGTGGCGGCGGAGCTGACGGCGGGTCGGCCGGCGGAGCCGGGGGAGTAGCGTTCCGGGGCCCGCGCGCGTCCCGATGTGCCCCCTTGTGTCCACAGGTGTGTCCATACCTGTGTCCGCTCCTCGACACAATCTGTCCGGAATCCCGTGGGAATCCCCTGGAGGCCTCTTCCGCCGATGCGGAAGAATGGGCCCCGGGCCGGGCAACCATGACAGGGGATCGAGTGTCCAACGTGCGTGGCGAACGTGATGGTGGGGGCAAGGGCGGGCATCCCGGCGAGATCCGCGGTGTCCTTCCCGTCGCGCGCCCCGTGGCCTGCGAGTAGGCCGGAAGAAGACCAGATGACGGCGGCCGCACGCGGTGCGGCGGACTCCGGCGCCGGTACCGACGCGGGTACCAGCGAGGACCTGCTCACCGAGACCTACCAGGCGCACTACCGCTCGCTGCTGCGGCTCGCGGCGCTGCTCCTCGACGACCTCTCGACCTGCGAGGACGTCGTCCAGGAGGCGTTCATCCGGGTGCACGCCGCCCGGCGCCGGGTGCGCGAGCCCGAGAAGACCCTGGCGTACCTGCGGCAGACGGTCGTCAACCTGTCCCGCTCCACGCTGCGCCGGCGCATCCTCGGGCTGCGACTGCTGCCGAAGCCCATGCCTGACATGGCCAGTGCAGAAGAAGGTGCCTACGATGCCCTGGAGCGCGACCAGTTGAAGGCCGCGCTGCGTGGTCTGCAACGCCGTCAGCGGGAGGTTCTGGTGCTGCGTTACTTCGTGGACATGACGGAGGCGCAGGTCGCCGAGACCCTGGGCATCTCGCTCGGCTCGGTGAAGGCCTACGGCTCGCGCGGACTCGCCGCCCTCCGGGTCCAGATGGAGGCCGGACATGGCTGAGGCGGACGGCGGCCGACGGCGACCGGAGGACGGGGTTCCGAGTGCGGGGGCGCCCGGTGCGGACGGCCCCGCCGGCGAGGTCCCGGAGCTCCTGGACCTGTCCACCGAGGAACGGGCGCTGCGCGAGCTGCTGCACGGCGCCGTCTCCGGCATCCAGCCCGCGGCCGGCGGGCTGCCGCGGATCCGGCGGGCGGTACCCCGCCGCCGGGCCGCCCGGCGCGGCGCCTGGACCGGGGCGGCCGCGCTCGCCTTCGTCGTCGCGGTCGGCCTGCCCGTCCTGCACGAGGGGGAGCACCTCGGGCTCTCCGGCGGCCCCGGCTCGGCGGACACCGGGAGCCCGGCCGCCGCCTCCCCCAGCGGCACCGCCGGAACGGTCGGCGGCTCCGGTACGGCCCCGCACGCCGACCCGAGCGGCACCGGCGGCGCCACCCCGCCGCCCGGGACGGCCTCGGCCCCGCACACCCCCGGCGGCGGGCTGGCCCACACCGACGGCGGCGTCGCGCCCACCGGGACCTCCGGCGCCGGCGACGGCGGCATCGTCCTGCTCTGCACCCGCGCGGACCTCGGCGAGGGCGTCGCACAGGTCGGCCCGGCCGACGGGGCCGGGCGGATCTACGGCTCGTTCACCGTCTACAACGTCTCCGACCACAGCTGCCGGCTCGGCGGGCCGGGCTCGGTGGCGGTCACCACCGTCAGCGGCGGGGACCGCGGCCGCGTCCGCACCGCCGACCACACCCCGGGCGACCCGGCGGCCGGGCTGCCCGCGATGGACGGGGAGCCGCCGGTGCTCGCGCCGCGGGCCGGGTACCGGGTGCCGTTCGCCTGGGTCCCCGACCAGAGCTGCACCGGATCCGGCACGCTGACCGCCACGTCGAACGGGGTCAACCAGGCGGCCCTGCGCTCGAACGTCCCCGCCGTCGAGTCCGGCGCCCCGGCCTCCGCCCCCACCGACGCGCCCAGCGCCAACCCGCCGGCCTCCTCGTCCCCGTCGGCCGGCCCCACCACGGCCCCCAGCCCGACCGCGACCCCGACCGGCAACCCGACCACCGCGCCGACCGCGGTGACGATCGCCCACACCCCCGCCCCCGGCAGCCCGGCGGCGGCCACGGCGACCCTGCCGGTGTCGTGCGGCGGCACCGTCTACCGCGGCGGGGTCGAGGGCCCGGGCGGCCCGGCGCCGCAGCCGTCGGCCTCGCCGACGGCGGGGTGACCGCGGGGTGACCGCGGTCGGCGCGCCCCGCCGCCCGTGGCTCGGGCCGGACGCCGTGGCGGGCCGGTGGCCGCGGTGCCCGGTATCCCGTGTCCCGGGGCCCGGGGGCCGGGCGGGTGTGAGGAGTGGTTACCGTGGGGGTGTGTACCGGTTCCTCCTGACCCCGCGCTGGCTCGGCGGCACCGTCGTGGCCGTGGCGGCCGTGGCGGTGTGCCTGTGGCTGGGCTCCTGGCAGCTCGGCCGGTTCGAGGACCGGGTGTCCACGCACCAGGACGCCAAGCAGGCGGTCACCGCTTCGGGTGACGCCCGGCCGATCGACGAGCTGCTCAACCAGGCGGCCCCGCAGGTGAGCACGGAGACCGTCGGCAAGGCCGTCACGGTGACCGGAAGCTACGACACCGAACACCAACTGCTCGTCCCCAACCGGGTGGTGGACGGCAAGCAGGGCTACTACCTGCTCACCCCGCTGCGCACCGCCGACGGCCACGCCGTCGCCGTGGTGCGCGGCTGGGCGGCCGGGGACCCGGCCGCCGCCGGGCCGCCGCCGGGCGGTCAGGTGACGGTGACCGGGCGCCTGCAGGCCAACGAGTCGGTGGGCAGCAACGGCGCGGTGGCGGGCGGTCTGCCCGCCGGGCAGCTCGGCATGATCAACCGGGCGTCGCTGCTGAACGTGCTGGAGTACGACGGCTGGTACGACGGCTGGGTGGCCGCCGACGACGCGCCCGCCGGGCTGGCCCCCGTACCGACCGTGCAGCCGCAGGGCGGCGACGGGCTCACCCTGCGCGCGTTCCAGAACCTGGGCTACACCCTGGAGTGGTTCGTCTTCGGCGGGTTCGTGGTCTTCATGTGGTACCGCCTGGTGCGCCGCGAGGCGGAGGCGGAGCAGGACCGGGCCCTCGGGCTGGACCCGGTCCTGGACTGACGCTCCCGAGCGGCCCCGGGCCTCAGCGCTTGGCCGACGGGGCCACCGGTACGGGCACCGCCGGCTTCGGCGGTGCGGTCGGCACCGGCGTCGCGGCCGGCAGGGGTACGGCCGGTGTCCCGCTGGGCGCCCGGGACGGCGTCCAGGTGCCGGTGGGCGCCGGCGTCGGGACGCCGACGCAGTTGCGGCCGTTCCCGCTGCCGCTGCCGGAGTTGTAGTTGTCGGTGTGGTGGTGCACGGTGCGGCCGGTCTTGGAGCCCTTGGACCCCGAGCCCTTCGAACCGGACGAGCCGCTCTTGCCGCCGCCTCCCTTGGCGAGCTGGACCGGTTCGTCCCCGCCGACCGACGCGTACGCCGCCCGCAGGACGGTCGCGCCGGCGACCCCGGCGCCCGGTGCGCTCGCCTTGGTCGCGGTGGCGAGCGGTGTCGCGGTGGCGAGCGGTGCCGCCGTGCCGGGAGCCGTGGTGGGTGCGGCCGGCGTCGGCACGACGGCCGAGGAGCTCGGCGCCGGCGGCCCGGCGGGCGGTGGGCAGGAGGCGTTGCTCTGCTGCGATCCCGAGCAGCCGGTGAGCACCAGGGCCCCGGCCACCGTCGCCCCCGCGAGTATCAGCAGACGTCTCACGCGGTGCCTCCGGCGCCGGCCGCGGCGCCCGTGCCGGTCTCCGCCGACGCCGTGCCCAGGTGCCGGCGGACGAAGTCGATCTCCAGCCGCAGCTGCCTGATCCGCTCCTCCACCACCAGCGAACCGTGCCCGGCGTCGTAGCGGTACACCTCGTGCGGCTTGCCGAGCTGCTCCAGCCGCTCGACGTAGTTCTCGATCTGCCGGATCGGGCAGCGCGGGTCGTTGACCCCGGCGCTGATGTACACCGGCACCCGTACCTGCTCGACGTAGGTCAGCGGCGAGGAGGCGGTGAAGCGCTCCGGGACCTCCTCCGGGGTGCCGCCGAAGAGCGTGCGGTCCAGCGACTTGAGCGCCTCCATCTCGTCGGCGTACGCGGTGTGGTAGTCCGCGACCGGCACGGCGGCGACGCCCAGCGCCCAGCTGTCGGGCTGGACGCCGAGGCCGAGCAGGGTCAGGTAGCCGCCCCAGCTGCCGCCGGCGAGCACCAGCCGGGCCGGGTCGGCGAGGCCGCTGTCGACCGCCCAGGCGCGGACCGCCGCGATGTCCTCCAGCTCGATCAGGCCGACCCGCTCGTGCAGCGCGTCCGTCCAGGCCTGGCCGTAGCCGGTCGAGCCGCGGTAGTTGACCCGGACCACCGCGAAGCCGTGGTCCAGCCAGGCGGCCGGACCGGCGGCGAAGGAGTCGCTGTCGTGATGGGTCGGGCCGCCGTGGATCTCGAACACGGTCGGGTAGGGGCCCTGCGCGGGCGCCGCCGGCCGCTGCACCAGGGCGTGCACCCGCCCGCCGGGCCCGTCCACCCAGACGTCCTCGACCGGCACCGAGCCGGGCGGCACCGAACCGGGCGCCCGCAGCACGACCGTCCCGGCGGTGGAGCGGACGGCGGAGGGCTCGGCGGCGGAGGACCACAGGTACTCCACGGTGCCGTCCGGACGGGCGGTGGCGCCGCCGACGGTGCCGCGCGGGGTGTCCAGGCGGGTCAGTCGGCCGTCGGCGAGCCCGTACGAGAACAGCTCGCTGCGCGCCTCGTACTCGTGCTCCACCAGCAGCTCCCGGGCGCCGGGGCGCCACTGGGCGGAGACGTCGCCGGGCAGCTCGCGACCCTGCTCGTCGCGCAGCGGCAGGGCGGTCTCGGCACCGGTGGCGACGTCCCAGATCATCGGCTCCCAGCGGCCGGTGCGCTGGTGCGCGACCAGCAGCCGGGTGTCGCCCTCGACCGGGGCGAAGCCGAGGCAGGCGACGCCGCGCGGCTCGTCCCGGCCGGTGACCTCGTCCAGTTCGGCGACGGTCTCGACGCCGCCGTCCCCGTCCAGGCGCACCACGCGGATCGCGGAGTGCATCGCGTCGCCGTGCTCGGTGTGGTCGATGGCCAGCAGCGTGGAGTCGTGGCTGAGGTCGCCGATGCCGCCGTACTCCTCGTGCCGGTAGATCTCGACCGGCTCGGTGGCGCCGGGGCGGCGAAGGTGCAGGGTGGTGCCGTCCTCGTCGGTGGAGCGGCCGACGACCACGGTGCCGTCGCGGCCGAGGGCCAGGCCGGCCGAGTAGGAGGCGGCGAGGCCGGGCACGGCCTCCTCGTCGAGGCCGCCCGCGAACGGCTGGCGGCGCCAGACGCCGAACTCGTCGCCGTCGTGGTCGTCGAACCACCAGACCCAGTCGCCGTCGGGGGACAGCTCGGCGTCGGTGGTGCCGTTCGGACGGTCGGTGACCTGGCGGTGGGCGCCGGTGGCGCGGTCCCAGGCGTAGACCTCGTAGGTGCCGGTCGCGTTGGACACGTACAGCGCCCGGTCGGGGGCGTCCTCGGCCCAGTCGGGCAGCGACACCCGGGCCGCCCTGAACCGCTGCTCCCACGCCGGTACGGCGCTCTTCTCCTCGCTCATCCGACCATCCAACCCGATCGGGGCGAGGGAAGGGAACGGGCGGGCGGGCTTCGGCCCACCCGCCCCGGGCGCCGGGGCCCCGACGGGGCCGCGCCGTCACTCCCCGGGGATCCCGCGGGCCCGCTCGGGGACGCCGCACCCGGGCCGCTCGGGGACGCCGCCCCCGGCCGCTCGGGATCAGTCCCAGGGGAGTCACGGCGCGGCCCGGCCCGCTCGGGGATCACCCCCGGCGCGGCGCTCCGGGCGGCAGGAACCGGACCAGGCCCACCAGCACCAGCTCCAGTACCGCCAGGGCGAGGACGCTGTGGCCGAAGGCGGCGGTCGGGTCGCCGGCGCCGTAGTAGACCAGGCCGATCAGCGCGATCCCGAGCGCCCCGCCGACCTGCTGCACGGTGGACACCACCCCGGCCGCGGAGCCGGCCAGCCGCGGCTCGACGCCCGCCAGGACCACCGAGGTCACCGGGGCGATCACCAGGCCCATGCCGAGCCCGTCCACGAACAGCCCGGGTGCCAGCCACCCCACGCCGCCGTCGGCGGCCTCGTAGCCGGCGAGGGCCAGCAGGCCGAGCCCGAGGGCCATCAGCAGCCCGCCGAACGCGATGGTGCGGCGGTCGCCGAGGCGGGCGGTGACCCGGTGGGTGGTGTTGGAGGTGATCAGGTAGCCGAGGCCGATCGCGGTGAAGACCAGTCCGGCGCCGAGGGCGTCCAGGCCGCGGCCGAGCTGGAGGTGCAGGGCGAGCACCAGGAAGAACGAGCCCTGGCCGAGCCAGAAGGCGAGTTGGGCGAGCAGGCCGGCGCTGAAGGAGCGGCTGCGGAACAGCCGGGTGTCGACCAGCGGGGTGGCGGTGGCCGACCCGGTGGCCCGGTGCTGGTGCACGGCGAAGACGGCCAGCAGGGCGACGGAGGCGCCCAGGCAGAGCCCGGTCCACAGCGGCCAGTCCAGCTGGGGGCCCTGGATCAGCGGCAGCACCAGGCCGGTCAGCGCGGTGGTGACCAGCAGCACGCCGACCGGGTCCAGGCCGGGCCGCTGCGGGGCGCGGGACTCCGGCAGGCTGCGGCGGACCAGCAGCAGGGCGGCCAGGCCGATCGGCAGGTTGATCAGGAAGCAGCTGCGCCAGCCGAGGCCGAAGAGGTCCGCGCGGATCAGCAGGCCGCCGATCAACTGGCCGAACACCGCGCCGACGCCCATGGTCAGCCCGTACCGGGCGAAGGCCCGGGCCTGGGCGGCGCCGCTGAACGCGGTCCGCAGGATCGCCAGCACCTGCGGGCCCATCAGCGCCGCCGACAGGCCCTGCAGCACCCTGGCGCCGACCAGCGTGGCCGCGGTCGGGGCGAGGCCGCAGGCGGCGGAGGCGAGGGTGAACAGGGCCAGGCCGAGGCCGAACACCCGGCGGCGGCCGTAGCGGTCGCCGAGACGGCCGGCGGTGACCAGACCGGCCGCGAGGGCCAGGCTGAAGCCGGCCATCACCCACTGGACGGCGGCCGGGCCGGCGCCGAGGTCGCTCTGGAGGGAGGGGAGGGCGACGTTGACGACGAAGATGTCGAGGGCGGTCATGAAGGTGGCGGTCAGGACGACCGGCAGCAGCCCCTTGGGGACCGGTGCCGGTGCGGCCTGGGCGGCCGGGGTGGCCGGGGCGGCCGGGGCGGGCCGCCGGGCGTTCAGGGCGGTGCTCATCTCGGGCTCTCCTCAAGGGGGCGGGTGGGGCCGGTGGGGCCGAGGGCGAGGGGCGGGACGCGGTGGGGCGCGGCCCGCTCCTCGGGGGTAGCGGGGTCGACGGCGGCGGCTACGGCGGCTACGGCGGCTATGGCGGCAGCGGGGGCTCAGGCGCCGGGCACGCGGTCGAGGAAGCCGTACACCGCGCCGATCCGGCCGTCCGGGGTGGCCGTCAGCACGTCGAAGCCGATCACCACCGGCTCCGCGCCGGCCGGGCCGAGGTTCCAGGTGAAGCGGGCGATGTCGTGGTGCGCGTCGACCGGTCCGAGGGTGAACTCCAGCCCCGGGAACTGGGCCTGGGCGGCGCCGATCAGCGCGTCGATCGCGTCCCGGCCGGCGACGGCGGCCAGCGGGTCGGTGTAGCGGCCGTCCTCGGCCCACACCTCGTCGACCAGCTTGCGACGGGCCGCCGGGTCGGTCTCGTTCCACACCGCGAGGTAGCGCTCGGCGAGCTGCTGGAGGGTGGCGGCGGTGATCTCGGTCATGGTCATCTCCCGTGTTCCGTTGGGTGGTTGGCCGGGTCCTTCCCGGTGCTCACCAAGGTAGGGAAGGGCGGCCGGCGGCGAATCCGTCACGTATGGGCATGGGGGTACGTAGCCTGCCCGGGGGTGTACCGGCGCCTCCGGCGTCGGCGGCGCGCGGCCGGGGTCGGTAGGGTCGGTCCATGCTGTACGGGAGGGAAGGCGAACAGGCCGCCTTGGACGGCCTGTTGGACGGGGCGCGGGCAGGCCGCAGCGGGGTGCTGCTGCTGCGGGGCGAGGCCGGCATCGGCAAGACCGCGCTGCTGGACGACGCCGTCGCGCGGGCGGGGGAGTCGTTCCGGGTGATCCGGGCGGCCGGCGTCGAGTACGAGGCCGAGCTGCCGTACGCCGGACTGAGCCTGCTGCTGGCGCCCGGCCTGGACCGGCTGGACGCCCTGCCCGGACCGCAACGGCGGGCGCTGGAGGCGGCGTTCGGTCTCTCCGACGGCAGCAACTCCGACGGCAGCACTTCCGGCGGTGGCCTCCCCGGCGCAGGGCGTGCCGACCGGCTGCTGGTCGGCCTCGCCACTCTCGGACTGCTCGCCGAACTCGCCTCCGAACGCCCGCTGTTGTGCGTCGTGGACGACGTGCAGTGGCTGGACCGGGCCTCACTGGACGCGCTGCTGCTGGCCGCCCGGCGGCTCCAGGCCGAAGGGGTGGCCCTGCTGCTCGCCGTCCGCACCGGCGGCCCGAACGGGCCCGGCGACGGTCCGGCGGAGCGCCCGCTGGGCCTGCCCGAACGGCAGGTGACCGGCCTGTCCGAGGCCGACGCCACCCGGCTGCTGACCCGGCGGGTCGGCCCCGACCTGCCCGCCGCCGTCCGCGACCGGTTGCTCGCCGAGGCGGCCGGCAACCCGCTCGCCCTCACCGAACTCCCGGTCGCCACCGGCGCGCGGACACCGGCGCCGGGCGGCCTGCCGCTCACCAGCCGACTGCTGATCGCCTTCCACGGCCAGGTCACCGGCCTGCCTGCGGCCACCCAGACGCTGCTGCTGGTCGCCGCCACCGAGGAGAGCGGGGCGCTGGACGTCGTCCTGCCCGCCGCGGCCGCCCTCGGCGTCACCGCCGAACACCTCACGCCCGCCGAGGAGTCCGGACTGGTGACGGTCACGGCCGACCGCCGGATCGCCTTCCGGCATCCCCTGCTGCGCTCCGCGATCCTCCAGCGGGCTCCGCACCACCAGAAGGTGACGGCCCACCGGGCGGTCGCGCGGTCGCTGCCGGACGGCGACCGCCGCACCTGGCACCTCGCCCTGGCCGCCACCGGCCCCGACGCCGCACTCGCCGACGCGCTGGAACGCACCGCCGTCCGCGCCGAACGCCGCGGCGGCCACGGCGGCGCCGCCGCGTACGAGCGCGCCGCCCGGCTCACCCCAAACCGCGACAGCGCCACCCGAAGACTCGTCCTGGCCGCCGAAGCCGCCACCGAGGAAGGCGAGTTGGCCCGGGCCGAGGTGCTCGCCGACGAGGCCGCCGGCCGTACCGACGACGTCCTGGCGCACGCCCTGCTCGACCAGGTCCGGGCCACCGCGCACTTCTGGCGCGGCGCGTACCCGACCGCCCACCGGCTGCTGCTCGACGCCGCGGGCACCGACATCGACCCGATGCACGCCGCCCGGATGCTGCTCCAGGCCTTCCACGCCGCCTGGTACGCGGGGGAGGAGCCGGTGGTCGCCGTCCTGGACCGCCTGGCCGTCCTGCCGCTCGCCGACGACGACCCCCTCGCCCCGCTCGCCCGCCACCTGCCCGCAGCCGTCCTGCCCGCGCTCGGCCGGCCCGCCGGGCCGCTGCCGCCCGTCCGGGAGGCCGTCGAGGCCGCCCGCCGGGCCGGCGCCGAGAGCCCGGTCGACCTGGTCCAGCTGTGCGGCGCCACCCTGGTCCTCGGACGCGACGAGGAGACCGCCGAACTCGCCGCCGAACTGGTGGCCGAGGCCCGCGCCAAGGGCACCGTCGGCGTGATGCCCACCCTGCAGTTCTTCCTCGCCGAGGCCGAACTCTTCCACGGCCGCCACCGCGACGCCGAACTCACCGCCACCGAGGGCCTCGGCCTCGCCCGGGACACCGGCCAGCACCAGTGGGTCAGCCAACTCACCGCGCTGCTGGCCTGCCTGGCCGCCCTCGACGGCCGCACCGACCGCTGCGCCGAACTCGCCGCCGCCTCCCTCGCCACCACCGGTCCGCGGACCGCCGCCCCCGCGGCCGGCCAGGCCTGGGTGCAGTGGGCGCTCGCCCTGCTCGACCTCGGCCAGGGCCGCGCCGGCGACGCCGCCGACCGGCTGCACGCCCTGACCACCGGCCCGTACCGGCACCACATCAGCGCCACCCGAGCCGTCCCCGACCTGGTCGAGGCCGCCGTCCGGCTCGGCACCCCCGAGCGCGCCGCCGAACCCTACGAACGCTTCGCCCGCTGGACGGCCGCCGCCGACCGCCCCTGGGCCGAGGCCCTGCGCCTGCGCTGCCAGGCCCTGCTCGGCCCCGACGAACTCGCCGAAGCCGCCTACCTCGAGGCCCTCTCCCGGTACGGAACGGCCCACCGCCCCTTCGAACAGGCCCGTACCGCCCTCCTCTACGGCGAATGGCTGCGCCGCACCCGCCGCCGCACCGACGCCCGCCCCCACCTGCGCGCCGCCCTGGAGACCTTCGAGCGCCTCGGCGCCCACCCCTGGGCCGCCCGCGCCCGCACCGAACTCTCCGCCACCGGCACCCCGGCCCCCACCCCGGCCACCCCCGCCGGCACCCCGCAGTCCCCGCTCACCCCCCAGGAACTCCAGATCGCCCGCCTCGCCGCCCAGGGCCTCACCAACCGCGACATCGCCGCCCAGCTCTTCCTCAGCCCGAGGACCGTCGCCCACCACCTCTACAAGGCCTACCCCAAGCTCAACATCACCTCCCGCACCGAACTCACCACCGTCCTCTGACGGGACGGCCGCCGGACGCAGGGCGGATCGAGGAGAACACCGAACGAGGCGACGGCCGCGGGGCCATCAGGCCACGGCCACGGCAGTCGGGGTGGAGCGGGACCACCGCCGGACCGGCTGAGGCACGGTCACCCGGCCGGTCGGACACAACGACAGAGGCCCTGCCGGATCTCTCCGGCAGGGCCTCTGCACTGGGTCGGGGTGGCGGGATTTGAACCCACGGCCTCTTCGTCCCGAACGAAGCGCGCTACCAAGCTGCGCCACACCCCGGTCTTTCTGTTTGTCGCTCCGTCTCCTTCGCGACGAGTAGAACTCTACCGGACGCTCGCCGAGACACGAAATCCGGTTTCGAGCGGGCGTCCGGTGGGGGTCAGCGGGGGGCCGGGGTGAGGGTGAGGAGGGTGGCCTCGGGCGGGCAGGCGAAGCGGACGGGGGTGTAGCGGTTGGTGCCGCAGCCGGCCGAGACGTGGAGGTAGGAGCGGTGGCCGCCGGCGGTGTGGGTGGAGAGGCCCTTGACCCGGCGGGTGTCGATGTCGCAGTTGGTGACCAGGGCGCCGTAGAAGGGGACGCAGAGCTGGCCGCCGTGGGTGTGGCCGGCCAGGATCAGCGGGTAGCGGTCGGCGGTGAAGGCGTCGAGGACGCGCAGGTAGGGCGCGTGGACGACGGCGAGGGAGAGGTCGGCGTCGGCGGAGGGGCCGCCGGTGACCTCGCTGTAGCGGTCGCGGCGGATGTGCGGGTCGTCGAGGCCGGTGAACTCCAGGTCGAGCCCGTTCACGGTGAGCCGGCCGCGGGTGTTGGTGAGGTCGAGCCAGCCGGCCCCGTCGAAGCCGTCGCGGAGCTTCTCCCAGGGGTTGTGGACGGCGCCGGTGATGCCGCGGCGGGCGGTGCCGTCGGGGTTGTTCATGCCGTGGGCGCCGCTGCGCATGGCCTGGAGGTAGCGCGCCGGGTTCTTGCGGGCCGGGCCGTAGTAGTCGTTGGAGCCGAAGACGTAGACGCCCGGGAACTCCATGAGCGGCCCGAGCGCGTCGAGGGTGGCCGGGACGCCGAGCGGGTCGGAGAGGTTGTCGCC
The DNA here is from genome assembly GCF_044756065.1 of Kitasatospora sp. NPDC092039. Lineage (NCBI taxonomy): Bacteria > Bacillati > Actinomycetota > Actinomycetes > Kitasatosporales > Streptomycetaceae > Kitasatospora > Kitasatospora sp. NPDC092039. Next base: position 71,661 of record NZ_JBIVSD010000003.1, on the reverse strand, counting down.
GGTGTTGACCACCAGGTCGGGGCGCAGGCCGGCCAGGCTCTTCAGCCAGCGCTGCTTCTTGCCCTGCCCGCTCACCATGTGGATGTCGGACACCTGGAGGACCCGGATCGGGCGGGCGCCGCGCGGGAGGACGGGGACCTCGATCCGGCGGAGGCGGAAGGCCCGGACCTCGTACCCGACGGAGTAGGCGAGACAGGCGGCGCCGGCGGCGGCGATGCCGAGGGGAACGGAGTACAGCGGTCGCATCAGCCCATGCTCTCAGACGGTGGATCAGCCGGCGCACGCCCGGAGCCGGCGGGGAGATCGGCGGGAAGGACAGTGGGGAGGGCGGCCGGGAGAGCGGTGGCCGGGGAGGCCTCCTCGGACTCGCGGCGGGCGCGCAGGGCGCGGACCTTGTGGCGGTTGCCGCAGCGCTCCATCGAGCACCAGCGCCGCCGGCCGGGCCGCGAGGTGTCGACGAAGATCAGCTGGCAGTCGTGGGCACCGCACTCCCGGATCCGGTCCGCGTACGGGCCGGTGAGCAGGGCGATGGCGTCCCGGGCGAGGGTGGAGGCCAGCTGCGCGCCGTCGGCGGGCAGCGGGGCGGCCGCGGTGCCGTCGGGGGCGATCCGGGGGACCATCGGCGGGTGCTCTGCGGTCCGGTTGAGGACGGCGTAGTCCCCGGGTTCGCCCGGGGTGCCGTGGGCGCGGGCGGCGGCGAGGCGCCACAGCGCGTCGCGCAGGGTGCGGGTGGCGGCGAGCTCGGTGGGGGAGACCCGGACGGCGTCGGCGGGCAGCCGCAGCCGGGACAGCGGGAGCCAGGCGGCGAGGTCGGCGGGCCGGTGCAGCACCTCGTACCGGGCGTAGGGGCCGGGGCCGCCGGTGGTGAGCAGTTCGAGGCAGAGGGCGCCGGGATCGAAGTGGAAGCTCCCGCCCGCGGCCGTGGTGAGGACCAGCCCGGGCGGGGTGCCCCGGTCGGCGGTGTCGGCTGCGTTCCGGGTGGCTGGGTCGGCTCCGTCGGTCATACGGCCCAGGATAGGCGTAACCAGGAAGAGGGGTTACGGGAGCGGGGGGCCCATCGGCCCCGCTGCCGACGCCGACGCACAGCACCCCGCCACCCCCGCCTGGCCAGGAGCAGGGCTCCGGGCCAGGCGGGGTGGCGGGCCGGCCTCAGGCCGGAATGGCGTTGACGTACTCGCGCATCATCCGGGGGACCCGGTACGCGTAGTGGTGGCCGCGCTTCACCTGGACGACGGAGAGGTCGACCAGCTCGGCCAGGACGTCGAGGTTGCGGGAGGTCTCCCGGCCGCCGTCGACCGGCTCCCGCCGGACGTCGTCGATGGAGAACTCCTCGGGGAACCGGGAGAGCCGTCTGAGCGCCCGGCGCTGCCGCTCGTCGAGCAGCCCGTACGCCCAGGCGAGGCTGCGGTGCAGCGAGCGGTGGTGGGAGAGCCCGCCGACCTCCTCCTGGCCGAGGATCGGCAGCACCCGGTACTCCTCCATCAGGACGTGCAGGGGCACCGAGCGCATCCGGACGGCGGCGTTCTCGATCGCGAGCGCCAGACCGCCGAGCCGCCGGCAGAGCTCGACCACCTGGGGCATCTGGTCGCCGAGGTCCAGCGTCGGGACGACCGAGTGCACCCGGCGGCAGAACAGCTCGGCGGCGGGCGGGCAGCCGTACGGGCCGTCCGGGTGGTCGACGGACAGCGGCGAGACCTCCCACAGGTCGGCGGGCACCCCGGCGGGCGCCCGCAGCGAGGTGATCACGATGTGGAGCGCCGGGTGCCGGGCCAGCAGAGCCCTGACCAGCCGGGCCACCGTGTCGATGACGTGCTCGGCGTTGTCGACGACCAGCAGCATCTGCAGCTCGGCGTTGGTCCGCGGGTCGCGGTCGAAGCCCTGGAAGAGCGCGTCGAGCGCGCGCTGGGTCTGGGCCGCGGCGGCTGCCGGGTCGACGCCCTCGGGGGTGACCGAGCCGAGCTCCAGGACCACGACGCCGTCCCGGAAGCGGTCCAGCAGGTGGGCGGCCGAGTCCAGCGCCAGGCGGGTCTTGCCGACCCCGGCCGGCCCGGTGAGCACCAGCGGACGGCCCGGACGCAGGGCGGTCACGACGTGCAGCAGGTCGGCCTGGCGCCCGACGGTGATGTCCGTCTTGGGGCGGAGCCCCTGCCACCGCGCGTTGTCCGGGAGTTCGGAGACGTGGGTCGGCGCTCCGGGCCCCGGCCGGGTGGGCAGCGGTCCGGCCGGAATGTCCGACCGGACGGCCTGGGAGAGCAGGGTGTCGTCCCGGCCGGTCGCCGCGGAGAACAGCGCGCCCACCAGCAGTTCCACGGAACTGCGCCGCGGATTCTTGATGGCCCCGGTTTCCAGATTTCGAATGGTGCGGACGCTGACCGTGGAGTGCTCGGCTAATTGCTCCTGGCTCCAGCCGACCACCTTCCGTTGGGTTACCAACATCGAGCGAAGCTGATTGTTGTCCATTCCCCCGCGCTTCCTGCTGTCGTGAGCAGAATAAAAGTCAGAACTCAACGCGCCGTGCTGCGGCGTGCAATCACTCGGAAAACGATCACTGCTGGGCCGGGCGGTCGGGCAGCCGGGTGGAGCGCGGCCCCGAGTGCTCGTGCCGGCATGGGGCACACAGTGCCCGGGCCGCAGGGTGTCAGGGCTGCAGGGGGCCTGGGCGGCAGTGTGTCAATGCCGTGGAATAATGAATCAGGGACGTGCTGACGGTTTGTCTCAGTTGTTCATGGCGGTCTTCGAGGGCGGTCCGGCGATGATTCGAGGCGATTCGGCGATGATTCGGCGGTGAGGTGATCGCCGCCATCGGACTGCTCAAGCGACGCGCGAACGAGTGTACTACGCCGATTATTTTCGGCGAAGCGGTCACAGCGCTCGATTTGCCCCTCCAGGACCGGCAACTTCGCTCCGGGGCAGGCAATTTTCGGCATTTCGGCCGAGATTGTGCGAGCGTTGTCGGCCACCTTGGCCGAATCCCTTCGCTCGTTCCCGGCCCGGATCGTCGATTGTTCACGGACTCGACCACCGCCCGTTCCCGGTCCGGATCGCCGCGGCCCGGCGCACCGCTGGCGGGCGGCTGGTGACGGCGCGTCGGGATTGTCGGGGGATACTCGTTCAACTGCGGAAACCCCGGTGGACGCCCGCGGGAAACCTGGTTGAGCCCACCCACAGCCGAAGGATAAGAAGAGGAAATGACAACGCTCAAGGAGCAGCTGCAAGAAGACCTCACGGCTGCCATCAGGGACCGGGACGAGCTGCGCTCGTCCACCATCCGGCTCACGCTGGCCGCCGTCACCAGCGAGGAGGTGGCGGGCAAGCAGAAGCGCGAGCTGTCCGACGCCGACGTGCTGAAGGTGATCGGCCGCGAGGCGAAGAAGCGCCGGGAGGCCGCCGAGGCCTTCGGCACCGCCGGTCGGACGGAGCAGGCGGCCCGGGAGCTGGCGGAGGGCGAGGTGCTGGCGACCTACCTGCCCAAGCAGCTCTCCGACGAGGAGCTGGCCGCGATCGTGGCGGGCGCCGTGGCCGAGAGCGGCGCGAGCGGCCCGCAGGCGATGGGCGCCGTCATGAAGCTGGTGAAGCCCAAGGTCGACGGCCTGGCCGAGGGCAGCCGGGTCGCCGCCGCCGTGAAGGCCGCCCTGGCCTGAACCGGGGGCCGGGGTGCCGGGGTACCGCTGGGCGGCGCCCGGCCGCCCGGTGCCGGCTCCGCGAGCCCCGGTGACACGCCGAAGGGGCGCCCTCCGTACTGGAGGACGCCCCTTCGGCGTGTCACCGGCCGGTGCACCTGACCCGGCCCGGGAGCCGCGTCAGCCGTTCCCGTTGCCGCCGCCGTGCCGGCCGCCGTTCCCGTTGCCGGGGAGGGGCGGGAAGGTGAACCCGCCGGGGAAGCCGCCGGGCAGCCCACCGGGCAGACCGCCGACCTGGCCGGGGTTGCCGCCGGGCTGCGGCGGCGGGGGGTTGCCGGCGGGCGGCGGGGTGTTCGGGTCGGCGGCCGGCGGGGTGGCGCCCGCGGGGGGAGTGGCCGGCAGCGGGTCCGGGATGTTCGCGGTCTGGATCGGCTCCAGCGGCGTGCCCTTGAGCGCCTGGTTCATCGCCAGCGCCCAGATCGGGCCGGGGCCGGTCGCGCCGAACACGTCGTCGAAGTGCTTGCCGCCGATGTTGATGTTCTTCATCTTGACGCCGCCGGCCGGGCCGCCGAGCCAGACCGCGGTGGCCAGCGACGGGGTGTAGCCGCTGAACCAGGCGGCCTTCTTCTCGTCGGTGGTACCGGTCTTGCCGGCGATCTTGCGACCGTCGTCCATGGTCAGGGCGGCGGCGGTGCCCTTCTCCGTCACGTTCAGCAGGACGGCGTTGAGCGAGTCCGCGGTGCTGTCGGAGAAGGCCTGGCTGCACTGCGCCTGCGGGACCTGGACGTCCTTGCCGTCCACCGTGGTGATCTTGTTGATCGCGATCGGAGTGCAGTACTTGCCGCGGGCGGCGAAGGTCGCGTAGACGTTCGCCATGGTCAGCGGGGAGAGCTCCAGGGTGCCGAGGACCATCGAGGGCACCTCCTGGAAGGCGTCGCCCTTGGCGGACTGGGTGATGCCCAGCTTGTTCGCCATCTGCTTCATCGCGCAGAGGCCGACCTGCTGCTCCATCTGCACGAAGTAGGTGTTGATCGAGCGGGCCATCGCCTCCTTCAGCTGGTACGGCCCGACCTCGCTGTCCTGCTCGTTCTTCACCGTCGCCTTGGGCTTCTCGGTGTTCTTCCAGGTGCCCGAGCAGGTGGACATCTGGGGGTACTCGATCTTGTTCTCGGACGGGAACGCCTGGGTGTTCGACATCCCCGACTCCAGCGCCGCCGCGGCCAGGATCGGCTTGAAGGTCGAACCGGTCTGGAAGCCGTTGCCGCCGCCCATCGCAGCGTCCACGTTGAGGTTGACGACGGTCTGGTTCTTGTTCGGGTCCAGGCCGTACGGGCGGGTCTGGGCCATCGCCAGGATCTTGCCGGTGCCCGGCTCCATCATGGTCGCGGCCGCCGACACCTGGTCGGTCACGTTGACCTTCGTGGTGACGGCGTTCTGCGCGGCGGCCTGCTTGTCCGGGTCCAGCGTGGTGTAGATGTTCAGGCCGCCGGTGTTCCAGAGCTTCTTGCGCTCGTCGGAGCTCTTGCCGAAGGCCGGGTCCTGCTTGACCACGTGGCGCACGTAGTCGCAGAAGAAGCCCATGCCGGCCTGGGCGGTGATGCAGCCGTTCTGCGGGTCCTTGTACTTCAGGCCCAGCGGGGCGGCCTTCGCCTCCTTCGCCTGGTCGGCGGTGATGTGCTTGTTCTCCAGCATCTTGTCGATCACGACGTTGCGGCGCTTGACCGTGTTCTCGGGGTAGCGCACCGGGTCGTAGGACGACGGGTTCTGCACCATGCCGGCCAGGGTGGCGGCCTCGGCGATGGTCAGGTCCTTGTTGCTCTTGCTGAAGTAGCGCTGGGAGGCGGCCTCCACCCCGTACGCCTGGTGGCCGTAGAAGGTGATGTTGAGGTAGTTGGTGAGGATCTGGTCCTTGGACAGGTCCTCCTCCAGCTTGATGGCGACCTTGAGCTCCTGGATCTTGCGGCCCAGGGTCTTGCGCTGGGCCTCCAGGACGGCCGCCTGGTCGTCGCCGGCCTTCTCCACGTTGACGTTCTTCACGTACTGCTGGGTCAGCGTCGAGGCGCCCTGGGAGGCGGTGCCGCTCTCCGCGTTCTTGCTGACCGCGCGGAGGATGCCCTTGAGGTCGACGGCGCCGTGCTCGTAGAAGCGGGCGTCCTCGATGTCCACCTGGGCGTGCCGCATGAACGGCGACATCTGATCGGCGGTCAGGACGGTGCGGTCGCGCTCGTAGACCTTGGCGATCAGCCCGCCCTTGGCGTCGAAGATCTGGGTCGCCTGGGTGAGCGGCGGCGTCTTGAAGTCGTCGGAGATGTTGTCGAAGCTCTCCGCCGTGTCCTTGGCCGTCAGTCCGATGGCGCCGACGGCGGGCAGGGCGAGCCCCGCCAGCAGGACTCCGGACAGCACGCTGACACCCAGGAACTTCACGCCGTTGCCGGCGTGCTCCAACGGTGATCCGCCGGTCCTGCCGCGCGGAGCTCCGGGGTTGCCTGGGGCCTGGGATGCCTGTGGGCGCTTCGGTGCCATGAGGAGAACCCTACGTCGCGGATTCCCGCACACGGCGGCAGGTGTTCGCCTAGGCTTGTCACAAGCTTGCGACAGCTTCGGTGCGTCAACATCATTCACTCTTGTGGGCGAGGAGACTTGCCCGGATTGCCCGCCGATGACCGGGTTTTGAGGCAGCTGTGGCCTGCTGTACCCGTGTGACTGGTTACGCTACGTGACGACACCTGTGGCGAGAGTACCGGTTCCGCTTTTGGCAAGGTGTGCCACCTGCGATCACTCCAACGAGTGAGCTGATCGACACCCATAGTCCAATCGGGTCATTCGAGATTGAGCCCGAAGGGGCTGTTGCAAGCTGTCGTTCTTCCGTAACGTCCTCAACTGGCAACGGTGAATATGCCGTTGCCGCCGTGGGGGAGCCTCGATATGGGAGAGGACGGCGCCGGCATGGGCTGGGTAGACGACTGGAGTGCGCAGGCCGCCTGCCGCACGAGTGATCCGGACGAACTGTTCGTCCAGGGGGCGGCACAGAACCGGGCGAAGGCGGTGTGCAGCGGCTGCCCCGTCCGGACGGAGTGCCTCGCGGACGCCCTGGACAACCGGGTGGAGTTCGGGGTCTGGGGCGGGATGACGGAGCGCGAGCGCCGGGCGCTGCTGCGCCGCCGCCCGACGGTCATCTCGTGGCGGCGGCTGCTGGAGACGGCGCGCACCGAGTACGAGGAGTCCCTCGCGACCGGCGTGATACTGACGGACTACGCCCAGGCGGGCTGAGCCCGGCCGCACCGCGGCGGTCCAGGCCGGTCGGCCCCGGGGCGCGTGCTACACCGCGCCGTTGAGCCGGTCCCCGATGGCCCGCAGCCCGTCCAGGTCGTGCACGTCGCCCGGCAGCGCCGGCACCTCCACGATCGGCACGTCCGGGTACACCGAGACGAAGCGGTCGCGGGTACGGCGTTCGCGCCCCATGATCTGCATCCGCTCGGCGTGCAGCCGGAGCAGCCCGGCCGCGAGCTGTTCCGCCTCGGGCGAGGCGTGCTCCGAACCGTTCTCCTCCAGGGCCTCGGCGGCCGCCAGCGCCCGCTCCGCGGTGAGCTGCGGCGCGCCCGTACCGTGCACCCTGTTGAGCACCAGCCCGGCCAGCGGCATCCGGTCCGCGGCCAGCCGGTCGACGAAGTACGCCGCCTCCCGCAGCGCGTCCCGCTCCGGCGCGGCCACCACCAGGAACGCCGTGCCCGGCGCCTTGAGCAGTTGGTACGTGCGGTCCGCGCGCTCCCGGAAGCCGCCGAACATCGAGTCCATCGCGCTGACGAAGGTCTGCACGTCGGTGAGCAGCTGGGCGCCGAAGATCTTGCCCAGGGTGCCGGTGAGCAGGCCCATCCCGACGTTCAGGAAGCGCATCGCGCTGCGTCCGCCGACCTTGGCCGGGGCGGTGAGGATTCGGATCACCCGGCCGTCCAGGAAGGATCCGAGCCGGTTGGGCGCGTCCAGGAAGTCCAGCGCCGAGCGGGACGGCGGGGTGTCGACGACGATCAGGTCCCACTCCTCGGCGGCCCGCAGCTGCCCGAGCTTCTCCATCGCCATGTACTCCTGCGTGCCCGCGAAGCCGGCCGACAGGGACTGGTAGAAGGGGTTCTCCATGATCGCCCGGGCCCGTTCGGGCTCGGCGTGGGCCAGCACGACCTCGTCGAAGGTCCGCTTCATGTCCAGCATCATGGCCTGGAGTTCGCCGGTGCCGGTGATCCCCTTGACCACCCGGGGGGTGTTGTCGAGCTCGGTCAGGCCCATCGACTGGGCGAGCCGGCGGGCCGGGTCGATGGTCAGCACCACGACCTTGCGGCCGCGTTCGGCCGCCCGCAGGCCGAGGGCCGCGGCGGTGGTGGTCTTGCCGACGCCGCCGGAGCCGCAGCAGACGATGATCCTGGTCTTCGGGTCGTCGATCAGCTCGTCCACCGCGAGCCGCCGCCCGGTGCTCCGGACCCCGTTGCCGACCGCGCCGTTGCCGACCGCGCCGTTGCCGACCGCACCGTTGCCGACCGCGCCGTGGCCGGTCGTGCGGCTGGAGGCCGGGCTCTGGCCGGTCGGGCCGCCGGAGGACGCGCCGGGGCCGGCCGGGCCGTTGGAGGTCGTGCCGTCGGTGGTCATGCCGCCCCCTGCCGCTTCAGTTCGCCCGCCAGCCGGTACAGCCCGCCGAGGTCCACGCCCTCGCCCAGCAACGGCAGTTCGTACGTCGGGAGCCGCAGCTGCTGGATGTCGGCGCGCTGCGCGCGCTCCAGCTCGACCCGCTCGGCGTGCTCCCTGGCCTGCTCCAGCAGCGGGTCGAGCAGCGGCTCCACCGCCGCCCGGACCTTCTCCGCGGCCCGGGTGCGGCCGCCGAGCCCGGCCTCCCCGAGCGCCCGGGCGACCTCCTCCCGGTGGTCCCCGTCCACCGCGGCCACCGCCGCCGCGTCCAGCAGCGGCGGCCGGACCATGTTGACCATCACCCCGCCCACCGGGAGCTTCGCCTCGCGCAGCTCCTCGATGCCGTCGACCGTCTCCTGCACCGGCATCTCCTCCAGCAGGGTGACCAGGTGCACCGCGGTCTCCGGCGACTTCAGCACCCGCATCACGGCCTGCGCCTGGGTGTGTATCGGGCCGATCCGGGCCAGCCCGGCGACCTCCGCGTTGACGTTCAGGAAGCGGGTCAGCCGCCCGGTCGGCGGGGCGTCCATCACCACCGCGTCGTAGCGCCGCCGGCCGTCCGGGTCCTTGCGCCTGGTCGCCTCGCAGGCCTTGCCGGTGAGCAGGACGTCCCGCACGCCGGGGGCGATGGTGGTGGCGAAGTCGACGAAGCCGACCTTCTGGAGCGCCTTCCCGGCCCGGCCGAGCTTGTAGAACATCTCCAGGTACTCCAGCAGCGCCAGCTCGGTGTCGATCGCCAGCGCGAAGACCTCGCCGGGCCCGCCCGGCCCGGCGGGCAGCGCCAGCTGGGCGCGCGAGACCGAGGCGATCCGGCGCTCCTCGTACGGGAGCGCGGCGATCCCGAACAGCTCGGCGACGCCTTGCCGGCCCTCGACCTCGATCAGCAGCACCCGTCCGCCGTCGGCGGCGAGCGCCAGGGCCAGTGCGGCGGCCAGCGTGGTCTTCCCGGTGCCGCCCTTGCCGCTGACCACGTGCAGCCGGACGCCCTCCCAGTCGGGGTCGCGCCGGGCCGTCTGGCCGGGGGTGCGTGCCACGCTCCGTCTCCGTCCGTCTCCGTCCTACGGGCGTCCCCTCCTGACGAGGGTGCCCCTCCTCAGGGTGCCCTCTCGCGAGGGTAACCAGGGAGCGCACCGGATGCCCGGAGCACCTGGGCCGTCAGGCCCGATCATGCCCTGTTTGTGCTCCACCTCACACACCCCGGGGTCGGCGGCGCCGATCGTCGCGACGGCTCGTCTAGAGTCTGGCCATGACCAAGTGGGAATACATGACGGCGCCCCTGCTGGTGCACGCCACCAAGCAGATCCTGGACAACTTCGGCGAGGACGGCTGGGAGCTCGTCCAGGTCGTGCCCGGCCCCAACCCGGAGCAGCTGGTGGCCTACTTCAAGCGGGAGAAGAACGCATGAGCAAGGTCGAGGAGAAGCTCGCCGAGCTGGGTCTGACCCTGCCGCCGGTGGCCGCCCCGGTCGCCGCCTACGTCCCGGCCCTGCGGACCGGCGACCTCGTGTTCACCTCCGGCCAGCTCCCGGTGGTGGGCGGCAAGCTGCCGACCACCGGCAAGGTCGGCGCCGAGGTCTCCCCGGAGGAGGCCAAGGAGCTCGCGCAGATCTGCGCGCTGAACGCCCTGGCCGCCGTGAAGTCGGTGATCGGCGACCTCGACCAGGTCGAGCAGGTCGTCAAGGTCGTCGGCTTCGTCGCCGCCGCCCCCGACTTCATCGGTGTCCCGGCCGTCGTGAACGGTGCCAGCGAGCTGCTCGGCACGGTGCTGGGCGACGCGGGCAAGCACGCCCGCAGCGCCGTCGGCGTCGCGGTGCTGCCGCTGGACGCCCCGGTCGAGGTCGAGATCCTGGTGAAGGTCAAGTCCGCCTGAGCATGACCGCGGCGGCGGGGCCGGAGGACCTCCGGCCCCGCCCCGGTGTTGCCGGAGGGTGTCCGATCGATCCGTGAGCCTGGCGGGAATCGTCGGACACGCCCTAGCATCCGGGCATGGACCATCGAGCGACGACGCTCCCGATGCCGCCCGGTTGGCCCGCCCGGATCCGGGCGGTCGAATCCGGCGCGGTGACCCCGCCGGTGCCCAGGCCCGCCGCCACCGTCGTGCTGCTGCGCGACGCCGCCGACGGGCCGGAGGCCTACCTGCTGCGCAGACGCACCTCGATGGCCTTCGCGGCCGGGATGTACGCCTATCCCGGCGGCGGGGTGGACCCGCGGGACGCCGAGGTCGAGCCGGGCTGGGCCGGGCCGGCGCCCGAGGAGTGGGCGCGGCGGCTCGGGGTGGACGCCCGGACGGCGCGGGCGGTGGTCTGCGCGGCCGTCCGCGAGACCTTCGAGGAGGCTGGCGTGCTGCTGGCCGGCCCGGACGCCGAGAGCGTCGTCGCGCCGCGCGACTGGTCCGCCGAGCGGGCCGCGCTGGAGGCGCACGAGCTGTCCTTCGCCGAGTTCCTCCGGGACCACGGCCTGGTGCTGCGCAGCGACCTGCTGGGCGGCTGGGCCCGCTGGATCACCCCGGAGTTCGAGGAACGGCGCTACGACACCTGGTTCTTCGTCGCCGTGCTGCCGGCCGGCCAGCGCGCGGCCCTGGAGGTCGGCGAGGCCGACCGGGTCGCCTGGCTGACTCCTGCCGAGGCGGTGCGGGGCCACCGGGAGGGCCGGTTCGGCATGCTGCCGCCGACCGTGACGGTGCTGCGCGAGCTGTCCTCGGCCCGGACCGCCGCCGAGGCCCTGGCCGCGGCCGCCGACCGTAGGCTGACACCGGTCCTGGGCCGGGCCGAGGTCCGCGGGGACCGGCTGACGGTCCGCTGGCCCGGCTACGAGGAACTGACGATCGACGGGGAGTTCCCCGAGGGGCCCTGACCGTTGCTCCCTTCCGGGACCACCCGTACGAGCCGCACGATCCGCACCGGCCCGTGCTTCCGGTGCGACTCGCACGATCCGCCCCACCCAGCCCCACCGCACGACACGACCTTCCCGTACCGCCGCAGAGAAAGGACCGACGCCCGATGACCCACAACGACGTGGCTCGCCGGACGGCGCCCCGGATGCCCGCCCGCCGCGTGATTCCCCGTGACCCCGCCTGCGAGAGCCAGGTCCCGTTCGTCGAGGTGGCGCAGCGCGCCCTCGTCCGGGCGCTGCCGCTGCGGGCCCTGCACCGAGACGTGGGAGGCGGCCGGTGAGCGGACTCCTGCCGGGCGACCCCGCCGCCGCCGTCGGCGGCGAGGCCACCCCTCGGGCGCTGTGCGTGCTGGCACCGAACCCGTCGCCGATGACGCTGGACGGCACCAACACCTGGCTGCTCTCCGAGCCCGGCTCGGACCTCGCGGTGGTGATCGACCCGGGCCCGCTGCACGAGGGCCACCTGCGCCGGGTGATCGACCTCGCGGAGGAGCGGGGCAAGCGGATCGCGCTGACCCTGCTCACCCACGGCCACGCCGACCACTCCGAGGGCGCGGCCCGCTTCGCCGAGCTGACCGGCACCGAGGTACGGGCCCTGGACCCGGCGCACCGGCTGGGCTCCGAGGGGCTGGTCGGCGGCCAGCGCCTGGACGTCGGCGGACTGGACCTGCGGGTGGTGGCCACCCCGGGGCACACCTCGGACTCGCTGACCTTCCACCTGCCGGACGACGGCGCGGTGCTCACCGGCGACACCGTGCTCGGCCGCGGCACCACGATGGTCGCGCACCCCGACGGCCGGCTCGGCGACTACCTGGACTCGCTGCGCCGACTGCACACCATGGCCTCCCACCAGGGCGTGCGGACCGTGCTGCCCGGCCACGGCCCGGTGCTCGCGGACGCGCTCGGCGCCGTCGACTACTACCTGGCCCACCGGGCCGCACGGCTCGCCCAGGTGGAGACCGCGGTCGAGGCGGGCTGCCAGACGGCGTCCGCCGTGGTGGCCCGGGTCTACGCCGACGTGGACCGGGCGCTCTGGCCGGCCGCCGAGCTGTCGGTGCGGGCCCAACTGGACTACCTGGAGGAGCACGGGCTGATCCCGGGCGCCGAGGACTGACCGGGGGAGAGGCTCGGACTGACCGGGGAAGACCGGGGAGACCGGGGGAGACGCGGAAGGGCCCGTCCGATCCGGACGGGCCCTTCCGCGTGCGCGGGCGTCAGCGCGAGCGGCGCGACAGCCGCTCGACGTCCAGCAGGACCACGGCGCGGGCCTCCAGCTTCAGCCAGCCGCGGCCGGCGAAGTCGGCGAGCGCCTTGTTGACCGTCTCGCGGGAGGCGCCGACCAGCTGGGCCAGCTCCTCCTGGGTGAGGTCGTGGGCGACGTGGATGCCCTCCTCGGACTGCACGCCGAACCGGCGGGAGAGGTCCAGCAGGGCCTTGGCGACGCGGCCGGGCACGTCGGAGAAGACCAGGTCGGACATCACGTCGTTGGTGCGGCGCAGTCGGCGGGCGATGGCCCGGAGCAGCGCGATGGAGACCTCGGGGCGGGCGTGCAGCCAGGGCTGGAGGTCGCCGTGGCCGAGGCCGAGCAGCTTGACCTCGGTCAGCGCGCTGGCGGTCGCGGTGCGCGGGCCCGGGTCGAACAGCGACAGCTCGCCGATCATCTCGCTGGGGCCGAGCACGGCGAGCATGTTCTCGCGGCCGTCCGGGGAGGCGCGGTGCAGCTTGACCTTGCCCTCCGCCACGACGTACAGGCGGTCGCCCGGGTCGCCCTCGTGGAACAGCGACTCACCACGGGCGAGGGTGACCTCGGTCATGGAAGCGCGCAGCTCGCCGGCCTGTTCGTCGTCGAGTGCCGCGAAGAGTGCGGCGCGCCGCAGAACGTCGTCCACGTGCTTCCTCCTTCTCGGCCGTACGGCGGGTGGGCCGTCCGGCGCAAGTTCCGTTCAGTGTTCTGCATCACCAAGCATGGCGCATGTCGCTCCGATCATATGAGGAGGGGGTGTGCCGAGGTGTGCCGTGCGGGGCCATTCGTACCGGACGGTCACCGGGCGGGCCCGCCGAGGGGAGCCCGCGGGCGGTCATCGGTGGAACACCTGTCCGTCCTGCTCGAACAGGGAATCGCCCACCGCCGTACGGGCGTACAGGACGGCGTGCCCGGCGCGGTGGGCGCTGGTCAGGCCCGCGGTGCGCAGGGCGGTGAGGTGCTGCGACACGCCGGCCGCGGACAGTCCGGTGCGGCGGGCCAGCTCGGTGGTCGAGGCCGGGGCGTCCAGCTCGGCCAGCAGCCGGGCGCGGGAGCGGCCGAGGACGCCGGCCAGCGCCTCGGCGCGGTCCGCCGGGTCCGGCCGCCGCTCCCACAGCGTCGCCGCGCCGCGCGCCGGGTAGCTCAGCTGCGGCGGGTCGGGCGGCAGCACCCGGGTCAGCACCCGCGGCCAGGCGAAGGCCGAGGGCACGAGCAGCAGCCCGGCCCCGGCGTTCAGCCGGGTGACCGCGCAGTGCCGCCGCTCCAGCCGCAGCGCGGCGCCGTCCCAGCGGACCGTCCCGTGCAGCTCGTCCAGCATCCGCGCGGTGCCGTGCTCCGCGGCCTGCCGGGAGCGGTGGAAGACGTCCGCCGCGAGCAGTGCGCGGATCCGGGCCCAGTACGGGGCGAGCGCCCGCTCCCAGTACACCTCGATCTCGGCGGCCAGCCCGGGCAGTTGCCCGGCCGGGTCCCGGTGCAGCGGCTCCAGGACGGCGGGCAGCCGGCCGCCCGCCTCGGCGGCCAGGATGTCGAGGTCGGCCCGGACCTGCCCGGGGGAGGTGGCGGTGATCGCGGCCAGCTCCTCGGCGAGGGAGGGGGAGAAGCCGGCCGGGGCGGGGTTGAGGAAGTCCGGCAGGTGGCCGTCGGGCGGCACCAGCGCGGCCAGCCGTTCCGTCACCGGCCCGGCGGCGTTCCGCTCCCGGACCTGCCCGGCCCAGCGGCGGTACAGCGCCGGGACGGGCGAGTGGGCGAGGGCGCGCAGGCTGGTCACCACCTCCTGCATCGGGGAGACGGCGAACCGGGTCAGCGCCAAGTCGTTGGCGGAGAAGTGCAGTTCGGTGCGCATGCGGGCCCCTCCCCGGTGGGGACGGGGCCCCTGGCTGCCAAGATTCGGCCCCAGCTTAATCACTGGTCGGGGCCGTCGGCCGGGCCGCAGGATGCCCGTGACCCCACCGATCCGTACGAAAGCCGGTGCCTCCATGTCCACCACGCCTGCCATCTCCGTCACCCGCGGCCGGGCGCTGCGGCTGCGCGAGCTGATCGCGGACGGCGTGCTCGTCCTGCCCAACGCCTGGGACGCGGGCAGCGCCGCGGTGATCGCCTCGGCCGGCGCCCGGGCGGTCGCCACCACCAGCGGCGGCGTCTCCTGGTCGCTCGGGCACGGCGACGGCCAGCGGCTCGACCGGGCGGCGGCGGTCGAGGCGGCCCGGCGGATCGCCGCGGCGGTGGACCTGCCGGTCACCGTGGACGCCGAGGGCGGCTACGGGCCGGGGCCCGCCGACGTGGCGCGGACGGTGGCGGCCCTGGTCGACGCCGGTGCGGCGGGCGTCAACCTGGAGGACTCGACGGCCGTCGGCGGACCGCTCTTCCCGGTGGCGGAGCAGGCCGCGCGGCTGCGCGCGGCCCGTACCGCGGCGGCGGAGGCCGGGCTGCCCGAGCTGGTGGTCAACGCCCGCACCGACGTCCTCCTGTTCGGGCTGGGCGGGCTCGACGACGTGCTGGCCCGGGCCGAGGCCTACGCCGGGGCGGGCGCCGACGGCCTGTTCGTGCCCGGGCTGCTGGACCTCGACGTCCTCGCCGACCTGTGCGCCCGCTCCCCGCTGCCGGTCAACGCGATGGCCGTCGCGGGCGGACCGGGCGTCGCCGAGCTCGCCGCCACGGGGGTGCGGCGAGTCAGCGTCGGCACCGGGCTCGCCCAGCTCGCGTACACCGCGGCCCGCCGCGCGGCCGCCGAACTGCTCGGCGCCGGAACGCTGACGGAGCTCGACGGGTCGCTCGGCTTCGGGGAGCTGAACGGCCTGTACCGAGGCTGACGGGCCGTCCTCGAACGCGCGTCCGCGGGGTGACGCGGGCGTCAGGCGTAGAACTTCAGCAGCTCCGGCGCCAGCACCTCGGGCGCCACCTCGTGGGTCTGGCCCTCCAGCGTCCGGTACTCGGCGCCCGGCAGGGCCGCCGCCACCGCGCGGGCCGGGGCCCGCAGCTGCTCCGGGCTGGCGCCGCCGTCCAGGACCAGGACCGGCAGGTCGAGCGCGGCCAGCAGGCCGACCGGGACGGCCGCGCCGGTCTCGACCCCGAGCGCCGCCGCGTCGTACGCCAACGTCGGCGCGACCGTCTCGAACAGCGGCCACACCGGGGCGCCGCGCATGCCGTCCACCATCTCGGCCGGCATCCCGACGTAGCCCATGAAGGCCGCGACGGCGTCCCCGCGGCGTCCCTCGGCGAGCGTCGCCGTCAGTTCGGCGACGTACCGGCCGAAGCGCTCGCGCTGCTCCTCCCCGGTGCTGAACGGCGGCTCGTAGACGGCGAGCCGGGTGATGCCGATGTCCGCGGCGGCGGCCCGCAGCGCGAGCGCGGCGCCCGAGGAGAGGGCGAGGACGCGGGCCGATCCGCCCGCCGCCGCGATGACGGCGGCCAGGTCCTCGATCTCGCGCTCCACCGCGAACGGGGCGGTGTCCCCGCTGGTGCCGCGCCCGCGCCGGTCGTACGTCCACACGGTGTGGTGGCCCGCCAGCTGCTCGGCGATCGCGGCGCCCGGCCCGAAGCCACGGTGGCAGATCGCGCCGTCGACCAGCACGACCGCCGGCCCGGAGCCGGTGACGGAGCAGGCGAGGACGGTGCCGTCGGTGGAGACCACGGTGCTCATGGGGTTTTCCTTCTGTCGTACGGGTCGGTCATGGAGGTAGACCGGGGTACGCCGCGGAACTCATCGCTCCCGCCGGAACTTTTTCCAGCCGAGCATATATTTCACGGATAAATTATCTGCTAACCTTTTTGCATGGTCACAACCGCCCAGTTCCGTCAGGCACTTCGGGTCGGTCCGGCCGGGGACGGCTGGCACAAGCCCGCGCTCAGCGCCGTGGTCACCCTCGGCGCGCTCAACCTCACCCTGCTCGGCCTCGGCCGGCTCGACCTCGCCCTCTACACCTCGGCCGGCGGCCTCGGCGCGCTGTACGGGCACGGGCTGCCGTACCGCGCCCGGGCCCGGATGCTGGCCGGCGTGCTGTTCGGCACCGTGCTCAGCACCGGCGCCGCCCTCACCGCCGCCGCGCTGACCCGCGACGCCGCCGTCCTGGTCGCGGTGGCCGCGGTGCTCGCCGCCCTGCACAGACTGTTCTGTGACGCGGCCCGGGTCGGCCCTCCCGGCAGTCTGATCATCACCTTCACCTCCGCCAGTTGCGCCTTCGTCCCGCAGCGGATGTCCGAAGTACCCCCGCACCTGGCGCTCACCGCGCTCGGCGCCGCACTGGCCTGGCTGGTCTGCATGGCCCCGGCCCTGGCGCGCCCGTACGGGCCGGAACGGATCGCCACCGCCCGTGCCCTGGAAGCCGCCGCCAAGCTGCTGCGGACCGGGCCCGGCCGGCCGGACGCCGCGGCCCGTACCGCCCTGGTCGGCGCGGTCGAGGCGGCCTGGCAGAGCCTCGCGCTCTCCACCCCTGCCCGGCGGCGCGTCCTCGGCGACGCGCCCGAGCGGCTGCTGGTGAGGGCGGAGACCGCGCTGGCCGACTCGGCCCGGCCCGAGGACGCCGCGCGGTACCTCGGCTGGGCCCGCGACCTGCGGCGCGGCCGCCGGCTGCCGTCGCTCGACCTCACCGAGGCGGAGGCGGCCGAGCCGGCCGCCCGCCGTCGCGGCCCCCGGCCGCCGCTGCGCCGGGTACTGCGGCCCGGCTCGGCACTGCTGCCGATCGTTCTGCGGGTCGCGGTCGGCTGTGCCGCCGCCGGGTGGCTCTCGCTGGCGCTCGGCGTCGGCCGGCCGTACTGGGCGGTGGTCACCGCGGCCTCGGTGTTCCAGACCAACAGCACGCTGTCCTGGCAGCGCGCGCTGCAGCGGGTGCTGGGCAACCTGCTCGGCCTGCTGCTGTTCACCGCCGCGCTGCCGGTCGCGCACTCGGGCCCGGTGGCGCTGATCGGGCTCGGGCTGGTCTGCCAGTTCGGCGCGGAGGCGACGATCGCCCGCAGCTACTGGCTGGCGACGGTCTTCGTCACCCCGCTGGCACTGCTGATGACGGAGTTCGCCGGCCCGCAGCGGGCCGGGGTGCTGATCGGTGACCGCTGGCTGGACACCTGCGTCGGCGCGGTCACCGGCCTCGCGGCCTGCCTGCTGGTCACCAACCGCCGCACCGCCGCCCGGCTGACCCGTGCCCTGGCCGGAGCCGAGGCCGCCGGCCACCGGGCGCTGGCCGCCGTCTCCGCCGCGAACGCCCCGGAGGCCCACGCCGCCCGCACCGGCCTCGCCGCCGCCCTGCTGGAGCTGCGCGAGGCCTCCGACACCGCCGCCGGCGAGTGGCGCCGCCCCGCCCTCCCGCACCAGCGCGCCACCGCCACCGAGCAGCAGGCCCACCTGCTGCTGGCCGCCCTGCTGGAACGCCGTACCCACGGAGCTTTGCCGGACACGCCCTAGGATTCAGACGACCGGCAGGCCGCAGAACGGGAGCAGCACGCGTGGAGGACGTCGTCGCAGGTGTGCTGCGCCAGTGGGAGCGGGCCTACCCGGGGCTGGACACCGGCCCGATCGCCGTCCTCGGCCGGATCAACCGCTGCGCCGCACTGCTCCAGCAGACCCCCGACCCGCTCACCCGGGCCGGCCTCACCCGTGCGGAGTTCGACATCCTCGGCGCCCTGCGCCGCCTCGACCGCGAACTGACCCCCACCCAGCTGGCCCGGGAGAGCTTCGCCTCCGGCGCCGCCGTCACCAAGCGCCTGCGGCTGCTGGAGGAGCGCGGCCTGGTCAGCCGGCGCACCGACGACCGGGACCGCCGGGTCGCCCACCTCGCGCTCACCGAGGAGGGCCGGACTCTGGTGGACGGCCTGATCCAGGAACTCGTCACCTACGACCGGGCCCTGCTGGCCGGCCTCACCCCCGCCGAGCAGGACCGCCTCGCCGAGTCCCTCAGCGGCCTGCTGAACAGTCTTGAGGGAACGATCGGCCGCACCCTGGGCTGAGCCGCCGTCCGGTGGCACGGCATCGGGAACGCCGCTCCGACGGAGAACCGTGCTCGTGACTCGTCGCGAGCCTCGCTCCGGGCGGATCGGCCGGAATTCCGTTCGTTGACGAAGGAAGGCTCCGGCGGGCCTCGTTTCGTGCCGTCCACGGCCGGATCCGGGCGAAACGAGCGGCCCGTCAACCCGATGGCGCGGGGCCACCGGAACGGGGCGGAGCCAGGGCAGCCGGCCCGTCTCCTCGGCGATCGACCCGCCACCTGTCAGGTGACGGCCACGGGCGGAGTTCATTGGACAACAGCCCATGCCAGGGCGGGTTTCCGTGCTTGATCGGCCCCAAGCGGTCCGCCGGTCGGCGTAGCCTTCGTGCATGGCAGAGAGCAAGGTCCGGAAGGCCGCGGCGCAGAGGCCGGTGGCGAAGAAGGCGGCGGCGAGGCCGAGGAAACCGGAATCGCGCCTGGCGATGGTGCGGCGGGCCCGGCGGATCAACCGCGAGCTGGCGGAGCTGTACCCGTACGCGCACCCGGAGCTGGACTTCGAGAACCCGTTCCAGCTGCTGGTGGCCACCGTGCTGTCGGCGCAGACCACCGACCTGCGGGTGAACCAGACCACCCCGGCACTGTTCGCGAAGTACCCGACGCCGGAGGACATGGCGGCGGCGAACCCGGAGGAGCTGGAGGAGATCATCCGCCCGACCGGCTTCTTCCGGAACAAGGCGAAGTCGCTCCTCGGCCTCTCGGCGGCGCTGCGCGACGAGTTCGGCGGCGAGGTCCCCGGCCGGCTGGCCGACCTGGTGACCCTGCCCGGCGTCGGCCGCAAGACCGCCAACGTCGTCCTCGGCAACGCCTTCGGGGTCCCCGGCATCACCGTGGACACCCACTTCGGACGGCTGGCCCGGCGGTTCGGCTGGACCACCGAGGAGGACCCGGTGAAGGTCGAGGCGGCCGTCGCCGAGATCTTCCCGAAGTCGGAGTGGACGATGCTCTCGCACCGGGTGGTCTTCCACGGCCGCCGGATCTGCCACTCCCAGCGGCCCGCCTGCGGCGCCTGCCCGATCGCGCCGCTCTGCCCCTCGTACGGCGAGGGGGAGACCGACCCGGAGAAGGCCCGCAAGCTGTTGAAGTACGAGATGGGAGGCCATCCCGGTCAGCGGCTGCGGCCGCCGGCCGACTTCCCCGGTGAGGCGGCCGCCCGAGCGGACGCCGCCGTCCACCACGGCCGGGTCGCGGACCTGGCGGTGGACGCGTGAGCGGCCGGTGGGGGCACCCCGGGCCGGACGCCGGGGGAGTCGTGCGGGGCATCGAGCCGGACGGGCTGCCGGCCTGGCTGCAGCCGGTCCGGGAGGCGGCCGAGCGGGTGCTGCCGGAGCAGCTGAGCCGCTTCCTGCCGCCGGTCGAGGGCGGCCGGCCGGCGGCCGTGCTGATGCTCTTCGGCGAGGGGCCGCAGGGGCCGGACCTGCTGCTGATCGAGCGGGCCCGCTCGCTGCGCTCGCACGCCGGGCAGCCGTCCTTCCCGGGCGGGGTGCTGGACCCGGAGGACGGCGATCCGAACGGCCCGGGCCCGATCGCGGCGGCGCTGCGCGAGGCCTGGGAGGAGACCGGTCTGGACCCGGCCGGGGTGCAGGTGTTCGCGGAACTGCCCCGGCTGTTCATCCCGGTCAGCAGCTTCGTGGTGACCCCGGTGCTCGGCTGGTGGCGCGAGGAGACACCGGTGCGCCCGGTGGACACGGCCGAGACCGGCGCGGTGTTCCGGGTCACCATCGCGGAGCTGGCCGACCCGGCGAACCGGGTGCGGCTGCGCCACCCGTCCGGGCACATCGGCCCGGCCTTCGCGGTCGCCGGGCGGCTGGTCTGGGGCTTCACCGCCGGGGTGATCGACCGGGTGCTGCACCACAGCGGCCTGGAGCTGCCCTGGGACCCGTCCCGGATCGTCGACCTCTCGGACGAGGCGCTGGCGCTGGTCCAGGGGGACCTCGAACACTCCCGGGTGCTGCCGGGCGGCGACGCCGACGCTTCGTGACCGCTCGTCGGCGCGTCCGGCGCGCGGCCCGTGGGAGGGTGTCCGAGTGAACGTCCTGGATGTGCTGTTGATCGCCGCGGCCGTGGCATTCGCCGTGTCGGGCTACCGGCAGGGCTTCGTGGTCGGCGTGCTCTCGCTGATCGGCTTCCTCGGCGGCGGCCTGGTCGCCGTCGAGCTGCTGCCGCTGCTGCTGCTCGACCACATCGGCCCCGGCACCACGGCCTCGGTGGTGGCCGTCGTGGTGGTGATCGTCCTCGCCGCGGTCGGCCAGGCGATCACCGCCCACTTCGGCTGGAAGCTGCGCGGGCACATCGGTCGCCGCCCCGCCCGGGTGCTGGACGCGAGCGGCGGCGCGGTGGTGAACGTCGTCTCGATGCTGCTGGTGGCCTGGCTGATCGGGTCCGCGCTGGCCGGGGCGTCGCTCCCGACGGTCTCCAAGCAGGTCCGCTCCTCGGCCGTCCTCGGCGGGGTGCAGAACGCGCTGCCCAGCGACGCGCCGAACTGGTTCTCGGACTTCTCCAAGGTGCTCGCCCGCAACGGCTTCCCGCAGGTCTTCAACCCCTTCGAGCACGAGCCGATCACCCAGGTCGACAGCCCCGACCCCGCGCTGGCCGCCAGCCCCGCGGTGGCACGGGCCCGGCAGAGCCTGGTCAAGGTGGTCGGCACGGCGACCTCCTGCGGCAAGACCCTGGAGGGCAGCGGCTTCGTGTTCGCCCCGCACCGGGTGATGACCAACGCCCACGTGGTCGGCGGGGTCAACGAGCCGACCGTGCAGATCGGCGGCGTCGGCCAGCTGTACGACGCGACGGTGGTCCGCTACGACTGGCAGCGCGACATCGCCGTCCTGGACGTGCCCAAGCTGAACGCGCCCGCGCTGGCCTTCGCGGGCGAGGCGAAGACCAACGACAGCGCGATCGTGGCCGGCTTCCCGGAGAACGGCGCCTTCAACGTGCAGCCCGCCCGCATCCGCGGCCGGATCCAGGCCAACGGCCCGGACATCTACCACCGCGGCCAGGTGGTCCGGGACGTCTACTCGGTGCGCTCGGTGGTCCGCCAGGGCAACAGCGGCGGCCCGCTGCTCACCCCGGACGGCGAGGTGTACGGCGTGGTCTTCGCCAAGTCCCTGGACAGCGCGGACACCGGCTACGTGCTGACCGCGGCCGAGGTGCGCCAGGACGCCGAGCAGGGCGGCGCCGCGACCGCCCGGGTGGACACCCAGGGCTGCGCGCTCTGACCCCCGGGGGCCGGGAACGGTGTGGATCACCGTCATCGGCCTGGCCGCGCTCGGCACCTTCGGGACGAACGCCTGGATGCCCGACTCGCCCGGCCGGCTGCCGTACGCGGTGGCCCCGGGCACGCTGGCGCACCTGCTCGGTGACTGCCTGGCCAGGAAGGGCGCGCCGCTGCTCTGGCCGCACAAGGAGCGCTACGAGGTCGTGCTGGTCAAGCGCAGCGGCAACAGTGTGGAGACCGAGGTGCTGGTGCCGATCATGTCGGTGGCGACCTTCGTCCTGCTCTGGTTCACGGCGCTGTCGCCGACGATCGTGAACTGAGCGCCGCCGCTGAGCGCCGCCTCAGGTCTCGCACCGCCGCCGAGCGCCGCCTCAGGTCTCGCGCCGCAGCCGTGCGCCCACCCAGCGGGCGCGCCGACCGAGGATGCGGGGGATGCCGAGCTGCCGCCGCTCCGTGCGCTGACGGCCGTCCGGGCCGTCGAAACCGAGGTCGTCCGCCCGGTCGGGCCGGTGGGCGGAGCGCTGGGGGCTGTTGTGACGTCGGCCGCGCGGGGCGCCGCCGCTTTCGGGCATCCAACTCATACCGGAAGGGATGCCCCTGGGCCGGTGGAGGTAACCGCCCGGCCCTCGTCGAAATTGGCCTATGCGGTTGTCATATGAGCATCAAAATAAGGGAGTTGGGTCCGAAGGCCCTTCCGGTCGACCGCACGTACGGCCGTGTCCGGCACCGTCTCCGGTCACTCCTTGTGGCGGCCGATCCAGTCCAGCAGCTCGGCGGTGAACTCCTCCGGCGCCTCCTCGTGCGGGAAGTGCCCGACCCCGGGCATCAGCCGCCAGCGGTACGGCGCCGCCACGTACTCGCCGCCGCCGAGCGCGGTGTGCGACAGCAGCACCGGGTCCGCCGCGCCCTGGACGTGCAGGGTCGGCGCGGTGATCGGCTTCTTCATCCGCCGGGCGAACTGGATGCCGTCCGGCCGGGCCATCGAGCGCAGCAGCCAGCGGTACGGCTCGATCGAGCAGTGCGCCGTGCTGGGGATCTGGATCGCCTGCCGGTACGCGTGCACGGCGGCCTCGTCCAGGCCGCTCGGGCCGGTCCAGGAGTTCAGGTACTGGCCGACCAGCTCGGCGTCGTCGGCCACCAGGCGGCGTTCCGGTATCCACGGCCGCTGGAAGCCCAGCACGTGCTCGAAGGCGGCGAACTGCCGGCGGTCGGTCAGCAGTGCCCGGCGCAGGTCCCTCGGGTGCGCGGCGGAGACCGCGGTCAGGCTCTGGATGACGGACGGTCGCATCACCGCCGCCACCCAGGACAGGGTGCCGCCGGAGGCGTGCCCGACCAGGTGCGCCCGGCGCTCGCCCAGCGAGCGGATCACCCCGGTGATGTCCAGGGCGAGGTTGCCCGGGTCGTACCCGCGCGGGGTGCGGTCGCTGCCGCCGATGCCGCGCAGGTCGAGCGCCACCGCCCGGTAGCCGGCCTCGGCGAGGGCGGTCAGCTGGTGGCGCCAGGCCCACCAGTACTCGGGCCAGCCGTGCACCAGCAGCACCAGCGGGCCGGAGCCCAGCTCGGCGATGTGGAAGCGGGCACCGTTGGCCGCGAGGTCGCGGTGCGTCCACGGGCCGGGCTGCCGGATGCTCCAGGCCTCGCCGCCCGCCGCCGGGGCCCCGGCGGAGGCCGTTTCGCGGGGCTCGTCCGCGGGCTCCCGTGCGGGTGCCAGGCCGGTGCCCTCGGGGGCGGTGCCGGGGCCGACGGGGCCTTCGGGGGTGAGTCCGGCGCCGGAGTCGGGGCCGGAGTCGGCGGACGGCTGCGCGGGCACGGGCTTCTGGTCAAGCGGCATACCGAGAGCGTGTCACATCCGCGCGCCGGACACGTGCCCGGCACTCGTTGTCGGCGGGTCCGGCGCCCGCCGACGCCGGTCGGTGGCACCGGTCGCCGGCGCCGGTCGCGGGATCCGGTTGTGGAAGCCCGGTAATGGGTCGCCGGTTACGGGACACCGGTGACGGAACGCCGGTTACGGGATGCGGCCGAGGGCCCGGTCGATCTCCTCCTGGGTGGCCGGACGCGGCCGGGCGTTCTTCAGCACGTCTGCGGTCTTCTGGGCGCCCTCGATGGTGCGGACCGGCTTCTCGATCTTCTTGAACGAGCGCCAGGCCAGCATCCCGAGCAGCACCGCGAGCAGCAGGTAGGCGCCCGCCACGATCAGGAAGGACCAGCCCAGCGACAGGCCCAGGGCGTGGATGCCGAAGGCCGCCGCGGCGCTCAGCATCGGGATGGAGAACAGCGCCACCACGCCGGCGACGATCAGCGAGACGCCGCCGGAGACGCCGCGCTTGACGTCCGCCCGGATCTCGGCCTTGGCGAGCGCGATCTCGTCGTGGACCAGCGCGGACAGGTCGGCGGTGGCCGCCGCGAACAGCTGCCCCACCGAACGCTCGCCCTCGTAGGGCGCCCGGCCGTTGCTGGACGGGTCTGCGGCTCCTGCGGGCATCAGCGGTTCTCCTCTGCGGCTGTACGGCGTGACGCCGCCGCGGGTCTGCGGTTCCGGGGCCGGTGGGGGGTCCGGAGGCGTCTGTGGGTTGTCGACAGTTCAGAATCATGCCCCTACCGGTCAGTCGGACACCACTCCGGGGCCCCGGCGGAGGGACGTGTCCCGGCGGCCGGAAGGCACCCGGACGCCTCCGCCGGGGCCGCCGACCGCTGTTGTCGGGGTGTTCCGGACGTTCCTGCCGGTGCCCTCAGGGTGTCTTCCGGAGGGCCGCTCCGGAGTTCTCGGCCGGGGTACCTCGGCCGGGTGCCTCGGCCGGGCCATGGCGGCCCGGTCCCCCCCACCGCCTCAGCCGGACTGTCCGGGCCGGCCCTGGTGACCGGTGCCGGTGCCGGTGCCGAGGTCGGGGTCGGGGTCGGAATCGAGACCAATGCCGGGGTCGGCTGCCCCGCCGGCCGCCGGGCGGGCCGACTCGCCGACCCTCGCCCGCCAAGCCGGGTCGTCCTCCTGGTACACGTCCGGGATGCCGTCCCCGTCCACGTCCCGGTCCTCCTCCTCGCACAGCGCGCGGTAGTGCCGGTTGCGCAGCTTCAGCAGCACGGTGGCGACCACCGCGGAGATCACCGAGCCGACCAGCACGGCCGTCTTGGCCCGGGCGGCGAGCGCCGGGTCGTCCGGGAAGGCGAGTTCGCTGATCAGCAGCGAGACGGTGAAACCTATGCCCGCGAGCACCGAGACGGCGACCATGTCGGCCCACTTGAGCCGCGGGTTCAGCTCGGCCCTGGTGAACCGGGCGGTCAGCCAGGCGCCGCCGAACACGCCCACCGACTTGCCGACCAGCAGACCGATCACGATGCCGATCGGGGCGGCCTGGGTGAACACCTCGCGCAGCTTCGGACCGGAGACGGCCACCCCGGCCGAGAACAGTGCGAACAGCGGGACGGCCAGACCGGCCGAGAGCGGGCGGATCAGGTGCTCGATGTGCTCGCCGGGGGAGTGCTGCTCGTCGCCCTCCCGGTGGCAGCGCAGCATCAGGCCCATCGCGACGCCCGCCACCGTGGCGTGGACGCCGCTCTCGTGCATCAGCGCCCAGGTCACCACGGCCAGCGGTACGAAGAGGTACCAGCCGTGGACGCCGCGCCGGTGCAGGAACCAGAACAGCACCAGCCCGGCGAAGGCCAGGCCGAGCGCCCAGAACTTGATGCCGTGGCTGTAGAAGATCGCGATGATCAGGATCGCGATCAGGTCGTCGACCACCGCCAGGGTCAGCAGGAAGGCGCGCAGTGCGGACGGCAGGTGGCTGCCGACCACGGCCAGTACACCGAGTGCGAAGGCGATGTCGGTGGCGGTCGGGATCGCCCAGCCGCCGGGGTGCCCGCCGCTGCCGGAGTTCACCAGGGCGAAGAGGATCGCTGGCAACGCCACCCCGCAGACGGCGGCGGCCACGGGCAGCAGCGCCGCACTGGGCGTACGCAGCTCACCGGCGACGAACTCACGCTTGAGCTCGATCCCGGCGACGAAGAAGAAGATCGTCAGCAGGCCGTCCTTGGCCCAGGTGGCCAGGGAGAGGTCGAGGTGGAGCGGGGCGGAGGGGCCGACGGTGTAGTCGAGCACGCTCTGGTAGGAGTGCGGCCAGGCGTTGGCCCAGATCAGCGCGATGACGGCGGCGCCCAGCAGCAGCATGCCGCCGACCGTCTCGGTGCGCAGGGCGTCGGTGACGAAGGTGCGCTCGGGCAGTGAGAGCCGACCGAGGAATTGCCGGCGGCGGGTCGTCGGCTCGTGGACGGGCGGCTGGTCGGTCACGGGGGACCTCCTGGGGCTGGGAGCGGCAACGGATGCACGGGTGGTGCAGTTGCCGACCAGACTTCCCGGCGCGCCCTGTGACGCCCGCGATGCCCGTCAAGGGATCTTGATGCGTCCTTAATAGTTTAGCGGGACGTTCAGGTGACATCCGGATTGTCCTATTCAAGGACTTAAGCCCTGCCAGCCGGTTCTGCACTCCGGAGGAGTAGCGGCTGGTCCGATCGGTGGCCCGGTGTCCCTTGGGGGCTGACGAGACGGCTGTGCCCCGCGCGGTTGTCACCGCTCGGGGCACAGCCGTTGTCCCAGTGGCGCTCGGCCGCTACCGGCCGGTGGCGGCTACCCGTCGGCCGTTACCGGCCCGGTGGTCTTCAGCCGTTGCCGTTGCCGTTGCCGTTGTCCGAGGCCGGCAGCTGGGCCTGGATCTGGCTCATCACCGTGCTGTCGGCCAGGGTGGTGGTGTCACCGACCTCGCGGCCCTCGGCGATGTCGCGCAGCAGTCGGCGCATGATCTTGCCGGAGCGGGTCTTCGGCAGCTCGCCGACCACCTTGATCTGCTTCGGCTTGGCGATCGGGCCGAGCGTGCGGCCGACGTGCGCCCGCAGCTCCTCGACCAGCTCGGGACTCTCGGTGGCGCCGCCGCGCAGGATCACGAAGGCGACGATGGCCTGACCGGTGGTGGCGTCGGTCGCGCCGACCACGGCGGACTCGGCCACGGACGGGTGGCCGACCAGGGCCGACTCGACCTCGGTGGTGGAGATGTTGTGGCCCGAGACGAGCATGACGTCGTCCACCCGGCCGAGCAGCCAGATGTCCCCGTCCTCGTCCTTCTTGGCGCCGTCACCGGCGAAGTAGCGGCCCTCGAAGCGCGACCAGTAGGTGTCGACGTAGCGCTGGTCGTCACCCCAGATGGTGCGGAGCATGGACGGCCACGGCTCGGTGAGCACCAGGTACCCGCCGGAGCCGTTCGGCACCTCGGCGGCGTTGTCGTCCACCACGGTGGCCGCGATGCCCGGCAGGGCGCGCTGGGCCGAGCCCGGCTTGGTCTCGGTGACGCCCGGCAGCGGGCTGATCATGATGGCGCCGGTCTCGGTCTGCCACCAGGTGTCCACGATCGGGCACTTGCCGCCACCGATGTGCTCGCGGTACCAGACCCACGCCTCGGGGTTGATCGGCTCGCCGACGCTGCCCAGCACCCGCAGCGAGGACAGGTCGAACTTCGCGGGGATGTCGTCGCCCCACTTCATGAAGGTGCGGATCGCGGTCGGCGCGGTGTAGAGGATGGTCACGCCGTACTTCTGGACGATCTCCCAGAACCGGCCCTGGTGCGGGGTGTCCGGGGTGCCCTCGTAGATGACCTGGGTGGCGCCGTTGGAGAGCGGGCCGTAGACGATGTACGAGTGGCCGGTGACCCAGCCGATGTCGGCGGTGCACCAGTAGACGTCGGTCTCCGGCTTGAGGTCGAAGACAGCGTGGTGGGTGTAGCTGGCCTGGGTGAGGTAGCCGCCCGAGGTGTGCAGGATGCCCTTGGGCTTTCCGGTGGTGCCCGAGGTGTAGAGGATGAACAGCGGGTGCTCGGCGTCGTGCGCCTCGGGGGTGTGCTCGGTGGACTGGCGCGCGGTGATCTCGTGCCACCAGACGTCGCGGCCCTCGGTCCACGGGATGTCCTGCCCGGTACGGCGGACCACCAGGACGTGCTCGACGCCGTCGGCCTTGGTGAGCGCCTCGTCGATGGCCGGCTTCAGGGCGGAGGGCTTGCCACGGCGGTAGCCGCCGTCGGCGGTGATGACGATCTTGGCCTGGGCGTCCTGGATGCGGGAGGCGACGGCGTCGGAGGAGAAGCCGCCGAAGACCACCGAGTGGGTGGCGCCGATCCGGGCGCAGGCGAGCATCGCGACGACCGCCTCGGCGATCATCGGCAGGTAGACGGCGACCCGGTCGCCCTTGCGGACGCCGAGCTCCAGCAGCGCGTTGGCCGCCTGCGAGACCTCGTCCTTGAGCTGGGCGTAGGTGATCGAACGGCCGTCGCCGGGCTCGCCCTCGAAGTGGATGGCGACCCGGTCGCCCAGGCCGTTCTCCACGTGGCGGTCGACGCAGTTGTACGCGACATTGAGCTTGCCGTCGGCGAACCACTTGGCGAAGGGAGGGTTGGACCAGTCGAGGGTCTCGGTCGGCTCGACGGCCCAGGTGAGGCGACGGGCCTGCTCGGCCCAGAAGCCCAGACGGTCCTCGGAGGCCTGCGCGTACGCGGCCGCGGTGACGTTGGCGGCTGCGGCGAGCTCTGCCGGCGGGGCGAATCGCCGCTCCTCCTTGAGCAGGTTGGCCAGGCTCTCGTTGCTCAACGCGCACTCCTCATCGAGTCATGATCGGGGGCGTTCCCGTGCGTGGGGATTGTCCCGTGTGTCCCAGCGCACAGCTCACCAGGCGAACGGGGCAGTTGACAAGAGGCTCCTGGGAATTGGTGTAGACCTTTGACCGGTGGCCGGTCGGCCTCCCGCACGGTTCGCCACGGCGGACCGGACGACCGTGCGGGGGTGGGTGGGCCCGTGCCCCGGCCCGCCCGGCGGGGACACGGACCCGGCTCTCAGGCAGCCAGTCGAGGGCCCTCCCCACTGCCCCCGACCGGGGCCCGATCGTCCTCATTCACCCGTTCGGCCGATGCTGTGTTCGGCCGGACACCGGGGCCGGTCCCGATGGGACCCTCGGCGTGGTGTTCGATTTCGTTCGCCCGCTTCCCTGCGCGGGCCTCGACCGGGCTGAACGCCCCGGTGGCCCGGTCCAGGACGTAGGCCTGGGCCGTCGCGAAGTCGAAGTACATCCCGACCAGCCGCAGGGAGCCCTCCTCGACCCGGCGTTCCACCGCCGGGTTCGCCATCAACTGGTCCAACTGCTGGACCACGTTGGTGATGCAGAGCTGCTCCGCGACGTCCGCCGCGGGCCGGGCGGCGAACTCCGCCGGGGCCCGTCGGAGCCGGTCCAGCGAGCCGCGGCCGTTGCGCAACCAGCGGGCCAGCGGGGTGGGCGGCCCGGGGCGCTCGTGCACCCCGTCCAGCAGGGCCTGCATCGCGCCGCAGCCGGAGTGTCCGCAGACCGTGATCGAGCGCACCTCCAGCACCTCGACCGCGTACTGCACCGCGGCGGCCACCGAGTCGTCCGCCGCTCCGGGTTCGTGCGGGGCCGGCACCAGGTTGCCGACGTTGCGCACGGTGAACAGGTCGCCCGGACCACTGTTGGTGATCATGCTGGTGACCATCCGGGAGTCCGCGCAGGTCAGGAAGAGCTGGGAGGGAGTCTGACCCTCGCGGGCCAGCCGGGCGAGTTCCGGCCGGATCAGCGGGGCGGTGTGCAGCTGGAACACCCGGACGCCGTCCAGCAGCCGGCCGTGCGGGTCCTCCTGCTGCTCGATGCAGTGGTGGCCGACCCAGGGCGTCCAGGCCCGGCAGCGGTGCTGGCCCGGGGAGCTGCCCGCGCGCACGGTGCCGTCCGGGTCGAGCACCTCGTCGTCCTGGCGCCGCGTCACCATCGAGACCCGGCCGCCCGCGTCCTGGTGCCCGGCCCGCCAGCTGTGCAGCGTCTCGTAGGCGGCGTGGTCCAGGAAGGAACCGTCGTGGACCACGGTGACCCCGGCCCCGGCCGGGATGCCGGCCAGCGCCCGGCTGAGCCGGGGCACGGTGGTGAACGTGAGCGGGCCGTGCGTCTGGACGGTGACCGTGCCGTCGGGGCCGGTCTCGACGTCCACGTGGGCGCGGGTCAGCCGGTAGAGGGCGAGCAGCATGGCGGTGCCGGCGCCGATCGCGACGCCCCACAGCACGCCGGCGGCGACCACGCCGAGCACGGTGACCAGGTAGACGGGGAACTCGCGGTGCCGGTGCACCTTGCGGATGTGCGCGAAGCTCACCATCTGCAGTCCGACCACCAGCACCAGCGCGGCGAGCGCGGCCAGCGGGATCCGGCGCAGCCCGCCGGCCAGTGCCAGCGCGGCGGCCAGCGCCCAGACGCCGTGCAGCACCGAGGCCCACCTGGTCTGGCCGCCGGCCCGCACGTTGGCGGTGCTGCGCACCGCGCCACCGGCGACCGGCAGGCCGCCGACCAGCCCGCTCACCAGGTTGGCGAGGCCCTGGCCGCGCAGTTCGCGGTCGAGGTCGCCGGTGCGGCGGGACATCCGGTCGATCGCGACGGCGGACAGCAGCGACTCCACGCTGGCCACCGCGGTGACGGTGAGGACGGCGGCGAGCAGGCCGAGGACCGGTCCGTGCGGTAGTTCGGGCAGGAGCGTCTGCGGCCGCCAGGCAGGGAGCTCGATGTGGGCCAGCCGCAGGTCCAGGGCGAACACGAGGGCGGTGGCCAGCGCGACACCGGCCAGCGGGGCGGGCACCTTGGCCAGCCGGGTGCCGAACTCACCCGCGCGGCCGGGGAGTCGGCCGAGCCGCGGCCAGCCGAGCAGGACGGCCACGGTCACCGCGCCGGCCAGCAGCGCGGGTGGGTGCGGGCCGGCCAACTGGCCGGGGAGGGCCAGGATGTCGGCGATCGCGGAGCTCTGCGGCGAGCCGCCGAGGACGACGTGCAGCTGTGCGATGGCGATGGTGATGCCGACCCCGGCCAGCATGCCGTGCACGATCGCGGGCGAGACGGCGAGCGCGGTCCGGGCCACCCGGCGTGCGCCGAGCAGGAGTTGGAGCAGTCCGGCGGCGACGGTGATGGCGCAGGTGGCCCGCCAGCCGTACTGGGCGATCAGTCCGGCGGTGACCACCGTCAGCGCCGCCGAGGGGCCGCTGACCTGGAGCGGTGTGCCGCCGCACAGCCCGACCACGATGCCGCCCACGGCGGCGGCGGCCAGCCCGGCGGTGAGCGGGGCGCCGGTGGCGAGCGCGATGCCGAGGGAGAAGGGCACGGCGATCAGGAAGACCACGAGGGACGCGGAGAGGTCGTGGGCCCAGCGGGCGCGCGGGCCCGGGCCGGGTGGTGCGTGGTCGGTGGTGTCGGAGGCGATGGGGGCACTGGAGATGTCGAGGGTCATGGTCTTCCCGTCTGTCCGGGGGAGCGAACGCAGTCAGGTCCGGTGGTGGGTCCGGCGTGGGGCTCCGGGGCGGATCGGCTGTCGTGGGCGCGACGGTGTGGCGGGATGGCGTGGGCGCGGCGGGGGAGTGCGGGTGTCACCGGCCGGCGTCGACCATCAGGCCCGCCAGGGCTCCGGGCGAGGTGCGGGACGTCTCACCGGGGACCACCGGGCGAACCATCAAGACTCGGTAAACCGAGGGTAATGAAAGCTTTGCACAGCGTGGTTCCGGGAGGGAAGCGGAAAACCCCCTGATTCACCCCAATGGGTGGTGGCCGAACGGTCGGGAATCTGCTGGTGGCGGCGGCCGTGGCGGCCGACCGGCCGGGCGGGCGGCATGCGAACGGGCCGTGGCCTCCCGGAATGGGGAGGCCACGGCCCGTTCGGTCGCGGTGGTGCTGGTCAGACGTGGGCGCCCGCCGGGGCCGTGCGCTCGCCGACGCCCGCGTACTCGCCCAGGACGAAGTCCCCGTCCACCTGGCTCGCGAGGTCGATGCCGACCTTGGCGTTGGCCCAACTCTCCGCGTTGCGGCGGTGGAACAGGACCGCCTGCTCGGTGTAGCGGCGCGCGTCCCGCCGCCCGTACGCCGTGTCGGTCTCGATCCGCAGCTCCTCCAGTACGGCCCGGTTGGCCGACTCCAGGGCCCTCAGCGGCGGCTGGGCCCCCTGCTCCAGGCGGCGCACCCAGTCGGACTGGCCGAAGGTGGTGAGCAGGTCGTCGCCGACCTCGCGGCGCAGGAAGGCCAGGTCGTCCGGGCCCTGCACCTTGTTGCCGACCACGCGCAGCTGCACGCCGAAGTCTCGGGCGTAGTCCCGGTACTGGCGGTAGACGGAGACGCCCTTGCGGGTCGGCTCGGCGACCAGGAAGGTCAGGTCGAAGCGGGTGAACAGGCCGGAGGCGAAGGAGTCCGAACCAGCGGTCATGTCGGTCACCAGGTACTCGCCCGGGCCGTCCAGCAGGTGGTTGAGCAGCAGTTCCACCGCACCGACCTTGGAGTGGTAGCAGGCCACCCCGAGGTCCTCCTCGGTGAACGCGCCGGTCGCCAGCAGTCGGACCGAGCCCTCGTCCAGTGCGATCGGGCGGGCGCAGGCGGCGTAGACCGGGTTCTCCTCGACGATCCGCAGCAGTCGCGAACCGCGGCCGGGCGGCGTGGTTTTGATCATCTCGTCGGAGGAGCGGATCAGCGGGTTGCTGCCGCGCAGGTACTCCTTGATCTCCGGCAGGTGTCCGCCCAGCGGGGGCAGTTCGGCCGCCTGCGCGTCCGTCAGCCCCAGGGCGGGGCCCAGGTGCTGGTTGATGTCGGCGTCCACGGCGATGACCGGTCGGCCCATGGCTGCCAGGTGGCGGATGAACAGGGCGGACAGCGTGGTCTTCCCGCTGCCGCCCTTGCCGACGAAGGCGATCTTCATCTGGGGACTCCGGCTCTCGCTCAGGGCCCTCGCTACGGGCCGCTTGCCCAGGGGCCGCGTGGGGGCGGAACCCCTAGTTGGAAATCGTTATCGTCTCCGATAGTGGCCATGCTAGCCGGGGTTTCGGGTTCGCCGGGGGCGGGAAGTGAGGATTGCCTCTAACGGGTGATGCGGGGTTGCTGTTCCGGGAGGGGCGGCCCGTTCATTACTCTCGGGTAGGTGAGCACTGGAACTGATCCCCTCGCCCCGCTGGCCCAGCTCCCCGGGGTGCCCGACGCGGTGGCCGAGGTGCGCAAGGCCGTCGACCGGCTCTACGGCCACCGGGTGATGCGCCGCCGGGCGGCCGAGGTCACCTCGGAGTCCGCGCTGCGCGGCGCCCGCGCGTCGGCGGCCCTGGCCGGGGCCGACTGGCCGCTGGAGGAGGTCCGCCGCCGCAGCGACTTCGGCGCGGACCCCGAAGCCCGGGCGGTCGG
Organism: Kitasatospora sp. NPDC092039; assembly: GCF_044756065.1. Taxonomy (NCBI): domain Bacteria; kingdom Bacillati; phylum Actinomycetota; class Actinomycetes; order Kitasatosporales; family Streptomycetaceae; genus Kitasatospora; species Kitasatospora sp. NPDC092039. Next base: position 38,829 of record NZ_JBIVSD010000003.1, on the reverse strand, counting down.
CGCCGCCCTGCGGATCGCCGCCGAGGCCGGCCAGTTGCTCAGCATCTGGCGGCACTCGCCGCTCCAGGTGCTGGCCCGGCTGCACCTGCTCGCGGTCGGCGACGCCGATCCGGCCGCCGGCCGCCCGCGGCGGGCCGGTGAGGGCGCCGAGGAGCTGTTCCCGCTGGAGCTGGAGCCGGTGGAGAGCGTCGAGGTCGACGCCGTGGTCGATCCGCTCCCGGCGCTGCCGCCCGCCCCGGGCGCGGAGGAGGTCGCGGCCCGGCTGGACCAGCTGTCCCGGCTGCTGGTGGCGCGCGCGGAGGGGCAGGGCGTGGGCACGCCGGCCCTGGTCGTGGCCTCGGTGGTGCACGGCGAACTGCTCGCGCTGCGGCCGTTCGGCACCCACAACGGGGTGATCGCGCGGGCCGCCCAGCGGATCGTGCTGATCGCCGAGGGGCTCGACCCGAAGTCGATCTGCCCGGCCGAGGTCGGTCTGGCGGAGCTCGGCACCGCCGCCTACCGGCGGGCCCTGGCCGGCTACCTGGCGGGCACCCCCGAGGGGATGGCGGCCTGGATCGCGCACTGCGGACGGGCGCTGCGGCTCGGCGTCCGGGAGAGCACGGCGGTCTGCGAGGCGATGCAGCGCGGGATGGTCTGAGCGGCCGGACCGGAACCTCGCACGCGCCCCCTTGGGGGGCGCGCGGAGAAAGAGATGCGGCGGCACCTGATCCTGCTGGGTGCCGCCGCTGGTGCAGATACCGGGTGACCATGCATGCACCGGAAGTGCCGATCAGACGGGGATCCTGCCCGTTCGCCTGGTCCGGCGGCCCGACAGCGGGTCGGCTGCATGTGGGTGCCCGGATATCTGTACGTGCGGTCCGTGGGCCTGAACTGCGTTGTCGGTTTGACCTCTTAGGTCCTGACCGGGTCTCGCGGGCCGTGCTTCATTTGTATCGCGTTTCGGGCGAAAGGGGAACCCGAAACGAGAAGTCTGTCCCGATTGCCCGTTTTGGCCAAAGGCGGCCCGCGGCGAGGCCTCAGGCCGCGGGCCGCCGCCTCCGGGCCAGGTACCAGATCACCCCGGCGGTCACCACGGCCGTCCCGGCCGCCACGGCGGTCAGCACCGAGCCGCTCGGAGCGGAGAACTCGGGCAGCCGGCGCCGCAGTTCCACCGGCTTGTCGAAGACCAGCACCGGCCACTCCCGGGCCTGCGCCTCCTTCCGCAGGGCGCGGTCGGGGTTGACCGCCGACGGGTGGCCGACCGCCTCCAGCAGCGGCAGGTCGGTGGAGGAGTCGCTGTAGGCGTAGGACGCGGCCAGGTCGTACCCCTCGGTCCCGGCCAACTCCCGGATGGCGGCGGCTTTGTTCTCGGCGTAGGCGTAGTACTCGATCTCGCCGGTGTAGCAGCCGTTCTCGACCTTGAGCCGGGTGGCGATCACGTGGTCCGCGCCGAGCAGCCGGCCGATCGGCTCGACCACCTCGGAGCCGGAGCTGCTGACGATCACCACGTCCCGGCCGGCCGCGTGGTGCTGCTCGATCAGCGAGGCCGCCTCGTCGTAGATGATCGGGTCGATCAGGTTGTGCAGGGTCTCGGCGACGATCTCGCGGACCTGCTGGACGTTCCAGCCCCGGGTGAGCGCCGAGAGGTACTCGCGCATCTTCTCCATCTGGTCGTGGTCCGCGCCCCCGACCAGGAAGACGAACTGGGCGTACGCGCTGCGCAGCACGGCCCGACGGTTGATCAGGCCCCCCTGGTAGAACGGGCGGCTGAAGGCCAGCGCGCTCGACTTGGCGATGATGGTCTTGTCGAGGTCGAAGAAGGCCGCCGTGCGCGGTCCGCCGGGCCGGGGGCGAACGGGCGGGCGGAGCTCTTCGGGCCCGGTGGTGTCGTCCGGGGACTCGTCGGCGTGGTCGTCGGCGTTCTCGGTGGTGTCCACGGGAACCGAGGATAGAGGGAGCCGCAAAACACCCCGCCATTCGGCGTACTCGCGGGCGTGCGGGTTTGTGTTTCTGGCCGCTCGGGTACACCATGGAAGTCACGGATCGTTCGCGACCGTGCTAACCCGGTCCGGCTCCTCCCCCCCGAGCCGGGCTGTGGATAGACGACCCCCGCTCTCCCCCCCGGCGGGGGTCGTCGCACGTCCGGGGCCATTTTCAGGGCTTGAACGCCTCTCGCGGCGCATTCGCCGCCGCCGCGTCGACGGCTTACAGGGGGTGTCGCCACCTCGGCCCACTGATCGGCTTTCGTCACTCTGCGTTGTCATTCGCTCATGTCCGTCGAGGATCGAACGGCCGGTTCCGAGCGGCCGTGCGGTCCGTTCGGAAGCGGTGTCGGGAAGGCGGCGGGCAGCGGTCCGGAGAAGGGGTGAACGGGATGCGCCGGGCCGCCGGTTCATCTCGGTGACCCCCTTTCGTCAATTCTTCGCCGATTAGCCCCCCGCCCGGGTGAACGTTTTCATCCACAGCCCATGAGTTATCCACAGGCAATCGGAACCCGGATGACGGAATCCGGGATCTCCCCCCACCGTGATGACCGGCGGCGGTCGCCGGGCAGGGCCTCACTCCTTCCTCCCTGAGGTCTGTCGGGCGGCCGTCCGCCGGAACCGTCCGACGTGCGCCGCCGGCCACCGCTCCGGTGGTCGGCGGCGCGGAGGGGAGACACCATGTCGACGCCTATCGCCGACCACATCACCGCCGAGGGCCCCGCGGTCGCCGGTCCGCTCGTCGTCACCGAGGACGAGGGCCTGGCCGAGCACCTGCTGCGGATCTGCGCGGCTGCGGGCACCGAGCCGAGGCTGGTCCGGGGCGCCCCGCCGACGCGGGAGCTCTGGGAAGGCGCCTCGCTGGTCCTGGTCGGGGACGACCAGGCCGTCCGCTGCTCCGGGCTGGGGCGGCGCGGCGGGGTGCTGCTGCTCGGGCTGGACCTGGACGATCCCGGGGTGTGGGTCCGGGCCGTCCAACTCGGGGCCGAGCACGTGCTGTTCCTGCCCGACGCCGAGGCCTGGCTGCTCGACCGGGTGGCCGACGCGGCCGAGGGGGTCGGCTGCCCGGCGGTCACCGTCGCGGTGCTCGGCGGGTCCGGCGGGGCCGGGGCCTCGACCCTGGCCTGCGCGCTGGCGGTCACCGCCGCGCGGGCGGGCCGGCGGACGATGCTCCTGGACGGCGATCCGCTGGGCGGCGGTCTCGACATCCTGCTCGGCGGCGAGCGGGTCAGCGGGCTGCGCTGGCCCGACCTGGCCGGCTCCCGCGGGCGGGTCAGCGGAGCCGAGCTGGCCAGGGCGCTGCCGGCGCTCAAACGGCTCTCCGCGCTGTCCTGCCTGTCCTGGGACCGCGGCGACACGCTGACCGTCCCGCCGGAGGCCATGCGCAGCGTGCTGGCCGCCTCCCGGCGGCGCGGCGGGCTGGTGGTGGTCGACGTGCCCCGCCACCTCGACGCGGCCGCCGGGCAGGCGCTGGAGCAGTCCGACCTGGCGCTCCTGGTGGTGTCGGCCGAACTGCGCGCGGTGGCCGCCGCCGACCGGGTCGCGGCGGCGGCCCGGATGCGGCTCGGGGACGTCCGGGCCGTGGTGCGGCCGGTGCGGGCCGGCGGGCTCCCGGCCCGGCAGATCGTCCGCGGGCTGCGGTTGCCGCTGGCGGGAGAGCTGGAACCGGAGCCGGGCCTGGCACAGGACGTCGTGAAGGGCGTCCCGCCCGGGAGCCGGGAGAACGGCCCGCTCGCACGCTTCTGCGCGGGCTTTCTGAACGAGGTGCTGCCGCCGGTGCCGGCGGTCGGCGGAGGGGTGTACTGATGGTCCGTCTGCGGAGAACGGTCCTTCGGAGCGGCTCGCCCGGCCCGGGCGGCGGGGGTGCGCGGGAGCACCGGCCGCTGCGGAGCGTGCCGTCGTCCGGCGGGCCGCCGGAGCCGGGGCCCGGTCACGGTCCCTGCCCGTACGGCCGGACGGCCCGCGAGCAGCGGACGGCGGCCCTGGTGGACGCGGTGCGGCTGCGGCTGGCCGAGTCGGGCGCCGCCCCGACGGCGGGCTCGGTCGCGGCCGCGCTGCGGGCCACCCGCCCGCCGCTCGGCGGCGACGAGGTCCTGGACACCGTGCGCTCGCTGCGTGCCGAGCTGGTGGGTGCGGGCCCGCTGGACCGGCTGCTGGCGGCGCCCGACGTCACGGACGTCCTGGTGAACGGCCCGGACGAGGTGTGGGTCGACCGTGGCGGCGGCCTGCGGCGAGCCACCGGAGTCCGGTTCGCCGACGCCGAGGCGGTGCGGCGGCTGGCCCACCGGCTGGCCACCGCGGCCGGCCGGCGGTTGGACGACGCCCGCCCGTGGGTGGACGCCCGTCTGCCGGACGGCACCCGGCTGCACGCCGTGCTGCCGCCGATCGCCGCCGGCTGCACGCACATCTCGCTGCGGGTCTGCCGCCCCCGGCCCTTCACGCTCGACGAGTTGGTGGCGGGCGGGTCGCTGCCACCGGAGGGCGCCGAGCTGCTCGCGGGCATCGTGCGGGCTCGGCTCTCGCTGCTCGTGTCCGGCGGGACGGGCTCGGGGAAGACCACGCTCCTGTCGGCCCTGCTCGGCCTGGTCGGGCCGGACGAGCGGATCGTGGTCGCCGAGGACTCCGCCGAACTGCAGCCGGCCCATCCGCACGTCGTCCGATTGCAGAGCCGGCCGCCCAACCAGGAGGGGCTGGGCGAGCTCACCCTGCGGGACTTGGTCCGCCAGGCGCTGCGGATGCGTCCGGACCGGCTGGTGATCGGCGAGGTGCGCGGGGCCGAGGTGTCGGACCTGCTGGCCGCGCTGAACACCGGGCACGAGGGCGGCTTCGGCACTGTCCACGCCAACACGGCGGCGGACGTGCCGGTCCGGCTGGAGGCCCTGGGCTCGCTCGCCGGTCTCGACCGGCCGGCACTGCACAGCCAGCTGCGGGCCGCGCTCGACGTGGTGGTGCACCTGGCCCGCGATCCGGGCTCGGGGCTGCGCCGGGTGGCGGAGATCCACACGCTGGCCGGAGCCGGCGACGGATCGGCCGTGACCACACCCGCGGTGGCCTTCCCGGCGCCCGGCGGCCTGCGTCCCGGTGCGGGCTGGGAGCGGCTGGTCGGACTGCTGGCGGCGCGTGGGGTGTCGCTCGGATCGGGGCGGTCGTGATCGCGGTGACGGTGGCCGGGCCGGGAGTCGCGGACGTGCGGGTGGTGGAACTCGCCTTCGCCCTGCTGCTGGGCGGGTGCGCTGCGGGTGCCCTGGTGCTGCTCGGCGGCGCGGGTCGGAAGGACGGAGGACGACGGAGGTGAACGACTTGGTGCGGAGTCAGATCGCGCTCTGCTGGACGGTGGTGCTGTTCCTGGTGGCCGTCGCCGCGTGGCGCTCGGTGCAGGAGCAGTTGCCGGGCGGGCGGCGCTCCAGGCTGGTGCTGGCGGGCAGCGGTCCCCCGGTGCCGGTGCCGGTGCCGGTGACGGGGTCGGGGTCGGGGTCGGGACCAGGGCCGGGCGCGGAGATCGTGGCGCGGGCCCGGGGCCGGCTGGCGGAGCTCCTGACGCCCGAACTGCTGCTCCTGCCGCTCGGACTGGCCGCTGGAAGGGCCGTGGCCTCGCCGGTGCCGGTGCTCGTGGCCGCCCTGGCCGTGCTGCCGCTGCGCAGGTGGCGGCTGCGGCGACGCCTGGCGGTGGAGGCCCGGCACCGGGCGGCGGCCGTGGTGGAGCTCTGCGCCGGCCTGGCGGGGGAGTTGCGCGGCGGGGCGACGCCGGAGCAGGCGCTGCACCTGGTCACCGTGCGGCTCGCCGCCGACCCGGAGGCGCTGCGCAGGCTCGGCGAGGAGCCGGTGGCGCGGCTGGCGGCCGGCCGTTACGGCGGGGACGTGCCCGCTGCCCTGCACCTGCTGGCCGAACTGCCGGGCGGCAGCGGGGCGGCGGCCGTCGCGGCCTGCTGGCGGGTGGCCGCCGACAGCGGCGCGGGGCTGGCCCACGCGCTGGAGCGGGTCGCGGAGGCGCTGCGCGGCGAGCGGGCGCTCGCGGAGGAGATCGCCGGGGAGCTGGCGGGTCCACGCGCGACCATCGCCGTCCTGGCCGCGCTGCCGGCCGTCGGACTGCTCCTCGGCACGGCGCTCGGCGCACGTCCGCTGGAGGTCCTGCTGCACACCCCGGCCGGGCTGGGCTGCCTCGTGGCGGGGGCGGTCCTGGAGGGGCTGGGCGTGCTCTGGACGGCACGCATCGTGCGGGCGGCGGCCCACGGCGGGCTGGGGGCGCCTTCGAGGAGGGGCGAGCCGCGTCGAACCCTCGGCCGTGCGGCGCCCGCTCCTCGGACGAGCGAGCGGAACTGCGGGCTGTCGCGGGTGCGCGCACGGGTGCTCGGGGCGGAAGTGGGGGCGAGGTGATGCGAGGCGCCGAGTGGCTGGCGGTCGCCCTTCCAGCGGTGGCGGTTGCCGCGGGGTGGACGTCGGTGCGCGGCCGGGCGAGGCGTCGGAGGGTGTTCGCCCGGGGCGGAGGACGGGAGGAGAGGGGGCGAAGAACGCGGCTGGCGGCCTTGGGGGTCGGGCGCCGACGGCGGGCGGTGACGGCGGCCGTGGCCGGGCTGGCGGCGATGGTGCTGCTCGGTGGCGGTACCGGACTGGTCGCCGGGGCGCTGCTGGCGGTGGGCGTCCACCGGTGGTCGGCTCGGGCACGCCCGGCGGCGGACCGCCGGGCGGCCCGCGAGGACGAGCTGCTGACCAGGCAACTCCCATTGGGCGCCGAGCTCCTGGCGGCCTGCCTCGGCTCCGCGGCGCTGCCTTCGGAGGCCGTGTCGGCGGTGGGTCGGAGCGTGGGAGCGCCACTGGGGCCCCGGCTGGTGGCGATCGGGGCCGAACTGGCCCTGGGCGCACCGCCGGAGCTGTGCTGGAGCCGGCTGGGCGAGCAGCACCCGCCGCTGGCACCGCTGGCGCGCTGCCTGGAGCGCAGCAGCCTCGGTGGTGTCCCGGCCGCCGGCCCGCTGATCGGCCTGGCCCAGGGGCAGCGCACGGCGGCCGCCCGCGCGGCCCACGCCCGGGTCCGGCGGGCCGCGGTGCTCGCCACCGCGCCGCTGGGGCTCTGCTTCCTCCCGGCCTTCGTCCTGATCGGTGTGGTGCCGGTGGTGATCGGCCTCACCAGCCGCTTCGCCCAGGCGATGTGAACAAGGGTCGGGTGCACGGACATCGACCATCAATGGAAGACGGAAGACAAGCGACAGGAGAGTTTCATGACCGCAGTGATCGCGATCGGGCCCGGTGCCGGGCGTCCGCTCCGCCCGTCGGCCGGGGCATGGCGGCGGAGGAGCCGCCGAGCAGCCTGCCGGGTGCGCAGGGTGGCCCGGCTCCGGGGCCGCTCGGACGCCGGGATGACCACGGCCGAGTACGCCGTCGGGACGCTGGGCGCGTGCGCCCTCGCGGCCGGGCTGTACAAGGTGGTGACCAGCGAGGCCATCACGGGCGCGCTGACCGACATGCTGGTGCGGGCGCTCCATGCGACCTAGCGCCGGTCGACGAACCCGTCTCTTCGGGGCGCCGTGCCCCCGGCCTTCGGCCGGAAGGCACGCTCGGCGGACGCCCGGCCAGGGGTCAGGAGCAGTCCCTCGCCGGGCGGGGGAGCGCCGTGCCGGCCGGGCGTGGTCGCTGCGGCCGGGGCGGCGCGGCGACGCGGGTTTCGTGACGGCGGAGACGGCGGTGGCGCTGCCGGCGCTCGTCCTGCTCGTGGCGATGCTGATCTGGGGCGTGCTCGCGGCGGCCGCGCAGATCCGCTGCGTGGACGCCGCCCGGGTCGGCGCCAGAGCGGCCGCGCGCGGGGAGGCGGACGCCGCCGAACTCGCCCGCGCGGCGGCCCCGCCGGGCGCACAGGTCCGGGTGGCCCTGGCGGCCGAGACGGTGCGGGTCGACGTGGAGGCGCCGTGCGCGGGGCCGGGCAGGCTCGGTGGGCTGCTCGCCGTCCGGCTCACCGCGGCGGCCGTGGCGGCGCGGGAGGACGCCCTGGTGGCGGTCACGGAGGGAGGCGGTGGCCCATGGCCGTCCTGAGCTGGCTGCGGGCGTCGGCGGGCCGGGCGGCGCGTGCCCGTGCCGCCCGAGCGGTCGCGGCGGGCGGGCGGGGGCCGGACGCCGGCTCGGCGACGGTCTGGCTGCTCGCCCTGGCGATGCTGGGTACGGCGGCGTTCGCCGCGACGATCGCGGTCGGCTCGGTGATCGCCGCCCGGCACCGGGCCGAGTCCGCCGCCGACCTCGCGGCCCTGGCCGCGGCGGACCGGCTGCTGCTGGACCCGGACGGGGGCTGCGCGCGGGCCGCCGAACTCGCCGCCGTACAGGGCGCCGCGCTGGTGTCCTGTGCGGTCGACCGGTCGGCGGACGCGGTCGAGGTGGTGGCCGAGGCGGGGGTCCGCGGGCTCCCGGCCCGGCTGCCGGTCGGCCCGGCGCGGGCGAGGGCCCGGGCCGGGCCGGTACGGGCCCCGGTCACCGTCCCCGAGGACGTCCCGGGGAGCGGGTCGGGCGAGGGGCCCGGCGGGGGTCGGGGCGACGGACCGGGCGGTGCTCCGAGCACCGCGGCGGCGGCCTCATGAACCGTCCGGCGTTCCACCGTCCGGCGCTCCACCGTCCAGTTCCGAGGCCGCCTCCGAGGCCCTCTCCGGGCCGCCCTGCCTGCCCTGCCCGCCCGCCTCGTCCGTTCCGTCCTGCCGGTCGGGCTCCTCCTGCCCGTCCGGCTCCCCCGCGCCTCCGGGTGCCCCGGCCAGCAGGACGTCCAGGAGCCGGACGGCGGCGGCCTTGTCCAGCGGGTCGTTCCCGTTGCCGCACTTGGGCGACTGGACGCAGGACGGGCAGCCGCGCTCGCACTCGCAGGAGGCGATCGCCGTCCGGGTGGCCGACAGCCACTGGACCGCCCGCTGGAAGCCGCGTTCGGCGAAGCCGGCCCCGCCCGGGTGGCCGTCGTAGACGAACACGGTCGGCAGCCCGGTGTCCGGATGCAGCGGGACGGAGACGCCGCCGATGTCCCACCGGTCGCAGGTGGCGAACAGCGGCAGCAGGCCGATCGAGGCGTGCTCGGCGGCGTGGGCGGCGCCGGGCAACTGGTCGGGCGGGATGTCCGCGTCGAGCAGCTGGTCCTCGGTGACGGTCCACCAGACCGCGCGGGTGCGCAGCGTGCGGGGCGGCAGGTCGAGCTTGGTCTCGCCCATGATCTCCCCGGTGGAGATCCGCTTCCGGAGGTAGCCGACCACCTGGTTGACCACCTCCACCGAGCCGAAGCTGAGCCGCCCCTCGCCCCACTCCACGGTGGTGTCGGTGTCGAGGACGGATACGGAGGTGATGTCGCGGGCGGCCGTGGTGTACGGCGGGTCGGCCGGTTCGACCAGGGCCACGGAGTTCTCCAGGTCGAACTCCCGGACCAGGTAGGTGCGGCCCTGGTGCAGGTGGACGGCCCCGGTGTGGACGGTGGTGTGCGCGGCGGCGGCGTCCACCGTGCCGAGCAGTCGGCCGGTGTCGGCCTCGACGATCTGCACCGGGCTGCCGCCGCTGCCGCGCAGGTCCACCGCGTCGGCGGCGCGCTCGCGACGGGTCCAGTACCAGGAGCCGTCGCTGCGCCGGCGCAGCAGGCCGCGCCGCTCCAGGACCGGCAGCAGCGGCGCGGTGGACGGCCCGAACAGCTCCAGGTCGGCATCGGTGAGCGGGAGTTCGGCGGCGGCCGCGCACAGGTGCGGGGCGAGCACGTGCGGGTTGTCGGGGTCGAGCACGGTGGCCTCGACGGGGGCCGCGAACAGCGCCTCCGGGTGGTGCACCAGGTAGGTGTCCAGCGGGTCGTCCCGGGCGATCAGGACGGCCAGCGCGCCCTGGGCCTCCCGGCCGGCCCGGCCCGCCTGCTGCCAGAGCGAGGCCCGGGTGCCGGGGTAGCCGGCCATCAGGACGGCGTCGAGGCCGGAGATGTCGACGCCGAGTTCGAGAGCGGAGGTGGAGGCGAGGCCGAGCAGTCGGCCGGTGTGCAAGTCGCGTTCCAGGGCGCGGCGTTCGTCGGCGAGGTAGCCGCCGCGGTAGGCGGCGACCCGGCCGGCGAGCGCGCGGTCGAGCTGGTCCTGGGTCTGGAGCGCTACGAGCTCGGCGGCGCGCCGGGAGCGGACGAAGACGACGGTGCGGGTCTCCCGCTCGACCAGGTCGGTCAGCAGGTGCGCGGCCTCGGCGGTCGCGGTGCGGCGCACGGGCGCGCCGTGCTCGCCGACGTTCTCGGTCAGCGGCGGCTCCCAGAGTCCGAAGACCATCGGCCCGCGCGGCGAGGCGTCCTCGGTGACGGCCGCGGCGGGCAGTCCGGTCAGCCGCCGGGCGGTCGCGGCCGGGTCGGCGGTGGTGGCGGAGGCGAGCAGGAAGGTGGGTGACGAACCGTAACGGGCGCAGACGCGGCGCAGCCGCCGCAGCACCTGGGCGACGTGCGAGCCGAACACGCCGCGGTAGCTGTGGCACTCGTCGACGACCACGTAGCGCAGCGCCTTGAGGAAGGAGGACCAGCGGGCGTGGCCGGGCAGGACGCCCCGGTGCAGCATGTCCGGGTTGGTGAGCACGTAGGAGGCGTACTGGCGGACCCACTCGCGCTCCTCGGGCGGGGTGTCGCCGTCGTACAGGGCGGCGCGGACCCTCGGCGGGGCGAGTTCGGCGGCCCGGCGGCGCTGGTCGGCGGCGAGCGCCTTGGTCGGCGCCAGGTAGAGCGCGGTGGCGCCACGGCCGTTGCGGGCCTCGGTGCCGTCCAGCAGATCGCTGAGCACCGGGGCCAGATAGCCCAGCGACTTGCCCGAGGCGGTGCCTGTGGCGATCACCACAGTCTGGCCGCTTTTGGCCAGGTTCATCGCTTCTGCCTGGTGCGCCCACGGCTGTTCCACTCCGACGGCGCGCGCCGCGGCCACGATCTCCGGACGGATCGAGTCGGGCCACGGTGAATAACGCGCAGGTCGGGCGGGAAGGTGCTCCGTATGGGTGAGCCGGTCGGACCGTCCCCGGACGGTGGCCAGGGTCGTGAGCAGTGCCTCGGGCGGGCTGTGTCGGGGCGGCATGGGGACCCAGTGTGTCACCGGCGTGACGGAGAATCGTCGTAAGCCATCGTGCGGGCATGGTCGCAGGTGGTTGAATGTGGCCGTGACGGCCGTATGGCCGTGGGTCGCAGCGCTGAGGCTTGCCACGCGTTGGCTGGGCGCGCCCGGGCTCGCGACCATGCGGTGGCGGCCGTCCGGCCGAGGATCGCACATGACGTAGCAAGGCAAGGTGCTGGAGGTTCCGTGGACCTGTCCCTGTCGACCCGTTCAGTCGGCGATCGTACGGTCGTCGAGGTTGGCGGCGAGATCGATGTGTACACCGCCCCGAAGCTGCGGGAGCAGCTGGTCGAGCTCGTCAACGACGGCAAGTACCACCTCGTCGTCGACATGGAGGGCGTTGACTTCCTCGACTCGACCGGCCTCGGTGTGCTGGTGGGCGGTCTGAAGCGGGTGCGCGCTCACGAGGGCTCGCTGCGCCTCGTCTGCAACCAGGAGCGCATCCTGAAGATCTTCCGCATCACCGGCCTGACCAAGGTCTTCCCGATCCACACTTCGGTGGACGACGCGGTCAGCGCGACCGACTGACGCGACCGGGCCGGCCCGTGCGGCCGGCCCGCTCGTTCCTCGCGTCCGGGTGCCCGGGCCCGTGTGGCCCGGCGCGTCCCCCGGGCGCTTCTGGGCCGGTTCCGCCGGTCCGCAGGGGCCGGACGTCCGGCCCCGGCCGGAGCACCCCGAGAGGGAGAGATGGCAACCGTCGAACTTCGATTCAGCGCGCTTCCCGAGCATGTGCGGACGGCCCGACTGGTCGCCGCGGCCGTCGCCAGACGGGCCGGGGTCGACGAGTCGGTGCTCGACGAGGTACGGCTCGCGGTCGGCGAGGCGTGCTCCCGCGCGGTCGGACTGCACCAGCGCGGAGGCCTCGGCGGCACCGTCCGGGTGGCGCTGACCGACCAGGAGAAGCGTTTCCTCATCGAGGTCGAGGACGAGGCCGGCCCCGCCGCCGTCCCGGCCTCCGGCGCCGCCGAGGGCGGCGAGCCGGACGAGGACACCCTGGGCCTCGCCGTGATCACCGGCCTGGTCGAGGACCTGGAGGTCACCAACGGCGCGGACGGTGGCCTGATCCGGATGAGTTGGCCGGTTTCGGTCCCCTCCGTCGCGGTCTGAGGCTCCGCCTCCGCGTTTCCGCCCGTCCTCGTTTCCCGCGCGCCCGCCCCTGCGCCCCAAGCCGGAGGCCGGCACCTGGCCATGTGCCCGGGCGAACCCTCCCGCACTGGCGGCTGCCCCCGTCACCGCAGACGCTTCGGGCTGCCCTGCCGCGCGGTGCTTCGGCCGACGCCCGGGGAGGGCGCCGGCTTCGCCACGGCAGCCGACCGGCCAGGCCGGCCCGACCGGCCGATCAGCCAGTCGGCCCGTCGGCATGCCGTGCGAGGACCGGGCCCGGCCGGTTCCTGGAGCCGGCACGCGGTTGCCTTCCGGGCGACGGGCGACGGGCCACGGGCGACGGGCGACGGGCGGGGATGCCTGGGGACGCCCGGGGCCGGGAACGGTCCGGCCGGGGTGTCGAGACGGGTGGCCCGTGGGTGAACGGGCAGCGGGGACCGGGCAGCCGGGGGACGGACATCGGCCGTGTAGGTTCGACGACCGATGACGACCGCAACCGAAAGGCTTCTCCCGGTGAACAAGCGACTGCTGGCCGTACCCGCCCTCGGCGTGCTGCTCGCGTTCGGTGCCGTCGGCTGCGGCGATGACGGCAAGCAGAACAGCAAGCAGCTGGACTCCTGGGCGTCGACCGTCTGCGGCGCGGCCAAGGGCCCGATCACCCAGGCGCAGACCGCGCTCGCCGACACCGGCCAGGTGAAGACCGGCGAGGCCCCGGCCGACCTCCAGAAGCGGCTCTCGACGGACATCGGTCGGCTGGCCAAGACCAACCAGGACATAGCCGCCGCCATCGACTCGGCCGGGGCGCCCAAGGTGAAGGACGGCGCGGCCCTCCAGAAGGACACCGTCGACGAGCTGAAGAAGGCGGCCGACGGCTACGTGGAGGTCCAGAAGAAGCTGGACGCGCTGCCCAACAACGACCAGGCCAAGTTCGCCGACGGGCTGCGCAGCGTGGCCGACCAGGTGCAGCAGCTGGCCTCGCTCTCCACCCAGGCGCAGAGCAAGCTCCAGCGCGGCGAACTCGGCGCGGCGATGGCCAAGCAGGAGGGCTGCAAGCCGTCCCCGACCACGGCCCCGACCAGCGGTGCGACCGGTGGCGCGGGTGCCGGTGCCAGCGGCACCCCGGCCCCCGGCGGCGCGGGAACGGCCCCGGCCCCCGGTGCCACCGACACCCCGGGTGCCCCGGCGGCCACCCCGGCGGCCACCCCGGCGCCCGGTGCGACCGACGGCGCGAGCCCGGCCGCGGCCGGCTCGACCACCGCTCCGGCCGCCCCGCCCACCGCCCCGGAGACCCCCGCCCCCAGCGCGAGCTGAGCCCGGCGGCCCGGACGATCCGACGGGCCCGCCCCTGACAGCGGCCCCGGTAGCCGTCAGCGGCGGGCGGCGCGCGCCGCCCGACAACCGACCGTGCGGGCCTGCGTCCGCGGATCAGCTGTCCCCAGGAGCGGGTGCCTGCGGTGGCCGGTGCGGCGCCCTCGGCGGCCTGCCGAACGACTCGGCACGCCCTCCAGGGCGGCGCACGGCTGCTTCCGGGGGCGCGCGGTGCGGCGCGGGCTTCCGTCCGATGGGCGCGGGGCGCAGCGGCGGCCGCGGGTTGGGCGGCGGGGGACAATGGCGGGGTGATCAGTAGCCCCGTTCTCGACCCCACCCGCCTCGCCAAGTTCCGCGAGGCGCTGCTCGCCGCCTCGTTCACCGCCGACGGATGCCTGGACCTGCTCGGGCCCATCGGCTATTCGGCGTTGGCCCGCAGCGAGGCGGTCCCGGCGCTGCGGGCGACCCGCGGTGGCAGTCCGCTGGAGACGCTGGTGCGGCTGTTCCTGCTGCAGCAGCCGGTCCCGTACCGGGCGGCCGCCGCCGCGCTGCCGGTGGAGGACTGTCTGGCGGACGGCTGGCTGCGCCCCGACGGCGATCTGGTGCGCGCCACCGTCGATGTCCGGCCGTACGCCAACGAGGTCGCCGGGATGCCCAGTTCGGACGCCTGGGTGGTCTCCGACCTGGGCTGCGCGGTGGGCGGCGCGGGCGGCATCGGCTCCGGCGAGACCGCGCACGGGGTGGCCCGCAAGGACCTGGTGCTGGGCGTCGGCGGCGCCTCCACCACGCTGGCCAACATCACCGTGCGCCGCCCCGTCCGGGCCGCGCTGGACCTCGGTTCGGGCTCCGGCGTGCAGGCGCTGCACGCCGCCCGGCACGCCGGTACCGTCACCGCCACCGACCTCAACCCGCGCGCGCTGCGCTTCACCGAGCTGACCCTGGCGCTGTCCGGTTTCGACAACACCGAGGTGGCCGCCGGGAGCCTCTTCGAGCCGGTCGGGGAGCGGAAGTTCGACCTGATCGTCTCCAACCCGCCGTTCGTCATCTCGCCGGGTGGCCGGTTCACGTACCGCGACGGCGGCATGGCCGGCGACGACCTGTGCCGCAGCCTGGTCCGTTCGGCCGCCGACCACCTGGAGCCCGGCGGCTACTGCCAGCTGCTCGCCAACTGGCAGCACGTCAAGGGCGAGGACTGGCACGAGCGGCTGGCCGGCTGGGTCGCGGGCACCGGCCTGGACGCCTGGGTCGTCCAGCGCGAGGTCCAGGACGTGGCCCAGTACGCCGAGTTGTGGCTGCGCGACGGCGGCGACCACCGGGGCCCCGGCGGGGACTACCAGGCCCGGTACGGCGAGTGGCTGGACGCCTTCGAGGCGGGCCGGGTCGAGGGCATCGGCATGGGCTGGATCACCCTGCGGGCGAGCGGCGCCGAGCGTCCGACCGTCCGGGTGGAGGAGTGGCCGCATCCGGTGGAGCAGCCGCTCGGCCCGCACATCGAGACCTGGTTCGACCGGCAGGACTTCCTCCGCTCGCACGACGATGCGGGCCTGCTCGCGGCCCGCTACGTGCTGGCCGACGAGGTGGTCCAGGAGCAGGTCGGCGCGCCGGGCGCGGAGGACCCCGAGCACGTGATCCTGCGTCACAACCGCGGCATGCGACGGGCCACCAAGGTGGACACGGTGGGTGCCGGCTTCGTCGGTGTCTGCGACGGGACGCTGTCGGCGGGCGAGATCGTGGACGCCATCGCGCAGCTGCTCGGCGAGGACCGGGTGGTCCTGCGGGACCGGGTGCCGGAGTCGCTGCGCCTGCTGACCGAGCAGGGCTTCATCGACCCGGTCCGCTGAGACCGGTCCGCTGGGACCGGTTTGTCGAAGCCGGTCCGCTGAGACCCGTCTGACGAAGCCGGTTCGTCGAAGCCGGCCTGTCGAAACCGGTCAGTCGTGACCGGTCTGGTCTGACCGGACGCCCGGACCCCGTCGGGATCCGGGCCCGGTTCACCCGCCCGTACCCCCTGGTTCGTCCGGCCGCCGCCGGACGGCTGTCTCCCGTTGGCCCTCCGCTGCGAAGCTCTGTCCACAGGCTGTGGACAGAGCTGGGGAGCCGGGGGCCAGGGGTGGACACGACGACGGCGATGGTGGGCGGCTCGGTGCTCGCCCTCTTCGGTGGCGTGCTGCTGCTCTGGTGCGCCGCGGAAGTGAGTCTGCGCCTGCGGGTGCGCCACCGGGGGGTGCCGACGGTGGCCACCGTGGTGGCCGAGGACGACGTGCACGGCCAACTGGACAGCGCGCCGCTGCTCTCCTTCTCGGTGCCGCCCTCGGTCGGCGGCCCCGGCGCGTGCGGGATAGCGGGGCTCGTGATCGCCCGCCCGCGCGGGCACACCCCGCTGCGCCGACCGGACCGTTTCGCGCCGGGTGTCCCGGTGCGGATCTGTTACGACCCGCGGCATCCGAGCCGGGTGGTGCTGGCGGCCGGGGAGGTCGGCCGGGCGGCTGTCGTCGACCTGCTGTGGAGCGTCCTGGGCGTGGGCTGCCTGGCGGCGGGCGCGGGCCTGCTGGCCGTGGCCGGCGCCTGAACCCGACGCCCGCCGACTACCGCCCGCCGGCCACCCGACGAGCGAGCGCCGCGCGGGCACCGAGCGTCCCGCCGCCGAACGCGCCCCCGGGCGAATTCGCGCCACCCCGCGCCCGCCCGTCGATTTTTCGTTGACAGATCTTGAAATCCGTCATTCCATCCTCCGGAACCTGCCGAAGGCCCCCCTCCGCGGGGCGCGAACCTCCGTCATCGGGTTACCGTTCGAGTGGCGTCGGTGAGCCCGGCAAGTGAAAAAGCGGGATCAGTCCGTTTGACAAGGGTGGCCGGGGTACGGTCACACTCCGCTGGTGGGGGTGTCGTGCCGCGGCAGCCCCGGGACGGTGGAGGGGTCGGGCGGAGCGCAGCCCGTGCTGCCGGCGCCGACCAGCCACATAAGGACCGGGAGAGAAGAGCGAAGGTGTCCCCGAGCAGCGAGACCGCGCACGGACAGCGACTCGTCATTGTCGAGTCGCCGGCCAAGGCGAAGACGATCAAGGGCTACCTGGGCCCCGGCTACATCGTCGAGGCGAGCGTCGGGCACATCCGCGACCTCCCCAGCACCGCGGCCGAGGTGCCGGACAAGTACACCGGCGAGGTGCGCCGTCTCGGCGTGGACGTCGATCACGACTTCGCGCCGATCTACGTGGTCAACGCGGACAAGAAGTCCCAGGTCAGCAAGTTGAAGTCGCTGCTCGCGGAGTCCGACGAGCTCTTCCTCGCCACCGATGAGGACCGCGAGGGCGAGGCCATCGCGTGGCACCTCCAGCAGGTGCTCAAGCCCAAGGTGCCGGTGCACCGCATGGTGTTCCACGAGATCACCAAGTCGGCGATCCAGGAGGCCGTGGCCAACCCGCGCGAGCTCAACCAGCGCCTGGTCGACGCCCAGGAGACCCGCCGCATCCTCGACCGGCTGTACGGCTTCGAGGTCTCGCCGGTGCTGTGGAAGAAGGTCATGCCGAAGCTGTCGGCGGGCCGCGTGCAGTCCGTCGCGACCCGGCTGGTGGTCGAGCGCGAGCGCGAGCGCATGGCCTTCCGCGCCGCGTCGTACTGGGACCTGGTCGGCACCTTCGGCACCGGCCGCACCCCGGCCGACGCCGCGAACCCGGAGACCTTCGGCGCCCGGCTGGCGTCCGTCGACGGCAAGCGGATCGCCAGCGGCCGCGACTTCGGCCAGGACGGCCGGCTGAAGGCCGCCAGCGCGAACACCCTGCACCTGGACGAGCAGGCGGCCCGCCAGCTGGCCGCCGCCCTGGAGCAGACGGCGTTCGCGGTCCGCAGCGTCGAGTCCAAGCCGTACCGCCGCTCGCCGTACGCGCCGTTCCGCACCACCACGCTCCAGCAGGAGGCCAGCCGCAAGCTGGGCTTCGGCGCCAAGCGGACCATGCAGGTGGCTCAGAAGCTGTACGAGAACGGCTTCATCACCTATATGCGTACCGACTCCACCACGCTGTCGGACACCGCGGTCTCCGCCGCCCGGGCCCAGGTCACCCAGCTGTACGGCGCCGACTACCTGCCGGACGCGCCGCGCACCTACGCCAGCAAGGTCAAGAACGCGCAGGAGGCGCACGAGGCCGTCCGCCCGTCCGGCGACCGCTTCCGCACCCCCGCCGAGACCGGTCTGACCGGTGACGACTTCCGGCTGTACGAGCTGATCTGGATGCGCACCGTCGCCTCCCAGATGAAGGACGCGGTCGGCCAGTCCGTCACCGTCCGGGTCGGCGGCACCTCCGCCGACGGCCGGGACGTCGAGTTCTCCGCCTCCGGCAAGATCATCACCTTCCACGGCTTCCTCAAGGCCTACGTCGAGGGCGCCGACGACCCGAACGCCGAGCTCGACGACCGCGAGCGACGGCTGCCGCAGGTCGCCCAGGGCGACCCGCTGGCCGCCGAGCGGATCACCCCGGAGGGCCACGCCACCAAGCCGCCGGCCCGCTACACCGAGGCCTCGCTGGTCAAGGAGCTGGAGGACCGGGAGATCGGCCGCCCCTCCACCTACGCGTCGATCATCGACACGATCATCCAGCGCCGGTACGTCTTCAAGAAGGGGACGGCGCTCGTCCCGTCGTTCCTCTCCTTCGCCGTGGTCAACCTGCTGGAGAAGCACTTCGGCCGACTGGTCGACTACGACTTCACCGCCAAGATGGAGGACGACCTCGACCGGATCGCCGCCGGTGAGGCGCAGTCCGTGCCGTGGCTGAAGCGCTTCTACTTCGGCGAGGGCGAGGGCCACGCCGCGGGCGGTGCCGCCGAGGCCGGCAACGGCGACGGCGACCACCTGGGCGGCCTGAAGGAACTGGTCACCGACCTCGGCGCGATCGACGCCCGGGAGATCAGCTCGTTCAGGGTCAGCGACGACATCACCCTGCGGGTCGGCCGCTACGGCCCGTACGTCGAGCGCGCCTCGGCGGTCGAGGGCGAGCCCGGCCAGCGCGCCGACATCCCGGACGAGCTGCCGCCGGACGAGCTCACCGTCGAGCTGGCCGAGGAGCTGCTGGCCAAGCCCAGCGGCGACTTCGAGCTCGGCCCGGACCCGGTCAGCGGCAACATGCTGGTCGCCAAGGACGGCCGCTACGGCCCCTACGTGACCGAGATCCTGCCCGAGGGCACGCCGAAGACCGGCAAGAACGCGGTCAAGCCGCGCACCGCCTCGCTGTTCAAGACGATGTCGCTGGACACCGTCACGCTGGAGGACGCGCTGCGGCTGCTCTCGCTGCCGCGGGTGGTCGGCACCGACCCCGAGGGCGCGGAGATCACCGCGCAGAACGGCCGCTACGGCCCGTACCTCAAGCGCGGTACCGACTCCCGGTCGCTCACCAGTGAGGACCAGCTCTTCACGATCACCCTCGACGAGGCGCTGGCGATCTACGCCCAGCCCAAGCAGCGCGGCCGGGCCGCCGCCGCGCCGCCGCTCAAGGAGCTGGGCAACGACCCGGTCAGCGAGCGCCCGGTGGTGGTCAAGGACGGCCGCTTCGGCCCGTACGTGACCGACGGCGAGACCAACGCCACGCTCCGCAAGGATGACGACGTCGAGACCATCACGCCGGAGCGCGGGTACGAGCTGCTCGCCGAGAAGCGGGCTCGCGGGCCGGTGAAGAAGGCCGCGAAGAAGGCCCCGGCAAAGAAGGCCGCGGCCAAGAAGACGACCACGGCCAAGACCGCCGCGACCAAGACCGCGGCCGCGAAGAAGACCGCCGCCAAGAAGACCACCACCACCAAGACGGCGGCGGCGAAGAAGACGGCGGCCAAGAAGACGGCCGCGAGCAAGACCACGGCCACCGACGAGAGCTGATCCCCGGCGGTGGCAGCGGGCCCGCATCCCGATCCCGGGGTGCGGGCCCGAGCGCTGTCCGGGGTGGGACGGGGATCGCGCCGAGGATGCCCGCGGGGGATGCGCGCGGGGAAGCGTGCCGGGATCTGTGCGGGGATGCGTGCCGGGATGCGCGCGGGGATCTGTGCGGGGAACGTCACAACCCCGTGATGAGCGGGATCCGGAAGCCCGTTCGCCACAATCCGGCCAAGCCCCGCCCGCTACGCTGACCGTATGACGAGCGAGGAGCAGCCCACCCCCAGCGCCGCCCCGGCCGCCAGAGCCTGGGCGTCCGACCTGCCCGAGGTCGCGCCCGCCGGGACTCCGATGGACCGGGCCCGGGCGCTGCTGCGGACACGTGCCTACCGGCGCCTGTGGACCACCCAGCTGATCGGCGGCACCGCCGACCGGCTCGGCCTGCTGGTGCTGCTCGCGCTCACCGTGATCGCCGCCGCCGAGGGCGGCCGGTTCGGCAGCCCGCCGCGCAGCCTCGCCTTCGCCCTCGCCGCGGTCCTCGCCGTCCGCGTGCTGGCCACCGGCCTGGTCGGCGTGGCGCTGCTCGGACCGGTGCACCGGCTGGTGGCCGGCAAGCTGGACCGGCGCTGGACGCTGTTCGGCGCCGACGTGCTGCGCGCCCTGCTGATCGGCCTCGCGCCCTGGTGGAGCGTCTGGATGGGCTCCGCCGCCAAGCCCTCCGGGGCCGCCGCCTACGTCCTGCTCGCCACCGTGTTCCTGACCGGTGCCGCCGAGCGGGTCCGGGGGATCGCCAAGGCCGCCGCCGTCCCCGGCCTGCT
This sequence comes from Kitasatospora sp. NPDC092039, assembly GCF_044756065.1. Taxonomy (NCBI): domain Bacteria; kingdom Bacillati; phylum Actinomycetota; class Actinomycetes; order Kitasatosporales; family Streptomycetaceae; genus Kitasatospora; species Kitasatospora sp. NPDC092039. The sequence goes on along the minus strand of NZ_JBIVSD010000003.1, from coordinate 18,725 downwards.
GCCGCCGGCCGACCCGTACGCCCCGGCCGCCGAGCAGCGTCCGGCCGCGGCCAACCTGGAGAGCGCCCGGGGCATCGACCGCTTCACCGGCTGGGTCACCGTGCCGCTCGGTGCCGTCGGCCTGGTGGCCTTCACCCTGCTCAACAACATCGCCGCGGCCCTCGGCTCCGACTGGCTCCGGGCCCACCAGCTCACCTTCGCGGCGCTCGGCGCGGCCGGGCTGTTCGCCGCCTCGGCGGTCCGCGGCTACCTCCAGCAGCTGCCCGGCGGCCCGGTGTCCGTCGCCCCGGTCTCCCCGTTCCAGGGCCTGCGCGCCCCGACCGACGCCGCCCCCGGCCCCGCGCTGGGCAAGGGCCGCACCGGCAGCGCCCCGTACTTCACCTTCGCCGTCGCGGCCGGGTACGCCGCGATGGCGGGCGTCGCCGCGCTCGCGCTGCTCACCGCCGCCGAGCACCGCGCCGGGCCGATCGGCTACGGCCTGCTGGTGCTCGCCGCCACCGGGACGCCCGCCCTGGGCGCCCGGCTCACCCGGGCCACGCTGCCCTCGCTGTCCCGCCGCCGGCTGCTCGCGCTGGCGCTGCTCACCCAGGGCGTCGCGCTGATCCTGGCCGGGCTGGTGCTGGACTTCGTGCTGGTCCTGCTGCTCACCGTGCTGGCCGGCCTGGCCGCCGGGATCGTGGTCTCGGCCGGGCGCACGCTGCTCGCCCAGGAGGTTGAGGAGGCCCGGCTGCCGAAGGTCACCGAGCACCTGTTCGCGGTGCTCCGGGCCGTGGTCGCCGCCGCGCTGGTCGCCGTCCCGCTGATCGCCGCCGGATTCGGGGACGTCGAGTACGGCACCGTCGAGCCCGGCTCCTTCACCTTCATCCACGGCGGCGCGGCCCTGGCCGTCGCGACCTCCGGGCTGCTCACGCTGGTGCTCGCCGCGGTCGTGCTGCTGCGCACCGACGACCGGCGCGGCACCGCGCCTTTCGTCCGGGACCTGGTGGACTCGGTGCGCGGCCCGGGCGGCCCGGTGCCGCACCGGGGCGCGGGCACCGGCTTCTTCATCGCCCTGGAGGGCGGCGACGGCGCCGGCAAGTCCACCCAGGCCCAGGCGCTCGCCGAGTGGATCCGCGGCAAGGGGCACGAGGTCGTGCTCACCCGCGAGCCCGGCGGCAGCCCGGTCGGCCAGCGGCTGCGCGGCCTCGTCCTGGACGTCGGCAACACCGGCCTGTCGCACCGCGCCGAGGCGCTGATCTACGCCGCCGACCGCGCCGAGCACGTCGAGAACGTCATCCGCCCGGCGCTCGCCCGCGGCGCGGTGGTGATCACCGACCGGTACATGGACTCCTCCATCGCCTACCAGGGCGCCGGGCGCGACCTGGCCGCGACCGAGGTCGCCCGGATCTCCCGCTGGGCCACCGGCGGGCTGCTGCCCGACCTGACCGTCGTCCTGGACGTCGACCCGACCAGGGCCCGCGAGCGCTTCACCGAGGCGCTGGACCGACTGGAGTCCGAGCCCACCGAGTTCCACCAGCGGGTCCGGGCCGGCTTCCTCGCCCTCGCCGCCGCCGACCCGGCGCGCTACCTGGTCGTGGACGGCAGCCAGGCCCCCGGTTTCGTCACCACCGCCATCCGGCACCGGCTCGACCGCGAGCTGCCGCTCTCCGAGCAGGAGAAGGCCGCCCGCGCCGAGCAGGAGCGGCTGGCCCGGGAGGAGGCCGAGCGCCGCGCCGCCGAGGAGGCCCGCAGGAAGGCCGAGGAGGAGGCCGCCGAGCGCAAGCGGCAGGAGGTGCTGGCGCAGCTGCGGGCCGAGCAGGAGGAGAAGGAGCGGCTGGCCAAGGAGGAGGCCGAGCGGGCCGCCGCCGAGGCCCGGCGCAAGGCCGAGGAGGAAGCCCGCCGCCGGGCGGAGGAGGAGGCGAAGCGCCGCGCCGAGCAGGAGGCCGAGCGCCGCGCCGCCGAGGAGGCCCGGCTGGCCGCGGAGGCCGCCGAGCGCAAGCGGATCGCCGACGAGGCGGCTGCCCAGGCCGAGCTCCAGCGGCAGCGCGAGCTCGCCCGCGAGGAGCAGCGCCGCCGGGCGGAGGAGGCGCTCCAGCGGGCCGAGGAGGCGCGGCTGGCGCAGGCCGCCGCGCTCGCGGCCGCGGCTGCGGCGGCGGAGTCGGCGGAGGACCGGGCCGAGGGGCGGCCGGGCGCTGCTCCGGGTACGGGTTCGGGCCCGGCTGCCGGGGCGACGGCCGGGGACGCCGTGACCACGGAGCTGCGGGCGGTCCGGGACGCTTCTCCGGCGGACGCTCCGCGGGATGCCTCGCAGGCGCCGTCGCGGCCGTCGGGGCCGTCGGCGCAGGCGGCTGGCGAGGCTTCTTCGGGTGGGCTCGGGGACGAGGCGACGCGCGAGCTGTCGCCGCGGGACCGGCAGGCGGCCGTCCGGGCGGCGGAGGCCGTCGAGGCGCGCAAGGCCGCTGAGGCGCGCCGGGCCGCCGGCGGGGCTGCCGGATCGGTCGACGAGACCGCCAAGCTGCCGGTGGTGCCGGCCTCGGCGGTGGACGAGACGGCCGTGCTGCCGACGATTCCGGCGGAGACCGACCGGACCGAGGTGCTGCCCCGGATCGAGCCGGGTCGTGCCGACGGTCGTACCGAGGGCCGTGCCCAGAGCCGTACCGAGGGCCGGCCGGCCCAGGGGCCGCGGCGGGCGGAGCCGGTGGACAGCACCCGCGAGCTGCCGGTGGTCGGCGCGGAGCCGGCTGCTGAGCCGGAGCCCAGGACGCAGTCGGGCGCCGAGCGGCCGCGGCCGGAGTGGGCCGAGGAGACGCCGCTGGACGACCTGCCGAGCCTCACCGACACCCTGCTCGGCTCGCACGACGAGTGGACGCACTGGGAGCGCGGCGGCCAGGGCCAGCAGGGTCCGTACGGCGGCCCGCAGGCCGGCGCGGAGCGCCCCGAGGGACGCGGGGACGCCCAGGACAAGGGCGACGGCAAGGGCAAGGGCCGTCGCTGGGGCCGCCGGGGCTGACCGGACACGCGTGGGCGGCGCCGTCGGGGCAGGTCCCCGGCGGCGCCGCCGCGTCTCGTCGGGTGGTCCGTCCGTCGGGGAAGGCCGGTCGGCGGAGGTCCGTCGCCCCAGGGCGGGAGCCTCGGGCCTGGGCTTGGGGCTGGGCCTGGGACCTCGCGGCCGGGGCCTGGGGGCCGGGCCGCCCCGTTCGCCGTGACCCGGACGGAGCAGTGGGTGTCGGAGCGGCGACGTATGCTCGACGGCGGGGAAGAGGCGCCGGGAGCGCTGCCGTACGGAGCTTGGGAGCAGCAGTGGCCGTCTGGGACGACCTGGTGGGCCAGGAGCGGGTGGTCGAGCAGCTGACCGCCGCCGCCCGGGCGGCCGGGGCGACGGTCGAGGCCGGTCGCGGGGCCGTCCCGGTCGAGGGCGCGAACGCCTCCCTGATGACGCACGCCTGGCTGTTCACCGGCCCGCCCGGCGCGGGGCAGGTCACCGCCGCCCGCGCTTTCGCCGCCGCCCTCCAGTGCACCAGCGCCGATCTCGCGCTCGGCGGCACGCCCGGCTGCGGGTTCTGCGACGGCTGCCACACCGTGCTGGCCGGCAGCCATGCCGACGTGAAGTACGTCCGGACCGACGGCCTCTCCATCGGCGTCGGCGACATGCGCGACCTGGTGATGCGCGCCTCCAGCTACCCGACCGGCGGCCGCTGGTCGGTGATCCTGGTGGACGCCGCCCACCGGCTCACCGAGGCCGCCGCGAACGCGCTGCTCAAGGGCGTGGAGGAGCCCTCCCCGCGCACCGTCTGGCTGCTCTGCGCCCCCTCCGTCCAGGACGTGCTGCCGACCATCCGCTCGCGCTGCCGCCTGCTGGTGCTGCGCACCCCGGCGGCCGAGGCGGTCGCCGACACCCTGGTCCGCCGCGACGGGGTGGACCCGGAGACGGCCCGACTGGCCGCGCTCGCCGGGCAGGGCGACATCGAGCGCTCGCGCCGCCTCGCCGTCGACGAGCAGGCCCGGACACGCCGGACGGAGGTGCTGCGCATCCCGCTGGAGATCGGCGACATCGGCGGCTGCCTGACCGCCGCCCAGCGCCTGGTCGACACCGCCAAGGCCGACGCCGAGGCGCTCGCCGAGGCCCAGGACGCCAAGGAGACCGACGACCTCAAGGCCGCCTACGGCGCCGCCGAGGGCAGCAAGGCGCCGCGCGGCATGGCAGGCGCGGTCAAGGAGCTGGAGAAGCGGCAGAAGAGCCGCGCCACCCGCACCCGCCGGGAGACCCTCGGCGTCGCCCTGCTCGACCTGCTGGGCTTCTACCGGGACGTGCTCGCCATCCAGCTCGGCTCCACCGGCGCGCTCGCCAACGAGGACCAGCGGCAGGCGCTGAACCGGGTGGCCCAGGCCGGTCCGGCGGAGAGCACGCTGCGCCGGATCGAGGCGGTGCTGGAGTGCCGCCAGGCGCTGGACCGCAACGTGGACCCGCTGCTGGCGGTCGAGGCCATGACGGTGGCGCTGCGCGCGGGCTGAGTGCCGGGCGGTCCGGGCGTCGGGCCGGGGCGTCCGTCCGAGGGCCGTTCCCGCCGCTCGCGTGTCGTTCGTTCGTTCGTGGTTCGTCCCGAGGGCCGACCCACTGTGCCGCGCGGTGCCACCGGGGCTCCACCGGGCGGTGCGCTTCAGTGGGCGAGGCCCGTAGGCCTCCCGGAGCGAGGGACGTCCCCCCTTCGAGTGAACGGGCGACACTCGCCGGGCACACCGTCGTGTGACCGCCCGCCCGGTGTGCACGCTGGGGGCCGACTGCGCCCGCTACCGGGGCGGTCGCCTCCCGCACGCGCCGGTTCCGGTTCGGCGCGGCCCCCTCCAGAGGTGGTGCGTCCCGTGGTTCGTTCGCTCCTCGTCATCCCCCTGCTGGCCGCCGCCCTCGGCGGGGTCTGGCTGGCCCGGGGGGCCCGCCAGCGCTGGCGCGACCTGCGCGCCGCCGAGACCTACGAGCTGGCCGGCGACCGTTGGCCGATGCTGCTGCGGGCGGGCGGCGCGATGGTCTGCGGGATGTGCGTCACCGCGCTGACGGTGCTCACCGCGTTCGGCGCCTTCGGCGGCCTCGGCCGGGACGCCCAGGAGCCGGACCGGGCGGAGCCGGTCGTGGACTCGGCCGCGGGCGCCGGGACCGATTCGGGGGAGGCGGCCCGCCAGCAGCAGGCGGCGCCGCCCGCGGGCGCCGAGTCGGCCGCCGCCGCAGCCGCAGCCGCTGCTCCCGCCGCTGTCTCCGCTCCCACCAGCGCTCCGGTCGTGGCCAGCCGCTTCGACAGCGTCGGCCACCCCGGCGGTGGTGAGCTGCTCCAGTCCGCCGTGCTCGGCCCCGACGGCCGCCCCCGCAACATCCGGGTCTGGCTCCCGCCGCAGTACGCCAAGGAGCCGAACGCCCGCTTCCCGGTCGTCGTGATGCAGGCCGCCACGCCCCAGAAGACCGCCGACTCCGAGGTCCCCGACATCTTCGACGGCATCGGTTCGGCCCTCCAGACCGGCAAGACCCGTCCCTTCATCCTGGTTGCCCCCGAGGCGCCGAACGGCACCGCGCACCCCTGCGAGCTGGTCGCCGCCGCCCCGGCCGCCGTCGCCGACGACGCGACGCTGCGCGCCACCATCGCGGCCTCCTTCCGCGCCCTGCCGCCCGGCCCGGCGTCCTGGGGCACCCTCGGCGTCGACGGCGGTGCGCCTTGTGCGGCCGCCGCCGGGCTGTCCCGGCCGGACCTGTACGGCGCGGCCGCGGCGGTCTCCGGCCGGTACGACGCCACCGCGCTCACCCAGACCGGCGCCGAGGCCCCGGCCGGCAGCGCGGCCAAGCTGCTGCTGGCGGCTGCCAGGTCGGACTCCGTCGGGCTGGACGCGGCCCGCAAGCTCCAGGCCGCGCTGAAGGCCGGGCCCGGAGCGGCGGCCAAGGCCGACGTGCGGATCTCGGACAACGTGCAGGACTACTCCCCCGACCGGGAGCGGCTGCGGCTGGTCCGGCAGGCGGCGCAGTACCTGGCCGAGGCGCTGGCCAAGGCGTCCTGAGCGCCGCTCCGGCGGCGCTACGCTGCCCGGTGCCCCGGGGCGGGTGCCGGGCAGCGGCGTTTCCTCCGGGTGCTCCCGGGAGTTGTTCCTCCGGTCGTTCCCGGTGGTTCCCCCTGGTTGTTCACGTGCTGGTCGATTGCGGAGAGGTGACGGATGAGGGCCGTCAGGCGGGCACAGACACAGGCACGGCCTCGGGCACAGGCGCGGACCCGGGCACAGGCGCGGCCCCGGGCACGGGCGCGCGCGCTGGCCGCGGCGCTGGTCGCCGCGGGGCTGCTGGCGGGCGGCTGCAGCGCCGATCCGTCCGGAGCGGCGAAGGCGTCCTCCTCGGCCGCTCCCGTCGCGCCCTCGGCCCCGGCGGCAGCCACCCCGCTGGAGCCGCTGCCCGCCGCCGTCCCGGCCGCGCTCGCGCCGTACTACGCGCAACGCCTGGCCTGGCAGCCGTGCGACGGCGGGTTCGAGTGCACGACGTTCCGGGTTCCGCTGGACTACGACCACCCGGCGGACGGCGACCTCACCCTGGCGGCCGCCCGCGCGACGGCGGAGCCGTCCGTCCCCGCCTCCCCCGTCTCCCCTGCCGACGCCGGATCCCCTCCCGCCTCTGTCTCCCCTCCCGCCTCCCCGGGCACGCGGCTCGGCTCCCTGCTGCTCAACCCGGGTGGGCCCGGCGGCTCGGCGGTCGAGTACCTGGAGGCCGCCGCCCGGACGTACGACCGCGGGGTGCGGGCCGGGTACGACCTGGTCGGCCTGGACCCGCGCGGGGTGGGCCGCAGCAACCCCGTCAACTGCCTGACCGGCGACCGGATGGACGCCTACACCACGGTCGACCTGACCCCCGGCGACCAGCGCGGGATCGACGCGCTGATCGCGGCCGACAAGGAGTTCGCCGAGGGCTGCCGGAAGCAGGCCGGGGCGGCGCTCGGCCACCTCAGCACCGTCGAGGGCGCCCGCGACATGGACGTGCTGCGGGCCCTGCTCGGCGACGAGAAGCTGAACTACGTCGGCAAGTCCTACGGCACCTTCCTCGGCGCCACCTACGCCGGGCTGTTCCCCGGCCGGGTCGGGCGACTGGTGCTGGACGGCGCGATGGACCCGGCGCTCGACTCCGTGACCGGCAACCGCACCCAGGCGGGCGGCTTCGAGACCGCCTGGACCGCCTTCGCCCAGGACTGCGCCACGCGTGAGGACTGCCCGCTCGGGCGCACCGAGCAGCAGGTCGGCGAGCAGCTCACCGCCCTGTTCGCGGGCGTCCGCACCGCCCCGCTGCCCACCACCGATGGCGGCCGCCGGCTCACCGAGTCCCAGGCGACCACGGGCGTCATCCAGGCCATGTACGCGGACTTCCTCTGGCCCAAGCTGCGCACCGCGCTCGCCGACGCGGAGGCCGGCGACGGCACCGGGCTGCTGAAGCTCTCCGACGACTACTACGGGCGGGAGGCGGACGGCTCCTACCCCAACCTGATGTTCGCCAACACCGCGGTGAACTGCCTCGACCTGCCCGCTCCGTTCAGCGGGCCGGAGGACGTCCAGCGAGCGGTGCCGGAGTTCGAGCGGGTCTCGCCGCACTTCGGGCGCGACATGGCCTGGATGGCCCTGACCTGCACCTACTGGCCGGTCCGGGCCACCGGCGCGGCGCACACCATCCGGGCCGCCGGGGCCGCCCCGATCGTCGTCATCGGCACCACCCGCGACCCGGCCACCCCGTACGCCTGGGCCCGGTCGCTGGCCGGTCAGCTGGAGTCCGGCCGTCTGCTCACCTTCGACGGCGACGGCCACACCGCGTACGGCCGCCACAACACGTGCGTGGACGGCGCGGTGAACCGCTTCCTGCTGACCGGGGAGGCCCCGGAGCAGGGCAAGCGCTGCGAGCGGTAGGGCGGGCCGGGAGCCGGGTGTCCGACAGGTGGTTTTCACTTCAACCGATCACCGGTCCGACGTTACGATGAGCGCCCCCTGCCACCCTTCCCTGCACCGGAGCTCATCGTGCTCGGAGTCAACGACCTGGCGACGTACGTCCTCGGCGCCCTCGTCATCATCTTGCTGCCCGGCCCCAACTCCCTGTACGTCCTGTCCGTCGCGGCCCGCAAGGGCATCCGCACCGGCTACCGGGCGGCGGCCGGCGTCTTCATCGGCGACCTCACCCTGATCAGCCTCACCTCGCTGGGCGCGGCCTCCCTGCTCAAGGCCAACCCGGCGGTCTTCGCGGTGGTCAAGTTCGGCGGCGCCGCCTACCTGCTCTGGATCGGTTACGGCATGCTCCGCGCCGCCCGCCAGCTCTGGCGCGAACGCCGAGCCGCGGCCGACCCCACCGCCGAAGCGGCCGCCGAATCCACCGAGAACCCCTTCCGCCGCGCCCTGGTGATCAGCCTGCTCAACCCGAAGGCGATCCTCTTCCTCCTCTCGTTTTTCACACAATTCGTCGACCCCTCCTACGGTCAGCCCGCCCTCTCCTTCGCCCTCCTCGGCGGCATCCTCCAGACCTTCAGCTTCCTCTACCTCTCCCTCCTGATCTTCGCGGGCACCACCCTCGCCACCGCCTTCCGCCGCCGCAAGCGCCTCTCCGCCACCCTCACCAGCGGCGTCGCCGTCCTCTTCGCCGGCTTCGCCGCCAAACTCGCCGTCTCCTCCGCCTGACCACCGCCCCCACCACCCCGTTACGGATCACCCGCCAACCTGTGTAGACTGGCCCGCGTTGCCACCACACACGGCAGCGGTGCCGCCTTAGCTCAGTTGGCCAGAGCAACGCACTCGTAATGCGTAGGTCGCGGGTTCGAATCCCGCAGGCGGCTCTTTTCGAGGTCCAGGTCATCTGTCGATGACCTGGACCTTTTTGCATTGGCGGGGTTGCCGGTCGAGGTGGGGCGGGCCGGCTGGGCCGGGGTTGGGCGGGTCGAAACTCTGTCCTTGGTCCAACGGGATATCTGCCGAACGGCAGATGGCAGGGGGCCGGGGATCGGTGAGGCTACCGGTGGGCCCGAGGGGCGGGCCCGGTTGCAGCCTTCCGGAGGGTGCGGTGGTTCGGTGTCCGAGGTCCGTGCATGGCCTGGTCGGGCTCGTGGTGGCTGTGTTCGTGTCGGTGGGCGGGTGTGCTGATGCGGCGGATGCGAAGCCGGAGGACAGGACGTTCGGGTTCGCGGGGAAGAGCCTGAACGTCAAGGCGCACGGGCATCCGACGGATCTGGTCGTGGCCGATCGGGCGGACGTGAAGGTCACCAGGTGGTTCGACACCGGCGGGAAGGTCGGGAGCGTCAAGGAGTCGTGGACGCTCACGGACGGGGTGCTCGAGCTCAGGGCGGGGTGCTCCGGGCTCGCCGATTGTGATGCCAGGTTCCGGGTCGAGGCGCCTGAAGGCGTAGCCGTGTTGAGGGACGGGCGCGAGACGGAGCTCAAGGGGTGAGGGCGATGAGTCGGGGCGGGGAGACGGGGAGCATGCTCGAACTGGTGGGTGTCACCAAGGTTTACAAGGGCGGCAAGCGGGCCGTCGACGGCGTCACGATGCGGCTCGGGCCGGGGATGGTGGGGCTGCTGGGGCCGAACGGGGCGGGGAAGTCGTCGTTGATGCGGATCGTGGCGACGGTCACCCGGCCCACGGGCGGGCAGGTCCGGTACGAGGGTGTCGACGTGGTGGCGGAGCCGGACCGGTTGCGTCGGGAACTCGGGTACCTGCCGCAGGACTTCGGGGTCTACCCGAACCTGACCTCGCGGGAGTTCCTGTCCTACCTGGCGGCGGCCAAGGGGATCGGTGGCCGGTCCGCGAAGGCCCGGATCGACGAGCTGATCGAGTTGGCCGACCTGACCGAGGCGGTCAAGCGCCCGCTGGGCGCGTACTCGGGCGGCATGCTCCGGCGGGTCGGCATCGCGCAGGCGCTGCTGGCCGACCCCAGGGTGATCGTGGTCGACGAGCCGACCGCCGGGCTGGACCCGGAGGAGCGGGTGCGCTTCCGCAACCTGCTCAGCGAGCTCGCGGCCGAGCGGGTCGTGCTGCTGTCGACCCACATCGTCTCCGACGTGGAGTCGGTCGCCTCCGACATCGCGGTGGTCGCCCAGGGGCGGCTGCTGCGCCGGGGCGCGCCGGACGAACTGCTCGGGGAGATCGAAGGGCAGGTGTGGGAGGCCGTGGTCGATCCGGGCGAGGTGCCGGCCGTGCAGGCCCGCCACGTGGTCAGTCGGATGGTGCGGACGGGGAACGGCGTACGGCTGCGGGTGATCGCCGCCGGGCGGCCGTGGGCGGACGCCGTCCCGGTGGCGCCCGATCTGGAGGACGCCTACCTCGGCGTCATCCGGGGAGCGGGGGAGCGGGGCCAGGTCGGGCAGCGGGCGGTGAGCCGGTGATCGGGGGGCTGGTGATCGGCGACTTCCGGGACCGGGTGCGCCGGCCGGTGTACGCGGTGACGCTGCTCGCCGCGGTCGGGCTCGGCTACCTGGCCGTGCCGGACGCGGGCGGCCACTGGACGATCATGGACGTGGGCGGAAACCGGGGCGTCTACAACAGCGCCTACGTCGGCGCGGTCACCGCGCTGGCCGGTGCGCTCTGGCTCACCTTCGGCGGTTTCTACGTGGTGCGCAGCGGCATCGCGCGGGACGTGACGACCGGGGTCGGGCAGGTCCTCGCCGCCACCCCGTTGTCCACCTCGCGCTACCTGGTGGGCAAGTTCCTGAGCAACCTGCTGGTGCTCGCCTCGATGGTCGGCGCGCTGGCCGTCACGGCGCTGCTGATGCAGCTCGCCCGCGGTGAGGACCGCGCGGTCAATCCGCTCGCCCTGGTGGAGCCGTTCCTGCTGCTCGCGCTGCCCGTGATGGCGCTCGTCGCGGCGGCGGCGCTCCTGTTCGAGACGGTGCCGCCGCTGCGGGGCGGTCTCGGGAACGTCGTGTGGTTCGTGCTGGCCATGGTGTTCGCGATCGGCGGGCAGTCGGCCTCCGCGCCGCTGGACGGCCTCGGCGTGCACCAGGTCGCGCGGTCGATGGGCACGGCGCTGGAGGCCCAGCACGGGACGGCCGACCTTGGGCAGTTCAGCCTCGGCCTGACGAAGGTCGACAGTCCGTTGGGCACCTTCCGGTGGGACGGTCTCGAGGTGTCCTCCGGGTTCGTCCTCGCCCGGCTGGCGCTGTTCCTGGCGGCGTTCGCGGTGGCGTTGCTGCCGGCCCTGTGGTTCGGCAGGTTCGACCCCGCGCGTGGCTCCGGGGCCGAGGCGGCGGCCGAAGCGCCGCACCGGTCGGACGGGACCGAGCCCGCCGGGGCGCGCTGGGCGACCGCGCCGGGCGCACTGCCGCGGGCCGCACTGCCGCGGACCGTACCGCGGCGGGCCGGGGCGTTCGGCCGGCTGTTGGCGGGCGAGGTCCGGATCCTGGTTCAGGGCGTCTCCCGCTGGTGGTGGCCGACCGCGGCCGGGCTGACGGTGGCCGGGTTCGTGCTGCCGATGAACGCCGTCACCGGCCTGCTGCTGCCCCTGGTCTGGCTGTGGCCGGTCCTGATCTGGTCCAGGCTCGGCAGCCAGCAGGTCGAGAACGGCCTGGAGGTGCTGCTCGGCGCCTACCCGTCGGCCCGGCGGCGGCTGCTCGCCGAGTGGGCGTCGGGGCTGGTGCTCACGGCGGTGACGGGCGTCGCCCCGCTGATACGCATGCTGGTGGCGGGGGACGGCGCGGGGACGGCCAGTTGGGTCGGTGGCGCGCTGTTCGTTCCCTCGCTGGCCATGGCGCTCGGCGTGGTGAGCCGGAGCCACCGGCTCTTCCAGGCGGTCTACCTGCCGCTCTGGTGGGTGCTCGTCAACAACGTCGCCGCCGTCGACTTCATGGGGGCGGTGCGCGTGGGCGGCAGCCCGGCCGGTCCAGGGCCGCTGCTGGTCGGGGCGCTGTCCGCGGCGATGCTCGCGGTGGTGTTCCTGGTCGGCGCCGCCCGACGGAACGTCAAGGACTGAGCGGGGGAGGAGGCCGAGGGCGGAGTCGAGGGGCAGGAACGAGCCGAGGGCGCGGTCGCGGGCCGAGCCGCGCGGGCCGAGCCACGCGAGCCGAGCCACGGGGCGGCGTCACGGGCTGGTCGAAGCCGGGAGCCCGAAGCCGGGAGCCCGGGTCATCGGCGGACGACCCGGGCTCCCGTGGAGACAGAGGAGGTGCTACTCGTCGTCGCCGAGGTCGCCCGCCGCAAGGTCGCCCGCGAGGTCGCCGTCCGGCGTGCCGCTGATCGCGTAGCCCTGCCGGCGCGCCTCGTAGCAGGCCACCGTCGCGGCCGCCGAGACGTTCAGCGAGCCGACTCGGCCCAGCTGCGGCACGAACACCACCTGGTCGCACAGGGCCAGCGCCTCGGGCGTGATCCCGCGGTCCTCGTGGCCGAGCACGAAGGCCACCGCCGGGGTCAGTTCGGCGGCGAACATCGGCACCGCCTCGTCCGCCAGCTCCAGGCCGACGACCTTGAAGCCGTCCGCCTTGGCCGCCGCGACCGCCTCGGCGACGGTGGGGAAGTGCTCCACCTTCAGGTACTTGTCGGTGCCCATCGCGGCCTTCTGCGCGCCGGAGGAGCGCACCGACGGGGTGTCCCCGGTCAGGTACAGCTTCTCCGCGCCCATCGCCGCGCCGGTGCGGACCACCGAGCCGACGTTGAACGGCGACTGGAGGTTCTCCAGGATCATCGCGAGCCGGAACTCGTTGCTGCGCCGCCACGAGCGGTGCAGACGCTTCAGTTCGGTCCCGCGCAGCTGCTTCACGTCGTCGTACCTCGTCCACTCTCGGAGCCCTCGCCCACCTCGGGGCGGGGCCGCGCTTCCAGAATCCGCACCCCGTTGACCGACGTGACCCGGGTGGTCGGGTAGCCCTGCTCGTTCAGCCACTTCTGGAGCGAGTCCGAACCCAGGTGCTTCTGCACCACCAGGAACGCCGAGCCGTCCGGGGTCAGCCGGTCGAGCCAGTGCGTGAGCAGGCGGCGCAGCGCGGCCTTGCCGATCCGGATCGGAGGGTTGGAGTAGATGGTGGCGAAGCGGACGTCCTCGGGGACGTCGTCGGGCAGGGCGGCCTGGACGTTGCCGAGCCCCAGCGCCTCGGCGTTCAGCCGGACCAGCTCCAGGGCGCGCTCGTTGACGTCCACCGCCCAGACCGGGAGGCGCTTGCGACGGCTCGCCCAGGTCAGCGCGATCGGACCGTAGCCGCAGCCGATGTCCAGGATCGGGCCGCGCACCCGCGGCTGCGGGGCGTGCTCCAGCAGGATCCGGGTGCACGGGTCGAGCCGGCTGCGGGAGAACACCCCGGTGTCCGTGGTCAGTTCCAGGGTGAGGTCCGGCAGGGAGACCGTGATCGGCCGACGGTCGCTGGCGACCTCGGGTGCACCGGTGAAGTAGTGCGAGCCGGACATGATTTCCCCGTCGTTCGTATGGGCCTCGGGGCCACCGGGTGGGTGTGGGTCAGCCCTTCGTACGGCACCGATCGTACCCCGGTGGCCTGGACGGCGGTCCGGGCGCCGATCCGGGCGCCGGCGGAGCCGGCGCTGCCCGGCGGCGACCCGGACAGGGCGGGATCAGGCGGTGCCGGGGGTCTTGCGGGTGGCCACGTTGATCCGGTTCCAGGCGTTGATGGTGAAGCAGACCGAGATCAGCTGCGCCAGCTCGGCCTCCGCGAAGTGCGCGGCGGCCCGGGCGTACACCGCGTCCGAGACGCCGCCGCCGATCCGGGTGATCTCCTCGGCCAGCGCCAGGGCGGCCCGCTCGCGCTCGGTGTACACCCCGGCCGGGGCCTCCGGCCAGACCGGCAGCAGGTAGATCCGCTCGTCGGTCTCGCCGGCCTTGCGGGCGTCCTTGGCGTGCATGTCCAGGCAGTACGCGCAGCCGTTCAGCTGCGAGGTGCGCATCTGGACGAGCTCGACCAGGGCGGGGTCCAGGCCGTCCCGGGCGGCGGCGTCCAGGGCGATCATCGCGCGGAACACCTTGGGGGCGGTGCGGGCGTAGTCGAGGCGGGCGGGAGCCGCGCCGGCAGCGGCGGTCCGAGCGACCTCGGCGGTCAGCGTGACCTCGGTGGTCCGGGTGTTCTCGTTCGTCGTCATGGCTATGACCCTAGGCGCGGAATGCACCCCGTCCGTGGGTCATTGAGTGTGCTGTTTCACGGGGCAATCGAGCGGGTATCCGAGGCACCCGGCCAAGGGATCCGCAGGAGTTCCGGCAACACGCCGGAGCGCCGTCGGCACTTCGCGTCCCGGCGCCGGGCGGCGGATACTGCCAGTACGCCAGCCGGGCCCGTGAAGGCCTCCGAACAGTGAGGACGGATGCCATGCCGCAGGAACAGCACGAGGAATACCTGATCGAGGAGACCGCCGAGACCGTCGAGCCCGACGAGAAGGCGGCCGAGGGCGACACGTACGACGTGGTGGCCGAACGCCGGGCCGTCGGTGCGGACCCCGCGACCGACGTCGCGGACGTCGTGGAGCAGACCCGGGCGGTCCGCCACGACGAGGAGGAGTACCGGGAGTAGCCGGTGGGCGTCGGGCCAGGTCCACGCCCCGGGCCCCACGCCCCGGGCCCCACGCCCCGGGCCCCACGCCCCGGGCCCCGGCCACCCGGCCCCCGGCCCCCGGTCCCCGGGGTCCGCCCCCCCCGGGGTCCGAGCGCGGGGGGTCGGGGGCCGCCCCGGCTACAGGGCCCGGCGGCGTTGCAGCCAGACGAAGGCCGCCCAGCCGGGCAGCACCGGCAGGATCAGCGTCAGCAGACGGTACAGCGCCACCGCGGCAAGCGCGCCGCCCCGCTCCATCGAGGCGGTCTGCTGGAGCAGCGTAATCAGCATCCCGTCCACCGCGCCGGCCCCGCCCGGGGTCGGCGCCGCGCTGCCCACCGCGTTGCCCACCAGGAACACCACCGCGACCGAGGCGAACGACGGCTCCCGGCCGATCGCCCGGGCACAGCAGTACAGGCAGGCGATCAGGCAGATCGACACCAGCAGCTGCCCGGTCACCCCCACCGCCAGCCGGGTCGGGCTGCGCAGCAGGTCCAGCAGCCGCGGCAGCACCTCGGCCGTCAGCGGCCGCAGCCGTGTGGCCAGCCACCGCCGGGCCACCGGGATCGCCGACACCACCGCCAGCAGCGCCGCAGCCCCCGCCAGCCCGCCGACCACCGCGGGCAGCGCGTCCAGCTCGGAGCCGCCGGGCTCGAAGCCCAGCAGGTAGACGAAGGCCCCCAGCTGCAGCAGGTGCAGCACCAGGCCGATCAGCGTCCCCACGCCGACGCTGGACAGCGCCTGCGCGGTGGGGATGCCGGCCCGCTGCAACAGGCGGGTGTTCAGCGCGACGCCGCCGACGCCGCCGGGCGAGACCAGCTTCACGAACGACCCGGCCACCTGGGCCAGCACCGCGTTGCGGAAGTTCAGCCGCTCCGGCACGAAGCCGACGAAGCCCATCGCCGCCGCGACGTGGCTCGCCGCCGCCGCGGCCAGCGCCAGCAGCAGCCACCACGGATCGGCGTCCGCCAGGGCGGAGACCGGGTTGTCCTCCGCCGCGAACAGCTGCGGGATCAGCAGCCACCCGGCCACCACCCCGCCCACGACGACCAGCAGGGTCCGCGGCCGCAGCCGCTCCAGCCGCACCGGCCGGCCCACCGCCTGCGGGCGGGCGCGCAGGACCTCCGCGCGGATCTCGTCGAGCAGCCCGCCGGGGGCGGGGTCGTCGTGCCCGGGGTCCGGGCCGGTGGCGGGCCTGTCGCCACCGCCCGGCGCGCCCGGGTCGACGGTGGGCCGGGAGTCCGCCACGGGGCGAGCACCGGCCCCGCCTCCGGCCCCGGCCCCGCCTCCGGCCCCGGCCACGCCTCCGGCCCCGGCCACGCCTCCGGCCCCGGCCACGCCTCCGGCCCCGGCCCCGCCTCCGGACCCGCCCCCGGCCCCGACGGAGCCCCCGCCGCCGTTCCCGGCCGGCCCGGCGGCCCGGGGAGCGGTGCGCTTCGCGTGCTGCTTGAGGGCGCGGCGGGTGGTGTGGGTGAGGGCGATGGGCTGGAGCAGCGGGAGGGCGGCGTCGATGGGGTCGGGGCCGAGGACTGCGGTGGCCGTGCGGACGGAGCGGGCGGCCCCGGCGCGCAGGGCGAGGGTGGTGAGGAGCTGGGCGAGGTCGCAGCAGAGGACGAGCTCGGTGGCGGCGATGTCGCCGTCGGCGAAGTCGACCAGGTGCACCGCGCCCGAGTCGTCGATCAGCAGGGAGGAGGGGACGAGGGCGCGGTGGGCGATCTCGCGGCGCTGGAGCAGGGCGAACTGCCGCCAGGCGTCGGTGAGCAACTCGTCGGTGATCTCCTCGTCGGCGAGTTCGTCCAGGGTGCGTCCGGCGAGCCGCTCGTACGCGATGAGGGCGGTGTCCTGGCCGATGCCGGCGGTGGCGGCGATGCGGCGGGTGCGGACGCCGGCCGCGAGGGCCGCGTAGGTGACCAGGGCCTCGTGCTCCAGCCCGGTGCGGGGGGAGCGCAGGACGCGCGGGTCGGGGGCGGTGCGCAGCCGCAGTCGGCGCCAGGCGCGCTGGACGGCGGCGGCGGTGACGGCCTGCCGGTCGAGGAGCTGGACGTCGAGGTCGGGGCGGCCGTCGGCCTGTCGGACCCGGTAGCGGTCGGGGCCGGCCGGCTGGGTCTCGGCCGGGCGCAGGCCGCTGTCGCGCAGGGCGCGCAGGACCTCGCCGGGCCGGGGGCAGGGGTCGGGGGTGCCGACGGCGTACAGGGTGCCGTGGGCGCCGGTCCAGCCGATCAGCAGCCCGAGCAGGAGTGCGGTGGGGGTGGCGTACCCGCCGGTCAGTCCGGCGAGGCCGGAGAGGGCGAGGACGGTCCAGGACAGGCGGCGTTCCCGGCTGCCGGAGGCGGTCATGAAGGCGAGGACCGGCGCGAGGTACCCGTAGACGGGTTCGGTGTGCCCGAGCCCGCCGCCGGGCAGCGGCTGGGTGAGCGCGGTGAGCAGCGAGAGCGGGGCCAGGCCGTCGGCCCACAGGTCCAGTCCGAGGGTTGCGCCGTACGCGAGGACGGCGGCGAGCAGCCCGTCGGAGACCTGCTGGAGGGCGCGCCGCCGGTCGGGGCCCAGCAGCCGGCGGGCGGCGAGGCCGACCGGGAGCAGCAGGACGGCGGCGGTGGTGAGCCCGCCGGCCAGGCCGCCCAGCGGGCGGGGTACCAGCGCGGCGGCCTCGGCGACGTCGGCGGCGATGCCGCCGACGGTGGCCCGGGCGTAGTCGGCGAGCAGCAGGGTGAGGGCGATGGCGAACAGTCCGCCGAGCAGCCGGATCAGGGCGACGGGCTGCCGGACCCGGTCGGTGGCGGGCAGCGGGCGGGCCCGGAACCGGCCGGGGCCGGCCTGCCCGGGTATCCGGGCGGTGGCCGCCACCGCGTCACGGTCGGCCCGCGCCCCGCCGCGGTCGTCCGATGCCCCGCCGCGGTCGGCCAGTACCGTGCCGCCGATGCCGCCGATGCCGCCGATGCCGCCGCCGGTGTCGCCGCCTCTGCCGCCTTCACTGCCGTTTCCGCCGCCACTGTCCCGCGTCCCCGCGCCGCGTTCCCGCCGCGCGGGCGCACCGCCGGGGTCGCCCCCGTCGGTGTCGCCGTTCGTTCTCCCCGTCACGATCGCCACGGGTGGCATGCTCCCATGCCGCCCGTGGGCGCGGAGCGGGGATCCGGCCGTGCCGGTACGACGCGGCGACCGCCCCTACGCCTGCCGGGTGGGCAGGACGACCTGGTGGCGCAGGTTGACGTGCCGGGGGCGGCTGACGGTGTACGCGATGAGGTCGGCGACGTCCTCGGCCCCGAGTGCCGGGATGGCGTCGAACATGCCGCCGAGCTGTTCGCGCAGCACCGGGTTGTCGATGTGTCCGCCGAGTTCGGTGTCGGTCAGGCCGGGCTCGATCGCGCTGACCCGGACGTCGCGCGGGCCGAACTCGCTGCGCAGGGCGGCGGACAGCTGGGTGAGCGCGGCCTTGGTGGCCCCGTACACCGCGTAGTCGGGGAAGACCACGTGCGAGGCGATCGAGGAGACGTTGACCAGGTCGGCGGTGCGGCCCTCGGCGGCGGCCGCGGTGAGGTCGGAGCCGAAGGCGCGGACGATCCGCAGCGCGCCGGTGAGGTTGGTGTCCACCATGCGGGTCCACTCGTCGATCCGGCCGTCGGAGAGCGGGTTGGGCAGCATCACCCCGGCGTTGTTGACCACCAGGTCGACCTGGCCGTAAGCCCCGTGGACGGCCTTCGCGGCGGCGTCCACCGAGGCCTGGTCGGTGATGTCGGCGGTGACGGCGAGGGCCTGGCCGCCCGTGGCGGCGATCTCGGCGGCGAGGGCGTCCAGCCGCTCGGTGCGTCGGGCGAGCAGGGCGACCCGGGCGCCGGAGGCGGCGAGCAGCCGGGCGGTGGCGGCACCCATGCCGCTGGCGGCTCCGGTGACGACGGCGGTGCGGGCGGCGAGGGACGGGTAGCTCATCGGGGGCTCCAGACGGTGCGGTCGGGCTGACGTCGACCACTCTGCGCGGGCCGCGGGCGGCTACCCAGGGCTGCGCGTCTCCCGGGAACCGCGTTCCCGGGACGGCCCTTCCCGGGACGGGGGAGCCTGGGAACGGCAGTACCACCCTCGGCGCACCCGCCCGGGGCTAGGCCGTGTCTCATAATTGATCTTGTGGTGGGTCGAGGAGAGATAACGGATGCTGCGTGGGCTCGGATTGAGCCGTTGCTGCCGCAGCGGGATGGTGCCGGGCGTCCTTGGCGGGATCACCGGCAGGTGGTCAACGGGGTGCTGTGGCGGCT
>NZ_JBIVSD010000002.1:590403-720912 GCF_044756065.1 Kitasatospora sp. NPDC092039 | reverse complement strand
CCGCGCGCCCCCACAACCCCCACCGGCAGCACCCCCCCCCCCCCCGGCCCCCCACCCTCCCGAAAGCCCACCCACCCCCGAAGACCCCCCATTGCCCCCCACCCCCCCAAGGCGCACGCTGGACCCAAGGGAGGTCCCCACCCCATGAGCACCCTCGAGGAACAGATCGACATCGCCGCCCCCGTCCTCGCCGCCTGGGAGCAACTGCACCGGGTGCACGAGTACCCCCGGTTCGTCGACGGCGTCCGCAGCGCCCACCCGCACGGCCGGAACCTCGCCCACCTCGGGGTGGAGGTCGCCGGCGCCGAGCGCGCGGTCGACGCCGAGATCACCGACCGCGGCCGGGGCAGGGTGATGGCGTGGCGGACCCTGGACTCGCTCCGGCTGCGCGGCGCCTTCGCCCTGCGGCCGCTGGACGCCCGGCACACCCGGGTGCAGATCCGGGTGGAGTACGACCCGGAGGCGGTGCACCGGGAGTTCGGCGGGCCGCGCGGTTTCGCCCAGGCCGGGGCGATCGAGCGGGCGGTGCGCGAGGACCTGGAGCACTTCCGGGAACTGGTCGAGGCCCGGGTGAACGCCGCCGACGACAAACCCGTAAGCGCCGGATAAGCCCAGCTCAGTACGGGTGGTGAGGCTCTTCACAGCACACCGCCCGACAGAACGTTCCAGTTTCAACCTGTGGCAGACTCGGGTCCCATGGACATCGGCCCGGTCACCAGGACGCTCCGCGCGGCGGTCTTCGCCGCGCTGGTCGTGCTGCTCGCCGGGCTGGGCCAGGTGCTGGTCACCGGCCGCGCGCTGCCGGTCGCTCCGATGCTGCTGGCCGGGGCCGCCGTGTTCGCGGTGGCCTTCGCTCTGGTGGGCCGCGAGCGCGGCTTCCCGGCGGTCGCGGCGGTGTTCCTCCCGCTGGAGCTGGGCGCCGGCGCGCTGTTCGACCTGGCCCAGAGCAGCTGTCCCTCGCTGCCGCCCGGTGCCGGGCACGGCCTGCAGCCGCTGCTTTGCGGCGGCGGCTCGCTCGGCGGCTTCCTGCTCGGCCACGGCGTCCCGGCGCGGACCGGCGTGCTGCTGCTCCTGCTGCTGCTGCACACGGTGATCGCACTGTCCGGTGCCTACTGGCTGCGCCGCGCGGACGCCGCGCTGTGCTGCCTGGCCGGCGCCGTCCGGATGCTCGGCGAGTTCCTGCAGCGCCACCTGCCGGCCGCCGCCCGCTGGCTGCGGCTGCTGGCCGCCCCGCTGCCGGCCCGTCCGCCGGCGCGGGTGCCGTTCCCCCGGGCCAGCCGCGTGCTGGTCCCCGCCGAGGACGTCGTCGTCCGTCCGGCCGTCCGGCGTGGTCCGCCGGTGTTCGCCC
The DNA here is from genome assembly GCF_044756065.1 of Kitasatospora sp. NPDC092039. NCBI lineage: Bacteria > Bacillati > Actinomycetota > Actinomycetes > Kitasatosporales > Streptomycetaceae > Kitasatospora > Kitasatospora sp. NPDC092039. The sequence continues at coordinate 719,564 of NZ_JBIVSD010000002.1, read as the reverse complement.
TGGCCGTCTGAGCCGCGGGCCTCCCGCCCGGTACCGCTCGGCCGGCTGTCTCTCTCCCCTCGCGCGGGCCCCGACCGGGCCGCGCGCGCCCTCCCGTACGCCCGAGAGCACAGGACGACACCCATGAGCAACACCCGCAGGACCGCCCGGAAGTCCTCCGCCACCGACCGCATGCGCGCCGCCCGCGCCCAGGCCGAGCGCTCCGAGCGCGTCCGCCGCCGGGTGGTGGTCGGCGGCGTCTCCGCCGCCGTGCTCGCCCTCGCGGCGGGCGTGGCCTTCGCCGTCGGCGGCGCCTCCGGCTCCGGTTCGAACGCCGCGAGCGGCCCGCTGGTCGTCCCGGCCAACGCGGGCGGTGGCAACGGCACCGTGGTCACCTACGGCAAGGCCGACGCCCCGCACACCCTGGAGGTCTACGAGGACTTCCGCTGCCCGTACTGCGAGCAGCTGGAGACCACCACCGGCAAGGCGATCCAGCAGCTCGCCGACGACGGCACGTACAAGGTCGAGTACCACCTGGCGACGTTCCTGGACGACAACCTCGGCGGCAAGGGCTCGCGCACCGCGCTGGCCGCCGCCGGCGCCGCGCTGAACGAGGGCGTGGACAAGTTCAAGGCCTTCCACGACGTGCTGTACGCCAACCAGCCGGACGAGCGCAGCGACGCCTTCGGCGACGTCAACCACCTCCTGGACCTGGCCGGCCAGGTACCCGGCCTGAAGACCGACGGCTTCGTGAAGGCCGTCCAGGACGGCACCTACGCCCCGTGGGCCGCCAAGGTCAACGAGGAGTTCAACAAGAGCGACGTCACCGGCACGCCGACCGTCAAGCTGGACGGGAAGAAGCTGGACGTCCTGAGCAACGGCAAGGCCGTCTCGCCCGAGCAGTTCACCGCGATGGTCAAGCAGGTGACCGGATGACGGCCGGCTCCCCCGCGGTGCGGCCCGGTTTCGGCGCGAGCCGCCCGTTCGCCTGGCTGCTGCTGATCGGCGGCGCGGTCGGCCTGTTCGCCTCGGCGGTCCTCACCCTGGACAAGATCCGGCTGCTGGAGGACCCGTCCTACGTCCCGAACTGCAACATCAACCCGATCATCAGCTGCGGTTCGATCATGCGCAGCGACCAGGCGGAGGCCTTCGGCTTCCCCAACCCGCTGATCGGGCTGGTCGCCTTCGGCGCGCTGACGGCGATCGGCGCGGGACTGCTCGCCGGGGCCGCCCACCGGCGCTGGTTCTGGCTCGGCCTGCAGGCCGGGACGGTGTTCGGGATCGGCTTCGTGACCTGGCTGATGTACCAGGCGCTGTACCGGATCGGCGCGCTGTGCCCGTACTGCATGGTGGTGTGGGCCGCGGTGATCCCGCTGTTCTGGTACACCACGCTGCACAACCTGCGCTCGGGCGTGATCCCGGTGGGCCCGCGGCTGCGGGTGGCCGTGCGGGAGGCGGCCCGCTACCACTGGGTCGTCCCGGCCCTGGGGTACGCGGTGATCGCGCTGCTGATCCTCAACCGGTTCTGGTACTACTGGAGCACCCTGATCTGATCGCCGTCCGCCGCCCTCCCGTTCCGCGGGGAGGGCGGCGGACCGTCCTCCCGGTGGGTGCCATGCGCCGCAGGATCGTCCTCTTCGTGTCCCTCTCGGTCGACGGCTACTTCGAGGGCCCGGACCACGACCTCGGCTGGCACCTGGTCGACGACGAGGTGCACACCCACTTCAACCGGGAACTCGCCCGTATGGGTGGTTTCGTCTCCGGCCGGGTGACGCACGAGCTGATGGCCTCCTTCTGGCCGACCGCCGACCAAAATCCGGACGCCGACGCCCCGATGGTCGAGTTCGCGGGCATCTGGCGCGCGATGCCGAAGACCGTCTTCTCCCGCACCCTGGACCGCGCCGACTGGGACACCACCGTCGTCCGCGAGGTCACCCCCGAGACGGTGGCCGCCCTCACCGCCGGCCCCGGCGGGGACCTCTCCCTCAGCGGCGCGAACCTGGCCGAGTCCTTCCTCGCCCAGGACCTCGTCGACGAGTTCCGCCTCTACGTCCACCCCGTCGTGCTCGGCCGCGGCACCCTGTTCTTCCGCCCGGCCGACTCGCCCTGAAGGACACCCACCGCTTCACCAACGGCGTCACCCTGCTCCACTACGAGCGCGTAGGCCCGTCGCCCCTGGACGGGTGACGGGCCGACGCGCTGCCGCGCGGGGCCGCCGCGCCAAGAGGATCAGAAGGCGTACGCCTCCACCTCGGCGAGGAGTTCCGCCCGGCGCCGCTCGCTGATGAACGAGGCGCGGAAGGAGTTGGCGGCCAGCAGCCGCATGGCCTCCCGGTCGAGGGCGAGGGCTTCGCGCACGGCGCGGAAGTTGTCCTCCACGTACCCGCCGAAGTACGCCGGGTCGTCGGAGTTGACGGTGACCAGCAGGCCGGCCTCCAGCATCTCCCGCAGCGGGTGGTCGGCGAGGGTGTCGACGCAGCGCAGCCGGACGTTGGAGAGCGGGCAGAGGGTCAGCGGGATCTGCTCGCGGACCAGCCGGGCGACCAGCTCGCCGTCCTCCAGGCAGCGCAACCCGTGGTCGATCCGCTCCACGCCGAGGACGTCCAGCGCCTCGGTGACGTACGAGGCCGGGCCCTCCTCACCCGCGTGGGCGACCCGGCGCAGCCCGGCCTCGGCGGCCCGGCGGTACACCTCGCGGAACTTCACCGGCGGGTGGCCGACCTCGGCGGAGTCCAGGCCGATGCCGGCGATCCGGTCGAAGTAGGGGCGGGCGGCCTCGAAGGTCTCCAGCGCGGACTCGGCGGACTCGTCCCGCAGGAAGCACATGATCAGCTGGGTGCTGATGCCGTACCGCTCCTCGCCGCGCTCCAGCGCCCGGGTCAGCCCGTCCACCACCACGCCCAGCGGCACCCCGCGCGCGGTGTGCGCCTGCGGGTCGAAGAAGATCTCCGCGTGGCGGACGCCCTGCTCGGCCGCCCGCGCCAGGTAGGCGTCGGCGAGGTCGGCGAAGTCGTCCTCGGTGCGCAGCACGGCCATCAGCGCGTAGTAGAGGTCCAGGAAGGACTGGAGGTCGCTGAAGGAGTACGCCTCGCGCAGCGCCTCGGTGTCGGCGTACGGCAGCTCGACGCCGTTGCGGGCGGCGAGCGCGAAGGCGAGTTCGGGCTCCAGGGTGCCTTCGATGTGCAGGTGGAGTTCGGCCTTGGGAAGCGGCATGTGCGATCTGTCCGAGCTGTAGCGGGTGGTCCTGGGAGGTCGTGAAGGATTCATCCTATGATCCGCGCGCTGATGAACGGGTGCACCGACGGCGCTCCGCGGGCACCCTGGAGGAGGGGACTTCGCCGAGGAGGCACCGATGCGGCACGCCGACGACCCGCACATCCGGCCCGCGGGCATCTCCCCGCACGCCCTGGGCAACGACACGCTGCTGCACGAGCTGGAGCAGCTCCACCGCACGCGCCACGAGACCTTCCTGTACGGCTCGGAGGAGGCGCTGAAGCGGCACACGCTGCGCACCGGGGAGCTGGAGGCCGAGTACCTGCACCGCTTCCCCAACCGGCAGGTGACCGCCGCCCGGACCAGGGCCGGGGCCCGCGCCCGGGAGGCGGCGGCCCGGGTGGAGTCGCTGCCGGAGTGAGCGTGCCCGGCCGCGCGCCCGCCGGGACACGCCGGGCGCGCGGTGGCGTGCCCGGAGCCGGGCGGTCGGGGAGGGTGTGAGGGCAGATCCACCGGATCCTCACCCCTCCTGGGAGCCCCGCATGCCCATCGCCAGCGTCAACCCCGCGACCGGCGAGACCGTCCAGACCTTCGAAGCGCTCGACGCGGCCGGCGTCGAGCGGCGGCTGGCCCGCGCCGAGGCCGCCTTCCACGGCTACCGCGGCACCTCGTTCGCCGCCCGCGCCGAACTGCTGCACCGCGCCGCCGACCTGCTGGAGCGGGACCAGGAGGCGGTCGCCCGCACCATGACCGAGGAGATGGGCAAACCGCTGGCCGCCGCCCGCGCCGAGGCCGCCAAGTGCGCGAAGGCGATGCACTGGTACGCGGACAACGCCGAGGCGCTGCTCGCCGACGAGCACCCGGCCCCGGCCGACGTCGCCGACTCCGGCGCCGCCCGCGCCTACGTCCGCTACCGTCCGCTCGGCCCGGTGCTGGCCGTGATGCCGTGGAACTTCCCGTTCTGGCAGGTGGTCCGGTTCGCCGCGCCGGCCCTGATGGCGGGCAACGTCGGCCTGCTGAAGCACGCGTCCAACGTGCCGCGCACCGCGCTGGCGATCGAGGAGCTGTTCCGGCGGGCCGGCTTCCCGGAGGGCTGCTTCCAGACCCTGCTGATCGGATCGGGCGAGGTGGAGGGGGTGGTCCGGGACCGCCGGGTCGCCGCCGTCACCCTCACCGGCAGCGAGCCGGCCGGGCGGGCGGTCGCGGCCGCCGCCGCGGACGAGGTGAAGAAGGCCGTCCTGGAGCTGGGCGGCAGCGACCCGTTCGTCGTGCTGCCGAGCGCCGACCTGGACGCCGCGGTGCGCACCGCCGTCCGGGCCCGGGTGCAGAACAACGGCCAGTCCTGCATCGCCGCCAAGCGCTTCATCGTGCACACCGACGTGTACGACCGCTTCACCGCCGCCTTCACCGCGGCGATGAGCGCGCTGAAGGTCGGCGACCCGATGGACGAGGCCACCGACGTCGGCCCGTTGGCCAGCCGCCAGGGCCGGGACGACCTGGAGGAGCTGGTCGAGGACGCCCGCACCCGCGGCGCCCGGGTGGAGTGCGGCGGCGGGCGCCCGGAGGGCTGGGACACCGGCTGGTTCTACGAGCCGACGGTGCTGACCGGCATCACCCCGGCGATGCGGATCCACCAGGAGGAGACCTTCGGCCCGGTCGCCACCGTCTACCGGGTGGCCGACCTGGACGAGGCGGTGGCGGTCGCCAACGACACCCCGTTCGGGCTCAGCGCCAACGTCTGGACCACCGACGAGGCGGAGCGGGAGCGCTTCGTCCGGGATATCCAGGCCGGCGGGGTGTTCTTCAACGGGATGACGGCCTCCCACCCGGCGCTGCCGTTCGGCGGGGTCAAGCGCTCCGGGTTCGGGCGGGAGCTGTCCGGGCACGGGATCCGGGAGTTCTGCAACGTCACCACGGTGTGGATCGGCTGAGCCCTCCCGGACCACGCCCTCCCGGCCGGGTCAGGACGCCATCCGGTGCCGGCCCGGCCCGGGGGTCATCCAGCGGGCGATCACGCCGACCATCGCGACGACCGTCAGGCCCCAGAAGATCGCCATCGGCACCAGCACCGGCAGCAGGCTCACCTGGGCGGCGATCATGCCGAGGCCGACCGAGAGCGCGATCATGAACGTCACCACGGTGGGGCTGAGGCTGAGCAGCCAGTGCCAGACGCGGTGCCCGAAGCCCCGGGCCCTGCGGGCTTCGGGGCCGGCGTCGGCGTCGGCCCGGGCGTCGATCTCCTTGTAGGTCAGCAGGTCCATCGGGATCGCCTCCAATGCTGGACGGCTGGACGGGAGCGGAGCCTGGCCCCGTGGGGGGTCAGGAGGCCTTGCGGGGTGACGAGGACTTGCGGGTGGTGGTCTTCTTCGCCGGCGAACCGCTCGCGGCGGACTTCGCCGAGGTCTTCGTGGCACCCTTCCCGGAGGTCGCCCCGGAGGACTTCGGGGCCGTCTTCGCGGCGGTCTTCTTCGCCGGGGCGCGCTTGCGCGGCGCGGGTTCCTCCTCGGCCCCGGCCTCCCCGGCCTCCCCGGCCCCGCCGCCCCGCCCGCCCTTGGCCTGCTTGAGGCTGCTGCGCAGCGCCTCCATCAGGTCGATCACGTTGTCCGGCGCCTCGCCCGGCTCCTCCTCGTGCGGGACCTCCACGCCCTCCAGCCGCGCGGTGATCACCTGCTGCAGCGCCTGCTGGTAGTCGTCGTGCAGCTGGGACAGGTCGAAGTCCTCGGAGAGGGTGTCCATCAGCGACCGCGCCATCTTGAGCTCCTGCGGCCGGACGGTGACGTCGTCCTCGGGCGCGATGCCGGCCGCCGGGCGGACCTCGTCGGGCCAGATGCAGGTCTGGAGCACCAGGGTGTTGTCGTGAACCCGCAGCACCGCGGGCGACTCCCGGGTGCGGAGCGCGATCTTGGTGACGGCGATCTGCCCGGAGTCGGTGAGCGCGTCGCGCAGCAGGGCGTACGGCTTGGCGGCGGCCTTGTCGGCGACGCCCACGTAGTAGGCCTTGGAGAACATCAGCGGGTCGATCTCGCCCTCGTCGACGAAGGCCAGCACGTCGATGATCTTCTTGCTGGGCAGCGGCAGGTCGGCGAGGTCCTCGTCGGAGAGCGTGACGGTCCGCCCGTCGGGGGACTCGTACCCCTTGGCGATCTCCGCGTACGGGACCTCCTTCTCCTCCCGTTCGCAGTACCGCTTCATCCGCACCCGGCCGCCGTCCTTCGCGTGCACCTGGTGCAGCGGGACGTCGTGCTCCTGGGTCGCGGAGTAGAGGTGGACGGGGATGCTGACCAGCCCGAAGCTGATCGTCCCCTTCCAGGTGGTCTGCATGGGGTCGCTCCTGACCGGCGCCGGGTACCGGCCGGCACCGAGCACGCTCGGGATGCTCCTACGACATGCCCCGAGAGTCCCACTCTGCCCGGATTTGCGAGGATCGGCCACACCGCGCCGACAATGGGCCGAGGAGGTCGATGCGATGACCGCCCGGAGCCGGGAGGACCGGCACGACCCGGGCCGGGAGCCGCCGCCGGAGCGGTACGGCTACCTGGTGACGTACGCGGTACGGGGCGAGCCCGGCGTACGACGCGCGGAGGTGACCGTGCTGCCCGGATACTCACAGGAGGAGGACATCCCCCGGATCCTGGCCGCCCGGCTGACCGGGCGGCCGGCGGACGGGGCCTCGATCACCGTCCTCGACGTGCGGCCGGTCTGACCGCCCCCGCGGCCGGCCCGACCGCCCCCACCCAGGGCCGATTTGAGCCCCAGCAGAGCTTGGCGACCTGCCCGATCACTGACGGTGCGTCAGATCTGAGGTTTCCATGCCACCTTTCCACCCACCCTGACCAGGCCTTTTGCGTTCGGTGAGCGAACAGTTATCAAAGGATTGTTCCGATACTCGGGCGTAGAAGTTAGGTTGCGACGCAATGCGCGGGCAAGTCCCCCACCCTCCGGCGCGACGAGCCGAGGGTCACACCGCGCTGGAAAGGCACAGGGCACCCTTGATGAGTGCGGACACCACCAAGCCCACGACGGCCACCGAGGCCCCCCACCGGTCGGAGCCGATCGGACACGGCGGCGACGGCCACCTGAAGGCCGGGCTCAAGAACCGCCACCTGTCGATGATCGCCATCGGCGGCGTGATCGGCGCCGGCCTCTTCGTCGGCTCCGGCGCGGGCATCGCGTCCACCGGCCCGGGCATCCTGCTCTCCTACGCACTGGCCGGCGCGCTGGTCGTGCTGGTGATGCGGATGCTCGGCGAGATGGCCGCGGCCGACCCGCAGAGCGGCTCGTTCTCGGCGTACGCGGACCGCGCGCTCGGCCGCTGGGCCGGCTTCTCCATCGGCTGGCTGTACTGGTTCTTCTGGGTCGTGGTGCTCGCCGTCGAGGCGACGGCCGGCGCGAAGATCCTCAACAACTGGGTGCCCGGCGTGCCGCAGTGGGGCTGGGCGCTGATAGTGATGGCGGTGCTGACCGCCACCAACCTCTTCTCGGTGGCCTCCTACGGCGAGTTCGAGTTCTGGTTCGCCGGGATCAAGGTGGTCGCGATCGCCGCGTTCCTGGTGATCGGCACCCTCGCCGCCTTCGGTCTGCTGCCGGGCACCCACTCGGTCGGCACCAGCAACCTCACCGGCCACGGCGGCTTCCTGCCGCACGGGGTGGGCGCGGTCTTCACCGGCATGCTCACCGTGGTCTTCGCCTTCATGGGCAGCGAGATCGTCACCCTGGCCGCCGGCGAGTCGGAGGACCCGGAGAAGGCGGTCAGCAAGGCCACCAACAGCGTCATCTGGCGCATCGGGATCTTCTACCTGGGCTCGATCCTGCTCGTGGTCACCCTGCTGCCGTGGGACTCCGCCGAGGTCAAGGCGAGCCCGTACGTGGCGGTGCTGGACCACATCGGCATCCCGGGCGCCGGCCAGGTGATGGACGTGATCGTGCTGACGGCCGTGCTGTCCTGCCTCAACTCCGGGATGTACACGGCCTCCCGGATGGCGTTCTCGCTCGGCCAGCGCGGGGACGCGCCCAAGGCCTTCGCCACGGTGACCTCGCGCGGCGTGCCGCGGGTGGCGATCCTCTCCTCGGTGGTCTTCGGCTTCGTCGCGGTGTTCTTCAACTACACCTCGCCGGACACCGTCTTCGCCTTCCTGCTCAACTCCTCCGGCGCCGTCGCGCTCTTCGTCTGGCTGGTCATCTGCGCCACCCAGCTGCGGATGCGCAAGATCATCGAGCGCGAGATGCCCGAGCGGCACACCGTCCGGATGTGGCTGTACCCGTACCTGACCTGGACGGCCATGGGCATGATCGGGTTCGTCATGGCGTACATGTTCACCGACGCCGACGGGCGCAAGCAGATGTACCTGTCGCTGGTCGCCGCAGCCATCGTGCTGGCGGCCTCGGCCGTGGTGGGCCGACGGCGGCGGGCCGCGGTGGCGGCGGGCTCCTGACCCGTCCGTCCCGCGCGGGAACGCCGGGCCCGGGAGCCGTTGCGGAGGCTCCCGGGCCCGGTGCCGTTCCCGGCGCGCGGGATGGACGGGAGCCGGGCCCGGCCACCCGGCACCCGGCACCCGGCACCCGGCACCGGCACCGGCACCCGGCCAGTTTGACCAAGGCACGTCAAAGGGGATACCACGGCATGACGCTCCCCCACGAGCCCCCGCCCCTCCGGGAGACCCCGTGCCGCCCCTGCCCGCCCCCGCACCGCCCCCGCCACCCCCTCCGCGCGCGCAACCCGAGGCCGCGCGCCTGCGCTTCGGCCACCGGCTGCGCCACTGGCGCGAGGCCCGCGGGCTGAGCCAGGCCGAGGTCGGCCGGCTGCTCGGCTACCACGACTCACTGATCAGCCGGGTGGAGAACGCCCGCCGCTGGCCGCCGCCCGGACTGCCCGCCCGGGCCGACGAGCTCCTGCTCGCCGGCGGCGAGTTGGCGTCCCTCTGGCAGTCCGTCCACCGGGAACGCGAACGCCTCGGCGCCCGCGCCGCCACCGCACGGCCACCGCTCCCGGCCGCCCCCGCCCCACCGGACGACGCCACCGTCGAGGCGCTCGCCCAGCTGCTCGCCGCCTACCGCGCCGCCGCGGCCCGGCTCGGCGGCGAGGAACTGGCCGCCGTCCTGGAGCACCACGCCCACACCCTGCTCGGCCGGGCCCTGCCCGACCCGCGCGACCACCCCGCCGCCGGGTCGCTCGCCGCCCAGTACGCCGAACTCGCCGGCTGGGCGCACTTCGAGGGCGGCCGCCACGCCCGCGCGCTCAGCTGGTACGCCACCGGCCTGGAGTGGGCCCACGCGACCGGCGACCGGGCCACCGCGGCCGCACTGCTCGCCCGGCAGAGCACCCTCTACTGGTGGCACGGCGACGACGCCACCGCGCTCGCCCTGGCCGACGCCGCCCGGAGCACCGCCCCTCCCCTGCCGGGGCCGCGGGCCTGGGCCGCCGTCGTCCAGGCCCACGCCCACGCCCTGGCCGGCCGGGCGGCGCAGGTGTCCCGGGCCCTGGAGGACGCCCGGCGGCTGACCGGCGCCGCGCTGCGCTCCGGCGAGCCGACGCCCTGGTCGGCGCGCGCCGACCTGGTCCTGGCCGTCGCGCACGGCACCTGCCAGCGGGACCTCGCCGTCCGCACCGGCCGCGCCGGCCACGCCCGCGCCGCCGCCGACCGGCTGGAGGCCGCCCTGCGCCTGCTCGACCCGGCCACCCGTCCGCGCGACCACGCCCTGGTCATCGCCCGCCTGGCCGGCGCCCACGCCCTCGGCGGCCGCGCCGACGCCGCCGCCGGCCTGCTCGCCCTGCTGCCCCCGAACCCCACCGGCCGGATCGCCCGCGAGCGGCGGCGGGCCGAGGAGTGGCTGCGCGGGTGAGCGCCCGGGACGCGGGGCGCCCCGCCCGCCGTGCCGCGGCGTCCGCTCCGCCACGACACAGCGGGGCCGGCCACCACCTGGGGACGTGGTGGCCGGCCCCGCCGGACCGGTTCGGCCGGGACGGGCGCCGGTTCGGCCGGCGCCCGTCCCGGGTCGGCTCAGAGGCCGGCCGCCGCCGCGGCGATGTCGGCCGCGTAGGTGCTCACCTGGGAGTAGACCCCCGGGTAGCCCGCGCGGGCGCAGCCGTTGCCCCAGCTGACGATGCCGACCTGGATCCAGCGGCCCGCCGTGTCCTGGCGGACCATCGGGCCGCCCGAGTCGCCCTGGCAGGTGTCGACGCCGCCCTGGTCGACGTAGCCCGCACAGATCGAGCCGGCCTTGTTCAGGCCCGGGTAGGCGCTCTCACAGCTGGCGTCGTCGACGAACGGCACGGTGGCCTTGAGCAGGTACCGCTGCTGGGCTCCGCCCTCGCGCGCGGCTCCCCAGCCCATGATGGTGAAGGTGCCGCTGTCGTAGGCGGTGGTGGTGGCGATCGGCAGGGTGCTGACCAGGCTGCTGTTCACCGGCGAGGCCAGCTTGATCAGCGCCCAGTCGTCGCCGTTCTCGGCGCCGGTGAAGCCCGGCGACTGGTAGACGTACGAGGAACGGACCTTGATCGCGCTGCCGCTGCGCAGGTCGACCGCCCCGAAGGTGGCGGTGATGCTGCTGTTGGCGCCGGTGCCGTCGACGCAGTGGGCGGCGGTGAGCACGATCTGCGGGGTGTAGAGCGCGCCGCCGCAGCCCATCGAGAGCCGCGCCATGAACGGGAACTCGCCCTGCGCCGCCCGCGTGCCGCCGACCACGCCGGGGGACGGTGCGGGCGACGCGGCGGCGGGCAGCACGAGCAGGCCGGCGCCGAGCACCAGGCCGGCCAACAGGCTCGTCATTCTGCCGAGTTGACGCTTCATCGAGCTCCTCCTTGACAGGTGGGGGAGCACCGAGAGTGGCCCGTCGGACGGTGCGGCAGGAGGGCCCGGACCTTGCCGGTCGAAACTGGCAGGAACACGGCAATGCGAGGTTCCGGGCGGGGAGGCCCTAGGGTGATCGCCCATGCGAGATCTTGTGGCGGGGACGAAGTACCTGATCGCGGGCCAGAAGTGGGTGGGCCGGCACGGCCGCTGGTGGGGCTTCGGGATGCTGCCGGCCCTGATCGCCCTGGTCGGCTACGTCGTCGCGCTCGCCTTCCTCGGCGCCTGGTCCGTGGACCTCGCGGCCTGGGCCACCCCGTTCGCCGACCGCTGGGGCTCGCCCTGGCGGGACCTGCTGCGCGACGCGCTCGCCGCGATCGTCTTCGGCGGCGGCCTGTTGCTCTCCCTGCTCACCTTCACCGCCGTCACCCTGCTGGTCGGACAGCCCTTCTACGAGGCGCTCTGCGCCGCGGTGGACGAGAGCGAGGGCGGCGCGCCCACCCCGCCGGACATCCCGGTCTGGCTCGAACTGCTGATCGCGCTGCGCGACAGCGTGTACGTGCTGGCGCGGGTGGCCGCGTTCGGCGTGCTGCTGTTCGCCTGCGGGTTCATCCCGGTGATCGGGCAGACGGTGGTCCCGGCGCTCGGCTTCCTGGTGTCCGGCTTCTTCCTCACCGTCGAGCTGACGGCCGTCGCCCTGCAGCGGCGCGGGGTGCCGCAGCCCGAGCGGATCCGGCTGCTGCGCGGCCGGCTCGGGCTGGCGCTGGGCTTCGGCACGCCGCTGGTGCTGGCGTTCCTGGTGCCGCTGGTCACGGTGCTCGCCATGCCGGGGGCCGTCGCCGGTGCCACCCTGCTGGCCCGCGACCTGGTGCCGACGACGGGGCAGGACGAGCCGGAGGAGGAGACGCCCGCCCCCGAGCAGCCCTCCGCCCCCGCGCGGCCCGTCCCGGGGAATCCGTACGCGAGCTCCTGAGTCCGTGACCGTCCGCTCACGCTGCGCCGAGCTTCCGCCCGTCCACGTGTGAGCCCGCCCACAGCGGGTTCGCCACCTACGATCCCCGATAGTGGAGCTGCGGCCCGGAGCCCGCTCGCCGGCGGGCCGCGGGCTCCGCGGCCGGACCGCCCCCAGCCGCGCTCCTCCTGAAGAACACAGGCCGCCGCGGCTGTCGCCCTTGCGATCCGTCGTGACCGCTGGCATCGATCCCCAGATGGGCAATCCGGGCAAATCCCACCGAATTCTCTGCCGGACCCCGTCGCGACCGCCCCGCAGCCACGATCCTGCGTAGTAGGTGACTCCTTTGCCACCCGCCCCCGGCCCTGCCAAGAATGGCCCGTCGCCAGGCAGCGCAGCCGATCGCCTCCGCCGCCGCGCAGCCCGCCCGCCCCGCCGCTTCCGCCGGGGCGCCACGGCCGTCCAGGGCGGCCGCACGGCTCCGCTCACCCGGAGCCCGCGCGATGCCCGCCCCCGGTGCCACCGGCACGGCCCCCGACGGAGAAGGATCGTCCGCCCCATGCAGCTCAGCCATGCCCGCCGCAACTCCCTGATCACCGGTGTCGCCACCCTGGTGGTCGCGAGCGCCGCCACCGCCGCCCTCGCCGTCCCGCAGGCCGGGAGCACCACCGAGGCCGCCCCGGTGGCCGCCGTCTCGGTGGACGGCGCGCCGGGCGCCGACCAGGGCCGGGGCCAGGCCGACACCGCTGCCGCCGCCGAGCAGGCCGCCCAGGAGGCCCGGGCCAAGGCCGAGGCGGACGCCGCCGCCCAGGCGCAGGCTCAGGCCGAGGCGCAGGCCGCCGCCCAGGCCCAGGCGGACGCCAAGGCCAAGGCCGACGCCGAGGCCGCCGCCTCCCGCTCCCAGGAGCGCCAGAACCTCAACGCCCCGGCCGCCTACTCCGGCACCCCGCAGCAGATCGCCGCGCAGATCGTCCCGGCCGGCCAGCTCCAGTGCTTCAGCAACATCGTGTTCCGCGAGAGCAGCTGGAACCCGCTCGCGGTCAACGCCTCCTCCGGCGCCTACGGCCTGGTCCAGGCCCTGCCCGGCTCCAAGATGGCCTCCGCCGGCGCCGACTGGCGCACCAACCCGGCCACCCAGATCAAGTGGGGCCTGAACTACATGAACACCCGTTACGGCAGCCCCTGCGCCGCCTGGTCGTTCTGGCAGGCCCACCACTGGTACTAGGCCGAACCCTGGCACCAGGCCGAACGTTCGGCTCACCGGGGCCCGCGACGCACCGCGCGTCGCGGGCCCCGGCGCATCCACCGGCGCGCATCGCCCCAGGTCGGGAGCGTGGACACGGCCGGAAGGCGGCGTGAAGATATGGCGTACGCTCGTACGATTTGCCACGGATTGCTCGTAATTACGCACCGTCAGGCCTTTGCCACGGTTCGCGAGCCCTCTTACGCTCCGGCGTCATGCCCTCACCCCTGATCAGCGTCGTGGTCCCCGCCTACGACCAGCACGAACAGCTCGCCGACTGCCTGGACTCGCTGCTCGCGCAGTCCCTGGCCGACGTCGAGGTGGTCGTCGTCGCCGACCGCTCGCCCGAGACCGCGGGTGGGCTCGCCGACGCGTACGCGGCCCGGCACCCCCGGGTGTCGGTGCTGCACCTGAACGCGGCGGTCGGGGTCGGGGCGAGCCGGAACGCGGGGGCGGCGCGGGCGACCGGCGAGTACCTGCTCTTCCTGGACGCCGACCACCTGCTGCCCCGGGACGCGCTCCAGACGCTCGCCGACCGGCTCCGGCAGACCGGCCCGGTGGACGTGCTGCTGTTCGGCCACTCCCGCCGGCACCAGGACCGGGACTGGCCGGGCGGGGCCGAGGCGCTGCTCGCCGAGGCCGGCCCCGAGCCGTTCGCACCCTTCGACCGGCCCACGCTGTTCGGCGCGCCGCCGCTGGTCTGGGACCGTCTGCTCCGCCGCGGCCACTGGGAGGAACTGGGCCTGGCCTTCCCGCCCGGCCGCTACGAGGAGGTCCCGGTGGCGCACGCCGCGCTGCTCGGCGCCCGGAAGGCCGCCGTGCTGGCGCGCGAGTGCGTCCAGCTGCGCCGCCGGGAGACCGTCCACCCGGCGAGCGGCCCGGGCAGCAGCGTCTTCGACCTGTTCGAGCAGTACGAGCGCAGCTTCGCCCTGCTGGAGGACCAGCCGCACCTGTACGCGGTGCGCGACGCGCTGTTCGTCCGGATGGTCCGGCACTACCTGTTCGTCTTCGACCTGGCCGGCTGCGTCAGCCGCGCCGAGCGGCCGCAGTTCTTCCACCGCGCCGCCGAGCACCACCGCCGCTTCCAGCCGCCCGGGCACCGCCGGCCGGGCGGCCGCGAGGGGATCAAGTTCTCGCTGCTGGCGGGCGGGGCCTACCCGGCCTTCGAGGTGGCCAAGCTGTCCCACATCGCGCGCGGCACGCTCACCGGGCGGAAGTAGCGCGGGCGGCGGAGCGGCGGCCGGGCGGGCCCGCTCAGGCGTGCGCGGTGCCGCCCCCGGCGGCCATCGCGGCGGCGATCCGGCGGGCCCGCTCGGCCCGCACCGTGGCGGGCAGCGGCGGCAGCACGTCCATCCACAGCGGCAGCGTCGAGCCGCGCAGCTGCGCCATCCCCTCGGGCCGGGCGAGGATCCACAGGTGCAGGTGGGCGGCGCCGTCGCCCCAGCGGTTCACATGGACCCGGCCGACGCCGCCGAGCGACAGCACGGCCCGCTCCACCCTCTGGAGCATCGGCCCCAGCCCCGTGGAGAGTTCGGCCGGCAGATCCAGCAGGTCGTGGTGGGCGCGCGGCCAGAGCAGCAGGGTGGCGGGCAGGCCGTCCGGCTGCTCGGTGGTGCCGAGCCGCCAGTGCTCGTCCGTCCACAGGAAGTCGGTGTCCGGGCGGGCGCAGTCCGGGCAGCCGTCCGGGCCGTCCTCGCCCTGCCGGGGCGGCTCGGGCAGCTCGGGCGCCCGTAGCTCCCGGACGGTCAGCTCGCCCTCGTACGGGAAGACCTCCCAGGACGGCGCGCCGCCCGCCGGGAAGGGCAGCGGCTCGCCGATCGGGAGGTGGGCGAGGTAGGCGTCGGGGCCGGCCGGGTCCACGGCCGCGGGTTCGTCGATCATGACCGCCGAGACTGTCATACGACACCCCGTCGGCGGTACCCCAGTCGCGCCCGGTGCCCGGAAGGCCGCGCGGCTGCGATCATCGGCGGAGCCGTCGCCGCACCCGCCCGGGAGGTCCCTGGTGAGCCGTCCGTCCGCCGTCCCCGGGGCCGCGTTGGCCCGCGAGCTGGCCGCCGTGCTGCGCGGCGAGGTCCGCTTCGGCGCCGCCGAGCGCACCGTCTACAGCCACGACGCCTCCAACTACCGGCAGTTGCCGCTCGGCGTGGTCAAGCCCGCCGACCTCGACGACGTGCGCACCGCGCTGGCGCTCTGCCGCGAGCACCGGGTGCCGGTGGTGGCGCGCGGGGCCGGGACCAGCATCGGCGGGCAGGCGATCGGCCCCGGCGCGGTGGTGCTGGACTTCCGCCGCCACCTGGGCGCGGTGCTGGAGCTGGACCCGGAGGCCCGCACCGCGCGCGTCCAGCCGGGCACCGTGCTGGACGACCTCCAGCGCGCCGCCCGGCCGTACGGGCTGCGCTTCGGCCCCGACCCGTCCACGCACAGCCGCTGCACCCTCGGGGGCATGATCGGCAACGACTCCTGCGGCTCGCACTCGCTCGCCTGGGGGCGCACCGCCGACAACGTCGAGCGGCTGGAGCTGCTGCTCGCGGACGGCACCGAGCTGGCCGTCGGCGGGCGGCTCGGTGCGGACGAGCGCGCGGCGCTGCGCGCGCTGCCCGGCCGGGCGGGGCGGCTGCACGGCGAACTCCAGGAGTTCACCGACCGCAACCTGGCCCTCATCCGGCAGGGAATGCCGCGGCTGCCCCGCCGCACCTCCGGCTACCCGCTGGACGCGCTGCTGCCCGAGCACGGCCACGACCTGGCCCGGGCGCTCACCGGCACCGAGGGCACCTGCGCGCTGCTGCTCGGCGCCACCGTCCGGCTGGTCGAGGACCCGCCCGCCCGGGCCCTGGTGGTGGCCGGCTACCCCGACGAGGGCGCCGCCGCCGACGCCGTCCCGGCGCTGCTGCCGTACGGTCCGCTGACCGCCGAGGGCATGGCCGCCGACCTGATCGCCGCGCTGCTCGCCGCCGGGCCCCGCCCGCCCGCGCTGGACCGGCTGCCCGCCGGCGAGTGCTGGCTGTTCCTGGAGGCCGGCGGCGACACCCCGTTGGCCGCCTACCAGGCCGCCCGCCGGCTCGCCGACGCGGTGCGCCGCGAGCGCTCGGCCACCGTCGCCCTGGTCACCGACCCGGCCGAGCAGCGCCAGCTGTGGGCCGTCCGGGAGGCGGGCGCGGGGATCGTCACCCGGCTGCCCGGGGGCGGTCAGGCCTGGCCCGGCTGGGAGGACTCCGCCGTCCCGCCCGAGCGGCTCGGCGACTACCTGCGGGACCTGCGCGCCCTGCTGCGCCGACACAGCCTGCACGGCGTCCCGTACGGGCACTTCGGCGACGGCTGCGTGCACCTGCGGATCGACTTCCCGCTGGACGAGCCCCAAGGGGTGCTGGTCTTCCGGGAGTTCGTGGAGGAGGCGGCCGATCTGGCGGTCTCGTACGGCGGTTCGCTCTCCGGCGAGCACGGCGACGGACAGGCCCGGGCCGAGCTGCTGCCGCGCATGTACCCGCCCGAAGTCATCGGCTTGTTCGGCGAGTTCAAGCGGATCTGGGACCCGGAGAACCTGCTCAACCCGGGCGCCCTGGTCGATCCCCGGCCGCTCGACGCCGACCTGCGCTTCGTCACCGCCCCGCGCCGCACGCTCCCGCTGACCCTCCCGTACGAGCAGGACGGCGGCAGCCTGGTCAAGGCGGTGCACCGCTGCGTGGGCGTCGCCAAGTGCGTGGCCCCGGGCAGCGGGGTGATGTGCCCGAGCTACCTGGCCACCGGCGAGGAGCGGCACTCCACCCGGGGGCGGGCCCGGCTGCTCGCCGAGCTGCTGCGCGGGGAGGCGATCCCGGACGGCTGGCGTTCGGAGGAGGTCCGGGAGGCGCTGGACCTCTGCCTGAGCTGCAAGGGCTGCGCGAGCGACTGCCCGGTCCACGTCGACATGGCGACCTACAAGTCCGAGTTCCTGTACCAGCACTACCGGCACCGGCCGCGTCCGCCCGCGCACTACTCGATGGGCTGGCTGCCGCTCTGGCTGCGGGCCGCCGCACTCGCACCCGGGGCCGCCAACGCGCTCGCCCGCTCGCGGGCCGGCGGGCTGCTCAAGCGGCTCGGCGGGATCGACCCGCGCCGGGTGCTGCCGGTCCTGCCGCCGGAGACCTTCACCGCCTGGTACCGGCGGCACCGGGCCGCCCACCCGGCCCCGGCGGGCGCCCGGCCGGTGCTGCTGTGGCCGGACACCTTCTCCGACCGCCTCCAGCCGAACGTGCTCCGCTCGGCCGTCGAGGTGCTGGAGCACCTTGGCTTCGACGTCCGGCTGCCCCCGGGCCCGGTCTGCTGCGGCCTCACCTGGTACTCCACCGGCCAACTCGGCACCGCCCGGCGGGTGTTGCGACGCAGCCTGCGGGTGCTGGCGGCAGCCCGGGTGCAGGCCGACACCCCCGTGGTCGGCCTGGACCCGAGCTGCACGGCGACCCTGCGCGAGGACCTGCCCCGACTGCTCGGGGCGGAGGGCCGCCCGCTCGCCGACCGCACCCGCACCTTCGCCGAGTTCCTCGACGAGTACGCCCCGGACGCCCCGCTCCCCCGGATCCCGCTGGCCGCCGTCACCCAGACCCACTGCCACCAGCACGCGGTGCTGGGCAGCGCCGCCGACCGCCGGGTGGAGGCCCGGCTCGGCCTGGACAACCGGGTACTGGACGCCGGCTGCTGCGGCCTGGCGGGCGACTTCGGCTTCACCCGGGGCCACTTCGAGGTGTCCGAGGCCATCGCGGAACGGGTGCTGCTGCCCGAGGTCCGGGCCGCCGGACCCCGGACGGTGGTCCTCGCGGACGGCTTCAGCTGCCGCACCCAGATCGCCCAACTCGCCGACGGGCGGCAGGCCCTGCACCTGGCGGAGCTGATCGCCCGGGCTCTGCGGGACGCCGGTTAGGCGTGTGCCGCGAGGAAGGCCCCGGCGTGCGCCGCGGCCTCCTCCCGGCTCCGGTGGACGGTGGCGGCCTCGCCGTGCTCCCCGTCCGCACCGACGGCCGTCCAGCGCCAGCCGCCGGCCTCGTCCTCGGCGAGATCGACCGTCCCGCCGAACAGGTCGAGCGAGCCGGGCCGGGCCGCCGGACGGCTGACCGCCGCCGGCCACTTCTTCCGGGCGCCCTGCCGGGTGATGCCCCAGGCGGCGCCGAGCTGCTCGTAGCTGGCGCCGTAGGAGCCCGCGGTGGCGGCCGCGCCGGCCGTGAGCCGCTTGACCTCCGCGTCCACCAGCTTCCAGGCGGACAGCACGGAGAGGGCGACCTCGACCGGTTCGGCGTCCCACATCCGCTCCACGGGCAGGCCGGTCGCACGGGCGCGCACGGCGGTGGCGAGGGGGTCAAGGGCGTCGAGAAGGGCCTTGGCCAGCTCGGCCCGTTCCTCATGGGTGATCTCCACAGCGGTCATGCCGACAACTGTAGTTACCAATCCCGGTTTCGACAACCAAAGTTACCGAGGACTCGGTCCAGCGGGCTCACGCCCCGCCGCTCGGGCGCGAACGGGACGCCCGAGGAGACCCCCCGGCAACCGACCACCAGGGCATCCCCCAGGAAGCCCACCCCGATCCACAGCTGGACCGGCCGGGCGTCCGGGGCCACGCCGCCGCCTGCTCGACCCGGCCCCCGGCGCCGACCGGCGCGAGCTGACCACCCGGCTGCTCGCCGAGACCCTCCCGCTGGACGCCGAGCGCCGGGAGGAGTCCGCGCTCTGGCTCTCCTTCGTCACCGCCGCCCGCACCCGGCCCGAGCTGCGGCCCCGCGCCGCCCAGCTGCAGGCCGGACTCGACGACCTGGTCCGGCGCGTCCTCGTCGAGTCCGAACGCTCCGGCGGCCTGGCCCCCGGCCTCGACCTCGACGTCGAGACCCGCCGGCTCTCCGCCCTGCTGGACGGCCTCACCCTCCAGGCCGTCCAGCACCCCGGCCTGGTCGGCCCGGACGAACTGCGCGCGGCGCTGCGCCGCCACCTCGACACCCTGGCCGCCCGGGCCTGCTGACACCGCGCCGACACCCCCGGCACAATGGCGCGATGACCCTCACCACCGCCGAGGCGGACAAGGTTCTCGCCGACCACTTCGCCCCCTGGGTGCAGGCCCTGGGCCTGTCGACCGCCGAGACCGGCGAGCGCCACGCCGTCCTGCGCCTGCCCTGGTCCGACCGGCTCGCCCGCGAGGGCGGCGCCCTGTCCGGCCAGGCGCTGATGGCCGCCGCCGACACGGCCTGCGTGATCGCCGTCGCCTCCGCCCGCGGCGGGTTCGGCCCGATGACCACCGTCCAGCAGTCCACCAGCTTCCAGCGCGCGGTCCTCGACCGGGACGTCCTGGTGCACGCCCGGATCACCAAGCTCGGCCGCCGGATCGCCTTCCTCGACGTCGTCCTCGCCCCCGAGGGCGCCGAGGACCCCGCCGCCCACGCCACCGCCGTCTACGCGCTGGGGTGACCCGGCCGGCCCCCGGCCTCCCCGTCCCGCCCCGGCCGACCGGCGCGGCCGCGGCCCCCGCCCGGTGCGGTGCCGGGGGCGGGGGCCGCGTGGGCACGGCGGGTTCAGCCCTGGGCCGCCCCCGCGGGCGCCTCCTCCGCACAGACCGCCGAGACGAACTCGGCCACCCGCGCCTGCGGCAGGCCGCGCGCGATGTCCGCCTCGCTGATCATGCCGACCAGCTTGTGCTCCGGGTGGTTGATCACCGGCAGCCGGCGCACCTGGTACTGCTCCATCACCCGCAGCACCTGCTCGCAGTCCTCGTCCGCCTCCACCGTCATCGGCCGCCCCTGCGCCAGGTCGCCCGCCGTCACCGACGCCGGGTCACGGCCCTCGGCGACGCAGCGCAGCACGATGTCGCGGTCGGTCACGATGCCCACCAGCTTGTCGCCCGGCCCGCAGATGGGCAGCGCGCCCACATGCCGTTCCCGCATGATCCGGGCTGCGGCCGCGAGCGTCTCGTGCTCGCGGACGCACTCCGCGCCCGGGTGCATGATGTCGCTGGCTCTGGTCATGGTCCGCCTCCTGACCTGGCTTCCCTTCCCCTCGTCCATCCTGGTCCGGGCGGGTGGCCGACGCCACCGGGGCCCGGTCCGCTCACTCCTCCCCGACCGGTCCGGTCCGGCCGTCGCGCTCGGGCCGGCCGTCCGGCGACTCCGGACGGTCCACCGGCAAGTGCTCCAACACCTCCTCCAGGGCTGGCAGTTCGTGCTTGGTATGGTCCGGTTCGAGCTCCTCCTCCGGGACCTCGCCGCTCTCCACCGCCTCCTCCGCGGCCTTCGCCCCGGCCGCGGCCGCCGCGGCCGTCAGCAGGTTCCGCTGCTGGACCTCCGTCGCGCTGTCCAGGAAGCGCAGCAGCTCCACCGGGAAGGGCAGCACCAGCGTCGAGTTCTTCTCCGCGGCCACCTCCACCACGGTCTGCAGCAGCCGCAGTTGGAGCGCGGCCGGGGTCGCGCTCATCACCGCCGCGGCCTCCGACAGCCGCTCCGATGCCTGGTACTCGCCGTCCGCCGTGATGATCCGGGCCCGCCGCTCCCGCTCGGCCTCCGCCTGCCGGGCGATCGAGCGCTTCATCGACTCCGGCAGTGCGACGTCCTTGATCTCCACCCGGTCGATCTCGATGCCCCAGCCCAGCGCCGGGCTGTCGATCATCAACTCCAGCCCCTGGTTGATCGGTTCCCGGTTGGCCAGCAGGTCGTCCAGCTCGCTCTTGCCGATGATCGAGCGCAGCGAGGTCTGCGCGACCTGGGAGATCGCGAAATTGTAGTCCTGCACGTTGACGGTGGCCTTCACCGGGTCCAGCACCCGGAAGTAGACCACCGCGTCCACCCGCACGGTCACGTTGTCCCGGGTGATGCCCTCCTGCGCCGGGATCGGCATCGTCACGATCTGCACGTTCACCTTGCGCAGCCGGTCCGCGATCGGCAGCAGCGCCACCAGCCCGGGATCGCGCACCTCGTCGCGCACCTTCCCGAAGCGGAACACCACGCCCTTCTGGAACTGCTGGACGACCCTGATGCTCAAGCCCGCCCAGATCGCCCCCAGGCCGACGAGCCCTCCGACGGCACCCAGCACCGCATCGACGATCATCGCGGCCTCCTCGCGGCCTGCGCGCACACCGGCGCGTCCGGCCGCCGCCGACCCGGACCGGCCGGGGACCGCCGGAGCAACTGGTTCCACGCTACGCCTGCCCGGCCCGCCCCGGAACGACCCCCGGCCCCCCGGGGCCCCGGCTGGTTAGGATCGTGGCCATGCCGACCGTGGCCGTGCCCTCCCCTTCCGACGAGCCCGCCGACGAACCCGCGGACGCACCCGCGGACACAGCCGCTTACGGGCCCGCTTACGATCCCGCCGACGACCCCGAGGACCCCCGCCACCCCGCCGAGGCCGCCGCCCGGGCCGGCGGAATCACCGCGCTGGACCGCGTGGTCACCGGCTGCCGCGCCTGCCCCCGCCTGGTCGAGTGGCGCGAGGAGACCGCCCGGACCAAGCGCCGCGCCTACCTGGACTGGGACTACTGGGCCCGCCCCATCCCCGGCTTCGGCCCGCCGGACGCCCCGCTCGTCCTGGTCGGCCTCGCCCCCGCCGCCCACGGCGCCAACCGCACCGGCCGGATCTTCACCGGCGACCCCTCCGGCGACCTGCTCTACGCCTCCCTGTACGAGCTCGGGCTCGCCAACCGCCCCGAGTCCGTCCGCCACGGCGACGGCCTGGAGCTGTTCGGCGTGCGGATCACCGACCCGGTCCGCTGCGCCCCGCCCGACAACCGGCCCAGCACCGCCGAGCGCGACACCTGCCGGCCCTGGATCACCCGCGAGCTGGAGCTGATGCGCCCCACGGTCCGCACCGTCGTCGCCCTCGGCGGCTTCGCCTGGCAGGCGATGCTGCCGGTGATCGCGGACGCCGGCTGGCAGGTCCCCCGCCCCCGCCCCGCCTTCGGCCACGCCGCCCTGGCCGCCTTCCCGGCCCGCGACGGCGGCCCGGAGCTGCGGATGTACGGCTGCTACCACGTGAGCCCGCGCAACACGAACACCGGCCGGCTGACCACCGCGATGCTCCGGGAGCTGCTGCGCGAGGCGGCCCGCTCGGCGGGGCTCGACCCCCGCTGAGGCCCCGGTCAGTCGAACCGGGCCAGCTTCCGTCCCGCCGCCCGCCGCCAGACGTCCGGCAGCCGTCGCCGGGTGGCCTCCGCGACGGCCAGCCGGCCGCCGTACAGGACGCCGTAGCCGAACGGCTCGCCGCCGTCGGCCGCGTGGGCGGCGAGGGTGCCCGCGGCGACCACGGCGTCCTGGTGCTCGCCCAGCACCTCCTGGACGGCCTTCATCCGCCGGACGTAGCGCTCGGCCCGGGCGCCGACCGCCGGGACGGCGGTCTCACCGGCGTAGCGGGCGCGCTTGGCCGCCTTGCGTGCCCGGTGGAGGGCGTGGTCCCGCTGCTCGGGGCCGGCGGCGAGGGCGGTGCGGACGCGTTCGGCGGTGCGGCGCTGCTCGCGGGCGGCGATCCGGGAGAGCTCCGGGCCGGCGGCGCGGGCGGCGCGCGGGCGCAGCGGCGGGTCGGCGAGCAGGACGGCGAGGGCCTCGCCGAGCGCCCGGCGGCGGGGGCTGTCGACGGCGGCGACCACCTCGGACCGGACCTCCCGGTACTCGGCCCCGCCCCACCGCTCCAGCGCGGCGGCGACCCGCCCCGGCTCGCACGCGGCGGGCAGCCGGCGGGCCTCGGCGGCCAGCCGTTCGGCCAGCACCTCGTGGTCGCGGGCCCTGCCGAGCGCGCCGGCGAGCCAGCGCAGCTCGACGACCAGGTCCTCGGTGGCGCCGGGCACGAACAGCCGCCGGAAGGACCGCAGGGCGCTGCGCAGCCGCCGGCAGGCGACCCGCATCCGGTGCACGGCGTCCGGCTCGTCCGCCCGGACGGCGTCGTCCAGGCCGGCCAGCAGCGCGGCCTGCGCCTCGATGCGGGCCATCAGCACCTGCCCGACCGTGGTCCCGGGTTTCGCCATCGGCGCCCGCTCCCCTCGTCGCGTCAGCGGGAACGCCTTCCAGGCTAGTCCGCGCACCGCCGCTGCCGCCCCCGCAGCGCTCGTCGGAAGCGGCCGGGCCTGCGGGCTCGCGGGCGGCCCCGCAGGCTACTGAACGCGCGTCAGCCGGGCCAGGGGCCTACGGGCCCTCGTGCCGGACGCGGGCGCCATGGCATACTCCGGAGCGTGACGACCTCCTCCCGTGCGACCAGGGCCCTGCGGGCCGCGGTGTTCACCGCGCTCGCCGTGCCGATGGCCGCGTTGGGCCAGGTGGTCATCACCGGCCGCCCGCTGCCGCTGTCGCTGGTGGCCACGGCCGGTGCCGTCGTCTTCCTGGTCGCGGCCGTGCTGGCCGGCGGGGAGCGGCGGCTGCTGCACATCTCCGGCGTGATGGTGCCGGTCGAGCTGCTGCTCAACACCACCTTCAACCTGGGCCAGGCCGGCTGTTCGCCGGTGCTGGCCGGTCAGGTGCCCGCCCGCGGCGTGAACCTGCTGGTCTGTGGCGGCGGTTCGGTGGACGGCTCGCTGCTGAGCGGCCCGCTGGGCCACGCCGGGCAGTTGGCCCCCGCCGCGACCCAGCTGCTGCTCCTGCTGGTGCACCTGGTGATCGCCCTGGCCGCCTCGGCCTGGCTGCGGATGGGCGACGCCGCCCTGTCCTCCCTGGCCCGGGCGCTGCGCGCGCTGCGCGAGTCGCTGGCCGGCCCGCTGCGCGCCCTGGTCGTCCTGCTGGTCCCGGCTCCGGTGCGCCCGGTGCTGCGGGTGCCGCTGCCGGTGTCGGACCGTCCGCGGCCGCGCCGCGAGGACGTGGCGCTGAGCCCGGCGCCCCGGCGCGGCCCGCCCGCCCTCGCGCCTGCCTGCTGATCGTCCTTCCCGCTCGATCCTCCCCCGTGCCCGGCCGGACGGCCCGGTGCGCCCGCAGGCAGTGCGCACGACTCCCGCGTTCCCCGAACCCGCCGCACCAGCGGCTTCCCGCGCGCACCCGCGCGCCGCGTACAGGAGTTGACTTCCCCATGGCTCAGGCCCCCAGCAAGCAGCAGGCCAAGCGCATCAGTGCCCGTGAGCGGATCCAGGAGGCGCAGCGCCGCGAACAGCAGGCCGCCAAGCGCCGGCAGCGGATCGTGGTGACGGTCTCGGCCGTCGTCGTCCTGGCCCTCGCGGGCGGCGTCGCCCTCGCGGTCAACTCGGCCTCGGACAAGGACGACAAGGCCTCCGCCGCCGCCTCGGCGCCGCTGGTCGTGCCGGCCAACGCCTCCGGCCCGGACGGCACGGTGGTCACCTACGGCAAGGCCGACGCGCCGCACACCATGGCGATCTACGAGGACTTCCGCTGCCCGGTCTGCAAGCACTTCGAGGCGGCGAACGGCGAGACCGTCAAGAAGCTCACCGAGGACGGCCGGATCAAGGTGGAGTTCCACCTGGCGGCGTTCCTGGACAAGAACCTCGGCGGCAAGGGCTCGCGCACCGCGCTGGCCGCCGCCGGCGCCGCGCTGAACGAGGGCGTGGACAAGTTCAAGGCCTTCCACGACGTGCTGTACGCCAACCAGCCGGACGAGCGCGAGGACGGCTTCGGCGACGTCGACCACCTCCTGGACCTGGCGGGCCAGGTGCCCGGTCTGAAGACGGACGCCTTCGTGAAGGCGGTGACCGACCGGACCTACGCCCCGTGGGCGGCCAAGGTCTCCGACGCGTTCAACGACAGCGGGGTGACCGGCACCCCGACCGTCAAGGTGGACGGCAAGCAGATCACCCTGTTCGCCGGCAACGCCGTGGTCCCGCCGGAGCAGTTCACCGCGCAGGTGAAGCAGGCGGCCGGCCTCCAGTAGGCCGCGTCCCCGCACCCGTACCGGCACCACCCGGCCCGGCCGATTCCCGGCCGGGCCGGCTCCTCCAAGCCAGCCACCGGAGTGTGCTGCCATGACCGCCGCTACCCCCGTGCACCTGTCCCGCTCCGCCCCCGACGACGCCCCCGACGACGGCACCGGCCGGGCCCCGGTCGGCGCGAGCCGCGCCCTCGCCCTCCTGCTGTTCCTCGGCGGGCTGGTCGGGCTGGCCGCCTCGGCCGTCCTGACCTTCGACAAGCTCCGCATCCTGGAGAACCCCTCCTACGTCCCCAGCTGCAACATCAACCCGGTGATCAGCTGCGGCTCGGTGATGCGCACCGAGCAGGCGGAGGTCTTCGGCTTCCCGAACCCGCTGCTCGGGCTGGCCGCCTTCGGCGCGCTGACGGCGATCGGCGCGGGGCTGCTCGCCGGGGCCGCCTACCGGCGCTGGTTCTGGCTGGGGCTGAACGCGGGCACCGCGCTGGGCGTGGTGTTCGCGCACTGGCTGGTCTACCAGGCGCTGTACGACATCGGCGCGCTCTGCCCGTACTGCATGGTGGTGTGGGCGACGGTGGTGGCGCTGTTCTGGTACACCACGCTGCACAACCTGCGCTCGGGCGTCGTGCCGGTGGGCCCGCGGCTGCGGGTGGTCGTCCGGGAGGCGGCGCGGTACCACTGGGCGCTGCCGGTGCTGTGGGCCGCGGTGATCGCGCTGATGGTCCTCAACCGGTTCTGGTACTACTGGAGCACCCTCCTCTGACCTCCCGTCATCCGACGTACCCGGGCGAGTGCAGCAGTGCGGCGGCGCCGGTCCGCCGGGCCTCCAGGGCCCCGGTGAGCCGGCGCGCCGCACCGGGCTGCAGCAGGGCGGCCGCCTGGGCCGGGGTGAAGTACCCGTGGTCGGCGACCTCCTCGGCCTGCGCCCGGACCACCGCCCCGGCCGCGACCGTCCCGCCGTCGAACATGAACTGCACGGCGGGGTGGGCGTGTTCGCCCTGATCGGGGATCGCGTCGCGCCACTCCACCACCAGCAGCCGCAGCGGCCCGGCCGACAGGCCGGTCTCCTCGTACAGTTCGCGGGCCGCGCACTCGGCGGGCCCCTCCCCCGGGTCCATCCCGCCGCCGGGGAACTGCCACTGGTCGCGGTAACTGGCCTTCAGCAGCAGGATCCTGCCCGCCTCGTCGGTCAGCAGCACGCTGCACCCGACGTAGGCGCGCACCATGCCGGCGAGCCACTCCTCCTCCGAGAGTGCCCAGGTGTCCGTCATCGCGCCTCCTCCGCCGACCGCCGCCTCGGGGACAATCTGCCGCGGTCGCGGCCCGGGAAACGGCGGTTCGCGCCGAATCCACCCGAAGGAGTGCCGGGGCCCTATCCGAAGACGGCCCGCCGGAAGGCGTTGCGCAGCTCGGTCAGCTGCTGGACGCCCCGGTCGTAGTGCACCGCGTTGGTGAGCAGCAGCGCCCAGCGGCCGAGCCGCCGGGAGACCCAGAAGCCGGTGCCGGTGAAGCCGTAGTGGACGAAGGTGCCCTCGGCCGGGTCGGTGCCGGGGGCGCACAGCCAGGACAGGCCGCGGGCGGGGGTGAGGCCGCCGGTCTGCTCGCGCAGCGACTCCCCGATCCACGTGCCGCCCCAGGGCAGTCCGGGCGGCGGGGCGAGCAGCGCGGTGAGGAAGCGGGCGAGGTCGCGGGCGGTGGAGAAGGCCCCGGCGTTGCCGGAGACGCCGCCGAGCAGCCGGGCGGACGGGTCGTGGACGACGCCGCGCAGGTGGCCGCCGGCACCCTCGTCGTACTCGGTGGGCGCGGCCCGGCCGGCGGACGCGGCGTCGAGCGGGCCGTACCGGGTGTCGGCCATGCCGAGCGGCCGCCAGGCCCAGCGCGCGGCGAGCTCGTCCAGCGGGGCGCCGCCGAGGTCCTCGACCAGGTGGGTGAGCAGCACGGCGGCCCGGTCGGTGTACTCGACGGCCGTGCCCGGCGGGCGGTGCAGCGGGGCGGCGAGGACCCCGGCCCGGATCGCCGCGGGGTCGCGCCCGTAGAGCTCCTCGAAGCGGGTGTAGGGGAGCATCCCGGCGGTGTGGGCGAGGAGTTGACGGGCCGTCACCACTGCGGCCGGGCGGTCGGCGGCCGGTCCCCACCAGTGGCCGAGCGGCTCGTCCAGGGGCAGCCGGCCGGTCTGCCGCAGCACCCCGGCGCAGGGCCAGAGCGCGACGACCTTGGTGAGGCTGGCGAGGTCGTACGGGGTGTCCGGCCCGGGCCGCAGCCGCGCGTACGGCCCCTGCCCGAGCACGCCGTGGCTGCCGCCGCCGAGCGTGCCGCCGGCCTCGCCGACGGCCCAGACGGCGCCCGCCCCGAGGGTGCGCGCGCCGTCCCCGACCAGCCGGTCCAGCTCCCCGCCGGGCGCGGCCAGGCCGGGGAGCCGGTCGGCTCCGGGTGCGCCGGGTCCGGCTTGCCGGTGACTCATCCGTCTCCCCCTTCGGGCCGACGGGAGCCTTCCCCGCGCGAGCGCGGGTCAGACCGCCGGAGCCAGTTCCTTGCCGAGGCAGATGCTCTGCGGGTGGTCCTTGTAGATGCCGAACTTCCGGATCGCGGCGTAGCCCTCGGACCGGTACAGCGCGACGGCCTCGGGCTGCTCGGTGCCGGTCTCCAGGACGACGCGGGTGCGCCCGGCCTCGGCCGCGGTCCGCTCCAGGCGGCCCAGCACCGCCCGGGCCAGGCCGCGGCCGCGGGCCTCGGGGACCACGAACATCCGCTTCAGCTCGACGTCACCGTCGCGCAGGCCGTCCGGGTCGGCCTGCTTGGCCCGCCAGCCGCCGCAGGCGACCGGTCGGCCGTCCAGGTAGGCGATCATGAACAGGCCGGCCGGCGCCTCGAAGTCCTCCGGGTGCATGACGGTCTCGTCCGGGTCGCCGTAGCGGCGCACGTACTCCTGCTGCACCTCCGCCGAGAGCGCCTGGGCGTCGGGGTGGGCGTAGCCGGTGATGCGGAACTCGACGGTGCCGGTGTCCTGGGCGGTGCTGGTGCTCATGTCGGAAGAGCCTACGGTCCCCGCTCAGCGGGCCTCGAACCGGGCGACCAGGTCGTCCTTGCCGAACATCCGGGCGGTGTCCACGGCGCTCGGGGCGCCGGCCCGCGGGTCGGCGCCGCCGGCCAGCAGCACGTCGAGCACGTCCGTGGCGCCCTTGAAGACGGCGCCGGCCAGCGGGGTCTGGCCGTGGTCGTTGACGAGGTTCGGGTCGGCACCGTGCCGGAGCAGCTCCGCCACGGTGGCAGCGTGGCCGTGGTAGGCGGCGAGCATGATCAGGGTGTCGCCGCGGCCGTTGGTGAGGTCGGCCGGGGCGCCGGCGTCCAGGTAGCCGGACAGGGTGTCGGTCTCCCCGGCCCGGGCGGCGTCGAAGAGCTTCCCGGCGAGCGCGACCACCTCGGCGTCGGGGGCGTCGGCGGGCTGCTGGCTGGCGGCGTCGGTCATGGTGGGCGGCCTTTCCGGTCGGTCGTCGGGCGGTCTCGGGGCTGCGCCCAGGGCACGGTAGCGGCCGGTGCCGGAACGGGCCAGCGGGCCTCCGGAATCCGGATGACGGCCCGCGCCCGCGACGACACGCGGCCGCGCACGTCGCGCAGCCATTCGAGGGAACTTCCCGGACCCCCCGGAAACTTCCCACCCGCCGAGCGGGAATGCCTCGGCACACCGGATCCCCGCGACGCCAGGCCCCCACCCCCGGCCGGCTCGCCGACGCCACCCGGCCGACGGAACGGTCCCGAACGGCAGAACCACCCATTTGCGCCGTTCCATCATCTATTACTTTTTGTCACGATTAATGCGCTTACCGTAACACCCCTGCTTGTCCCCACCTTCCTGAGGAGCGGAACATGATCCTCTCGATTTCCGGCATCGTCCTGTTCGGCACCATCGCCTTTCTCTTCTTCCGCCGGGACGGACTAAAGGTCTCCCACGCCATCGTCTGCGCCCTGCTGGGCTTCTACATCGCCGGCTCCTCGATCGCACCGAGCATCACCGCGGGCGGCGCCAGCCTCGCCAGCCTGCTCAGCGGCATCAGGTTCTAGGTCCTGACTCCCACCCCCACCCCTCCCCGTACCGGCCCGGGCGCGGATCCCACCGCCCCCGGGCCCCGTCGTACCCCACCACCACCCCCCTCCCGTCCCACCGCCCGGGGAGTCAAGGAATGCCGCTCCACCGCCACCTCAGCAAGGGCCGCGCGATCGCCCGGACCGCCGGGGACCACGCCTCCGACATGTTCGCCCCGCTCTCCGTCATCGGCCGCGGCCTGCGCCACCACGTCGACTGGGCCAGGTCCCGCTGGCAGGACACCCCGAAGGAGCGCCGCGGCCCGACACTGTTCCTCACCGCCGCCCTGCTGATCGGCGTCTACCTGCTGCCGCACGGGCTGCTGTTCGCGCTGATCACCCTGATGGCCAGCGCCGCCTGGGCCGGCCGGGCCCCCAGGGCGGCGCCCGCGCAGCCCGCCCCGGACGTCGCCGACGTCAAGCTCGGCGCCCTCTACGCGGCACTCACCCCCTACCTGTGCGGGCCCGAGGACGCCAACCCGCTGTACCACTTCGAGGGCAGCTACAGGAACGCCTTCAGCGACTGGGAGTTCGACGGCGAGGGCCGGCTGTCCCGGCTGGAACTGACCTACCCCGCCTACTTCACCGACACCGAGCCGGCCGCCCGGGCCCGGATCGAGCAGGTGGTGCAGGGCAAGGCCGGCCGGGCCCGCGAGTACCGCTTCGACTGGGACGAGGAGTCCAACCGGCTGCGGATCGCCGCGCTCGCCCCGCTGCCCACCGACATCGCCGCCCAGCGCTTCGTGGCGGCCCCCGGCGAGGTCGTGCTGGGCTTCACCGACGAGGGCGGCACCGCCCGGACCATCCCGGTCACCCGGGGCGGCACGACCGTCCAGCAGCCGCCGGTGGTCTGGCGCACCGGCCCGCGCTCCGCCGAGCCGCACCTGCTGGTGCTCGGCGTCACCGGCTACGGCACCTCCAGCCTGCTGCGCTCGATCGCGCTCCAGGCCCTGCCGTACGGCGACCTGGTGGTGGTCGACGGCGCGGGCACCGGGGAGCACGCCTGCCTGGTCAACCGGCCCGGTGTGCACACCGTGGAGACCAGCCTGCACGGCGCGCTGGACGCGCTGGAGTGGGCCGTCGGCGAGACCGAGCGCCGGCTCGCCGCGCTCAACGCCGCCCGGCACGCGGGCAGCGCCCCGCCGGAGGACGTCACCCGGCCGCTGTGGCTGCTGCTGGACCACCCGACCGAGCTGAGCGAGCTCGCCCAGGCCGAGGGCCGCCCGGACCCGCAGGACCTGCTGGAGCTCCCGCTGCGGCACGGCCGGGCCGCCCGCGTCACCGTGGTGGTCGCCGACGACCTGCAGGCCCGGCACCGGCTCACCGCCACCGTCCGCGCCACCACCCGGGCCCGCGTGGTGCTCGGCCCGGCCGGCTTGGACGAGGGGCACGACGCGCTCGGCGCACCGCTGGACATCGTGCCCGCCGTCCACGCCCCGGTCGGCCGCGGCTACGCCCGGATCGGCAACGGCACCCCGGTGCGGCTCCAGGTGCCCACCACCGTCGACCCGCTGGACGACGAGGCCCCGGCCCCGCTGCGGGACGCGGTGATCGCCCTGCTGCCGCACCGGGACACCCGCACCGAGGCGGCCGCCCCCGCCGTGCCGCCCCGACCGGACTGCCCGCCGGCCGTGCCCGCTGCCGATCCGGCCGTGCCGGCCCGCCCGGTCGACCTGGCCAAGGGCGAGCCGATGATCCGCTCACGTCCGATCTCCTGACGGCCGGACCGGCCCCGGCCGGGGGCCGGTTCCGCCGCCCTCGGCCGGGGTCGGCCCCCGCTTCGGAATCCCCTCCCGGTACGCTCGTCACAGAAAGCCCGCGCGATCACCAGATGTGAAATAGGTGACACCTGGGGTGATATCACCGGCCAGATGTGACAAATCGGGCGCAGGTGGGTACAAACAGGGGCGGCACTACAGACGACGCATGTCCCGGGACGGGAATCTTCGTCGGAAGCCGAGCGTTGACCGAACGACGAAGAACAGCGACCACTAGTCCTGTGGGCCATAAGCCCGGGAGGCACGATTCATGAGCGAGCGAGCTCTCCGCGGCACGCGACTCGGGGCCACTAGCTACGAGACCGACCGTGGTATCGATCTGGCTCCCCGCCAGACCGTCGAGTACGCATGTCAGAACGGACACCGTTTCGAGGTTCCTTTCTCGGTCGAGGCGGAGATCCCCGCGACCTGGGAATGCCGCTTCTGCGGCCAGGAGGCGGCACTTCTCGACGGCGACGAGCCGGAGGAGAAGAAGATCAAGCCGACGCGCACCCATTGGGACATGCTGATGGAGCGCCGGACGCGCGAGGAGCTGGAGGAGGTGCTGGCCGAGCGGCTGGCCGTGCTCCGCTCCGGTGGGATGAACCTCGCGGTGCACCCGCGGGACACCCGTAAGAGCGCCTGACACCTCGCTCCCGCCACGAGCGGGAGGACGCGAAAAGGGACCCTGGTCACCAGGGTCCCTTTCGCGTTCTCCGAGCTGTCCGTCGAAACCGCCCCGGTACGCCGGAGCGGACGCGCCGCCGACATGCCGGACCGCCCGGGACGGATGCGCCCCGGGCGGCCGGTGGAACGGTCGGGTCAGCCCCCGATCGGCGGCCGGTGGGTGGTGTCCGGCCCCTGCGGGCCGCGCGGGCCGGACTCCGGGTCCAGGACCTCGCCCTGGATCACCTTGCCGTCCGGGCGGTGGATGCGCAGCTGCTCCTGGAGCCGCATCGCGTCCGCGAGCGGATCGGTGCCGGCCACGGTGGCGCTGCGCAGCGCCTTGTCCGCGACCCGGCGCCCGACCGCCCGCCACAGCGCCCGGGTGGGCGGGAAGAGCAGGGTCAGGGCGACCAGGTCCGACAGGAAGCCGGGGACGATCAGCAGCAGGCCGGCCAGCACCGTCATGCTGGTGCCGGTCTGGGGCTGCTCGGACTGCGGGTTCCTGCTCTGCTCGATCGCCGCCGACAGGGCCTTCGCCCCGGCCCGCTTGATCAGCGAGCCGCCGATCAGGCCGCCCGCGACGAGCAGCAGCACGACGGTGAGACCGCCCAGCCACGAGCCGACCTGGACCAGCAGCCAGATCTCCAGCACCAGCCAGGCGGTCATCAGCAGCGGCAGCACCCGGCGGAGCCTGCTACGCGGGGCCGGACGGGTGGGGGTAGCTTGCTGGGTCACGGTACGAATCCACTCCATGCGGTGCTCTGCGCGCCGCACGGGAGGTCCGGGCCGGCTACGGCACCACCTGGTCCAACGATTCCGGCCCGGCCGGTGTTCCGGCCGGTGCCTTCCGGCGGCGTCCGACCAGCACCGCCGCGCCGCAGGCCAGCAGGCCGCCGACGGCCAGCGTCCACTCCGGGGCGGCGCCGACCCGGTCGGCCACCGTGGTGCCGTCGCGCAGCGGGACGGTGGCCGACAGCTCGGCCGCGGTCAGCTCCTCGGTGCGCTGCTGGACGCCGCCGTCCGGGCCGATCACCGCGCTGATGCCGCTGGTGGCGGCGATCAGCACCGCCCGGCCGTGCTCGACGGCCCGCAGCCGGCTCATCGCCAGCTGCTGCTCGGGCTGGCCGGTCCGGGCGTAGGTCGCGTTGTTGGTCTGGACGACCAGGACCCTCGCGCCGCTGTCCACGGTGTCGCGGACGATCTCGTCGTACGCGACCTCGAAGCAGATCACGTCGCCGATCCTGGCCGGGCCGAGCTGCATCACGCCGTTGTGGTCGCCGGGGTAGAAGTCCCGGGCGACCCGCTGCAGGCGGGTGATCACCTTCATCAGCTGGGCGCGGAAGGGGACGTACTCGCCGAACGGGACGGGGTGCTGCTTGGTGTAGGAGGCGCCGGGGCCGGTGGCCGGGTCCCAGACGATGCCCTCGTTCTGGACGTGCTGCGCGTCCGGGCCGTCCACCAGGGTGCCGACCAGGGTGGGCACGCCGATCGCCTTGACCGCCTGGTCGATCCGCCGGCGGGCCAGTGGGTCGCTGAACGGGTCCAGGTCGGAGGAGTTCTCCGGCCAGATCACGATGTCGGGGCGCTCGGCCCTGCCCGCCCTGATGTCGGCGGCGAGCCGCTCGGTGGCCGAGGCGTGGTTGTTGAGGACCATCATCGGACGGCCCAGGAAGTCCATGCCCGGGTTGGGCACGTTGCCCTGGACGATGGCGACCTTGACGGTGTCGGCGGCGGCCGTGGGCACCGGGACGAGGTAGCCCGCCAGCAGGGCGGCCACCGCGCCGAGCGCCGCCAGCGCGGCCGCGACCGGGGCCCTGCCGGGCCCGCGCAGCCGCAGCGCGGCCCAGGCCAGCAGGGTGCCGGAGAGGGCGACCGCGAAGGTCACCAGCGGCGCGCCGCCGAGCGCGGCCAGCGGGGTGTACGGGGTGGCGGTGTTGGCGAAGGCGAGCCGGCCCCAGGGGAAGCCGCCGAGCGGCAGCCGGTCGCGGGCCCACTCCTGGGTGATCCACAGGCAGGCCGCCCAGAGCGGCCAGCCGGGCAGCCGGGAGGTGACGGCCAGGGCGCCGCCGAGCACGGCCAGGAACAGCGCCTCCACGACGGACAGGCCGATCGTGGCGTCCCAGCCGACCACCCGCAGCCAGCTGAGCAGCATCAGGAAGAACGGCAGGCCGAAGGCGAAGCCCGTCCACAGGCCCTGGCGGAAGGTGCGGCCCCGGGTGAGCAGCGAGAGCGCGGCGACGCCGAGCAGCGACAGCGGCCACAGGTCGTACGGCGGGAAGGCGAGGGCGAGCAGCAGGCCGGCCAGGGCGGCGAGGCCGGTGCGGGGAAGCCCGGCGCGGACCTTGGCGAGCGCCCGGGCTCCGCGGCTCGGTCGGGGCGCCGGGTCCGGCGGCTCGGGGACGGCCTCGGACCGTTCCTGGGTGACGGGAGTGGCCACCGGCGCACCATCTTCCTGGGGCTTGCTGTTCGGACGCTGTGCGAAGAAGGTACCCCGGAACGTCGGCGGCCCGTGAGGTCAGGGTGGTAGCGGGTCAGCGCGGGGCGTAGCGGACCTCCCGCAGCGGCCAGTGCCGGGCGAGCCAGTCGGAGACGGCGCGGTGCAGCGGGGCGTCCAGGTGGGCGCGGTCGGCCCGGACCCAGGAGCTGACCGAGACCGCGGACGGGTCCTCGCGGTCCGGATAGATGTAGACGCAGCCGATCACCTCGTCGCGGTCCGGCTCCAGGACGGTGTAGGTGAAGCCGGTACGGGCCTCGAAGTCGGCGGCGTGGCGGCGCAGGTCGTCGCGGTTGCGCTCCAGGGGCATCCCGTCGAGGGGCGGCCAGTGGCGGCCGGCCCAGCCGGGGGTGGAGCGGATGTGGGCGATGCTGTTGGACCAAGCGGTGTGGTCGGACGTGTTGTGCTGCTCGCCCAGGGGTTCCAGGCGGAACTCCGGGGCGAGCAGCTCGCGCGGGACGGTGAAGTCGGCGGGCACCAGTTCGGTCATGGTGGAGACCCTAGGGCCCGGCGGCCCGCCGTTCCACGGGGTTTCAGCGCTGGTAGACGGTGCGGCCGCGGACCACGGTGCGCAGGCAGGTCGGCAGCGGGTGGCCGGGGGTGAGGTCGGGCAGCCCGGGGGTGCCGGAGCGCGGGTCGGTGGACCAGCCGGCCACCCGGGAGTCGGGGGCCTGGACGACCAGGTCGCCGGCCGCCCAGATCGCGTAGCTGGCGACCGCGCCGGGGACCAGCACGCCGTCCTGGTCCCGGCCGACGGCCCGCCAGCCGCCGCGGGTGTGGGCGGTGAAGGCGGCCCGCACCGAGATCCGGTGGTCCAGGGTCCGGTGGAAGGCGGCCGCGCGGACGGTGCCCCAGGGGTCGAGCGGGGTGACCGGGGCGTCCGAGCCGAAGGCCAGCGGGACGCCGGCCCGCAGCAGCGCGGCGAAGGGGTTGAGGGCGGCCGCCCGCTCGGCGCCCAGGCGCTGGACGTACATGCCGTCCGGGCCGCCCCAGGCGGCGTCGAAGGCGGGCTGGACGGAGGCGGTCAGGCCGAGTTCGGCGAAGGCGGCGACGGCCTTGTCGTCCAGGGCCTCGGCGTGTTCGACGCGGTGGCGCAGGGCCTTGACCCGGCCGGCGCCGACCCGGGCGCCGGCCGCCCGGACACCGTCGAGGACCGCGGCGACGGCCGCGTCGCCGATGGCGTGGAACCCCGCCTGGAGCCCGGCCTCGGTGCAGGCGGCGACGTGGTCGGCGACCTGCTCGGCGGTCAGGTAGGCGGTGCCGGTGTGCTCGGCGTCGTCGTACGGGGCGTGCAGGCAGGCGGTGCGCGAGCCGAGCGCGCCGTCCACGAAGAGGTCCCCGCCGGCGCCCACCGCACCGAGCCTGCGGGCGGTCTCGACACCGCCCAACTCGCCCCAGTAGCCGAAGACTTCGGGCCCCTCGCCGTCAGCGGCCAGGGCCAGCAGGGCGGCCAGGTCGGCCTCCGAGGAGATCTCCGGGCCGGCGCACTCGTGCAGGGCGCCGATGCCGAGCTCGGCGGCGCGGGCGAGGGTGGCGCGCTGGGCGCGGCGGCGCTGCTCGGGGGTGAGCCGGGCCAGCGCGGTCTGCCGGACGGCGTGGTGGGCGTCCTTGGTGAGCGGGCCCTCGGGGTCGAAGCCGGGCGCCTCGGCCAGGCCCTCGGTGAGGGCGCGCAGCGCGGTGGTGGCGAGCGCGGAGTGCACGTCGGTGCGGGAGAGGTAGAGCGCGGCGCCGCGGGCGGCGGCGTCGAGTTCGGCGAGCGTGGGCGGGCGGCCCTCGGGCCAGCCGGTCTCGTCCCAGCCGTGGCCGATCAGCACCCCGCCGGGCTCGGGCCGGGCGTCGACGAAGGCGGTGACGGCGGCCAGGGCGGCGGCCAGCGAGGGGCTGCCGGTGAGGTCGAGGCCGGTGAGCGCCAGGCCGGTGGCGGTGGCGTGCACGTGGGCGTCCACGAAGGCGGGGGTGACCAGGGCGCCGTCCAGCTCGACGACCTCGTCGGCGGTCGCGGCGTACGCCTCGGCGGCGCCGTCGCTGCCGACCCAGGCGACGTGGCCGCCTTCCACGAGCATCGCGGTGGCGAAGGGGTCGGCGGGGCTGTAGACGGCGCCGCCGCGCAGCAGGACGGTCCGTGGGGTGCGTTCGGTCATGCCGCCAAGTCTGCACGTCACCGGTCGCCCCGCGGCGACCGGCCCGCGGTTCAGAGCTTCGGCGGACGCGCCTCGTAGGGGGTGGACAGGACGACGGTGGTGCGGGTGGAGACGCCGGCGGCGCTGCGGATGCGGGCGAGCAGGTCCTCCAGGTCGCCGGGGGCGCCGACCCGGACCTTGAGTATGTAGTTCTCGTCTCCGGCGACGCTGTGGCAGGCCTCGATCTCGGGCAGGCCGGCCAGCCGCTCCGGGGTGTCGTCCGGGGCGCTCGGGTCGAAGGGTTTGACCGAGATGAACGCGGTCAGCGCCAGGTCGACGGCGTCGGGGTCGATGATCGCGGTGTAGCCGCGGATCACCCCGCGCTGTTCGAGGCGGCGCACCCGCTGGTGCACCGCCGAGGTGGACAGGCCGGTGGCCTTGCCCAGGTCCGTGTAGCTCATCCGGCCGTCCTCGAGGAGCAGCTGGACGATGCGTTGGTCGAGATCCTCCACAGTGCGCAAACCTACCCGGTCGGGAGCACGGGGGGCGCACGCGGTGTCACGGTGAGGGTCCGCAGGTGCCGGGCGGGCACATGCCGGGTGAATGTGGCATCCGGTGTGGCCAAGGACACACCCGGTGCATCACGGTGCACGTGACCGCAGGATTATGAGTCCGGATCGCAGGGAAGTGCTGGTTGTGGCCCTGGACGACCACGCCGGGCCCGATCCTAGGGGGATCCTCATGCCTGCTACTGACCAGCGCGTGCTGGGCGCCGACGAGACCGACGATCCGACCGGCCGCGAGGGCCTCGCGGTCGACCTCGTGCCGGGCACCGATCCCGGCGAGGCGGAGAACTGGGACGTCTTCCGGGTCAACTGCCCCGAGTGCCGCCGTCCGATCGCCCTGGTGGCGGACGAGGAGCGGCTGCCGCAGCACGCACTGCTGCCGACCGCCTGGAACCCCTTCGCCCCCGCGGTCTGCCCGGGTTCGGGCGCGCCGACGGACGACCTGGCCGAGGTCGAGGCCCCGGAGGACGCCGAACCGGCCGGGTTCGCCGCGCTGTTCAAGCTCCCGAGCGGGCTGGACTGGCGCACCCAGCCGTTCTCGCACGCCGTCGCGCACCGGCCGGTGCGGCTCGCCGCGGTCGCCGGGGCCGCCCCGGTGGCGCCCGCCGTGCCGACGGTCACCGCGCTGCGGGGCGCCATCCCGGAGCAGCGCCGCCGTCGTGCGGCGCTGGCCACGCGTACCGCCAAGGCGAGCTGACAGCCCGCCGGGAACGCCTCCGGCCGTCACTCCGCACCCTGGAGTGACGGCCGGAGGCCGTGTGGGAGGAAGGCGTCAGGCCTTCGTGAGGTGGCGGCCGATCACCAGCCGCTGGATCTGGTTGGTGCCCTCGACGATCTGCAGGACCTTGGCCTCGCGCATGAAGCGCTCGGCCGGGAAGTCCTGGGTGTAGCCGTAGCCGCCGAGCACCTGGACGGCGTCGGTGGCCACCCGCATCACCGTGTCGGTGCAGAACAGCTTGGCCATCGCCGCCTCCTTGGAGAACGGCCGGCCGGCGTCCTTCAGGCGCGCGGCGGACAGGTAGAGCGCGCGGCCGGCCTCGATCTGGGTGGCCATGTCGGCGAGCATGAAGGACAGGCCCTGGAACTCGGCGATCGGGCGGCCGAACTGGCGCCGGGTGCGCGCGTAGTCGACCGCGAGGTCGAGCGCGGCCTGGGCGACGCCGATCGCGCAGGCGGCGATCCCGAGGCGGCCGGAGTCCAGCGCGGCGAGCGCGATCTGGAAGCCCTGCCCCTCCTCGCCGATCAGCCGCTCGCGGGGCACCCGGGCGCCGTCGAAGTGCAGCTGGGCGGTCGGCGAGGAGCGCATGCCCATCTTGTGCTCCGGCGGGGCCGCGGACAGGCCCTGCTGGGTGCCGGGGACCAGCAGGCAGCTGATGCCCTTGGGGCCGTCGACGCCGGTGCGCACCAGGGCGCTGTAGAAGTCGGCCTGACCGCCGTGGGTGATCCAGGCCTTGGTGCCGTTCACCACGTAGGCCTCGCCGTCGAGGTCGGCGCGGGTGCGCAGCGCGGCCGCGTCGGAGCCGGACTGCGGCTCGGACAGGCAGTAGGCGCCGAGCTGCTCGCCGGAGAGCATGGCGGGCAGCCACTTGGCGCGCTGCTCGTCGGTGCCGAAGGTGGCCAGCGCGTGGCAGGACAGGGTGTGCACGCTGACGCCGAGGCCGACGGCCAGCCAGCCGGCCGCGAGCTCCTCCAGGACCTGGAGGTACACCTCGTAGGGCTGTTCGCCGCCGCCGTACTCCTCGTCGTACGGGAGGGAGAGCAGGCCGGCCTCGCCGAGGGTGCGGAAGACCTCCCGCGGGAAGCGGTCGGCGGCCTCGTCCTCCGCCGCCCTCGGCTGGAGCTCGCGCTGCACCAGGTCGCGGGTGAGGCTCAGCAGCTCGCGGGCCTCCTCGCTGGGCAACTGGCGCTCCACGGCTTTCACAGGGGAGGGGGTCATGGCGGTGGTCGCCTCCTCGATCGGGCGCCGGGCCGAGGTGTCGGCCGGTCCGGCGGGGTGTGGCTGGTCGGACCGACCGGCACCGGGTTGCGGTGAACGGCCGTTCACAGTCGTGGCGAAGGCGAGTATGCCCGAAACCCGGGCTGCCGTCACGACCTGCACAGATGAACTGTCCGCAGTGGCGGGCTACGGCACCGTAGGGTTGACGTTGTGGCTGCATCCGAACCTTTCCCGCCCCCGTTCCGGCCCGTTCCGGACGACCGGTTGACCGCGCTCGCGGCGGAACTGCGCGCGCTGCCGCCGTCCTGCGGGCCGGTGCGGCTGGTCGCGGTGGACGGGCACGCCGGCTCCGGCAAGACCACCTTCGCCGGACGGCTGGCGGCGGCGCTCGGCGGCGCCCCGGTGGTCCACCTCGACGACCTGGCCACCCACCGCGAGCCGTTCGGCTGGACCGGACGGCTGCGCGAGCAGGTGCTGGAGCCGCTGGCGGCCGGCCGGGACGCGGAGTACCGGGTGTACGACTGGACGCTGCGCCGCTTCGCGGGGACGGCCGCGGTGCCGGCCGCCCCGGTGGTGCTGGTGGAGGGGGTCGGCTCCGGTCGGCGGGCGGTGCGGCCGTGGCTGGCCCGGGTGATCTGGATGGAGCTGGACGCCGCCTCGGCCCGGCGGCGCGGGGAGGAGCGGGACGGTCCGGAACTGGCCGAGTTCTGGGCGGGCTGGGCCCGGGCCGAATCGGCGCATTTCGCCGCCGATCCGAGCCGTCCGCACGCCGCGACGCTGGTCGACGGGGTGACCGGACGGATCGCTCCGGGCACCGTGGGTGAACGTTCAACCATCGCCTTGACCTGCGACATCGCCAGGATCTAGGTTCTCCTCAGCCGCCGGAACGAAAGCTTCCGGTCGCCTCGGACCCGGCGCCCCCGGCTTGTTCCCCCGTGAGCCGGGGGCGCCGCCCGGTCCCCTTCCGAAAGTCGCTCCCCGCCGCCCGTTTCGTCCGCCCGGACGCTCAACGGCCGCTCGCGCGATCGCATTTGACCCCGTACGGCACCCTTCCGGATCAGCTCCGCGCCGGTACGATTCCTGGCAGGCGCAGACGCGCCGCAGGGGGTCGACGACCACAGGCCCTAGGCGCAGGCGACTCGCCGGCCGAGTCCCGGGCCGCACCGCGGGGGGCGTGAGTGACGACGGTGGACAGTTCCGACAGCACGGCGGGCGGGCCGGACCGGCACGCCGACCGCGCCTGGCTGCGCGCCATGGACGCCTACACGGCTGGTGCGTACAGCCGGGCCGAGGAGGAGTTCCGGGCCGCCGTCCGGCTGGATCCCGGCATGGCCGACGCCTGGCTCGGACTGCACGCGCTGCGCAGCGACACCTCGGCCGCGCTGCTCGCCATGTACCGCCACCAGAAGCGGTTCGGCGAGCAGCGGCGGCTGCACCGACGTCCGCTCAGTTCCTGGTACTGGCTGGGCTGGTGGGTGCAGCCGGTGCTGGAGGACGCCCGCGACCTCGCGCTGGCGCACGCCTCGCACTGGCTGGACGGCCGGCACCTGGCCGAGCTGGACCGGGCGCTGGAGCAGTGCCCGGCGCCCAGCGAGGACCCGTCCGCCCGCTTCCTGTACGCCTGCCGGTCCTACCTGCTCAAGGACTGGGAGCAGCTGATCCGGGACACCGACCGGCTGCTGGACGACCCGCTGCTCGGCATCGAGGCCGGGCTGTTCGCCGGCATGGCGCGGGTGCGCCTCGACATGTGCGCCCAGGCGCAGGGCCCGCTGGCCGCCTCCCTGGCCCGCTGCCGCTCCGAGCAGCCCCAGCGCAAGGAGCTGCGGTACTGGCTGGCCCGGGCGTACGACGGGGCCGGGCGCAGCGCCGCGGCGCTGCCGCTCTACCGGGCGGTGCACCGGGCGGACCCGGCGTTCATGGACACCGCGGCCCGGCTGGCGGCCATCTCGGCCGAGGACGCGCTCGCGGACGGACTCGCGGACGGCTTCTCGGACGGCCTCGCGGACGGGCTCGCGGACGGGCTGCCGGCGGGCGGGCTCGCGGACGGGCTGCCGGCGGGCGGGCGTCCGGGGGCGGTCGACACCGCCGCACCGGGCGGGCCCGGTGACGACGCCGGGTACCCGGACGAGGCCGGGTTCACCGCAGTTCCCGGGTACGACGAGGAGTTCGGGGACGCGGGCGGGCCCGGCGGCGCGACCGTCGCCGGTGACGGGGTCGCGAGCGGCGGGCTGCTCAACGGCGGGGTGCCCTCGGGCGGCGGGCCCTCGGTGGACGCCGGGCTGGTGGACGGCCCCCCGGTGGACGGGGTCCTGACCGGCGGCTCCCTCCTGGACGGAACCGCGGCCGGCGGCGCCCTGCTGGACGGCGCCCGGCCCGACGGCGCGCCGCAGGCCGCCGGGGAGCGCTCCGGCTCGGGCGCCCCGCCCGGCCCCGCCGTACCGCCGCCGCTGCCCGCCCTCGGCCGGGCCCAGCCCCGGACCGCCGCCGGGCCGGAGCCCCGCTCCGGCGGCGACGAGCGGGAGCTGGACGCGGCCCTGGCCGAACTGTCGCTGATGGTCGGCCTGGAGCCGGTCAAGCGCCAGGTGCGGGCGCTGTCCGCCCAGTTGAGGATGTCACGGCTGCGGGCCGCCCAGGGCCTGCCCGTCCAGCCGCCGAAGCGCCACTTCGTCTTCTCCGGCCCCTCGGGCACCGGCAAGACCACCGTGGCCCGCATCCTCGGCCGGGTCTTCCACGCCCTCGGCCTGCTCTCCGGCGACCACCTGGTGGAGGCCCAACGCGCCGACCTGGTGGGCGAGTTCCTGGGCCAGACCGCCGTGAAGGCGAACGAGCTGATCGACTCCGCGCTGGACGGCGTGCTGTTCATCGACGAGGCGTACAGCCTCTCCAACTCCGGCTACACCAAGGGCGACGCGTACGGCGACGAGGCGCTGCAGGTGCTGCTCAAGCGCGCCGAGGACAACCGGGACCGGCTGGTGGTGATCCTGGCCGGCTACCCCGAGGGCATGAACCGGCTGCTCGCCACCAACCCCGGCCTCAACTCCCGCTTCACCACCAGGGTCGACTTCCCGAGCTACCGCCCCGGCGAGCTGACCGCGATCGGCGCCGCGCTGGCCGGCCGGGACGGCGACGGCTGGGACGAGGACGCCGCCGAGGAGCTGGCCAGCATCTGCACCCACGTGGTGCGCGAGGGCTGGATCGACGAGCTGGGCAACGGCCGGTTCATCCGCACCCTGTACGAGAAGTCCTGCGCCTACCGGGACCTGCGGCTGTCGCTGCTGCGCGAGCCGCCGGGCCGGGAGGACCTGGCCACCCTGCGGCTGCCGGACCTCGTGCAGGCGTACGGGGAGCTGATCGACGGCCGGGGCTGACCCCCGTGCATCCCCGCGACCAGCTCCCCGGGTCCGTTCCGGCCGGTGACCGGGTCAGCCGTTCAGGACCGCGGCCTCCCGCTCCCGGTCCAGCCCGACGGTGACCCGGTCGGCCCGCTGCGGCGCGCTGCCGCCGATCGACCGCAGCCAGGCCCAGGTGTCCTCGACGGTCTCGGCGACCGGGCGGCAGCGCAGCCCGGCGCCGAGCGCGCGCTCGACCAGGCCGGTGTGCAGGAAGTCGTAGAGGTCTCCGGGCGCCAGCCAGATCGGCAGCTCGGTCCACGGCTCGATGCCCGCCGCGAGGACCCGCTCCGGGGCCGTCCAGCGCAGCTCGGCGTCCGAGCCGGTGGCCCGTACGCAGGCCTCCAGCAGCTCGCCCATGGTGGCG
Source organism: Kitasatospora sp. NPDC092039 (assembly GCF_044756065.1). NCBI lineage: Bacteria > Bacillati > Actinomycetota > Actinomycetes > Kitasatosporales > Streptomycetaceae > Kitasatospora > Kitasatospora sp. NPDC092039. Next base: position 677,222 of record NZ_JBIVSD010000002.1, on the reverse strand, counting down.
TGGCCGGACGGGCTGACCAGGTTGTACGGGCCGCCGAGGCGGGCCACCACGGCGTCCAGGGTCCAGGCCGCGAGGTCGCGCGCGTCGATGTACTGCAGCGGGAGGTCGCGCGGCCCGGGGGCGAGCACCGGGCCGCCCTCGGCGATCCGGTTGAGCCACCAGGGCAGTCGGCCGATGTTCTCGTGCGGGCCGATGATCAGCCCGGCCCGGGCCAGCAGCGCCTGCCCGCCGTACTCGGCCTCCAGCGCCAGTTCCGCACCGCGCTTGGCCTCGGCGTAGGGCACCTCGCCGGTGAGGTCCGGGGAGGAGTCGACCACCGGCGCGCTCTCGCCGGCCCCGGCCTCCAGCGGGTAGTCGTACACCGACCGGCTGGAGACGTACGCGTAGTGGCCGACCCGGCCGTTGAGGAACCGGGCGCTGTCGCGCACCGCCGCGGGGGCCCAGGACCAGGTGTCCACCACCGCGTCCCACTCCCCCGAGCCGAGTGCCGCCAGGCCGCCCTCGGCGGTGCGGTCGCCCTTCAGCACCCGGACGCCCTCGGGCGCGGGCTGCGTGCCGCGGTTGAGGGCGGTCACCTCCCATCCCCTGGCCAGCGCCTCCTCGGCGACGACCCGCCCGACGAACTTGGTTCCACCCAGCACGAGAAGTCTCATGCCGACCACCCTGCTCCCCGGGTGGCCGGCATGGAACAGCAGCATGCTCTGGGCAGAATCGCCGGGAGCGAACACGCCGTCAGCGGAGGCCGGAGCCTCCGGACGGGCCCCGACGAACCCGGCGCCGGCGGACCGGGGTCAGGCCGTGGCCGGGTGGACCGGCGTCAGGCCGTGGCGCGGTGGTCCGGGTCGTGCATCTCGCCGACCAGCTCCTCCAGCACGTCCTCCAGCATGACCACGCCGAGCGTGCGCCCGTCCTGGTCCAGCACGGCGGCCAGGTGGCAGGTCGCCCGGCGCATCGCCCCGAGCGCGTCGTCCAGCGGGAGGCCCCCGCGCAGCACCGTGATCGGCCGCCACAGGCGGGCCGGGACGGGCGCCGACGGGTCCTCCACGTCGAGGACGTCCTTGAGGTGGACGTAGCCGAGGTAGCCGTGGCCGGCCGGGTCTCCGTCGGTGACCGGGAAGCGCGAGAAGCCGGTGCGCAGCGCCAGCTCCTCGACCTCGGCGGCGGTCGCCTTGGTGTCCACGGTGACCAGCTGGTCGGGTTCCAGCAGCACCTCGGTGACCGGCCGGCGGCCGAGCTCCAGGGCGTCCTCCAGACGCTCCTGGCGGCTCTCGTCGAGCAGCCCGGCGTCCCGGGAGTCCGCCAGCAGGTACATCAGCTGCTCGGTGGTGAAGACCGACTCCACCTCGTCCTTGGCGTCCACCCGGAACAGCTTCAGCACGCCGTTGGCGAAGGCGTTCAGCACCCGGATCACCGGGGCGAGCCAGCGGGCCAGCCGGTCCAGCGGCGGGCCGAGCCAGAGCGCGGCCCGCTCCGGGCCAGCCATGGCCATGTTCTTCGGCACCATCTCGCCCATCACCATGTGCAGGAAGACCACGACGGCGAGCGAGATCCCGTACGAGAGCGGGTGCATCAGGCCTGACGGGACGCCGATCGCGTGGAACGGGCCCTCCAGCAGGGAGGCGATGGTCGGCTCGGCGAGGGCACCGAGGCCCAGCGAGCAGACCGTGATGCCGAGCTGGGCGGCGGCGAGCATCGCGGAGACGTTGGACAGCGCGTGCAGCACGGTGCGGGCGCGCTTGTGCCCGGCCTCGGCGAGCGGCTCGATCTGGCTGCGGCGCACCGACACCACGGCGAACTCGGCACCGACGAAGAAGGCGTTGCCGAGCAGGAGCAGCAGCGCGACGGCCAGTTGCAGGGCGGTCATCGGCCGTCCTCCCGGTCCTCGTCGAACTGCGCGGGCGCGGTGGTGCGCTCCACCCGGACCCCGGTGGTGCGGTGGCGGTCGACACCGGTCACGGTGAAGCGCCAGCCGGGCAGCTCGGCCTGCTCCCCCACCTCGGGGAGCTTGCCGAGCAGGTCGGAGACCAGCCCGGCGAGGGTCTCGTACGGGCCGTCCGGGGCGTTCAGGCCGATCCGCTCCAGCTGGTCGATCCGGGCGCGGCCGTCGGCCTCCCAGACCGGCAGGCCGTCGACCGGCGGCAGCGGGAGCAGCTCGGGGTGGTCGTCGGGGTCGTGCTCGTCCTGCACCTCGCCGACGATCTCCTCGACGATGTCCTCGACGGTGACGACGCCGGCGGTGCCGCCGTACTCGTCGACCACGATGGCCATCGGCTGGAGGCGGCGCAGCCGGTCGAGCAGCCGCTCGGCGGGCAGCGTCTCGGGCACCAGCAGCGGCGGCGAGGCCAGCTCGCCCACCCGCACCAGGCCGCGCCGGACGGCCGGGACGGCCAGGGCGTCCTTGAGCGTGACGATGCCGGTGACCTCGTCCAGGCTGTCGGTGTAGACCGGGAAGCGGGACAGGCCGGTGGCCCGGGTCAGGTTGATGACGTCGGTGGCGGTGGCGTCGCGCTGGAGCGCGGCCACGTCTATCCGCGGGGTCATCACGGACTCGGCGGTCAGCTCGCTCAGGCCCAGGGTGCGGACGAACAGGGTCGCCGACTCCTCGTCTATCGCGCCGGCCCGGGCCGAGTGGCGGGCCAGCGAGACCAGCTCGTCCGGGGTGCGGGCGTGGCCCAGCTCCTCCTGCGGCTCGATGCCGAAGGCCCGGACGGTCCGGTCGGCGGCTCCGTTCAGGAAGCTGATCAGCGGGCGGCAGGCGAAGGAGAACGCCATGTGCGGCGCGGCGACCGCGCGGGCCACCTGGAGCGGGCGGGAGATCGCCCAGTTCTTCGGCACCAGCTCGCCGATCACCATCTGGACGACGGTGGCCAGCACCATGCCGACGATCACGGCGACGCCGCGGGCGGCCGAGTCGGGCACGCCGATGCCGGACATGACGGGCGCGAGCAGCGTGGACAGCGCCGGCTCGGCGAGCATGCCGACCACCAGCGAGGTGACGGTGATGCCGAGCTGGGCGCCGGACAGCTCGAAGGAGAGGTGCCGCAGGGCCCCGGCGACGCGGCGGGACTTGGCGTCGCCCGCCTCGGCGGCGCGCTCCACCTCCCCGCGCTCGACGGTCACGAAGGCGAACTCGGCGGCCACGAACAGGCCGTTGGCGAGGATCAGGAGAACGGCCGCGAACAACAGCAGCCAGGCGGTGATCACAGTGCCGCCTGCCTTCCGGGGGTCGGAAGCGAGGCGGCGCAGGTACTACCGGACGGATCGTCCATCGAGGGGGAGTGTCACTCCTCAGGTCGTTCGGGCACTCGATCGGGGGCAGGGCTGACTTTGCCCCGCTTTTACCAGCGTAGACCATACCCGGACGGCGGTACGAGGCCCGGTCGGCCCGCCGGGAGCGGGGAACCCCAGGTGGGAGCGGGTCCGGACTCAGGCCCGGGCGTGCTGCTCGACCAGGTCGCGCAGCGCGCGGGCGTCCGCGATCGCCCGGTCCTTGCCGACGCCGGACTGGATGCCGACCGCGGCGAGCGAGGTGCCGTCGGCGAGGTCGAGGGTGGCCCACGGGTCGCCCTGGCGGAAGTTGACCCGGACGATCTCGGCCCAGGCGAGCCGGCGGCGGCGGACGAAGTTGACCACCGTCACGCCCTCCGCGTCGGCGCTCACCCGGGGGCGGGCCAGCATCAGGCCGACGGCGGCGAACAGGACCCCGCTGGCGACCATCATGATCCGGTCGTTGAGCTGCCAGTTCTCCGGGAGCAGCACCGCCATCGCGGAGAACAGCGCCACCAGCAGCACGCAGACCGGCAGCAGCACGGCGCGGGTGCGGCGCGGCGCCCAGGTGACGGGGAACTGGACGGGCGGCGTGGACACGTGGGGTCTCCGGGGTGGTTCTGGTGGCGGCAGCACGACGGGGCGGGGACGCGGTCGGCGTCCCCGCCCCATTGAACCGTTCCTTACTCGTGGACCGGTGCGCAGGTCACCCGGGCGCGCCGGTCAGTCCGGGCGGCCGGGCCGGCCGGGCGGCCGAGTCGGCCGGCCGGTCGCGCGGGTCAGAGGCGGCAGGCGTGGATGTTGGTGACCAGGATGGCCCGGGCGCCGATGCCCCACAGGTCGTCCATGATCTGCTGGGCCTCCTTGCGGAGCACCATCGAACGCACCGCGACCCAGCCCTCGGTGTGCAGCGGCGAGACGGTCGGCGACTCCAGGCCCGGGGTGAGCGCGACGGCCGCGCCGACCTTCTCGGCGCGGATGTCGTAGTCCATCAGCACGTAGCGGCGGGCCACCAGCACGCCCTGGAGGCGGCGCAGGAACTGCTCCACCCGCGCGTCCTCGCCCGAGCTCTTCGGCCGGATCACCACGGCGTCGGAGACCAGGATCGGCTCGCCGAACACCTCCAGGCCGGCGTTGCGCAGGCTGGTGCCGGTCTCCACCACGTCGGCGATCACGTCGGCGACGCCCAGCTGCACCGCGGTCTCGACCGCGCCGTCCAGCTTGGTGACCGTCGCCTTCACACCGTGGTCGGCCAGGTGCTGCTCGACCAGGCCGGTGTACGAGGTGGCGATCCGCAGGCCCTCCAGGCCCTTGACGTCCTCGACGTCCACGCCCTCGGGGCGGGCGAAGCGGAAGGTCGACCCGGCGAAGCCGAGGGCGAGCACCTCCTCGGCGTTGGAGTGCGAGTCCAGCAGCAGGTCGCGGCCGGTGATGCCGACGTCGAGGCGGCCGGAGCCGACGTACACGGCGATGTCCCGCGGGCGGAGGAAGAAGAACTCCACCTCGTTGTTCGGGTCGACGAGGACGAGCTCCTTGGGGTCCTTCCGCTGGCGGTAGCCGGCCTCATGGAGCATCTCCGCCGCGGGACCCGAGAGAGAACCCTTGTTGGGGACGGCGATGCGCAGCATGGGAGGTTGCTTCCTTACCTGTTGGGAGGATGGGGGTGCTCGGCGGAGCGGGGGTCTAGAGGTACTTGTAGACGTCGTCGAGCGTCAGTCCACGGGCGATCATCATCACCTGGAGGTGGTAGAGGAGCTGCGAGATCTCCTCCGCCGTCTGCTCGTCCGACTGGAACTCGGCGGCCATCCAGACCTCGGCGGCCTCCTCGACGACCTTCTTGCCGATCGCATGGACGCCCTGCTGGACGAGCTGCGCGGTACGGGAGGACGAGGGGTCGCCGGTGGCGGCCTTCTGCTGGAGCTCGGCGTAGAGCTCCTCGAATGTCTTCGAAGCCATGATGGGCCCACCTTACGGCGTACCGGCGGACGGACGGTAAACGGTCCCGGAGCGTGGACAGTCCGGTGGACGTCCGCGCTCCGGGACCGGGCGGGCCGTGCTCAGAGCGCGGCGCGCAGCACCGCGGCGGTGGCGACGGCCGCGGTGACGGCCTCGTGGCCCTTGTCCTCGGCGGAGCCGGGAAGACCCGCGCGGTCGAGCGCCTGCTCCTCGTTGTCGCAGGTCAGCACGCCGAAGCCGACCGGGACGCCGGTGTCGACGCTGACCTGGGTGAGGCCGGCGGTGGCGGCCTGGCAGACGTAGTCGAAGTGCGGGGTGCCACCTCGGATCACCACGCCGAGGGCCACCACGGCGTCGTAGCCGCGCTCGGCGAGGCGCTTGGCGGCGACCGGCAGCTCGAAGGTGCCGGGCACCCGCAGCACGGTCGGCCCGGTGACGCCCAGCTCCTTGAGCGCGCGGTGGGCGCCGTCCAGCAGGCCGTTCATCACCTGGTCGTGCCACTGGGCGGCGACGACGGCGACCTTGAGGTCGGCGGCGCCGTCGATGGTCAGCTCGGGGGCTCCGTGGCCGCTCATGTTCGTTCTCTTCCGTTCGCTGGGGTGGGACGTGCGGGGGTCGCGCGGGTTCAGGAGCCGAGGCCGGGCAGGTGGTGGCCCATCCGGTCGCGCTTGGTGCGCAGGTAGCCCAGGTTGTGCTCGCCGGGCGCGATCTCGACCGCTTCGCGCCCCTTGACCTTGAGCCCGTGCTCGGTGAGCGCGGTCAGCTTCCGCGGGTTGTTGGTGAGCAGGGTGAGCGAGCGGACGCCGAGGTCCACCAGCATCTGGGCCGCGATGCTGTAGTCGCGGGCGTCGGCGGGCAGGCCGAGGTCCAGGTTGGCGTCGACGGTGTCCCGCCCCCGCTCCTGGAGCTCGTACGCGCGCAGCTTGTGGGCCAGGCCGATGCCCCGCCCCTCGTGGCCGCGCAGGTACAGCACCACGCCGCGCCCGGCCTCGGCGACCCGTCGCAGTGAGGCCTCCAGCTGCGGGCCGCAGTCGCAGCGCAGCGAGCCGAAGACGTCGCCGGTCAGGCACTCGGAGTGGACCCGCACCAGGACGTCCTCGCTGTCCGGCAGCCGGCCCTCCGCGTCGAGGCCGCCGGCCACCAGCGCGAGGTGCTCGACGCCGTCGATGGTGCCCCGGTAGCCGACGGCGGTGAACTCCCCGTGCGCGGTGGGCAGGGCGGTGACGGCGGCCCGGTCGACGTGCAGCTCGGTGCGGCGGCGGTAGGCGATCAGGTCCTCGATGGAGATGATCGCCAGGCCGTGCTCGCGGGCGAAGGCGACCAGCTCGGGCAGCCGGGCCATGCTGCCGTCGTCGTTGACCACCTCGGCGATCGCGCCGGCCGGCGGCAGCCCGGCGAGCCGGGCCAGGTCGACGGCGGCCTCGGTGTGGCCGGGGCGGACCAGCACGCCGCCCTCGACGGCGCGCAGCGGGAAGACGTGCCCCGGGCGGGTGAGGTCGCCGGGCTCGGTGCCGGGCGAGGAGAGCAGCCGTACGGTGCGGGCGCGGTCGGCGGCGGAGATGCCGGTGTCGACCCCCTCCCGGGCGTCCACCGAGACGGTGTACGCGGTGCCCTTGCGGTCCTCGTTGACCTGGGTCATCGGCGGGAGCTTGAGGCGGTCCAGCTCCTCGCCGGTCATCGGGGCGCAGATCACGCCGGAGCTGTAGCGGATGGTGAAGGCCATCAGTTCGGGGGTCGCGGCGGACGCCGCGAAGACGATGTCGCCCTCGTTCTCGCGGTCCTCGTCGTCGACCACGACCACGGCGCGGCCGAGGGCGATGTCGGCGATCGCCCGCTCGACCGGGTCGAGGACGAGCTCGGGCTCGGGTGCGGACCCGGTGGCGCCGGTGCTGGACTGGTTCTCGCTCATCTCGGTCATGCCGTGGCTCCCTGCGGGACGGTGGCGGACTTGGCGCGCGGCTCACGGGTGCTCAGCCACCAGGACCGCAGGCCGAGCAGCACCAGGACGAAGTAGACGGAGTAGGTGAGACCGGAGAAGGTGTAGCCGCTGTTGAAGGCGAACGGCACGCCGACCGCGTCGACCGCGATCCAGGCGAACCAGAACTCCACCCAGCCGCGGGCCTGGGCGATCATCGCGGCCAGCGTGCCGACGAAGATGTAGGCGTCCGACCAGGGGCTCCAGGACAGGCTGGGGAAGGACGTGAACAGCAGGGCGAGCGCCACGGTGACGGCCGCGGTGCCCGCCGCCAGCACGATCCGCTCGGGCCAGCTGGCGAACCGGACGGCGATCGCGCCGCCGTCGCGGCGGCCCCGCCGCCACTGCGCCCAGCCCCAGGAGGCGGTGGCGATCACGATCAGCTGCTTGCCGATCAGCCCGGGGACGTGGCCGCCCAGGTAGGCGGCGATCAGCACCGCGCCGGACAGCAGCTGGACCGGCCAGCTCCAGACCGAGCGGCGCCAGCCGAGCGCGAGCCCGCCGAAGCCGAGGATGTTGCCGATCATGTCGGCCCACTTGACGTGTTCGCCGAGGACGGTGAACGCCTCGCCGCTGAGCCAGCTCACTTGGACTCCCCCGGGGTTCCGTCGACCGGCAGGTCGGACGGGTCGGAAACGTTGGAAAGGCTGGAAGGGCTGGAAGGATCCGACAGGCCCGGGAGGTTCGGGAGGGTGCGGGACTCCAGGAGCCGCTCGACGTACTTCGCCAGCACGTCCACCTCCAGGTTGACGCCCTCCCCGACGGACTTGGCGCCCAGCGTGGTCAGCGCGAGGGTGGTCGGGATGAGGCTGACGGTGAAGCTGTCCCGGGCGGCCTCCACCACGGTGAGGCTGACGCCGTCGACCGTGATCGAGCCCTTCTCCACCAGGTAGCGGGAGACGGTGTCGGGCAGCGAGAACCGCAGCACCTCCCAGCGCAGCTCGCCGGCCGCGTCGCGCTCGCCGGGCTCGCGGCTCAACAGCCGCCCGGTGGCGTCGACATGACCCTGGACGAGGTGGCCGCCCAGCCGGGCGCCGAGCGCCATGGCGCGCTCCAGGTTGACCCGGGAGCCGGGCTTCAACTCGCCGAGGCTGGAACGGTGCAGCGTCTCGGCCATCACGTCGGCGCTGAACTCACCGGTGCCGGCGGCCAGTTCCGCCGGGCTGTCGACGACGGTCAGGCACACGCCGTTGACCGCGATGGAGTCGCCGTGCCGGGCACCCGTACAGACCACCGGGCCGCGCAGGCGGATCCGCGAGGAGTCGCCGATCTCCTCGATCGACACGACCTCGCCGAGTTCTTCGATGATGCCGGTGAACACCCGGGTTCTCCTCGCGCTTGGGGCGCGGACTCCGGGGCGGCATGGGAGATGACACGGACGGGCACCGGTGCACGGGCCCGGGGCAGACCCTTCTCCGGGGTTGCCGAGGCCACCGGGAGATCGCTCGCCCGGCCCGGGAGACACCGCTCCCGTCGTTCACCTGACCGGGGTCCGGAGGCCGGCTGTCGCCTGCCGATGGACCACGGGCACTGCTCTTCGTCCGCCCGCGCACGCCTCCCATCCGGACTTTAACCGTCGGTCCAGGAATTTCACCTGGTCAACCGGCCGCTGGCTGCGGACGGGTCGCGGACTGTAACCGCCGGTTCGGATTTTCACCGACCCCGGAGTGCGCTGAACGTCACTGCTTTGATGCCGTCATTGTGCCACGGACGGCGCAACGGCAGGGAGACCCCTGCGCTGTGGTCTGTTTCACGGGCTGGCGGGGAATGCGCGGTGCGCTGCCGTCGGTGGCGGTATGGCGGCGTCCCGCTGCGGGCGCGGCGGCGTCCCGGCGGCGGCACGGTGGCGGAGCCGGACGGCGGGGGCGAGGCTGGTAGACGGGGCCCTGCCGGTGACGCACCGAAGCTACGGAGGCGAGGGCGATGGCGAAGTTCATGGACGTCCACCACGGGATGGCCGGGATCACGGTCGAACAGCTCAGGCAGGCCCACGCGGCCGACCTGGCGATCGAGGGCGAGGAGGGCGTCCACTTCGAGCAGGCGTGGGCGGACCCGGAGTCGGGCACGGTGTACTGCCTCTCCGACGCGCCGTCCAGGGAGGCCGTGCAGCGGGTCCACAGCCGCACCGGGCACCCGGCGGACGAGATACACCCGGTGCCGCTGTCGGTCTGAGGGCCGCCTCGGTCCTCGGGCCGTCGTGGCCTGACGCCGCTGCCGGTCCTCGGGCCGTCGTCGGCCTGGCGGCCGCTGCCGGTGCGAGGCCGGTGGTTCAGAGCGTGGCGGGTGCGCTGACCTGCAGGAAGTGGGTGACCTCCGGAGGGTGGGCGAGGTAGCTCAGCTCGCCCTCCGACCAGACCGGCCGGATCCGCCACATCGGCCCCGCGTACCCGCGCAGGGCCTCCTCGTCGCGCCAGCGGCTCAGCACCAGCACCCGGTGCCCGTCCTCGGACACCGAGCGCAGCAGCTCGCCGCCGAGGCAGCCGTCGGTCCGCCCGAGTTCCGGGATCACCTGGGCGGCCAGGTGCGCGCAGAACTCCTCGCAGCGACCGGCCAGGACCTGCCCGGCCCAGATTCTGACGATCACGACCACCACCTCCGGCTGGAGTCCCTGGCCCCATTATCAGCGGAAAACCGCTGGTCGCCAGGGGTACGGCCGGTCCGGCACCGGGGGCTTCGAGGCCATCGGCCGGGGGGTGCGCCGAGCGGCCTCGGCTACATTCCCGGTATGACGACCACACCGGAAACTGTCGCTTCGTCAACCGCCGCGCCGAACCGGCCGGGCAGTCTGTTCGACGCCCTCCACGCGGGCGCGCTCAGCGACCCCGCCCAGCTGCGCGAGGTCTACGAGCAGCCCGGCGACCACGCCCGCCGCAAGCAGGTCGACCACCTGCACGAGGTCGCCCAGCGCCTGATCGCCTGCTCCCCGCTGGTGTTCGTGGCCAGCGCGGACGCCGCCGGGCGCTGCGACGTCTCCCCGCGCGGCGGGCCGGCCGGGCTGGTCTCGGTGCTCGACGAGCACACCCTGGCCGTTCCGGACGCCACCGGCAACAAGCGCCTGGACACCCTGCACAACGTCCTGGAGACCGGCCGGGTCGGGCTGCTCTTCGTCGTCCCGGGCCGGGAGACCACGCTGCGGGTCAACGGGCGGGCCTGCGTCTCGACCGACCCTGAGCTGCTGCGGCAGCTGACCGCCGTCGGCAAGCCGCCGCGCAGCGCGATCGTGGTCGCCGTCGAGGAGGTGTACGGGCACTGCCCGAAGGCCTTCCTGCGCTCCTCGGCGTGGAAGCCGGAGGACTGGCTCGCCGCGGACGCGCAGCCGAGCTCGGCGGAGGTCACGCTCTCGCACCTGCGGGACGAGTCGCTGACGGTGGAGGTCATCGAGCAGCACGAGCGGGAGTCGCTGCTGTACCGGTACGAGTGAGGGGGCGGGCGCGGGCGCCCGGCACCCGGGCCGCCGCACCCGGACGGCGGCCGGTCGGGTGACGGCGGGTCCGCCGGGGGTGCCGGGGCGGCCGCCGGTGGTTTGAATGGACGGATGGACTGCGTCTTCTGTGCGGTGGTGGCGGGCGAGGAGCCGGCGCACCGGGTGCTGGACGACGAGGAGGCGGTGGCCTTCCTGGACCGTCGGCCGCTGTTCCCCGGGCACGTGCTGGTCGTGCCGCGCGCCCACCACCCGACCCTGGCCGACCTGCCGGCCGGCTCGGTGGGGCCGTTCTTCCTGCGGGTGCAGCGGGTGGCGAAGGCCGTCGAGCACGGGATGGGCGCGGCGGGCAGCTTCGTGGCGGCGAACAACCGGGTCAGCCAGTCGGTGCCGCACCTGCACGTCCACGTGGTGCCGCGCAATCCGAAGGACGGGCTGCGCGGGTTCTTCTGGCCGCGGCGGCGGTACCCGGACGACGCGGAGGCGGCGCAGGTCGCGGTCCGGCTGCGGGAGGCGCTGGAGGGCTGAGCGAGGCGCCTACTGCTCCGCATCTGCCGTTGTACCGCTCAGGGCGCAGCGGACCGTACCTCCGTGGGAGCATCGGCGGGGGTCGATCTCCTTTTCCGGACGGACGTTCCCGTCGGTAGGGGCGCCTAGGCTCGCGAGCATGAACGAACTCGCCTGCCTCGTGCAGCAGACGGCCGACCGGCTCGCGGGCCGACACGTCGGAGCGGTGGTCGCCGGGCTGGCCGGCGGCGCCGTGGAGATCCGCGGTGCCGGGCGGACCGGTCCGGGCGGCGGGGTGCCCGGGCCCCGCACCCTGTTCGACATAGGCTCCGTCACCAAGGTGTTCACCTCGCTCGCGCTCGCGCGGCTGGCCCTCGGCGGCACGGTCCGGCTGGACGAGCCGCTCGCCGAGGTGCTCACCGGGGCCTCGGGCGGTCCTGCGGCCGTCCCGGCCAGGGGTCCGGAGCCGGTCACCCTGCGGCACCTCGCCACCCACACCTCGGGGCTCCCCCGGCTGCCCCGGGGCATGGCGGTGCAGGCCCTGCTGTCCCCCAACAAGCCCGATCCGTACGCCGACTGCACCGCCGAGCGGGTGCTCGACGGGCTCGCCCGGACGCGGCTGCGGGCCGTGCCCGGGCGGAGCTTCCGCTACTCCAACCTGGGCGCGGGGCTGCTCGGTCTGGCCCTCGCGCAGCGCTCCGGCGTCGGCTACGAGGAGTTGGTGGCGCGCGAGGTCTGCGCGCCGCTGGGTCTGGTGGACACCTGCGTGCGGCCGGACGACGAGCAGTCCGCGCGGCTGGCGCACGGGCACACGCCGGGCGGCCGGCCGGTGCCCTACTGGAGCTTCGCGGCGCTGCCCGGGATGGGCGGGCTCCGGTCGACCGCCGCCGACCTGGTGGTGTTCCTGCGGGCCCAACTGGCCGCCGGGCGGGAGCCGGACGCGGCGCTGTCGCCGGCGATCGCCCTCACCCGGGAGACCCGGCACCGGGTCAATCCGTTCGCCTGGGTGCACCTGGGCTGGCTCGGGCACCGGCTGCACACCCAGCAGGGCGGGCACCTCCAGATCTGGCACAACGGGGGCACCGGCGGGTTCAGCTCCTTCGTGGCCTTCGACCCGGAGAAGCAGGTGGGCGTGGTGGTGCTGGCCAACACCCGCCGGTCGGCCGATCCGGCGGGCACGGCGCTGCTGCGCGGCCTGCAGAACGGGTTCGCGACGGTGGCGTGAGGGCGGGTACCCCCTGGCCCGGGAGGCGGCAGTCCTGTTCGTACCCACCCCCCGGTGCGGGCGGCCCCGGCCGGGGCGCGATGATGGCGAGGGCGTTTCGGGCCAAATGGTGCCGATCGGCACTGTCGCCGGGAGCGGCGAGCAGATGATGCTGGGGATCGAGCGGTCGCGGTTCCGATGGGAAGTCCGCCGAGTGGAAGGGGGCCGACATGGCGGTGACGTGGTCGCCGACCCGGGTGCGGTCGACCGGTTCTACCGGCTCGGCCGGTCCGGTCGGTTCGGTGGGTCCGGCCGGTGCGGCCTGCCCGGGCGGTCGGCTCGGCGCGGTGGTGCGGGTGTACCGGCGGTACCGGCCGCTGTCCTGGTCGGCGCGGGTGTGGTTGCACCTCTGCGGGGTGGCCGTCTCCGTGGCGGTCTGCCTGGTGCTCGGCGGGTGGTGGCCGGCGCCCGTGCTGGCGGCCGCCGCGGTGGTGGCGGTGAGCGGGTACGAGCGGCTGCGGTCGGCGCCCGGGCTGCGGTCCGTCCGGGTCCACGAGGGCGGGCTGGTGCTGGTCGCGGCGGACGGTGGCGAGGAGCCGCTGCCCTGGAGCTCCGTGGAGGCCACCGAGTACTCCCCCGGCGGGCCGCGCGGGGAGCACGAGCACGGGCGAATATGGCCGGCGGGCGCGGACGAGCCGCTGGTGCTGGCGCACCTTCGCGGGCTGGGAGGGCTGTTCCGGGAGCTGGAGGAGCGCCTCTCCCCCGGGCTCCGGGCCGCGCTGCACGAGACGCTGCGCACCGAGGGGAGCGTCCGCTTCGCGCGGGGGCGGCTCACGGTGACGGCCTGCGGGCTGGTGCACCGGCCGGCGCACCCGCTCGCCGCGACGGAGGCCCACCGCTGGACGGAGGTGCTCTCGGCCCGGGCGTCCGCCCTCGGCGAGTTGGAGATCCGGACGCACTCGGCCGGCCTCCCGCTCACCCTCCCGGTGCCCAACGCCCGTGCGGCCGCGGGCTTCCTGGAGGACCTCCGGACGGCTGCCGCCGGGTGACCATCGCCGGGCGGCCGCCCGGTGCGTGGGCCCGGGGCCGACCCCTAAGGGGCGGCGCGCGCTCTTCCCGGAAGGGATTCAGTACCCATCGACGGGCCCGGCGTCCCCAGGGGCCCGTACACCACCATCGGGAGCCTGCGCGCCGCCGCCCTCACCCGGCAGTACGTCGGGGCCTTCTTCGACCTCCACCTGAAGGGCGTCCCGCAACCGCTGCTCGACGGACCGAGCGCCGCCAACCCGGAGGTGCACTTCACCTCCTGAGGGCCGCCTGAGGCCCGCCCCCGGGTCGGGCCGTCGGCAGCCCGCCCCGGGGCGGAACGGGCGGCCCGACCGGGCTGAGCAGGGCGGCTGCGCCGGTTGGGGGTGCGTGCGAAGATGGCAGGGCTGGTGGGAACGATCTCCGGACGGTTTCTGGGACGGTTCTCTGGCCATGGTGGACGAATACGCGCAGCGCCCGGGGCAGCCGCGGCAGGACGCCCTGCTGATGGTGCCGATCGCCACGGCGCTGATCGACGCCGACGGGCGGATCCTGCACTGGAGCAGTGACGCGGAGGCGTTGCTCGGACACCCCGCGCGGGAGGCGCTGGGCGCGCGGGCCGCGACGCTGCTGACCTCCGACGAACTCCGGCCGGAGGTGCTCCAGCTGTTCCGGCAGATCCTGGCGGGCCGGCCCTGGTCCGGGGTGTTCCCGGTCCGGCACCGGGACGGGCACCTGGTGGACCTGGAGTTCCGCACCCATCCGGTCCGCGGCCCCGGCGGCGCCCCGATGGTGCTGGCGGTGGCCTCCGAGGTGACCACGCTGCACCGGCTCCAGGCGGACCTGGCCCTCCTCGACGGGTTCTTCACCCAGTCCCCGGTCGGCATGGCGGTCTTCGACACCGACCTGCGCTTCGTCCGGCTGAACGAGGCGCTGGCGAACGCGAACGGCCTGGCCGTCGGGGATCCGCTGGGCCGGCGGCTCACCGAGGTGCTGCCCAGGATCAACAGCGCCGAGGAGGAGGCGGTGATGCGCCGGGTCCTGGCGAGCGGCGAACCGGTGGTGGACGACCTCGCGCACGGCCGCACCCCGGGCGACCCGAACCACGACCACGCCTGGTCGACCTCCTACTTCCGGCTGACGGACCGCGCCGGCCGGGTGCTCGGGGTGTGCGCCACGGTCATCGACGTCACCGAACGGTTCCACGCCGACGCCCGGGCGGCCCGCGCCCAGGAGCGGCTGTCCCTGCTGGTCGACGCGACCGCCTCGATCGGCACCACGCTGGACCTGCGGCAGACCGCCCGGGAGCTGGTCGACGCGATGGTGCCCAGGGTCGCCGACATCAGCGCGGTGTTCGGGCTGGAGGAGCTGGTGGCAGGCCGGAACGTGGAGCCGCCCGCGCCGGACGCCCCGCTGCTGGTGCGCCGCCTCGCGATCTCCACGACGGACTCGCTCTACCCGGCCGAGGCGCTGCCGGTGGACGCCGTGCACGAGCTGCCGCCGGACTCCCCCTACGCCCGGGCGCTGACCAGCGGGCGCACCGTGGTGGTGCCGTCCTGGGAGCTGCCGATGCTGAGCGAGGGCATCAACGAGAGCCGCCGCCAGGCCTACCTCGGCGACCGGCCGCGCTCGGTGCGGATCACTCCGCTGGTGGCGCGCGGCACGACGCTCGGCATGGTGGTGTACTCGCGGCGCGGTGCCCGGGAGTCCTTCGCGGCGGCCGACATCACGCTCGGCGACGAGCTGGCCTCGCGGGCGGCCGTCGCGCTCGACAACGCCCGGCTGTACCTGCGCCAGCACCAGACCGTGCTGGCCCGGCAGCAGGCGCTGCGCGAGGCGAAGGCCGCGCAGGAGCGTCTCGCGCTGGTCAACGCGGCCTCCGCCCGGATCGGCACCACGCTCGATCTCGCCCAGACCGCCCAGGAGTTGGCCGAGGTGGCGACGCCCCGGCTGGCCGACACGGTGGTGGTGGAGGTGCTGGAGGAGCTGGTCCGCGGCGAGCGCGCGGCGACCGCCCCGGTGGACGGCTCGGCGCTGCTGCGGCGGATGGCCTTCCACTCGGTGCGCGGCTCGACCCTGGCCCCGATCTCCCGCACCGGCAACCTGCACCGCTTCGTGCCCGGTTCGCCGTACGCGTGGAGCCTGGCGCACCGCGAACCGGTGCTGGTGCCGCGGATGGACGAGGAGGGCATGGCCTGGTTCGCCGACGACCCGGTGCGCCAGGCCGCCGTACGGGAGCAGCACGTGCTGTCGTTCATGGTGGTGCCGCTGATCGCGCGCGGCACCCCGGTCGGTGTGGCGGGCTTCTACCGCACCCTGGTCGAGCGCCCGTACGACGAGGACGACGTGGCGCTGGCCGGGGAGCTGGCGGTGCGGGCCGCCGTCTCGATCGACAACGCGCTGCTGTTCACCCGCGAGCGCGACGCGGCCGCCGCCCGGCAGCGGGCGCTGGACGAGGCCTGGGCCGCCCAGCAGCGGCTGTCGCTGCTGAACGAGGCCAGCAACCGCATCGGCACCACGCTCGATCTGCACCGCACGGCACGGGAGTTGGTGGAGGTGGTGATCCCGCGGTTCGCCGACTTCGTCACCGTGGACCTGCGCGAGGCGGTGCTCAGCGGCGAGGAGCCCGGGGCGGTGCCGCCGGAGGGGCCGGTGCTGATGCGGGCGGTGGCGGTGGGCGAGGCCGGCCCGGACGGCCGCATGCACGAGGCGGCCGACCAGGTGGGCGAGACCTCGCAGTCGGCCAGGCTGTACGCGCAGAGCCTGCGCACCCGGCGCTCGATCCTGGTCGCCGAGGTGACCGAGGAGGAGCTGCGCCGGATCGTCGCCTCGCCCGACCGGGTGCAGCCCAGCCTGGACGCCGGGGTGCACTCGTACCTGATGGTGCCGCTGATGGCGCGCGGGCACGTGCTGGGCGGCGCGGAGTTCGTCCGCACCGGCAACCCCGCGCCGTTCGGCCCGGCGGACCGTTCGCTGGCCGAGGAGCTGGCCGCCCGCACCGCGCTGGCGATCGACAACGGCCGGCTCTACCGCCGCGAGCGGGACACCGCGCTCACCCTCCAGCGCAGCCTGCTCCCCCAGGAGGTGCACCGCGCCCTCGGCCTGGACCTGGCGTACCGCTACCTGCCCAGCAGCGTGGTCAGCGAGGTCGGCGGCGACTGGTTCGACGTGGTGCCGCTGTCCTCCGGGCGGGTCGCGCTGATCGTCGGCGACGTGATGGGCCACGGCATCCGAGCCGCCGCGACCATGGGGCAACTCCGCACGGTCGCACGGACGTTGATCACCCTTGAGCTGGATCCGGCGCGGGTGCTGTACCGGCTGGACGAGGCGACCGCGACGGTCGGCGAGGGCCAGTTCGCCACCTGCGTCTGCGTCGTGTACGACCCGGTGGACCGCCGCTGCACCGCGGCCAGCGCCGGGCACCTGCCACCGGTGGTCGCCGACGCCGAGGGGCGGGCGCACCTGGTCGAGCTGCCGTCCGGCATTCCGCTGGGCGTCGGCGGAGTCGCCTTCGAGAGCGCCGAGTTCACCCTCCCCGAGGAGGGCATCCTGACGCTCTACACGGACGGGCTGGTCGAGCGCCGGGGCCAGGACCTGGACGAGGGGCTGCGGTTGCTGTGCCGGACCGTCGCCGACCGGCGCGGCTCGCTGGAGCAGACCTGCGACGCCGTGCTGAGCCGGCTCACCGAGCGCACCAGTGAGGACGACATCGCCGTCATCATGGCGCAGGTCCGCCCCCGGGGCACGGACCGGATCGCCACCCTGCCGCTCACCGGCGACCGCGCGATGGTCGCCCACTCACGCCGCTTCACCCGCGGGACGCTGGCCGCCTGGGGGCTCGGCGCGCTCGCCGACTGGGCCGAACTGCTCACCAGCGAGCTGATCACCAACGCCCTGGTGCACGCCGGTTCGCCCACCCAGCTGCGGCTGTACTGCGACCGGGTGCTCACCGTCGAGGTCGCCGACCGGGAGCCCGAGGTGCCGCGGATCCGCCGCGCCCGCGGCGAGGACGAGGGCGGCCGGGGCATCCACCTGGTCAACGAGCTCGCGCACCGCTGGGGCAGCCGCCGCACCCAGGACGGCAAGGTGGTCTGGTTCGAGCTGGAACTGCCCCCGGGGGCCTCGCCACCTGAGTGAACAACGGACGGTTGTCGGTCCGGCCGCACGGTTGTTGGCCCGGCGGCCCGCCGCGGCGGTTGTCTGGTGCCACGGCGGGACGGCCCCGCCCGGACGGACCCCAGGAGCCCACCGTGCAGCACCCCGACGCCCGCACCGTCGTCACCGACTACGTCACCCTCATCGCGGCGGGCGAACGCGAGGCCGCGATCGCCCTGTTCGCCGAGGACGCCACCTGGAGCTACCCGGGCAGCCTCGCGCTCTCCCGCACCTGGCGGGGCAGGCAGGAGATCTTCGGCGACTTCCTCGGCCAGGTCGGCACCCTCTTCGCCCCCGACGGCCTGCCGGACATCACCCTCACCCACGTCCTCGCCGACGGCCCGCGGGCGGTGGCCGAGTGGACCACCGTCGGCACCGCCGCCAACGGCGCCGCGTACGAGAACCACTGCCTGGGGGTGTTCACGGTGACGGACGGCCTGATCACCTCCGTCCGCGAGTACCTGGACACCGACCACGTGGCGCGGACCCTGCTGGCCTGAACGGCGCCCGCGAGGAGCGCCGACCGCCCGCCGCCGACCGGCCGGGGTCAGTCCGGCAGCAGCAGGTTGACGTCGCCGAACTCGTGCCACAGGTAGCGGTGCCGCACCGCCTCCCGGTAGCAGGCCGCCAGCAGCGGCCGGCCCGCGACGGCGGCGAGCATCAGCAGGTGGGAGGCGCGGGGCTCGTGCCAGCCGGTGAGCAGCCCGTCCACGGTCCGCACCCCGCGCTCCGGGGTGACGACCAGCTCCGTCCAGCCGTCGGCCTCCTGGACGGTGCCGTCCGCGGCGGCGGCCGACTCCAGGGCGCGGACCACGGTGGTGCCGACGGCGATCACCCGGCCGCCCCCGGCCCGGACGTGGCCGACCAGCCGGGCGGTGGCGGCCGGGACGTGGAAGCGCTCCGCGTACGGGGCCTCGTGGACCTCGGGCGAGGCCACCCCGGTGTGCAGGGTGACCGGCGCGAGGAGCACCCCGCGGCCGGCCAGCCGCGCCACCACCTCGGGGCTGAACGGACGGGCCGCGCTGGGCATCTCGCTGCTGCCGGGGACGGTCGCGAAGACCGTCCGGTAGGCCTCGATCGGCCAGTCGCGGTCCACGTAGCCGTACCGGATCGCCCGGCCGTGCCGCTCCAGGTACGGCAACAGCGGCTCCGGAAGGGCGAGTTCGGCGTACCAGAGGCGGGCGGTCAGGGGCCGGGTCAGCACCGCCGCGCCGGCCGCGGGCAGCGAGACGCCCAGGCCCGGGCGGGCCGGGGACTCCTCCGGCGGGTAGTGGGCGGCCGCCGCCCGGCCCGGCACCACCCGGCGCAACTCGACCAGGTGGGCACCCGATCCGTCCGGCTGGGCGGAGGAGAGGTGCAGTGCGACCGGCGTGCCGTCCGGCAGTCGGCCGGGCAGCGCGGCGGGGACGGTGGCCGAGTTGTTGACCACCAGCAGGTCCCCCGGGCGCAGTACCTCGGGCAGGTCGGTGAAGCGGCGGTGCTCGACCGCGCCCGTGGCGCGCCGGCCGACCAGCATCCGGACGCCGTCCCGGGCCGTGCCGCGCGCCTCCGCCGGTGCGCGGGCCGAGAGTTCGGGCGGGACGGTGACGTCGAGGCCGAGGGGTTCGGGGCCGAGGGGTTCGGGGCCGAGGGGCGCCGCCCCGACGGGGTCGGGGCCGGTGACACGGGAGGCGGTGCGGTCGGGGCCGGTCAGATCGGGGTCGGTGCGGTCGGGGCCGGTCAGATCGGGGCCGGTCAGATCGGGGCCGGTGGATGCCGTCATCGCCCGCCCCGGTCGGCGGCCGCGACGGCCATGTCCTCGGCGCGGTAGCGCCCGGAGGGCCGGCGCTCACGGAGCAGGCCGAGCAGGACCGGCGCCACCTGCTCGGGCAGCGGCTCGCCGGAGATGTCCTCGCCGGGGCTGGCCTCCTGGAGCATCCGGGTGCGCATGCTGCCCGGGTCCACCGCCCAGACCCGCAACCGCGGCTCCTCCCGGGCGAGTACGCCGCTGGCGAGGTCCAGGGCGGCCTTGCTGGCGCCGTAGCCGCCCCAGCCGTGGTACGGCACCACGGCGGCGTCGGAGCTCACGTTGAGGACGGCGCCGGCGTGGGCGCGCAGCTGGGGCAGCACCAGCTGGGTGAGGGCGATCGGGGCGAGCACGTTGACCTCGAAGGTCTCCAGCAGGTCCGGCAGCGGGAAGTCGGCCAGCCGGGGCAGCGGCTCCCCGCCGGGGCCGGGCGCACCGTTGAGCGTTCCGGCGTTGTTGACCAGCAGACTCGCGCCGCCGAGGCGCTCGGCGGCCTCGGCCAGGTGGGCGCGGTGGTCGTCGTCGACGACGGAGCCGGCCAGGGCGACGACCCGGGTGACGGCGGCCAGGTCGGCCGCGGCGGCGGCGAGCTCGGCCGCGCCCCGGGCGGTGACCACCAGGTGCCAGCCCTCGGCGGCGAGGGCGTGCGCGAGGGCCAGGCCGAGGCCGCGGGAGGCTCCGGTGACCAGCGCGACGGGGGCGGGGTGCGGGGCGCCGGTGGGCGATGCGCCGGTGGGTGATGCGGCGGTGCGCTGCGCGGCGGTGCGCTGGGCCGCGTCGTCGCCCGCGTCCATGCCCGCGCCGGTGCCCGCGTTGCTGCCTGCGTTGTTGTCTGCGTCGATGCCTGCGTTCATGCCGCAACCATCCCGCCGGCGGGCCCGGCGGCGGATCGGCCGCCGGGACCGGGACCGGCCGGACGTTGGCCCTAGACCGTCCGGAGGGCCGTCCTAGACCGTCCGGAGGGGCTTCCTAGGACCTGCTCCCGACTCCGTCGGCCCAGCCCCGCGGGTCGGTCCAGGCGGCCAGCGTGCGGCGGGTCTCGAAGCGGCGCTCGTGGCCGGACAGCGGATCGGTGAACTCGACCGTCGAGGCGAGCAGCTGCAGCGGGCGGCGGAAGTCGTCCGGGGCCGGTTCGGGCAGCACCACCGGGTAGACCGGGTCCCCGAGGATCGGCAGCCCGAGGCCGCTCATGTGCAGCCGCAGCTGGTGGGTGCGCCCGCTCAGCGGCCGCAGCCGGTAGCGCGCCAGGCCGTCGCGGCGTTCCAGCAGGTCGATCCGGCTCTCGCTGTTCGGCGGCGCGTCGATCTCCTGGGCGGCGATCACCCCGCGCTCCTTGACGATGTGGCTGCGCACGGTGCGCGGCAGGCTCAGCTCCGGGTCGTACCCGGCGACCGCCTGGTACTCCTTGCGCACCAGGCGGTCCCGGAACAGCGTCTGGTAGGCGCCGCGGTCCTCCGGGCGGACGACGAACATGGCCAGGCCGGCGGTGAGTCGGTCCAGGCGGTGCGCGGGGCTGAGCGCGGGCAGGCCGAGGGTGTGCCGCAGCCGGGACAGCGCGGTCTCGGTGACGTGCCGGCCGCGCGGCGTGGTGGCCAGGAAGTGCGGCTTGTCGACCACCACCAGGTGCTCGTCGCGGTGCAGCACGACCAGCTCGAACGGGACGGGCACCTCCTCGGGCAGGTCCCGGTAGAACCACAGGTGCGCGCCGGGGCGGAACGGTTCCGCCGGGGCGACCGGGCCGTGCTCGCCGACGATCTCGCCCTCCCGCAGCGCCGCGTCGATCCGTTCGGCCGGGACGGCGGGCAGCCGGTCCACCAGGTGGTCCCGCACCGTCGGCCAGGGGCCTTCGAGCGGCAGCCGGAGGTGCACCGGGTCCACGCCGCGGCGCTGCGGGAGGGGGGAGGTCGGGCGGCGGCTCTTGCGTCTCATCTCCCGGCCCAGCGTAGTGCGCGCCGGCGCACGACCCGCCGCCGAGGTGCTGACCCGGGGCCGGGCGGGGAGAGTGGACCGGAGGCCCTCGTTCCGCCGGGGGCCTCCCGGCCGTCCGCCGGGCGACCCGGCGGGCCGGTGTCCGACCCGACCGGCCAGGCCCACCGGCCAGGCCCACCGGCCGGGTTCACCGGCCGGGTTCACCGACCAGGCCGACCCGACAACCGACAACCGATCGACCCGCCGGACCGCCCGGCAGCACTGGAGGACGCGTGACCGCCGACGGCCCGGACGGGGTGCCGCCGCTGCACCTGCCGAGGCGGACCCGGCTGCTGCTCTACGGCGCGCTCCTGCTGCTGGTCGCCGCCGTGGTGGCCGCGCTGGCGATCGGCCCCGGAACCACCCTGGCCCCGCTGCTGGCGGTGGCCCCGGTGCTGGCCGGCGCGACCACCCGGCAGGCCCGGGTGCCGCTGCTGGTCGGCGCGGCGGCGCTGCTCGCCGTCGGGATGCTGGAGTCGGCCAACGCGCAGCTGCCGCTCTCGGTGCGGATCAGCGTGCCGGTCACCGTCCTGGCCTCGACCCTGGCCAGCGCCGCCAGCGTCGTCCTGGTGGCGGCCCGCGAGCGGGAGCTGTTCCAGGTCCGGACGGTCGCCGAGGCGGCCCAGCGGGCCCTGCTGCGGCCGCCGCCGGAGCGGATCGGGCCGCTGCGCGTGGCGGTGCGGTACGTGGCGGCGGCCGCCGAGGCCCGGATCGGCGGCGACCTGTACGCCGTGGTGGAGACCCGCTTCGGGGTGCGGATCCTGCTCGGGGACGTCCAGGGGCACGGCCTCCCGGCGGTGGAGACGGCGGCGGACGTCCTCGGGGTGTTCCGGGAGGCCGCGCGGACCGAGCCCGACCCGGGGCGGCTCGCCGAACGGCTGGACGCGGCGCTCGCCGCCCGGCAGTCGGACGAGGGCCGGTTCGCCACCGCGCTGCTGCTCGACGTGGCGCCGGACCGGGGGCCGGTGCGGCTGGTGAACTGCGGCCACCCGCCGCCGCTGCTGCGCCGGGCGGGCCGGGTGAGCGAGCTGGAGCCGCCGGTCCCGGCGCCGCCGCTGGGGCTGCTCGGGCTCACCGGCGACTCGTACCGGGACCGGCGGTTCGACCCGGAGCCGGGCGACGTGCTGCTCCTGCACACCGACGGCGTGTCGGAGGCCCGGGACGCCGGGGGCCGGTTCTACCCGATCGCGGAGCGGCTGCCCGGCCTGCACGGCGGCACCCCGGCGGATCTGCTGGACGACGTGCTGACGGACGTCGGCGGCTGGGTCGGGGACGCCGGGCTGGCCGACGACGCGGCGGTGCTGGCGATCCGCTGGGAGCCGTGACCGGGCCGCGGGCGGCCGGCTCGGACGCGGTTGTCAGTGGCGTGTGCAAGGCTCGGTCCGCGGTCGGCGGGGAGCCGGCCGCCGGGTGGTCGACGATCGACCGCCGACGAGGGGACGGTGCCATGGGGAGCAGGGCCGGCGGGTCGTTCGAGCTCACCGCGTTCGAACCGGTGGAGACGCTGGACGGGCGCAGGGGCTCGTTCGTGCTCCAGCACGCGGCCTGGGACACCAGCGGCACGACGATACGCGTGGTGCCGGGCACCGGGACGAGCGCGCTGGCCGGGATCACCGGGGAGTTCCAGCTGACCGTCGACGCGTCCGGCACCCACACCTACGTGTTGGAGTACGAGCTGGGCTGACGTCGGCCGCGGCGCGCGCGGGGTTCAGGCCGCCCGAGCGGTCAGTGGACGGTCGGCCCGGCCTCCGGCCGCTCGATCGCCGTCCGGACGGCGGTCGGGTAGCTCCGGAACGGCGGCAGGGCGTCGATCGCCCGCTCGGCCCGGGCGTTCCTGCCGGGGCGGAGGCACCCGTTCGAGATCACCTGCCGTGCACCCCGTCGCCGGTCTCCGTGGCAAGGGCACCGGGCCGGGCCGGCGGCAGCAGGCCGCTGCGAGCGGCGATGACGCCGGCCTGGAAGCGGCTGCGCGCGCCGAGCCGCTCCAGCAGCTCGGCGATGTGCTGGCGGCAGGATCGGACGGAGAGCCCGGCACGCTTGGCGATCACGTCGTCCTTGAGGCCGGCCCCGAGCAGGGTGGTGATCAGCCGTTTGATGTCCTCGGCGCTCTCGTGGGCCGCCAGCGGACCGGTGCGGTACTCCGAGGCATTGGCCCAGGCCTGCTCGAAGCTCTGGCAGAGGTGGGCCACGATCGACTCCTCGCGGACGATGACCGCACCGCCGGGCTGGCGGAGATGAGGCAGGAAGGCCACCTGACGGTCGAAGACGATCATCCGGCCGGGGAGTTCGACGAGTGTGCGGATCTCCGACCCGGCTTCGACGACCGCCTCCACATAGGCTTGGGTGGGGGCGTGGAAGCGCGCGGTGTGCTGGTAGAGGCTGCGGATCCGGACCCCGCGTTCGAGCATCGCCAGGTCCCTGGGCAGTGCGTCCGCCAGGGCGGCGGGCGGACGGCCGCCACCGGGCTGACACGCCATCAGTTCGACACGACAGTTGGCGCCGAGCTCGGCGAGCAGGGCCCGGACCGCGAACTTGTCGGCGAGGCTGTCCACCGCCTCGTCGTGGTTGCGCTGCCGACGGGCCTCGAAGTAGACGGCGGAAAGCGCGGACAGCGCACTGCGGACCTGTTCGGTGTTGCGCCGCCGTCGACTCAACTCCGTTTCGGCCCTGCGTAATTCGTCTTCGGTGGGGCCGAGCAGTGCCGCTATCGCCGCGTCGGGGCCGTTCGGCAGCAGCACGGAGCTGCCGGCCATCGGAGTCAGCAGGTGGAGTGCGTTCAGAGTGTCGATGGCTGCGGTCAACTCATCGGCTCTCACGCCGAGTTCATCGGCGCAGCGGTCCGGGTCCGCGGCGTCCAGTCCGCCGTTCCGCACCGCCCACTGGTAGGCGGCGACCCCGATCTCGTCGAGAACAGGCGAGTCCGCAGCGCCGATGTGCGCGGATTTGTCCATGAGTGTCATCCCTCATTTCGTTCCCGCGGAGCAGATGACCCATCCAATACATGTCACGTGTCGGGTGTCCACCGGCACTCTGGAGTCAGCCGAGGGGGCGGCCCCCGCGGCGGAGAGAAGTCCCGACCACAAGGGGGATGGCTCGATGCGAAGGAAGCTCCTGAAGTCCTGTCTGGGCGTCGCCTCGGCAGCCGCGGTGTTCGCGGCGGTGCCGGCGGTGGCCGAGACCGTGGCGAGCCGGCAGCCGGTCACCGTGCTGCGGGCGGACAGCGGGTGGGGCGACGGTCCCCACACGGGGAGTCACATCGGCCCGTCCTCCAGGCCGCCCGGTCAGGCCGGGTGAGGTGAGACGGCAGCCGCCTGCTGCCGCCGGGTGGGAGGCGGGACCTTTCACCCGAACCGACCGGAAGGCGGTCGAACCGCCTGCGCGTCCGTCCATCGGCACACCCTGGAGAACAGTCACCACCGGAGAAGAAGGAGATCGAGATGTTCAGGAAGCTTGAGCGACTCGGCGGAAGCCTGCTGGAGCGTTTCGTGCCCAAGGCCGATGCCCAGGCCTGCGGCTGGTACAGCTGGTCGCAGTGCTGGCAGTGCGCCGGCTCGCCGTGCAGCGTCAACACCTGCACGGGCCAGCTGGTCTGCAAGTAGCCCTTCCCGGGCGGCGTCCGAGGTCTACGCGAGCAGGGCGGGGGCGCCGGTGGTCGAGTCTGGCCCGACCACCGGCGCCCCCGCCGCGCCCGGATCCGGTACACCCGCCGCGCTGCGCGCCCGGTCGCGCCCCGCGCCGGTCACACCTCAGAACCCCCGCGAGGAGGGTGTGATGCACAGTCTCGTCGTCTGCGTCCGGGCACTGCTCGGCGCGGTCTTCCTGGCCTCGTCCATCGGCAAGCTCGTCGGCCGCGACCGGCTCACCTCCTTCGCGCAGTCGGTCGAGGGCTTGGGGCTGCTGCCCGCGTGGCTGGTCCGTCCGGTCGCCCTGGCCGTTCCCGTGGTCGAACTGGCCGCTGCGGCCCTGCTCGCGCTGCCGGTCCGCGTCCTCTGGTCGGCCGGGCTGTCGGTGGCGACCGGGCTGCTGCTGATCTTCGCCATCGGCATCGTGCTGGCCCTGCGGCACGGTGCCCGGGTGCCCTGCCGCTGCTTCGGCAGGTCCACCGCCCCGCTCGGGGCCCGGCAGCTGGCCCGCAACCTGCTGCTGTCGGCGGCCGCGCTGGCGGCCGCCGCCGCGTCCCGCCCCGGGGCGTCGACCACGGGCACCGTCGGGACCGCTCTCGCGGTGGCCGCCGGCCTGCTGCTCGGTGTGCTGGTCGTCGTGCTCGACGACCTGATCGAACTCTTCCGAACCACCCGACCCGAGGAGGTCGTCGATGTCCGTCCTGATTCCGCTCCTGCTCCTCGTCGGGGCGCTCTGCGTCCTGGACCTGCTGCTCACTCTCGGAGTGATCAGGCGGCTGCGTGAGCACTCCGACCTGCTGGCAGCCCCCGGCGGTCCGGGCACGGTGCCCGTGGCACCCGAAGTGGGGACGCCGATCGGCGAGTTCAGCGTCGAGACGACCACCGGCGAGCGGTTGACGGACGCGGATCTGGCGGAGGGCGCCCTGGTGGCCTTCTTCTCACCGACCTGCGGTCCGTGCCGGACGAAGCTGCCGAAGTTCGTCGAGCACGTCGCCGCGCTGCCGCGGGGGAGGAACGGCGCACTGGCCGTGGTGGTCGGCGAACCCGAGGAGTCCGCGGACTTCGTCCGCCGGCTCTCGGCGGTGACCCGTACGGTACGCGAGAGCAGCGGCGGCGCGCTGGCAGGGGCCTTCCAGGCGCAGGCCTTCCCCACCCTGCTCACGGTGGGCCGGCCCGCGGGCCGACTGGCGGTCACCGCCAACGACGTGGCGCTGGCCCCCTCGGTTCCGGTGGCGGTGTGAACGGCGCCGGATCCGGCCCGGCGCGACGCCCGGCCCGGGGCGGTCCGGCGAAGCACCCGGCCGGTGACGGTTGCGTCCAGGCCTCCCCTGTGGCGGACCGGCCGGACGGGAAGCAGGGCCACCCGACCGGGAAACGGGACCACCCGAACGCGAAACAGGGCCGGCCGCACGGGAAGCAGGAGGCGCCGCCCGGGAAGCACGACCGGCTGAGCTGGGGGCTCGTACGCTCCTGCCTGCGGCTCGCCGCCGAAGCGGCGCCCGGTGCACTGGCGGGCTACGCCGCCTGCTCGCTGGCCGCGGCCGCACTGCCGGTCGTTCTCGCCTGGCTCACCAGGTCACTGCTGGACGCCCTGACCGGTCACGGCGGCCCCGCCATGCCGGCCGTCCTCGGCGGCGGGCTGGTCGCCGCCGGTGTGGTCACCACCCTGCTGCCGCAGCTCACCCGCTATCTCGCGGCGCAGGTCCAGCGCCGCACCGGCCTGCTGGCACAGGAGCAGCTGTTCACCGCCGTCGACGGCTTCACCGGCCTGGCCCGGTTCGAGGATCCGCGCTTCCTGGACCGGCTCAGGCTCGCCCAGCAGGCCGGCCGGACCGCCGTCGGCCAGGCGCTGGAGGGGCTGCTGGGCACCGTGCGGTCCGTGCTGGTCGTGGCCGGCTTCCTGGGCTCCCTGCTGGTGGTCGGTCCCGCGCTGGCCGCTGTGGTGCTGCTCGCCGGAGCTCCCGTGCTGGCGGCCGAGTTGACGCTCGGACGGCGCCGGGTCCGGCTGCTCTGGGACATCGGACCGACGGAGCGGCGCGAGTTGTTCTACAGCGAGCTGCTGACCAGCGTCGCGGCGGCCAAGGAGGTCCGGTTGTTCGGCACCGGCGCCTTCCTGCGCGGCCGGATGCTGGCCGAGCGGCGGACGGCCGACACCGCCCGCCGGCTGCTGGACCGGCGCGAGGTGAGGGTGCAGTCCGCGCTGGGAGTCCTCGCGGCCCTGGTCTCCGGCTGCGGACTGCTCTGGGCGGTGGAGCTGGCCCGTACCGGCGCCATCACCCCGGGCGGGGTCACCATGTTCGTCGCCGCGGTGGCCGGCGTGCAGGGCGCGCTCGCCGGGCTGGCGGCCACGACAGCCGTCGCCCAGCAGGCCCTGCTGCTCTTCGCCCACCACCTTGCCGTACTGGACTCCAGACCGGACGTGCGGCTCCCGCGGACGTTCCGCACCCTGCCGCCACTGCGCGAGGGCATCGAGCTGCGGGACGTCTGGTTCCGCTACTCTCCCGACCACCCCTGGGTGCTGCGGGGTGTCGACCTCTTCATCCCCTGCGGTGCTTCGGTGGCCCTGGTGGGACTGAACGGTGCGGGGAAATCCACCCTGGTGAAGCTGCTCTGCCGGTTGTACGACCCGACCTGCGGCGTCATCCTCTGGGACGGGGTCGACCTGCGGGAGATCGAACCGGCTCGGCTGCGGGCCAGGATCGGCGCGGTCTTCCAGGACTTCATGCACTACGACCTGACGGCCGCCGAGAACATCGCCTTGGGCGACCTGGCGGCGCTGGACGACCGGCCGAGGATCGAGGCCGCCGCCGAACGCGCCGGGGTGCACCGGGCCCTCGCCGCACTGCCCGGCGGCTACGACACCCTGCTCTCCCGGACGTTCCTGCCGCCCGGTGCCCGGGCGGACCGGGCCACCGGCCTCGTGCTCTCCGGGGGGCAGTGGCAGCGCCTGGCCCTGGCACGGGCGCTGCTGCGCGAGCGGCGGGACCTGATGATCCTCGACGAACCCTCGGCCGGCCTGGACGCCGAGGCCGAGTACGAGGTGCACCAGTCGCTGCGCCGGGCCCGGTCCGGGCGGACCAGTCTGCTGATCTCGCACCGGCTCGGCGCGGTCCGGGAGGCGGACCGGATCGTGGTGCTGCGCGAGGGCCGGGTGGTCGAGTCCGGCGGACACGACCAGCTGATGGCCGCGGCCGGCGCCTACCAGCGGCTGTTCGCGCTGCAGAGCCGGGGCTACCGGAAGGCGGAGGCGGCCTCGTGAAGCTGCCGTGGATCGCAGCGGTCCCGGCGGTGGTGACGGCGCTGGTGGCCGTCCGACTGGTGCGCCTGGCGCTGGTGGTGGTGACGGTCCGGGGGGAGAGCATGCTCCCGGCGCTCCGCGACGGTGACCGGGTACTCGTGCTGCGAGCCTCCGGCCCGGCGGTCGGTCAGGTCGTCGTGATCGAGCACGCGGACGCACACGGGCGTTGGCCGGACGGTCCGCTGCGGCGCCTGCGGCCCGTCGGCGCGGGCGGAGGCCCGGCCGGACGGCGGTGGGCGATCAAGCGCGT
Organism: Kitasatospora sp. NPDC092039; assembly: GCF_044756065.1. NCBI lineage: Bacteria > Bacillati > Actinomycetota > Actinomycetes > Kitasatosporales > Streptomycetaceae > Kitasatospora > Kitasatospora sp. NPDC092039. Next base: position 648,786 of record NZ_JBIVSD010000002.1, on the reverse strand, counting down.
GGCGGCACTCCCCGGGGATCCCGTACCGGCCGTGGCCCGCTCGGGACCGGCGGGTGACGGCCCGGTCCCGCCGGGCGCACTGGTACTGCTGGGCGACAATCCGGCGGCCAGCGTCGACTCCCGGCAGGCCGGCTGCTTCCCCCTCGACCGCGTCCTCGGCCGCGTGCTCCGGCGCCTCCCGGCCTCCCGCGCTGCCGGCCGAGGGGGCGGCGCGGCGGCGCCTGCGCACCGTCAGCTCCAGGGGCACCGCGGGTAGCGGCGGCCGTAGTCCACGCCCTCGACCACGGTCGAGCTGGCGTAGAGGGCCGTGTTGGAGGGAACAGGTCCCCGGCGGCGCTCGCGGGGGTGCTTCCCACGACGGCGCCGAGGGTACCGAGCGCCGGGGCCGCGGCGAGCGCGGTGATGAGGGTTCGTCGATTGATCACGGTCACGGATGATGACAGGAGGTGGAGATCGGCGACAGCCCCCGCAGGGCCACGACGGGGTCGAGGCCGCCCCCGCCGGGACCGGTCCGATCGTGTGACACCGGCTGGGCGGACGCGTGCGGCGCCCACCGGCGCGGACCCGCGCTGTCACGATGATGCGATCAGCGCATGATCGGCATCGGAGGGTGGCACATGCCCGGCACAGCGGTGGCCCGTTCGACGGCACGGATCAGGGGCGCGAGGACGGTCGGACAGGTGGTCGGCCGGCTGCGGGCGATCGGGGCCGCACTGCCCCCGGCCGACGGGGTGGCGGTCTTCAACCGGATCTACCTCACCGTCACGGAGGCGGTCCGCGACCGGCTGGGCGACGGGTACTTCGGCGACTCGCCGGCGGTGGCCGAGCTGGACACGGTGTTCGCCGGGCGGTACCTGCGGGCCGTGGCCGCCGACGCGGCCGGGCGGGAGCCGCCCGCCTGCTGGCGGCCGCTGTTCGCGCTGCGCGCCCACCCGGGGGTGCACCCGCTCCAGTTCGCGCTGGCCGGGATGGCCGCCCACATCCAGCACGACCTGCCGCTGGCCGTCCTGGACACCTGCCGCCGCCGGGGCTGCGAGCCGGCCGTCATCGAGGAGGACTACCGCCGGATCAACCGGCTGCTGGCGGAGGAGGAGGCGGCCGTCCGGGAGCAGCTGATGCCCGGGCCCGACCTGCTGGAGCTCGCCGAGCCGCTCACCCACCTGCTCGGCGTCTGGTCGGTCGCGGCCGCCCGGGAGGGTGCCTGGAGCGCCGCCGACGCGCTGTGGGAACTGCGCCACCTGCCGGACGCGGCCCGGGCGTTCACCATCGCACTGGACGCCTCGGTCGGGCTGCTCGGCCGCGCCCTGCTGCTCCCGCTCGGAGCGCTGCTCCCCTCCGGGCCGGACGACGGGCCCGCCGCTCCCCCGGAGAGCCGCCCGGACGACGGCCCGGACGATCGCCCCGGCACCGGGCCGCACGCCCCCGCGACGGCCGCGGCCGCCCGGCTCCCCGAGGCGAGGAACCGGACGGCCGGCGGTACGGACGCGGGCGGCGCGACGGCCGCCGGTGATCAGGCCCAGCTGGAGTGCAGCGGCTTGCCCTCGGCGTAGCCGGCCGCACTCTGGACGCCCACGATCGCCTTCTCGTGGAACTCCTCCAGGCTGCTGGCGCCCGCGTAGGTGCAGGAGCTGCGGACGCCCGCGATGATCGAGTCGATCAGGTCCTCGACGCCCGGACGGGCCGGGTCCAGGAACATCCGGGAGTGCGAGATGCCCTCCTCGAACAGCGCCTTGCGGGCCCGGTCGTACGAGGAGTCCTGGGCGGTGCGGTTGCTGACCGCGCGGGCCGAGGCCATGCCGAAGCTCTCCTTGTACTGCCGGCCGTCGGCGGCGGTCTGGAGGTCGCCCGGGGACTCGTAGGTCCCGGCGAACCAGGAGCCGATCATCACGTTCGAGGCGCCGGCGGCCAGCGCCATCGCGACGTCGCGCGGGTGGCGCACGCCGCCGTCGGCCCAGACGTGCTTGCCGAGCCGGCGCGCCTCGGCGGCGCACTCCAGGACGGCGGAGAACTGCGGCCGGCCGACGCCGGTCATCATCCGGGTGGTGCACATCGCGCCGGGGCCGACGCCGACCTTGAGGATGTCGGCGCCCGCCTCGACCAGGTCGCGGACACCGGCGGCGGAGACCACGTTGCCGGCCACGACCGGGATCTGCGGGTCCAGGCCGCGCACCGCGCGCAGCGCGGTGATCATGGACTCCTGGTGGCCGTGCGCGGTGTCGACCACCAGCACGTCGGCGCCGGCCTCGATCAGCGCCTTCGCCTTGCCCGCGACGTCGCCGTTGATGCCGACGGTGGCGGCGATCCGCAGCTTGCCGGCCGCGTCCACGGCCGGGGTGTACAGGGTGGCGCGCAGCGCGCCCTTGCGGGTGAGGATGCCGACCAGCCGGCCCTCGCCGTCCACGACCGGGGCGAGCTTGCGGTGCGCCTCGGTGAGCTTCTCGAACGCGGCCCGCGGGTCGATGCCCTCGTCCAGCACCAGCAGGTCGCGGGACATGACGTCGGCCAGGCTGGTGAAGCGGTCCACGCCCTGGCAGTCGGACTCGGCGACCACGCCGACCGGCCGGCCGTCCTCGACCACCACGAGGGCGCCGTGCGCGCGCTTGGGCAGCAGCGAGAGCGCCTCGGCGACGGTGGCGCCCGGGTCGAGCGTGATCGGGGTGTCGAAGACCAGGTGGCGCTGCTTGACCCAGGAGACGACCTCGGCGATGACCTCGGTGGGGATGTCCTGCGGGATGGCGACCAGGCCGCCGCGGCGGGCGACGGTCTCGGCCATCCGGCGGCCGGCGATGGCGGTCATGTTGGCCACGACCAGCGGGATGGTGGTGCCGGTGCCGTCGTTGGAGGAGAGGTCGACGCCCTGCCGGGAGCCCACGGCGGAACGGCTGGGGACCATGAAGACGTCGTCGTACGTCAGGTCGTACGAGGGCGTGAGGTCGTTCAGGAAGCGCATGAAGAAGGGCTCTCTGGCTGGGGGATACACCTCGGGTGCGGTTGCGGCGATGCCGCCGGAGCGCACTCGGGCGCCCGGCACCCAGCATTCGATTCTCCGGGAAGAGCGGGGGCAAAAGCCAGTTCGAGGAGCATTGCTGGGGCTGTGCACAAACCCCGTCGAATGCTCCGCGCGTAGACATGGAGGATCGTCCAAGGACCCCCTCCGACGTCCGGTTTTCGCCCCGGTCCGGGCCGCTCCCGTAGCATTCACGCGGTAACGGGCATGGCTTCACGCGTGTGGGCGTGGCGAGACGGGAAAGCGGCAGCAGGCGTGAGCATCGGGCAGACGGACATCGAGCAGGACCTGATCGAGAGCACCGAGGAGGAGATCGACTACGGTCCCGGCCTCGACCCCGAACGGCTGAGGCTCTGCCTGGAGGTGCTCGCCGAGCTCGACGAGCTGCACGTGGACCACCCGGACGCGATCACCGTCCGCAAGGCCGTCGGCGGCATATTCCGGACCCTCAAGCAGCGCCGCCGCCAGGAGACCCGGGCCCGCAAGACCGCCAACGACCGCGCGGTCACGGCCCGCACCGCCACCGGCGCGCCCACCCGGATCGACGACGAGACGGCCGGCGCCTTCGGCCTGACCACCGTCACCACCACCGAGATCGCCGGCGTCCTGGAGCGTCCGCGCTCCTGCTACACCTGCAAGCAGCGGTACGTCGAGGTCGACGCCTTCTACCACAACCTGTGCCAGAAGTGCGCGGTGCTGAACCGGTCCCGCCGGGACGCCCGCGCCGACCTCACCGGCAAGCGCGCGCTGCTCACCGGCGGCCGCGCCAAGATCGGGATGTACATCGCGCTGATGCTGCTGCGCGACGGCGCCCACACCACCATCACCACCCGCTTCCCCAACGACGCGATCCGCCGCTTCAAGGCGATGCCGGACAGCGCCGAGTGGCTCCACCGGCTCAAGATCGTCGGCATCGACCTGCGCGACCCGGCCCAGGTGATGGCGCTGGCCGACGAGGTCGCCGCGGACGGCCCGCTGGACATCCTGATCAACAACGCCGCCCAGACCGTGCGCCGGCCGCCGGAGTCCTACCGCGAGCTGGTCAACGCCGAGTCCGCGCCGCTGCCGGCCGGCGAGCTGCCGCAGTCCACCACGATCGGCCGCTTCGGCAGCGGCGGCGTCGAGCTGCCCGCCCTCCCCCACCAGGCGGGCGGCGAAGCGCGGCCGATCGCCGCCGAGGACGTCACCTCGCTCGCCCTGGTCACCGGCTCCGCCACGCCCGCCCGGATCGCGGCCGGCACCGCGATCGACGCCGGCGGCCTGGTGCCCGACCTCGCGGACACCAACAGCTGGGTGCAGACCGTCTCGGAGGTCGGCCCGGTCGAGCTGCTGGAGGTCCAGCTCTGCAACTCCACCGCGCCGTTCATCCTGATCAGCCGGCTCCGCCCGGCGATGGCCGCCTCCCCGTCCCGCCGCAAGTACGTGGTCAACGTCTCCGCGATGGAGGGCGTGTTCTCGCGCGGCTACAAGGGCGCCGGACACCCGCACACCAACATGGCCAAGGCCGCGCTGAACATGCTCACCCGCACCAGCGCCCAGGAGATGTTCGAGGCCGACGGCATCCTGATGACCGCCGTCGACACCGGCTGGATCACCGACGAGCGCCCGCACCCGGACAAGATGCGGCTCGCCGAAGAGGGCTTCCACGCCCCGCTCGACCTGGTCGACGGCGCGGCCCGGGTGTACGACCCGATCGTGCGCGGCGAGGCGGGCGAGGACCTGTACGGCTGCTTCCTCAAGGACTACGAGCGCGCCAACTGGTGACCAGCTGAAGGAGATGGCGAGTTGAGCACAGCACCGACCGCACCGCTGCTCGGCGCCGGGATCGTCGTACCCACCGGGGACGGCCGGGTGCTGGTCGGCCGCCGGATCACCGCCGGCGAGCCGCCCACCTGGAGCCTGCCCGGCGGCAAGGTCGACCCGGGCGAGTCCTTCGAGCAGACCGCCGCCCGCGAACTCGCCGAGGAGACCGGCATCGTGCTGCCCGCGGAGGGGATGCGGGTGCTCGCCGTCCACCTGGACCACGAACTCGGCCGGCCCCGGCTGACCGCCGCCGTACTGGCACCGCCCAGCCTGGCCGAGGCCGTGGTCACCGAGCCGCACGCCTGCGCGGGCTGGGAGCGCTTCCCGGTGGACGCGCTGCCGGAGCCGATGTTCTACCCGTCCGCGCTGGTGCTCGGCAGCTGGCTGCCGGGGCTGGACGTGGTGCGGGCGGACGGGACGCACGGCTACCCCGTCGCCCGCTGAATGCCGAGCGCTGACGGCTGACGGCTGACGGCTGACGGCCGCCGTCAGGGAAGCGGGCCTCCCGGCCGGGATCGGGCGCGAACGGGACGCACGGCGCAGGCAGGGGGTGACCCCACGACCACCCCCTGCCCCGTACCCCGGCCCGGCGCCCCCACGGTCGACCGGACCACGGCCGCGCCCAGGCACGGGGAGCGCCGCCACAGCCCCAGCCTGCCCGGAGCGGGCGGCGGATGCCGAGGGCCGAACGTCCCGGCCGCGGGGCCGAGCGGCCCTGGCGGCGGCGCCGAGTGGCCCAGGCGGTGCTACGGACGCGCACGACTCTTGTGCGCGAGGGGTCGCCGGGTGGACATTGGGGCGGAACGCCGTGCGTTCCCGCGTCCCTGAGGAGCCCTCACCGTGTCCAGCACGCCCCGTCCGGCCCGGCCCGGGCCGCCCCCGCGGCGCACCGGCCGGCGGCTGCGGCGGGCCCTCGGTGCCCGGCACGAGCCGCTCGTCCGTCCCGTCGACCGCTCCCGGGCCCGGGCCTGGCTGTCCGCCGTGCTCGGCACGGTGCTCGCCCTCGCGCTGTCCGCGGGCGCCGCCCTGCTCCTCTACCGCGCCACCGTGCACCAGGCCGCCGTCGACCGCGGACGGCTGCGCCAGGTCGACGCCGTGGTCCGCGCCGTCCCGGGCCGCGACGCCACCGCCGCCGGCACCGCGACCGCCTCCGGCAGCCGCTTCGCCGGTGGCTACAGCAACCGGATCGACGTCGACGCCGCCTGGACCGGGCCCGACGGCACCGAGCGCCGCGGTACCGTCCAGGCCCCGCGCTCCGCCGCCGTCGGCGGCCGCGTCCCCGTCTGGGTCGACCCGTCCGGCGCCGCCTCCGCTCCCCCGGCCGACCGGGTGGCCCTGGCCGTCTCCGCCGCCTGCACCGGCGCCGGCGCCCTGCTCGCCCTGCTGGCCGTACTCGCCCTCGCCCTGCGTCTGCGCCTCCGCGCCCTCGACCGCCGCGCCGAATCCGCCTGGACCGCCGACTGGGCCCGCCTCGAACCCCTCTGGAGCGGCCGCGCGGGCCAGCGGCACGAGGACTGACCCGCCGACAGCCCCTGGCGGAACGCCGGCGGCCGGTTCCGCCCCCCGACGGCCGGCCCCGGCGTCCGGTCAGTCACTGGTGGCGCCCCGGCAGGAGATGCCGTCAGGAGCGGCGTCCGGGCCGGAGATGACCGTGCGGCGCCCCGAACCCCGGAAGGAGGGCGGGAAGTCGACGCCTCCCCCGCCCTGGGCCTCGGCGGCGCGGACGGTGCCCGGCGAAGGCCGGTCGGTGCCGAACAGCTCCCCGGCCTCGGCCCCCCGCCAACCGCCTGGACCCGTCCCCGCCGACCGCGCCGCGCCGGGAGGCGGCCCGGTCAGCGGGGACGGGTCCAGGCCGGGTCGGCCCTGGCGGCGTGATGGGTGAGGGCGGCGACGACGAGGAGGAGGGCGAGGGCCAGGGCGAGGGCGACGGGCACACCGGCGTGGAGGACGAGGAGGGCGCCGAGGAGGGCGCCGGCGAACATCCAGACGGCCGAGGCGAGGCGGCGGCTGCCGGTGAGGTCGGCGGCGAGGGCGGTGATGGTCATGGTCAGCACGGTGGTGGTGAGGTCGGGCACCTTCAGGGCGCGGACCACCGCGTTCTGGCCGCCCATGGCGAAGCCGAGCAGCCCGATCAGGGTGTAGCGGGCCGGGTCGGAGGTGTGGCCGCCCGCGGCCGCCAGCACGGTGGCCGCCGCGACCAGCACCGCCTGGACGGCGACGGCGGCGGTCAGCAGCTGCCCGCGGTGGCCGGGCAGCCGGCGGGCGAGGTGGCCGCCCGCGAGGGCGCCGAGCAGGAAGGCGGCGAGCGCGGCCAGCGAGGCGGTGGCGGAGAGGTTGGCCGCGCCGGCCAGGGCGAAGCCGAGGAACACCACGTTGCCGGTCATGTTGGCGACGAAGACGTGGCCGAGTTCGAGGTAGCTGACCGCGTCCACCACCCCGGTGACCACGGTCAGCACCAGCAGCATCGGGACCAGCGGCCCGTGCTCGGGGTCGGGGGTCGGCATCGGGCCTCCAGTCGGGTCGGGCGGGGTCGGACCAGGGTTCGGGTGGGGCACGGACGAGGGCCCGGACGCGTCACGGGTGGCTCCGTACGGCCCGTCAGGCGAGCGCCGGGTTGCCGGGGTCCTCCGGTTCGTCCTCCAGGTGCCAGTGCAGGTCGCGCACCCCCGGTTCCAACGACAGCCGGGTGACGACCTGTTCGAGCGCCGGGGCGACCGATCCGGTGATCGCGACGGTGGCCCGCAGGCTGGTGGCGTCGCCGCTGTCGGTGCGGCGGGCGCGCAGTCCGGTCGGGGCGAGCCCGGAGGCGGAGAGGGCCTGGAGCAGCAGGGCCCGGATGTGGGTCTCGGACTTGCGGTCGCACTCCAGGTGGACGGTGGCACGGCTGGTGGAGTCCGGGTCGCTGCCGGACTGCGGGGCCCGGTCGAGCAGCCGGCCCGCCGGGCGCAGCACCAGGTGGACGACGAGCACGGCGAGCGTGCCGAGGACGGCGAACTCCAGCTCGCCGGAGGCGGCCAGTACCCCGACGGCGGCCGAACACCACAGCGTGGCGGCGGTGTTGAGGCCGCGTACGCCGGCGCCGTCGCGCAGGATGACGCCACCGCCGAGGAAGCCGATGCCGGAGACGACGTACGAGGCGACCCGGGTCGGGCTGCCGGCGTCGCCGACGGCCTCGCTGTACAGCACGAACAGGGTGGCGCCGGCGGCGACCAGGGCGTTGGTGCGCAGGCCGGCCATCCGGGCCCGCCACTGGCGTTCGACGCCGATCAGCGCGCCGCAGGCGACGCCGGTGGCGAGCCGGATCAGGAAGTCGGCGGTGGTCAGGGTGTGCACGACGGCACCTCCTTCACGGGAGGAGGGTACGGACGGGTGGCGGCCCGCCGCCCACCGGCCGTCCGTGCGGACGGTGGCACCGGGCGGTGGCACGTGGTCGGCGCGGTCGGCCGTCCGGCGCGCGGTCCGGACGACCTCGATGATGGCGACCGCCGTCGCGGCCGGTGGGTAGGCGCGCAGGGGCGCCCGGGGGCGTGAGCTGCGAGCCGCAAGCCGTGAGGCGTGAGCTGCGAGCCGTCCCGAGCTTAGACCGGCCGCGAACGACCCCGACCGGGTTTCCGCTCCATCCTCGACAGCTTTGTAGAAGTTTGACCGAAGCCGAGCACCCCGCCCCGGAAACCCATCGGGAGCCCCGGGAAGCCCGGAGGCCCCAGGAAGCCCGCACGGGAACCGTCCGGCCTTGCGTCACGTCCTCCGGCATATATAGTTCACCGACATATGCAGTTGAGCAGCCCACGAGGGGGAAGTGTGTCCCACGCCGATCCGACCCGGCCCGCGCCCGTCCTGCGCCTGGCCAACGTCACCCGTGTGCACGGGCGGGGCGCCGCCGAGGTGCACGCCCTGCGCGGCATCGACCTGTCCGTCCACCCGGGCGAGTTCGTCGCCGTCATGGGCCCGTCCGGCTCCGGGAAGTCCACCCTGCTGACCCTGGCCGGCGGGCTGGACCAGCCCAGCGGCGGCGAGGTGCTGGTGGAGGGGGTCGCGCTCGGCGGCCTCGGCCGCGGCAAGCTCGCCGACCTGCGGCGCCGTTCGATCGGATACGTCTTCCAGGACTACAACCTGATCCCGGCGCTGACCGCCGCCGAGAACATCGCGCTGCCCCGCGAACTGGACGGCGTCCCGGGACGCCGGGCCCGCCGGGAGGCGCTGGCGGCGCTGGAGGAGCTGGGCATCGGCGAACTCGCCGACCGCTTCCCCGACGACATGTCCGGCGGCCAGCAGCAGCGCGTCGCCATCGCCCGGGCGCTGATCGGCGAACGCCGGCTGGTGCTCGCCGACGAGCCGACCGGCGCCCTCGACTCGGCCACCGGCGAGGCGGTGCTCGCCGTGCTGCGCGCCCGCTGCGACGCCGGCGCCGCCGCGATGATGGTCACCCACGAGGCGGCGCACGCCGCTTGGGCGGACCGGGTGGTCCACCTGCGGGACGGCGCGGTCGCCTCGGAGGCCACCGGCCGCCGGGCCTCCGCCCACCTCGCCGCGGTGCGCCCGTCCGGCGCGGTCGGCGAGGTGACGCAGTGAGGCTCGGAGCCTGGCGGGTCGCCCTGCGGATCGCCCGCCGCGACGCGCTGCGCGCCAAGGGCCGCAGCGCGCTGATCGCCGCCATGATCGCGCTGCCCGTGCTCGGCGTCACCGGCGCCGACGTGGTCCACCGCAGCGGGCAGTTGACCCCGTCCGAGCGGGTGGAGCGGGTGGTGGGCGGCGCGGACGCCCTGGTCACCTCGCTCGACCCGGGCCAGTTGGTCGAGCAGGCCCCGATCGCCGAGGACGGCGCCTTCTCAGTCCCGCTCCGCCCGGGGGAACAGCCGACGGCCGAACAGCAGAAGAGCGCGAGCACCGACCCGGTCACCCTGATCGGTTCGCTGCTGCCACCCGGCAGCGTGCTCGTCCCGGCCCGGCCCGGGCCAGAGGCGGGCGCCACCTCGCCCGAGGGCCTGGTCCGCGCCCTCACCACCGAGGCCGACCTCGGCGACCCGGTCTGGCGCGGCCGGCTCGACCTGGTCGAGGGCCGCGCCCCGGCCGCCCCGCGCGAAGTGGCCGCCACCCGGGCCTTCCTGGACCGCTCCGGGCTCAGGACGGGCTCCACCACCACCCTCCAGGGCCTGGAGGGCACCACCTACACCATCACCGGTGTGGTGGAGCACCCGAGTGAGCTGGGCCGGGTCGAACTCGTCGCCCGGCCGGGCGAGTTGATCGATCCGCTGAGCACCGCGCTGGCCGCCGGCGGCCCCGCCGCGGAGAAGCCCGCGACCACCCGCTCCAGCTGGCTGGTCCGGCTGCCGTCCGGCGCGGCCCTCGACTGGGCCGGGGTCCAGCGGTTCAACGCCCACGGCTACACGCTGACCGCGCGTTCGGTGGCGATCGCTCCGCCGCCGGAGCGGGCCGTCCCGTACTACCGCGACTCGTTCCGCTACAGCGACCCGGCGCCCGCCATGAACACCAGGATCGTCGTCGCCACCGTGACCGGGCTGGCGCTTCTGGAGGTCGCCCTGCTCGCCGGGCCCGCCTTCGCGGTCGGCGCCAACCGCTCGCGCCGCCAGCTCGCCCTGCTCGGCGCGGCCGGCGGCAGCCGCGCCCACGTCGGTGCGGTGGTGCTCGGCGGCGGTCTGGTCCTCGGCGCGGCCGGGGCGCTGGTCGGCGTGGTGCTCGGCACCGCGGTGGTCGCCGTGCTGCGGTCACGGATCGAGCAGTTCGGCGGCGTGCGCTTCGGGCACCTCGCGTTCCCCCCGCTGGACCTGCTCGCGATCGCCGGGATCGGCCTGTGCACCGCGCTGCTCGCGGCCGCGCTGCCCGCGCTGCAGGCCGCCCGCCGCAGCGTCACCGCCGGGCTCACCGGCCGGGACACCGTGCGCGGGCCCAGCCGCCGGGTCACCGTCGCCGGCGTGGCGCTGGTCGCCCTCGGCGCCGTGCTCGCGATGTACGGCGCGACCGCGGTCCCGCGCGAACAGTCCGGCGTGGGCGGCTACGGCGGCCGGGTGCTCACCGTGCTCGGCGGATCGGTGGTCGCCGAAATCGGCCTGCTGCTCTGCACCCCGATGCTGGTCGCCCTGATCGGCCGGGCCGCCGGCCGGCTGCCGCTCGGGCCGCGGCTCGCGCTGCGCGACTCCGCCCGGCACCGCTCGCGCACCGCTCCGGCGGTGGCCGCGGTGATGGCCGCGGTGGCCGGTGCCGTCGCCATCGGCGTCTACACCACCAGCACCGACGCCGAGAACCGGCGCGACTACGAGCCGGAGGCGCCGTACGGTGCCGTCCAGCTGATCAGCCACGCCGACGGGCCCCGGCTCGCCGAGGAGCGCGCCGAGCTGGAGAAGCAGCTGACCGGGCTCGGCCCGCGCGGCGACCTCGCCCAGGTGGTGTACCGCTTCTGCGACAACTGCCTCAGCGTCGTCCAGCTCAAGGCCCCGGAGGGCCGGCGCGGCCTCGTCGCCCCGCCGCACCTGGCCGCCGGTGACGCGAACGTGCTGCACAACCTGTTCGCCGTCCACGACCCGGCCGCCGAGGAGGCGCTCGCCGCCGGCAAGCTGCTGGTCTTCGACCCGCGAGTGGTGGGCGCCGACGGCAAGGCCGTGATGGTGCTGCGCGGCGGCGGCCCCCCGGTACGGCCGGGCGAGGTGCCCAAGCCCGACGTGCAGGAGGTCCCGGTCGAGGTGGTGCTGGTGGACAACCCGGCCGCCGCCAAGTTCGCCCAGGGCCTGCTACTGCCCTCCGTCCTGCCCCGGCTCGGGCTGTCCTCCTATCCGACCGGCTCGGTCTGGCTGCCCGCCACCCCGCCCGACCGCAAGGCGCAGCAGCGCGCCGAGGCGGCCACCGTCCAGCTGGACCGCTTCGCCAGGCTCCAGGTGGAACGCGGGTACCAGCCGAAGAGCGACGCGCTCACCCTGGCGCTCACCGGCTTCGCCGCACTGGTCGTGCTCGGCGCCGCCGGGATCGCCACCGGCCTGGCGGCCGCCGACTCCCGGCAGGACCAGGCCACCCTGGCCGCGGTCGGCGCGCCGCCGAGGATCCGGCGGACCATGGCGGGCCTCCAGTGCATGCTGATCGCCCTGCTGGGCGCGCTGCTCGGGGCGGTCAACGGGTTCGTGCCCGCGGTGGGGCTGTTGAAGTCCCGGGCCACCGGGTTCGGAGCCAAGCCGGCGCTGATCGCCGCGCCCTGGGGCGAGCTGCTGCTGATCGTGCTGGCGCTGCCGGTGCTCGCGGGGCTGCTCGCGGCGCTGTTCACCCGGTCCCGCGTCCCGCTCGGGCGGCGGCTGTCCTGAGGGCCCGGCCGTTCTGGGGCCTGACCGTCCCGGAGGCCTCGGACACGGCTTGGACACGCCCCGACCACCGGCCGACACCACTTGGGCACCACCCGGGCACCACCCGGAACACGCCGGGCGTCCACCCCCTTCACCCGGGGGCGGGCGCCCGGCGCTCGCCGTACCATGGGCCGCGTTCCGGCGGGCGAAGGGCGCCGGTGGTCGGCTCGGCGAGGGAGAAGAGGGCGGTGCTACGGGGGTTCGGCGATCTCGAGGCCGAGATCATGGACCGGTTCTGGTCCTGGGGCCGGCCCGCCACGGTGCGCGAGGTGGTGGACGACCTCCAGCAGGACCGGGCGGTCGCGTACACCACCGTCACCACGGTCGCGGACATCCTGCACACCAAGGGCTGGCTGCGCCGCGACAAGGTCGGCCGCGCCTGGATCTACGAGCCGACCTGCACCCGCGAGGAGTACACCGCCCGGCTGATGCACCAGGCGCTGGAGACCACCCCCGACCGTGCGGGCGCGCTGCTCCGCTTCGTCGACCGGATCACCGGGGACGAGGCCTCGGCGCTGCTCACCGCGCTCGAACAGGTGCGGGCGCGGGCCGCGGGGTGACCCGCGCGCCGCGTCCCCGGGGCCTGCGGCGGGCCGGTCGCGACCGGTGGTGACCGGGCCGACGGGCCCGGGACGGGAGTCCGCGAGATTTGCCGGGACCTTGACCCTCGCACCTGAACCCGCCTGCCCCGACCCGGCGTTGCCTACCGGTGCCGCAGGTACGCTCCGGCCGTCCCGCGCAGCCGGTCGTGCAGCCCGTCGTAGGCGCGGGCCCGGCCGAGCAGGCTCTTCGGCAGCTTGGCGACCATCGTGTAGTTGGTGTCGCAGACGTTCGCCGCCGGCGCCAGGCCGGCCTGGCTGACCAGCTGGTACGCGTCGAGCTGGTCCAGCCCGAGCAGTTCGCCGGTCCAGCCGACCAGGTCGTGCTGGCTGATCCGGAACGCGTCCTCCAGCGGACGGGCCGAGCCGGTGCTGATCAGGAAGTCGTCGTTCTCCAGCCGGGGCCAGGCCGGGCCGCCGCCCTTGACCAGGTCGACGATCACGGTGGTGCGCATCGCCGCCTCCACCGCCGTACCGCACACCTCGCCCTCGCCCTGGCGGGCGTGGCCGTCGCCGACGGCGAGCAGGCCGCCCTCGACGTTGACCCCGAAGTAGGCGGTGGTGCCGGCCCGCATCTCCGGGGTGTCCAGGTTGCCGCCGTGCGCGCCCGGGGTGATCGAGGCCAGCACCTCGCCGGCCGCCGGGGCGACGCCGACCGTGCCGTGCATCGGGTCGAGCGGCAGGTCCACCGTGAACCCGCCGTTGCGGGCCCGGAACCGGCACAGGCCCGCCTTGACGTCCAGGTCGTAGACCCAGACCCGCTCCTCCAGCGCCGGGTGCAGCATCGCGGTGCTGTGGGTGGCGGTCAGCGCGCCGAAGTGCGGGAAGGTGCTGGAGATGCCGTATTCCCGGGCCGGGGTGATCTCCACGAAGTGCACCGCGAGGACGTCCCCGGGCTCGGCGCCCGCCACCGCGATCGGGCCGGTGACCGGGTTGAGGTAGGGAAAGGCGCAGACCTGGCTGGGCAGGTCGCCGGTGCCGCGCACCTTGCCGCCGAAGCAGTCCTCGGTGGTCAGTTCGACGACGGTGCCGGGCGGGACGGTGACCAGCGGGGCGCGGCCGCCGAAGGTGTAGGCGTAGTCCTCGGGCGTCGGCGACAGTGTGACGATCTCGGGCAGGCTCACGGCTTCTCCTCGGCAGGGGTGGTGGTGGCGCTGTTCGCAGCGGCGGCGTTCGTCGCATCGGCATCGGTCGCGGCGGCGCCGGGGTCCAGGGCGGAATCGGCCTCGGTGACGGCCAGTCGGGGCGTGCGGCCGGTCGCCATCAGCCCGGCGAGCACGATCCCGCCGACGAGCAGCCAGACGAAGCCGAGCCGCTGGGCCGCGATGTCGGCGTTGACCACGACGTACCCGAGGATCGCGAAGCCGAGCGCCGGGGCGATCAGGTGCCGCCAGTAGTCCTTGCTGCGTCGGCGGATCAGGTAGTGGACGACGACGGCGACGTGCAGGACCAGGAAGGTGGTCAGCGCACCGAAGTTGACCAGGGTGCTCAGCAGCGTGATGCCGTCGTCGCGGGAGGCCGTGTAGAGGCCGAGCACCAGCGAGATCCCGGCGGTCAGCAGGGTCGCGTTGACCGGCACCCGGCGGGTGGGGTGGATCCGGGCCAGGAACGAGGGCAGCTGGCGGTCGCGGGCCATCGCGAACAGCAGCCGGGAGGTGGCCGCCTGGGCGACCAGCGAGTTGGCGAAGCCCCAGGCCACGGCGGTGGAGGCGGCGGTCAGGGTGGCGAGCCAGCCCCCGGCGGCGGTGCGGGCCGCGTCGTAGAAGGCGGTGCCGTTCGGGTCGCCGTCCCGGATCAGCGCGTCGGGGTCGGCGACCAGCAGCGAGGCGACCCAGGTCTGCACGATGAACAGGGTGCCCGCGAGCAGCAGCGCGGCGACCATCGACCTGCCGACGGCCTTGGTGGAGTCCCGGTTCTCCTCCGAGAGGGTGGAGATGCCGTCGAAGCCCAGGAAGCTGAGCACCGCGATCGAGACCGCCCCGAAGGCCAGGCTCCACGAGAAGGTGTGCGGGTCGTACAGCGGCGTGAAGTCGAAGCCGCGGCCCTTGCCGTCGGCCAGGGCGATCACGCCGATCACCACGAACACGGCCAGCACGACGAGTTCGCCGACCAGCATCGCCTTGTTGACCTTGCTGGTGGTCTCGATGCCCAGATAGTTGACCACGGTGTTGAGCAGCACGAAGCCGACCAGCCAGAGCCAGACCGGGACGGACGGCACCAGCGAGTTCATCGCGACGCCGGCGATCAGGTACAGCAGCCCCGGCACCAGCACGTAGTCGAGCAGGATCATCCAGCCGGACAGGAAGCCGACCGGGGCGGCGATGCCGCGGCCCGCGTAGGTGTAGACCGAGCCGGCCATCGGGAAGGCGCGGGACATCTGGGCGTAGGACAGGGCGGTGAACATCATCGCCACCATGCCGAGGACGTAGGCCAGGGCGACCATCCCGCCGGAGCCCTGGAAGACGCCGCCGAAGATGCCGAACGGTGCGATCGGCACCATGAACACCAGCCCGTAGACGAGCAGGTCGGTGAAGCCGAGCGAGCGGCGCAGCTCCTGCTGGTAGCCGTAGCTCTCGATGCCCTGGGGCGCGGGTGTGTCGGCCATGGTGCTCTCTCTCCGTGACGACCCTGCGGGTGTGTGGGGAGACTGTAGAGGCAACTATTTCCAGATGGAAGGGTTTTGTCGGGGCGTTCCTCCTGACGGGAACCAGGCACCCGGAGCCGCCGGCGCAACGCCCGGGGCTCCCGGCGCAACGCGCGAGGCTCCCGGCGGAGCACCCGGGGCTACCGCGACAGGACGGTGAAACCGAGGCCCTCGGCCCGGGCGAGGTGGATCGGCGCCCGGCCCGCACCCCCGCGGTGCAGCAGCCGCCCGGCGGCCGTCAGCAGGCCGTCCGGGGCCAGGGCTCGCCGGGCCACCAGCTCGGCGAGCAGGCGCAGCCCCTCGTACAGGCCCACCGCGTAGGCGTCCAGGACCGGCGCCCACGGGCCGCACAGCGCCCGGTGCCGCTCGGCGAGGCTCTGCCGGTGCTCCTCGGCCAGCGTCGCGAAGGAGGGCATCGCCGCGTACAGCGTCCCGGTGTCGTCGCCGCCGAGCGCGAGCAGGCCGTTCTCCTCCAGGGCGCCGGAGAGCCGCACCATCCGGCGGTCCAGCCCGCTGCGCCGAAGCCCCCGGTTGAAGTGCACCAGGTCGCGTCCGATCAGGCTGAGCAGCAGGGCGTCCGCGCGGGTGGCGCGCAGCGCGTCCAGCAGCGGTTCGAGCGCCTCCTCGACCGCCCCGAACGGGATCCTCCGCTCCAGCACCACCCGGGCGCCCGCCCGCGCCGCGAGCTCCTCCGCGGCCCGGTGGACGGAGCGCGGCCAGATGTAGTCGTTGCCGATCAGCGCCCACCGGCCGACGCGGTGACTCGCCGTCAGCTCCCTTACCGCTGCGGCGAGTTGGCGGTACGGATCGAGGCCGGTGCAGAGCACTCCGGGCAGCCGGGAGCCGCCCTCGTGCGGCGGGGTGTAGACGTACGCGACGCGGCCCGCGGCTACGGCCTCCACCGCCCGGTGCACATCGCTGGTGTGGCACCCGGCGAGCGCGTCCAGCGCCCCGGCGTCCAGCAGCCGCCGCACCTCCCCGGCGACCGGCCCCGGGGCGCCGCCGCCGTCCACCAGCACCAGCTCCAGGGGGCGGCCGAGCACCCCGCCGCCCGCGTTCACCTCGTGTGCGGCGAGCAGGGCGCCGTCCAGCGCGGACGGGCCGGTGAGCCCGAGCGGGCCGGACTGCGGCACGACGAGGCCCACCCGAAACGCCGCCTCCTGCCGGGCCGAGTGCAGCGCGTCGAGCGGATCGATCAACCTCACCTCGACGCTCACAGGGCGAGTATCGTCGTACCACCGATATCGGGAAAGGCCGGGAAGGGGAGCGTCCGATGACCGCAGCTGGTGCCGCACCGGGAGTCGACGCCCGCCCCGGCGATCCCGTCGGCCGGGCCGCCGGCCGGCCCACCGGCGACCCGGCGACCCGTCCGGCCGTCCCGGAACCGCTGCTGGTCGAGCTGGTCACGCTGGCCCAGCGCAGGCTCTCCGGCGGCCTCGCCGCCGCGCTGGCCGAGGAGGGCTGCACCGTCGACCAGTGGCGGCTGCTGCGCGCCCTCGCGGACGGCCGGGGGCACCCGATGGGCGAGCTGGCCCAGGCCCTGCTGATCCCGCAGGCGAGCCTGAGCCGGCTGGTGGACTCGCTGGCCGACTCCGGCTGGGCCTACCGCCGCCAGGACGACCAGGACCGCCGCCGGATCACCGCCCACCTCTCCCGCCAGGGCCGCGCCCGGCTGACCCGTCTGGACGCCCTCGCCGCCGCCCACGACGCCGCCGTCCGCCGGGCCTGCGGGCTCGCCGATCCGGCGCACCTGCTGCGACGGCTCGCCGCGCTCTGACCCGCCCGACCGGCCCCGGCCCCATCCCCCCACACACGACGACGGTGGCCCGCCCCCGCCGAAGCGGGCGCGGGCCACCGGAGGCGTACGTACCCGTCAGGCCGGGCGGACGGCGCCCATGTAGGGCATCGCGGAGATCGGCAGGACCTCGATGTTCTTGCCCGTGCGCGGGGCGTGGATCATCTTGCCGTCACCGATGTACAGGCCGACGTGGTGCAGGTCTTTGTAGAAGAAGACCAGGTCACCGGGCTGGAGGTTGGCGCGGTCGACGTGCGGGCCGTCCTTCCACTGCTCCTCGGACGTCCGGGAGATCGTGACGCCCGCCGCGCGGTACGCCTGACTGGTGAGGCCGGAGCAGTCGAAGGTGGCGGGGCCGGACTTGCCCCAGCCGTACGGCTTGCCCAGCTGGGCCTGGGCGAACGCAATGATGCTGCCGGCCCGGCCGGTGGCCGACGGCACCGGGGCGTTCATGTCCGGGCGGTCGGCGGAGCGGGAGGCGCGGTCCTTGGCCGCCGCGGTGGCGGCCTGCTGGGCCTCGGCCTTGGCCTTCTCGGCGCTCTGCTGGGCGTTGATCTTGGCCCGGTCCTCGGCGCTGAGCTTGTTCAGCATCTCCTGGGCCTGGGCCAGCTTGGTCTGGATGTCCTTCTTCTGCTCCGCCAGCTGGGTGCCGACCGAGTCGAGCGCGGCCAGGGTGGCGGTGGCCTCGGCGCGGTCCTGGTCGAGCTTGCGCTGCTCGTCCTGGGCCTGCTTGAGCAGGTTCGCCTGGGAGTCGGAGACCTGGTTCTGCACCGAGGCGCGCTCCAGGTAGGCGGACGGGTCGGAGTCGAGCATCAGCTGGACCGACGGGTCGATGCCGTTGGTGCGGTACTGGTCGGCGGCGACCGCGCCGAGCCGGGTCCGCAGCTCGTTCATCGTCTCCTGGCCGCGGACGACCTTCTCCTGGATCTGGTTGGCCTCGGCCTGGAGCTTCTGCTGCCGCGCCTGGAAGCCGTTGTGCTTCTCGATCGCCTGCTCGGCCTCCTCGTTGAGCAGGTCGACCTGCTCCTTGACGGAGGCGAGGTTCGGTGAGGGCTCGGCGTGGGCGGTGCCGGAGGCGAGGACCGCGCTGCCGGCCGCCATGGCCGTGGTGAGGACCGCCATACGGGCCCGGCTCGGGGGGCTGGGCTTGCGACGCTTTCCCATGCCGGTCGCTCTCCTTCGGGGGAATCTGGGGACGGTCCGGACGGGCCGGGGGAACGGCTCGGCCGGGGCCGGTGGACGGCGAAGGCGGGCAGGGCGAGCAACGGGGGGGTGCTGCCCCGCCCACCTTCTTCGAAGTAACTTAATAGATGAGGGGCCGGGTTCCGCAATCCCCCTGATCATGACGTTCCGGCAGCATGACGGGCCATCGATCGCGTTCCGTGCCATCGGCGTTGACCGCGGACGCCGTCCACCGCCGACGGCGGCCGGCACGCACCCGCCCCGCACCTCCGGCCACCCGTCGCGGCACCCCGTCCCGACCCGGGTATCGGCCGCCCCGGCACCCCGTGGCACTCCCCGCCGCGAGGAGTGCTCGAAATCAGCCAAATCGAGGGAAAGGTCACACGGGCTCCCCCTCCTGCGGCCCTGCGAACGGGCGCTAACCTGCGCACATGAAGGTCCCGCCCGAAAGGCTCCCCCTCGCCGCCGAGTTCCCGGCCGCGCACCGTGAGCAGTGGCAGCAGCTCGTCCAGGGTGTGCTGCGCAAGTCCGGTGCCCAGCCCGAGGACGGCCCCGCCGCCGAGCAGGCGCTCACCACCCGGCTGCAGGACGGGCTGAGCGCCCGCCCGCTGTACACCGCCGAGGACACCGCCGCCGACCCGGGCTTCCCGGGCTTCCCGCCGTTCGTGCGCGGCGGCCGACCGCAGGGCGCCGCCGTGACCGGGTGGGACGTTCGCCAGCGGCACGCCGACCCGGACCGCCGTCGCGCCAACGAGGCCGTGCTGGCCGACCTGGAGCACGGCGTGAGCTCGCTCTGGCTGGAACTGGGCGGTGCCGGCCTCCCGGTCGACGCCCTGCCCGAGGCACTGGCCGGCGTGTACCTGGACCTGGCCGCCGTGGCACTCGACGCCGGACCCGAATTCACCCACGCCGCCGAGCAGTTGTTCAAGCTGTACGAGGAGCGCGAGGTCTCCCCCGGCGCCGCCGCCGGCAACCTCGGCGCCGACCCGCTCGGCCTCCAGGCCCGCACCGGCGACGGCGACCGCACCGAGGTGCTGCTCGCCGAGGCCACCTCGCTGGCCGCCCGCTGCGCCGCCGGGTACCCGGGCCTGCGGGCGCTCACCGTGGACGCCCTGCCGTACCACGAGGCGGGCGCCTCCCCCGCCCAGGAACTGGGCTGCTCGCTCGCCGCCGGCGTCGCCTACCTGCGCGCGCTGACCGCCGCCGGGCTCACCGTGGACGAGGCGCTCGGCCAGCTGGAGTTCCGCTACGCCGCGGACGCCGACCAGTTCCTCACCATCGCCAAGTTCCGTGCCGCGCGCCGCCTCTGGGCCCGGGTCGCCGAGGTCTCCGGGGCCGGCGCGACCGCCTCCGCGCAGCGCCAGCACGCCGTCACCTCCCGGGTGATGATGACCGCCCGCGACCCGTGGGTGAACATGCTGCGCACCACGGTCGCCTGCCTGGCCGCGGGCGTCGGCGGCGCCGACTCCGTCACCGTGCTGCCCTTCGACAGCGCCCTCGGCCTGCCGGACGCCTTCGCCCGCCGGATCGCCCGCAACACCCAGGCGATCCTGCTGGAGGAGTCCCACCTGGCCCGCGTGATCGACCCGGCCGGCGGCTCCTGGTACGTCGAGCAGCTGGGCGAGGAGCTGGCGCTGGCCGCCTGGGCGTGGTTCCAGGAGATCGAGCGGGCCGGCGGCCTGCGCGCCGCCCTGTCCGCCGGGCTGGTCGAGGAGCGGATCGCCGCGACCTGGGCGGAGCGCTCGGTGAAGCTCGCCAAGCGGCGCGAACCGATCACCGGCGTCAGCGAGTTCCCGCACCTGGACGAGCAGCCGCTGGTCCGCGAGCCGGCCCCGGCCGCACTCGGCGGCGGGCTGCCGCAGGTGCGCCGCGCCGAGGCCTACGAGGCGCTGCGGGACCGCTCGGACGCCCACCTCGCCGCGACCGGCGCCCGTCCGACGCTGTTCCTCGCCTCGATCGGCACCGCCTCCGCGCACACCGCGCGCACCACCTTCGCCGCCAACCTGTTCCAGGCCGGCGGCATCGCGACGGTCTCCGCCGAGTCCGTCGACCCGGCGGCCTTCGCCGAGGCGTTCACCGCCTCCGGCGCGACCGTCGCCTGCCTCTGCTCCAGCGACGCGCTGTACGCCGAGCACGCCGCCCCGGTCGCCGGGGCCCTGAAGGCGGCCGGCGCCGACCGGGTGCTGCTGGCCGGGCGACCCGCCGAAGTACCGGACGGCGTGGACGAGTTCATCTTCGCGGGGAGCGACGCGGTCGCCGTCCTCACCTCCCTGCTGGACCAGATCGGAGCCGCTCGATGATCCCCGACTTCACCGGAATCGAGCTGGACGGCGGCGCCGCCGCCGGCGTCACGGACGAGCAGTGGCAGGCCGCCTGGCGCCGGTCCACCGGCAAGGACATCGACGAGCTGCTCTGGGACACCCCCGAGGGCATCGGCGTCAAGCCGCTGTACACCGGCGCCGACCTGGCCGGACTGGACTTCCTGGAGACCTACCCGGGCGTCGCCCCGTACCTGCGCGGGCCCTACCCGACCATGTACGTCAACCAGCCCTGGACCGTCCGCCAGTACGCGGGCTTCTCCACCGCCGAGGAGTCCAACGCCTTCTACCGCCGCAACCTCGCGGCCGGCCAGAAGGGCCTGTCGGTCGCCTTCGACCTGCCGACCCACCGCGGCTACGACAGCGACCACCCCCGGGTCACCGGCGACGTCGGCATGGCGGGCGTGGCGATCGACTCGATCTACGACATGCGCCAGCTGTTCGACGGCATCCCGCTGGACCGGATGTCGGTGTCGATGACCATGAACGGCGCCGTGCTGCCGGTCCTCGCGCTGTACATCGTCGCGGCCGAGGAGCAGGGCGTACCGCCGGAGAAGCTCGCGGGGACCATCCAGAACGACATCCTCAAGGAGTTCATGGTCCGCAACACCTACATCTACCCGCCGCAGCCGTCGATGCGGATCATCTCGGACATCTTCGCGTACACCTCGCAGAAGATGCCCCGGTACAACTCGATCTCCATCTCCGGCTACCACATCCAGGAGGCCGGGGCGACCGCCGACCTGGAGCTGGCCTACACCCTGGCCGACGGGGTGGAGTACCTGCGCGCGGGCCTGGACGTGGGCCTGGACGTGGACGCCTTCGCGCCGCGACTGTCGTTCTTCTGGGCGATCGGCATGAACTTCTTCATGGAGGTCGCCAAGCTGCGCGCGGCCCGGCTGCTGTGGGCCAAGCTGGTCAAGCAGTTCGACCCGAAGAACCCCAAGTCCCTCTCGCTGCGCACCCATTCGCAGACCTCCGGCTGGTCCCTCACCGCCCAGGACGTGTTCAACAACGTCACCCGCACCTGCGTGGAGGCGATGGCGGCGACCCAGGGCCACACCCAGTCGCTGCACACCAACGCCCTGGACGAGGCGCTCGCCCTGCCCACCGACTTCTCCGCCCGCATCGCCCGCAACACCCAGCTGCTGCTCCAGCAGGAGTCGGGCACCTGCCGGGTGATCGACCCGTGGGGCGGCTCGGCGTACGTCGAGAAGCTCACCCACGACCTCGCCGCCAGGGCCTGGGAGCACATCCAGGAGGTCGAGGCGGCCGGCGGCATGGCCAAGGCCATCGACGCCGGCATCCCCAAGCTGCGCGTCGAGGAGGCCGCCGCCCGCACCCAGGCGCGGATCGACTCCGGCCGCCAGCCGGTGATCGGCGTCAACAAGTACCGGGTGGAGAGCGACGAGCAGATCGACGTGCTCAAGGTCGACAACTCCTCGGTGCGCGCCCGCCAGATCGAGAAGCTGCGCCGGCTGCGCGCGGAGCGCGACGAGGCCCTCGTCCAGGACTCCCTGCACGCCCTCACCCGGGCCGCCGAGGCCGGTCCGCAGCGCGGCGGCTCGCTGGACGGCAACCTGCTGCACCTGGCCGTCAACGCGGCCCGGGCCAAGGCCACCGTCGGCGAGATCTCGGACGCCCTGGAGAAGGTGTACGGCCGCCACTCCGGCCAGATCCGTACCATCTCGGGTGTGTACAGAGACGAAGCGGGCCCGTCGGCCTCCCTCCAGCGCACCCGTGACCTGGTCGAGCGGTTCGAGCGGGCCGAGGGCCGCCGACCGCGCATCCTGGTCGCCAAGATGGGCCAGGACGGCCACGACCGCGGCCAGAAGGTGATCGCCACGGCGTTCGCCGACATCGGCTTCACCGTGGACGTCGGCCCGCTGTTCCAGACCCCGGCCGAGGTCGCCCGCCAGGCCGTCGAGGCGGACGTCCACATCGTCGGCGTGTCCTCGCTGGCCGCCGGCCACCTCACGCTGGTGCCCGCGCTGCGCGCCGAACTCGCCGAGGCGGGGCGGGAGGACATCACCATCGTGGTGGGCGGGGTCATTCCGCCGCAGGACTTCGACGCCCTGTACGAGGCGGGCGCGGCCGCGGTCTTCCCGCCCGGGACGGTCATCCCGGACGCCGCGTACGACCTGCTGAAGTCCCTGGCGGCCGACCTCGGCCACGAGCTGTGATCGCCTGATCGTATGCCTCCGCGGACGATCGACCTCGACAGCTACGTGACGGGTGTGCTGGACGGCTCGCGCGCCTGGATCGCGCGCGCCGTCACCCTCGTCGAGTCCTCCCGGCCGGACCACCGCGCGCTCGCGCAGCAGCTGCTCCAGCGGCTGCTGCCGCACGCGGGCGGGGCGGTCCGGGTGGGCATCACCGGGGTGCCCGGTGTCGGCAAGTCGACCTTCATCGACTCCTTCGGCACCATGCTGACCGGCCAGGGCCACCGGGTCGCGGTCCTCGCCGTCGACCCGACCTCCAGCCGGACGGGCGGCTCCATCCTGGGCGACAAGACCCGGATGGAGCGGCTCGCCGTCGACCCCGCCGCCTTCGTCCGGCCGTCGCCGACCTCGGGGACGCTGGGCGGCGTCGCCAAGGCCACCCGGGAGTCCATGGTGGTGATGGAGGCGGCCGGGTACGACGTGGTGCTGATCGAGACGGTGGGCGTCGGGCAGTCCGAGACGGCGGTGGCCGGGATGGTGGACACCTTCCTGCTGCTCAGCCTGGCCCGGACCGGGGACCAGCTGCAGGGCATCAAGAAGGGCGTGCTGGAGCTCGCGGACGTCATCGCCGTCAACAAGGCGGACGGCCCGCACGAGACCGACGCCAAGGCGGCGGCCCGCGAACTCGCGGGCGCGCTGCGGCTGTTGCAGGCACCGGACGCGGCGTGGACGCCGCCCGTACTGACCTGCAGCGGCCGCGACGGCGCCGGCCTGGACACGCTGTGGGAGCGGCTCCAGCAGCACCGCAAGGTGCTGGACGCGACGGGCGCGCTGGCCGCCAAGCGCCGCGACCAGCAGGTCGAGTGGACCTGGTCCATGGTCCACGACCAGCTCTACGCCCGCCTCCACGAGAACCCCGAAGTGCGGCGCCTGACCCCCGAGTTGGAGGCCCGGGTCCGCGCCGGCACCCTCCCGGCCGGCCTGGCCGCCCAGCAGATCCTGGACGCCTTCTTCGCCTGACCCGGCGCGCACCGGTCGAGCGCCGTGCCCCCGCGTGGGGCACGGCGCTGCTCAGCCCCGGCGGACGGCCTGGCGGGTGCGGCGGGCCAGGCGGTGGGCGCGTTGGACGGCGACGAAGGCGGGCATGGAACCGGCCTGGGTGAGGCGGTACTTGAGGCGGAGTTGGGGGCTGAGGCCGGCCTGGGCCTCGGGGCCGATGGCACGCAGGAGGCGGGTGACGTGCTGCTGGTAGGCGGCGCGGTAGGCGCGGTCGCCGTCGGGGACGGTCCAGAAGAACATCGGGATCTCCTCGACCAGGCAGTTGCGGTCGTAGGCGCGCAGGTGGTCGGCGAAGACGGGTTCGGGGCGGGCGAGGAGCCACTCGCGGACGAGTTCCATCGAGCGGACGCGGTCGACGACCCCGCGCGGGTCGGTCTTCTTCTGGGTGATGGAGAGGTCGCCGTCCTCGCGCACGCGCCAGTGGTAGACCGGGTCGGCGAGGACGTCGACGCGTTCGGCGAGGAAGTGGTGGGGCACGCTGACCGGGGCGTCCTCGTACAGGATGCCCTTTGGGTACAGGATGCCCGCGCCGTCGAAGAAGGAGCGCCGGTAGACCTTGTTCCAGGCGGTGCGGTCGGTGACGAGCGCCGGCAGTTCGCTGACGTGGGTGCGCAGCCGGGTCTCGCGGAACGGGCGGCGGTGGCCGTGCGAGGGGGTGAGGCCGGTGGTGCGCAGCCGCAGGGCGTTGCCGGCGGCGAAGTCGGAGCCGGTCCCGTCCAGGGTGTCGATCATCAGCTGGTAGGCGTGCGGCGGTAGGGTGTCGTCGCTGTCGACGAAGGCCAGGTACTCGGTGCCGGGGGTGAGGTGGCGCCAGCCGGTGTTGCGGGCGGCGCCGAGGCCCTGGTTGTCCTGGCGGACCAGCCGGAAGCGCGGGTCCCGGGCGGCGTGGGCCGCTGCGACGGCCGGGCCGCCGTCGGTCGAGCCGTCGTCGACCATGACGCACTCGAAGTCCTCGAAGGTCTGCGCCGCGATCGAGTCCAGGCACTCCTGGAGGTAGCGCTCGACGTTGAAGATCGGGACGACGAGGGAGAGACGCGGGGCCATCGGGCGCCCTTTCGCTCAGCAGCGGCGGCGGCAGCAGCGGACGGGCCGGGCGGCCGTCGTCGGCCGGTCACCGGCAGTGGTCCGAGCGAGCGTAGGGAGCGCACACGACCGGCGGGCGAACGGCGGGTGGCGTCCGGCCTGCGGCGGAGTGTAGCAGCGCCCCCACCGTCGACTCCCGTGGTGCGAACACCCGTCAGGGGCGGGGCCCCGGACCGCCCGACCGGTCCGGGGCCCCGCGTCACCTGATGCCGGTCAGGCGCTCTTGACGGCCGCGAAGCGGTCCGAGACGTCCTGCCAGTTGACGACGTCCCACAGGCGGGTGACGTAGTCCGGGCGGACGTTGCGGTACTGGAGGTAGTAGGCGTGCTCCCAGGCGTCGAAGGCCAGCAGCGGGGTGGTGTTCTGGCCGACGTTGCCGTGGTGGTCGTAGACCTGCTCGACGATCAGGCGCTGACCCAGCGGCTCCCAGGACAGGATGCCCCAGCCGGAGCCCTGCACGCCGGTGGTGGCGGTGGTGAGCTGCTTCTTGAAGGCCTCGAAGCTGCCGAAGTGCTCGGTGATGGCGTCGGCCAGCTCGCCCTCGGGGCGGTCGCCGCCCTCGGGCGAGAGGTTCTGCCAGAACAGCGAGTGCAGCACGTGGCCCGACAGGTGGAAGGCGAAGGTCTTCTGCAGGCCGACCAGGCCGCCGAACTGCTCCTTGTCGCGGGCCTCGGCCAGCTGGTCCAGGGTGTCGTTGGCGCCCTTGACGTAGGCGGCGTGGTGCTTGGAGTGGTGCAGCTCCAGGATCTCGGCCGACATCGCCCGCTCCAGCGCGGAGTAGTCGTACGGCAGGTCGGGAAGCGTGTAGGTGCCCATCAGGACACGGCCCCTTTCGGCGGGTTGAACGGTGGTGATCGTGCCGGGACAACACTATTGCGTATCAGTTGCAAGAACGAAGCATGGGCTCCTGCTTATTCCTCACACCCCGTCGGGCACAATGGTCACCGTTCCGCGTAATGACCGACAAGGGTGAATGACTGTGACAGGGTCGCCGGTGGTACTGGGCATCGAGTCCTCCTGCGACGAGACGGGAGCGGGCCTGGTCCGTGACGGCGTGCTGCTCGGGCAGGCGGTGGCCTCGTCGATGGACGAGCACGCCCGCTACGGCGGGGTGGTGCCCGAGATCGCCGCCCGGGCGCACGTCCACGCGATGGCACCGGTGGTCCGGGAGGCGCTGGACCGCGCCGGACTCACCCTGGCGGACGTCGGCGCCGTCGCGGTGACGACCGGTCCGGGACTGGCCGGGGCACTGCAGGTGGGCGTGGCCGCCGCCAAGGGGTACGCCTTCTCGCTCGGCGTCCCGCTGTACGGCGTGCACCACCTCGCCGGGCACGTCGCCGCCGCCACCCTGGACGGCGGCCCGCTGCCCGACCCGTGCGTGGTGCTCATCGTCTCCGGCGGCCACACCTCGCTGCTGCTGGCGCGCGACCTGGCCCGGGACCGGATCGTCCACCTCGGCGACACCCTGGACGACGCGGCCGGCGAGTGCTTCGACAAGGTCGCCCGGGTCCTGGGCCTCCCCTACCCGGGCGGCCCGGCGATCGACCGCGCGGCGCGCGAGGGCGACCCGACGGCCGTCCGGCTGCCGCGCCCGCTGACCGGGCCGCGGGACGACCCGTACGCGTTCTCCTTCTCCGGCCTGAAGACGGCCGCCGCCCGCTGCGTCGAGGCCGGACGCGAGCCCCGGGTGGCGGACGTGGCGGCCGCGCTGCAGGAGGCGATCGCGGACGTGCTGACCCGCAAGGCGGTGCGGGCCTGCCTGGACCACGGGATCGGCACCCTGGTGGTGGTCGGCGGCGTCGCGGCCAACTCCCGGGTGCGGGCGCTGGCCGAGCGGCGGTGCGCGGCGGCCGGGATCGCGCTGCGGGTGCCGCCGCTGCGGCTGTGCACGGACAACGGCGCGATGGTGGCGGCGGTGGGCGACCTGCTGGTCCGCTCGGGCGCGGAGCCGGCCCCCGCGGACGTGTCGGTGGATCCGTCGGCGCCGCTGGAGTTCGCGGCCCTCGCCCCGCGGGCGACCTGAGCGGAACCCGCCCGGGATGGCCACCGGCCCGGCACCCACCCGGACCTGGCAACGTTTCGGTCTCGCCGCCCGGCAATCCGTTCCCGGGGCTTCCCTCCGCGTTCTCCGTTGTGCCATTTTACATGTCACACAGCAAGGCCCGTGCGCCCCACGCAGCGCGGCCACCCCCACCCCAACGGCCCCGGAGGCCCCCACAGATGCGTCCCTCCTCGACGGCTAAGGACGGCGCGCGCAGACTCCCTGCGCTCGGCACCGCCCTCCTCCTCTCGCTCGGCCTGTTCGCACCGGCGGCGCACGCCGCCACCGCCGCCGCCCCGGCCGGGCAGCCGCTCGCCCCGGCCGCCTCGGCCGGCAAGGCCGCGCCGCGCGCGATACCCGTCCCCAAGTCCCCCGACACCCCCAGGGACGCCCGCCCGCTCGCCTCGGACCCGCAGGCCAGGGCGACCGCCCCGACGGCGGGCAGCTCCGTCGGCGCCGCCCCGGCGGCCCGGGCGCTCACCGCCGCCTGCGACGTCTCGGCCTTCACCGGCAAGTCCGGCGCCGCGCTGGTCCAGCAGGTCAAGGCGGCCGGGCTCGACTGCGTCAACTCCCTGTTCACGCTCACCGGCAACGACGCCAAGGGCGCCTTCAACGAGGCCCAGATGGTCACCGTCGCCAACGCCCTGCGCGACACCGCCGCCACCTACCCCGGCGACAACTCCACCTCGGCCGGACAGCTGGTGCTCTTCCTGCGGGCCGGCTACTACGTGCAGTGGAACAACGCGGACGCCGTGGGCCCGTACGGGACCGGCCTCAAGACCACCATCCGCGGCGCGCTGGACGCCTTCTACGCCGCCCCGCGCAGCAAGGACGTCACCGACGCCAACGGCGCGACCCTCGCCGAGGCCGTCACCCTGATCGACAGCGCCCGGGAGAACGCCCGCTACACCGGCGTCGTCAAGCGGCTGCTGAACGACTACACCGACAGCTGGCCCACCGCGATGACCAGCGCCGTCGGCAACACCGAGACGGTCATCGAGCGCGGCTTCGAACTGCCGGAGTTCGTCTCCGCCCTCCAGGCCGACCCCGCCTTCGCCACCACCGTGTCCTCCTTCGTCACCCGCAACAGCGCCGTGATCAACGGCGGCGACGTGGTCACCAGGGTCGGCATCCAGCTGGGCAACCTGGTCGCCCACGACGCGCTGCGCGCCCAGGGCCGGCCGATCCTCAAGGACCTGATCAACCGCTACCCGCTGGTCGGCGCCACCGGTCCGCTCACCATGAACCTGCTCTGGTTCACGGAGAACAAGGACAACGGCAACTGCTCCT
This sequence comes from Kitasatospora sp. NPDC092039, assembly GCF_044756065.1. Lineage (NCBI taxonomy): Bacteria > Bacillati > Actinomycetota > Actinomycetes > Kitasatosporales > Streptomycetaceae > Kitasatospora > Kitasatospora sp. NPDC092039. The sequence continues at coordinate 620,457 of NZ_JBIVSD010000002.1, read as the reverse complement.
ACTACGGCACCTGCGACGTGCCGGCCAAGCTCGTCCCGCTGGTGCTCACCGTCGACCACACCTGCAACGCCAACCTGCGCGTCCGCGCCCAGGACATGACCGCGCAGCAGCTCGCCGACACCTGCGCCAGCCTGGTCAACCAGGACGCGTTCTTCCACAGGGTCGTCAAGGACAACGGCGCCGTCCCCGGCGACAACAACACCAGCCTCGAGGTCGTCGTCTTCGACGACTACTACAACTACAGCCTGTACGCGTGGGAGATGTACAAGATCGCGGTCGACAACGGCGGCATGTACGAGGAGGGCGACCCGGCCAAGGCCGGCAACCAGGCCCGCTTCATCGCCCACGAGGCCTCCTGGCTGCGCCCGTCGTTCCAGATCTGGAACCTCAACCACGAGTACACCCACTACCTCGACGGCCGGTACGACATGTACGGCGACTTCGAGGCCGGCATGACCACCCCGACCATCTGGTGGGTCGAGGGCCTCGCCGAGTACGTCTCCTACAGCTACCGCGGCGCGCACTACGACGACGCGGTCGCCCAGGCGGCCAAGGGCACCTACGCCCTGAGCACCCTGTTCGACACCACGTACGACAACGCGGACTCCACCCGCATCTACAACTGGGGCTACCTGTCCGTCCGTTACATGCTCCAGTCGCACCCGCAGGATGTCGCCGCGCTGCTCGCCGAGTACCGCGCCGGTGACTGGAACGGCGCCCGCACCCTGCTGAAGACCACCATCGGCACCCGGTACGACGCCGACTTCGCCGCCTGGCTCAAGCAGTGCGGCGCCGACGCCTGCGGCTCGCTGCCCACCGACCAGGCCCCCCTGTGCACCGCCGCCGACGTCCGGCAGTACGACAAGAACTGCCGCCGGGACAACGTGGCCGCCACCACCGGGAACTACGCCTACAGCTTCCTGTACCTGCCGGCCGGCGTGCGGCAGCTGACCGTCACCACCAGCGGCGGCACCGGCAACGCCGACCTGTACTACAACGGCGGGACCTGGGCCACCACCGGCTCGTACCTGGCCAAGTCCACCAACAGCGGCAACGGCGAGACCCTCACCATCACCAACCCGCCGTCCGGCTGGGTGTACTTCAGCCTCTTCGGGCAGCAGGGCTTCGGCGGCGTCACCGTCACCACGTCCTACAACTGACCGCTCGCACCGTTCGCGTCGTATCGCACAGCAGGGCCCCGCGAAGCCGCGGGGCCCTGCCGCGTTCCCGTTCCGGGCCCCCACCGCACGTTCCCGGAGGTTATAACGATTCGACCACCGAATAGCCCGTTAACAAGGCGCAGAGATCGCATACTTCTCTGCGGAAGGGGTGTCCGGACGGCGAACTTTCGGTTAGGGTCCATGAACAGATCAACCCGTTCGGCCGCCGGCAACGGAATGCCGAATATCTCTGACGGCACGGGCGCGGCATTTCCGCCGGGCCCGCGATCCCAGAAATGGAGAGTAGTCATGAAGATGATCAAGGCGCTCGTGAAGAAGTTCAAGAAGGACGAGGACCTCGCGAACCACGCGTGGGTGCTGCACGTCATCTGACGTGGTCAGCCGTCGGCGGGGGCCCGGGTCGGCCGATCCCCCGCCGGCGCCGCGGCGCGTCCGGAATTCCCCCGGAGGCCGCCCCGAAAGCATTTCCCAGGCATTTCGAAATGGAGGCCGGAGTCCCGTGGAAGAAATGACGACGGCGACCGCACCCAGCCATTCCATCGTGTTCGCCCCGAGGATTCAGGACCTGCTGGCCACGACCGGCAAGGTGTTCCGGATCGACCCGGCCAAGGTCGGCGTCGCGGACTCCCGGCTGATGGCCGAAATCGTCGCGGCCCGCCCCGTGCTTTCCACCGAGCGGTCGGTCTACAAACCCGCCGCCGGCGCCGACATCCCCCACGACAGCGCGACCCGGACGATCCGGGCGCTGGGGCAGGACGCCATGGCGGGCATCCGGACGCCCCCGCCGCCGGCCCGCGCGATGGCCGGCCCCTGGCCGTACGCGGGCACCTCCTACCTGCGCCGCTGGCTGTTCTCCACCGACCCGCTGCCGGTCTCCCTGCTGTCGAAGCGCGGCGTCACCCGCTCCGACGCCCTCTCCCGGCTGGTCGACCGCGCCGTCACGGTCTGGCCCGGCTCCGCCGACCAGGACGGGCGCACCGCACTGGCCGGGCTGATCCACGACGCCGACGACCCGCTGGAGCGCAAGCAGGCCGTCGCGATGTACCGGCGGGCGACGGCCACCCTCTGCGACGGCGTGGCCGCGCTGGCCGGTAACGCCCTGTGGCTGATGGGCCCCGACCGGGACCGGCCGGAGGCCCGCGCCGGGCTCACCGCGGTCCTCTGGGAGACCCTGCGGCTCCTCCCGCCGGCCTGGATGCTGTACCGCAACGGCGGCGCGGCGTACGCCGGACTCCACCCGGAGATCCGGCCGGAGGACGACGTCGCGCTCTTCCCGCTGCTGATGCACCGCCACCGCGACTACTGGGCGGACCCGCTGGAGTTCCGCCCCGAGCGGTGGGACGGCGTCGCCGACCCGGAGAGGACGCCCGGGTTCATGCCGTTCGGCTTCGACGGCGCCCGCTGCTGGGCCAAGCACCTGGTGGTGCCGCTGGCCGAACGGCTGCTGACCGCCGCCCTGGACAACCGCCTCGTCGTCCACACCCCCCAGCCGCAGGCCCAGGTGCCGCTGCGCTCCCTGCTCTCCGTACGGTTCGAGGCGAGGGTCGGCACCTGACGCCCCGGCACCCCAGCGCACCCCCGGCGCCAGGCGCACCCCCGGCGCCCCGGAAGACCCTGACCACCACGGGACACACCATGGAATCGCCCACACTGGCCGACTGGGTCGGCGACGTCCGCGGCTTCACCGGCCGCCAGTGGCAGCGCGAGCCCGCGCTCTTCCCCCGGGCGGACCCCGGGGCCGGCGCCCCGCCGTTCGACCTCGACGAACTGGACGCCGCCTTCGACGGCGGGCTGCTGCGCACCCCCTACCTGGAGCTGGTCCGCTCCGACAAGGTCACCATCCCGCCCGAGGCCTTCACCACCCCGCGCGTGGTCAACGGCGTCACCCACCACGGCTTCGCCGACCGCGCGAAGGTGCTCGCGCTGCTGCGCGGCGGAGCGACGCTGCTGCTGCGCCGCGTCGACCAGTGGCACCGCCCGACCGGCGACCTGGTGGCCCGGCTGTCCGAGGAACTCGACCGGCCGGTGGAGGCGTTCTTCTTCGTCACCCCGGCCGGCGGCCAGGGCCTCGCGGTGCACCGCGACGACGCCGACGTGTTCGTCCTCCAGGCCGCCGGGCGCAAGACCTGGTACGTCCACGACGCACCGGCGGCGGCGGACTGGCGGCTCGGCGAACTCCCGGACGGCGAGCGCTCCCCGCTGCGCCTGCACGGCGTCCTCGAACCCGGCGGCGTGCTCTACGTCCCACGTGGCTTCGCGCACCGCGCGGTCGGCGCCGGAGGCCTGTCCGCCCACCTGTCGCTGACCGTCCGCGACCTCTCCCTCCAGGACCTGCGCACCGCCCTGGCGGGGCAGTTGGCCGAAGGCCTCGGCCTGCCCGACCGCCCGCTCGGCGAGGCCGCGATCACCGAGGCCTGCGCCGCCCTGCTCGACCACGCCCGGGCCCGGCTCGACGCCCTCGGACCGGAGGACCTGCTGCGCGCCGCCCGGGCCCGCCCGCCGGCCCCCCGGGCCACCACGGAGACCCTCGCCGAGGCGGCCCGGGCCTGGGAGCCCGGTGCACCCGCCGCCGGACGCACCGGGCCGTCCTCCGTCAGCCGGACCTGGCGCAAGCTGCGCGACGCGGCCCGCGCCAGGGGCTGACGGCCGGACCGGTCAGCCGTTCTCCCCGGCCCGCTGGGCGGGGATCGAACGGTCCCGCTGGAGGTCCAGCAGTTCTCGGAACAGGCCGTCCGGGCGGGCGGCCAGCTCGGACCAGGTCCCGGACTGGACGATCCGGCCCTGGTCCATCACCAGCACCCGGTCCGCGACCGCCGCGTTGGCGATGTTGTGGGTGACCAGCAGGATGATCCGCCCGGGGGCCAGGTCGCGCAGCGCGTGCAGGATGCGGTGCTCGGCCCGCGGGTCCAGGTCGGAGGTCGGCTCGTCCAGGATCAGCAGGCCGGGGCTGCGCTCCGTACGGTAGAGCGCCCGGGCGACCGCCGCGCGCTGCCAACCCCCGCCGGACAACTCGGCGCCGCCCCACCACCCTTGGGCCAGCAGGGTGCGCCAGCCGGAACGCAGCCGGGCGACCACCTCGTCGAAGCCGGTACGGGCCGCGGCGTGCTCGACGTCCGCCATCGGCCGCTCGGTGAGGTGCCCCAGGTGGACGTTCTCGGCGGCGCCCAGCGGCCAGCGGGCGAACTCCTGCGGCACCCGGGCCACCCGGGCCCACATGGCGTCCGCGTCCAGCTCCTCCACCGGGACGCCGTCCCAGGTGATCCGGCCGGACTGCGGCAGGTAGAGGCCGGAGAGCAGTTTCAGCAGCGTCGACTTGCCGCTGCCGTTCTGCCCGATGACGGCGACCACCTCGCCGGCCCGCAGGGTCATGCTGACCCCGCGCAGCGCCGGCTCCTGCTGTTCGCCCGGGTAGCGGTGGACCAGGTCGGTGACCTCGACCGACGCCGGTGCCGCGGGGACCAGTTCACCGCGCCGGATGCGGTGGCCGCCGGCCTCGTCCAGGAAGGTGAAGTAGTCGTCCAGGTAGAGGCCCATCCGGTAGAGCCGGGCGCCGTTGCCGACCAGGCCGTGCAGGCCGGTGGCGGCGGTGCGCAGCGCGAAGGTGGCGGTGCCGGCGGCGGCCAGGTCGATCCGGCCGCTCGCGACCAGGTAGAGCAGGGTGCCCCAGATCAGCGCGCTGCCCGCGCCGGTGCCGAGCGCGGCCAGCAGCGACACCCCGGCGGCCTCCCTGGTCGCCCGGTCGGTGGCGGCGACGATCTTCTCCTCGGCGCGCCGGTACTTGGCCATCAGGAACGGCGTGACCTGGTCCGAACGGACCTGGTCGGCCCGGGTCTTGTCGACCAGGAACCAGCGGTAGACGCGCAGCGCCCCGCGGTCCTCGTTGGTGGTCACCGCCGCCAGGTAGTGGATCCGGGCGGTGCGGACGGCGCCGACGCCGGTGGGCACCGAGCCGAGCAGCAGCAGCGGCACCAGCCAGGGGTGCAGGGTGGCCAGGACGCCCGCGGCGGCGGCCAGCGAGACGGTGGAGGCGATCACGTCCTGGGCGTTGGAGAGCAGGTCGGGCGTGGTGGAGGCGCCCCGGTCGGCGGCCTCCCACTGCTCGTTGTACGCGGGCTCGTCGTACGCCTTCAGCTCGGCGGCGCACCCGGCCGCGATCAGCGCCAGCTCCGCCTCCCGGGTGATCCGCGGCGAGACCCGCCCGGACAGGCCGACCACGGCGATGCCCAGGACGGCGCGCAGCGCGGCGGAGACGGTGAGCAGCAGCAGCGAGGGCGCGGCGGTGCGCAGGTGCTCGGTGACCGGGCCGGGCACCAGCAGCGCGCCGAGGGTGCCGGTGGTGGCGTACAGCGCGAGCGCCCCGAACACGCCGGCCAGCGCCTGGCAGACCAGCAGCAGCACGGTGGACGTCCGGTCCGCCGCCCAGGCCAGCGTCAGCGCCCGCCGCACCAGGTGCGGCAGGCGGCGCAGCATGGCGCTCGCCGACATCGCGGCGCCGGCCCGGGCGCGGCGGTCCCCGGGGAAGCGCAGGCGCAGCTCCTCGTCGTGCTCGGGCTCGTCGCGCTCGGGCCCGTCCGTCCCGACGGGGGCTCGGTGGGGATTCACGTCCTGCTGGGACACGGTGTTCCTCCCTGGTACGGCGGCCGGGGCCGCGGTGGATCCGCACCCGGGCAGCCCTCGGCGCCGGGCGGGCGCGGTGGGCCGGCAGCGGTGCCGGCGGGCACGCCGCGAGGGGCGGTCCGCCGGTGCGGACCCCGATCCTGGCAGCGGCCCGCGGGGCCGACCGGCGTGTCCCGGTCGGTCTCACTCGATCCGGGCAAATCCGTGTCGGCGACGGCGAGTTGGTGGCAGTCGATCACCGGGGAGGTCCGTGATGTTCGATTCGCCCCGCGGGCGCCGGGGTGGCAGCGGGCCGTACCGAGGGTCACGATGGAAGCCCGGCCACCGCCGGTCCCGGCCCGATCGGAGCGCCATGAGCGACCAGCACAACGTCGTCCTGCTGACCTTCCCCGACGCCGGTGCCTGGCGCCCGGCGTTCGACGAGGCGCAGCACCTGCCGGGCCTGCGGATGGTGGCGGCGATGGAGCGCAGCGCCGACGGACTGCTGGAGGTCAGGGACACCTTCACCCGGGGCGCGGGCATGGCCACCGTCGGTTCGGGGGTGCTGGGCGGCCTGATCGGGCTGCTCGGCGGGCCGGTCGGCGTGCTGCTGGGCTTCGCGGCGGGTGCGGCGCTCGGCAACGCGGCCGAGGAGCACCAGGCGGCCGAGGGCGGCGCCGGGCTGATCGTGCTCTCGCCCCGGGTGCCGGACAGCGGCGCGCTGCTCGTTCTGGAGGTCAGGGAGTCCGCGCCGGGACCGGCCGACGAGCTGGCCGCCCGGCACGGGGCCGCGGTCGAGCGGATCGACGCCCACGACTTCGCCGAGCGGATCCGGGCGGCCGAGCAGCGGGCGGAGGAGGAGACGGCGGCCGAGCAGGCGGCCGGCGGTGAGGGCCAGGGCCGGAAGGGTGAGGGATAGCGACGGCGGGAGCCCGGGGACGTCGTCCCCGGGCTCCCGCCGTCAGCTGCCGCTGCTACGGCCGGTCAGCCGCCGGTCGGACGAGGTCGAAGCGGTCCGCGTTCATGACCTTGACCCAGGCCGCGACGAAGTCCTCGACGAACTTCTCCTTGGCGTCGTCGCTCGCGTACACCTCGGCGACGGCCCGCAGCTCGGCGTTCGAGCCGAAGACCAGGTCGGCGCGGGTGCCCGTCCAGATGACCCGGCCCGACTCGTCCCGGCCCTCGAAGGTGTGGGCGTCCTCCGAGGTGGCCGTCCAACTGGTGCCCAGGTCCAGCAGGTTGACGAAGTAGTCGTTCGTCAGCACGCCGGGGGTCCTGGTGAACACGCCGTGCGCGGACCCGCCGTGGTTGGCCCCCAGCACCCGCAGGCCGCCGACCAGCACGGTCAGCTCGGGCGCGCTGACGCCCAGCAGGTTGGCCTTGTCGAGCAGCAGGTACTCGGCCGGCAGCCGGTTGCCCTTGCCGACCCAGTTGCGGAAGCCGTCCGCCCGGGGCTCCAGGGCGGCGAAGGACTCGGTGTCGGTGAGCTCCTGCGGCGCGTCCACCCGGCCGGGCGTGAACGGCACCTCGACGGCGAGGCCGGCCGCCTTGGCGGCCTGCTCGACGCCGACGCCGCCGGCCAGCACCACGAGGTCGGCGATCGAGACCTGCTTGTCGCCGGCCTGCGCGTTGAACTCCTGCTGCACGCCTTCCAGGGCGCGCAGCACCGAGGCCAGCCTGTCGGGCTCGTTGACCTCCCAGCCGATCTGCGGCTGGAGCCGGATCCGGCCGCCGTTGGCACCGCCGCGCTTGTCGCTGGAGCGGAAGGAGGAGGCGGCCGCCCAGGCGGCGGAGACCAGGTCGGACACCGGGAGGCCGGTCGCGGTGATCCGCCGCTTGAGGTCGGCGACGTCGGCCGCGCCGATCCGCTGGTAGGTGACCTCCGGCAGCGGGTCCTGCCAGAGCAGCTGCTCGCTCGGGACCTCCGGGCCGAGGTAGCGGACCACCGGGCCCATGTCGCGGTGGGTCAGCTTGTACCAGGCGCGGGCGAAGGCGTCGGCGAACTCCTCCGGGTTCTCCAGGAAGCGCCGGGAGATCGGCTCGTAGACCGGGTCGAAGCGCAGCGACAGGTCGGTGGTGAGCATGATCGGCACGTGCCGCCGGGCCGGGTCGTGGGCGTCCGGGACGGTTCCCTCGCCGGCGCCATCCTTGGGCTTCCACTGGTGGGCGCCGGCCGGGCTCTTGGTGAGCTCCCACTCGTAGCCGAACAGCGTCTCGAAGAAGCTGTTGTCCCAGGTGATCGGGGTGGGCGTCCAGGTGCCCTCCAGACCGCTGGTGATGGCGTCGCGGCCGACGCCGGTGCCGTAGCCGCTCTTCCAGCCGAGGCCCTGCTGCTCGATCGGGGCGTCCTCGGGGGCCGGGCCGACGTTGTCCGCCGGGCCGGCGCCGTGGGTCTTGCCGAAGGTGTGGCCGCCGGCGATCAGCGCGACGGTCTCCTCGTCGTTCATCGCCATCCGGTGGAAGGTCTCGCGGATGTCGCGGGCGGCGGCGATCGGGTCCGGGTTGCCGTTGGGGCCCTCGGGGTTGACGTAGATCAGGCCCATCTGCACGGCGGCGAGCGGGTTCTCCAGCTCGCGGTCGCCGGTGTAGCGCTCGTCGCCGAGCCAGGTGGTCTCGGGGCCCCAGTAGACGTCCTCGTCCGGCTCCCACTCGTCGACCCGGCCGCCGCCGAAGCCGAAGGTCCGGAAGCCCATGCCCTCCAGGGCCACGTTGCCGGACAGGACGATCAGGTCGGCCCAGGACAGGGCGCGCCCGTACTTCTTCTTCACCGGCCACAGCAGGCGGCGGGCCTTGTCCAGGCTGGCGTTGTCGGGCCAGCTGTTCAGCGGGGCGAAGCGCTGCTGGCCGCCGCCGGCGCCGCCGCGGCCGTCGCTGATCCGGTAGGTGCCCGCGCTGTGCCAGGCCATCCGGATGATGAAGGGGCCGTAGTAGCCGAAGTCGGCCGGCCACCAGTCCTTCGAGGTCGAGAGGACCTCCTGGATGTCCCGCTTGACGGCCGGGAGGTCGAGGGTCCGGAAGGCCTCTGCGTAGTCGAAGTCCGCACCGAGCGGATTGGCCACGGCCGGGTTCTTCGCGAGGATCTTCAGATTGAGCCGTTCCGGCCACCACTGGCGGTTCCCGCCGCCCTGGGTGGGGTGCGGCGCGCGCCCGTGGATCACCGGGCAGCCCTCCGCCTTCGCCTCTACGCCGGTTGCATCGTGGATGTCAGACATGGGAATCCTTCCCTCACAAGGCGGATCACGGTGTCTTCTGCTGCCTACGGCACCTACTGCTGCTGTCTGGTCCTAGCGCGCCACGTGCTGCCCCCGCTCGCCGCCGCGTACGGCGGTGACGGGAGTCACGTGCTGCTGCTACCCAGGCTAGCGCCGGAGCCGATCCTACGATGGACGGAATCCAAGTCAAGAAAGACACCAAAGCCATATCCGATCGGGATTCGGAAGGAGCCGGATCCGAATTGGTAAACTCCGGTCCTCCCCTTGACCTGAATAGGTGAACCGTTATGAGTGACCTGCTGGAGCGGCTGCGCGGGCGCGGCTGGCGTCTCACCTCGCAGCGGCGTGTCGTGGCCGAGGTCCTGAATGGCGAGCACGTGCACCTGACCGCCGACGAGGTGCACGCCCGGGCGGCGGAGCGCCTGCCGGAGATCTCCCGGGCGACGGTCTACAACACGCTCGGTGAGCTCGTCACCCTGGGTGAGATCATCGAGGTGTCCACCGACGGGCGCGCCAAGCGTTACGACCCCAACGCGCACCGGCCGCACCAGCACCTGATCTGCACCGGCTGCGGCGCCATCCGCGACGTCCACCCGCAGGGCAACCCGCTGGCCGACCTGCCGGCCGAGCAGCGCTTCGGATTCGCCGTGTCCCAGGCGGAGGTCACCTACCGGGGGCTGTGCCCGGCCTGCTCGGGCTGAGCGTTCCCGTCGTCCCGTCGGTCGGGCAGAACCGCTAAGCCGAGCAGAACCGCTCGGCCGGGCAGGACCGCCCGGCCGGGCACGGGCCGGTCAGCAGCCGCCGCCGGCCGAGCAGGACCCGCCGACGGGGGCGGAGCCGAGCGTGATGGGCTCGGGTGCGGCGGCACTGCCGCAGCAGCCGCCCTGGTCCCCGGCGGGTTCGTCGTAGAGGCCCGCGCCGCCGCAGACGCCCGTCTCGGGGAGGGTGAGTTCGACGCGGGCGGCGGCCTCGTGGTCGCCGGCGAGCGCCGCGGCCACCGAGCGGACCTGCTCGTATCCGGTCATCGCGAGGAACGTCGGGGCGCGGCCGTAGGACTTCATGCCGACGAGGTGGACGTCCTTCTCGGGATGGGCGAGCTCGTTCGCGCCGTGGGGGTAGACGGTGCCGCAGGAGTGCTGGTTGGGATCGATCAGCGGGGCGAGTGCGACCGGGGCCTGGAGGCGGTCGTCGAGTCCGAGCCGCAGCTCGGTGAGGAAGGACAGGTCGGGTCGCAGGCCGGTCAGTACGACGATCTCGTCCAGGCCCTCGGCGCGGTGGCCGTCCTCGGAGACCAGGGTCAGCCGGCCGTCGGCGGCCCGTTCGACGGCGGCGGTGCGGAATCCGGTCAGCGCGCTGGCGTGGCCGCCCTCGACGGCGGCCTTGGCGGCGAGGCCGAGGGCGCCGCGGGCGGGGAGCTGGTCGGTGCTGCCGCCGCCGAAGGTGGAGCCGGTGATGCCGCGCCGCAGCACCCAGACGACGTGGGTGCCGGGCTCCTCCTTCGCGAGGGCGGCGAGGTGGGCGAGGGCGGTGAACGCGGAGGCGCCGGTGCCGACGACGGCGGTGCGCCTGCCCGCGTACCGGGCCCGGACGGACGGGTCCGCGAGGTCGGGGACGCGGTAGGAGACGCGGTCGGCGGCGGCGCGCTCGCCGAGGGCGGGCAGGCCGTCCGCGCCGAGCGGGTTCGGGGTGGACCAGGTGCCGGAGGCGTCCACCACCGCGCGGACGAGGAAGCGCCCCTCGCCGCCGTCGGCGCGGGTCACGTGGACGGTGAAGGGCTGCTCGTCGCGGCCGGCGTCCACGATGCGGTCGCGCCCGGCACGGGCGACGCCGGTCACCCGGACGCCGTAGTGGACCCTGTCACCGAGAGCGTCGGCGAGGGGCTGCAGGTACCGCTCGGCCCAGTCGCCGCCGGTCGGGTACGCGGCGCCGTCGGGCCGGGTCCAGCCGGTGGGGGTCAGCAGCTTCTCCGCGACGGGGTCGACGACCTCCGCCCAGGGCGAGAACAGCCGCACGTGCGACCAGGAGCGCACGGCGGTGGCAGCGGACGGTCCGGCCTCGAGGACGAGCGGCTCGAGGCCGCGCTCCAGGAGGTGGGCGGCGGCGGCGAGGCCGATCGGGCCGGCGCCGATGACGAGGACGGGCAGGGCGGTGTCGGAGGTCATGGCGGTCTTCTCCCCTTCGTCGGGCGGAGGGCGCGGCCCGCCGTCCACCTGATTCGACAGACGTCGATATGCTGACAGCTCCGACCTTGCCACCGGGATTCGATGGATGTCAACATAGACGCATGTCGAATTCGAGGGTTGAGCTGCCGGTCGTCGCGCCGGAGGTCGTGCCGTGCTGCCCGCCGCTGACCGCGGCGGAACTGTCCGAAGCCGACGCGGCGAGGATGGCGGCGATGTTCAAGGCCCTGTCGGACCCGGTGCGCCTGCGGCTGTTCTCCAAGGTCGCCTCGCACGAGGGCGGGGAGGCGTGCGTGTGCGACATCCAGGACGTCGGCGTCTCGCAGCCGACCGTCTCGCACCACCTGAAGAAGCTGCGCGAGGCCGGCCTGCTCGCCTCCGAGCGGCGCGGGACGTGGGTGTATTACCGGGTCGAGCCGTCCGTGGTGGCCGGCCTGGCCGCCCTGCTCGACCTGAACCGCTGACCCCGCGCCTCCCGGAGGACGTCCGCCGCCCATCGCGCGGCGGGCGACCTGCCCGCGCGGCCCCGGCGTTCGCGCGGCGGGTCGTCAGTCCGCGGGGGCGAACCTCCTGCGCCGGGCCAGGGAGACGCGGACCAGGGCGATCAGGACCGGGACCTCGATCAGCGGGCCGACGACGCCGGACAGGGCCTGGCCGGAGGTGACGCCGAAGGTGCCGATCGCGACCGCGATGGCGAGTTCGAAGTTGTTGCCGGCCGCGGTGAACGCGAGCGTCGCGGTGCGGTCGTAACCGAGGCCGAGGCCCTTGCCGAGGGCGAAGGCGCCGAACCACATGATCGCGAAGTAGGCCAGCAGCGGCAGCGCGATCCGGGCGACGTCCAGTGGCCGGGAGGTGATCGTCCCGCCCTGGAGGGCGAAGAGGACCACGATCGTGAACAGCAGCCCGTACAGCGCCCAGGGGCCGATCCTCGGCAGCACCTCCGCCTCGTAGCGCTCGCGGCCGAGCCTCCTCTCGCCGAGGCGGCGGGTGAGGAAGCCGGCGACCAGCGGGACCCCGAGGAAGACGGCCGCGTTGAGGGCGATCCTCCCCGTGGAGACATCGAGGTGCCGACCCTGGCCGAGGCCCAGCCAACCGGGCAGCAGGTCGAGGTAGAACCAGCCGAGCACACCGAACATGACGACCTGGAACACGGAGTTCAGGGCGACGAGGACGGCGGCGGCCTCGCGGTCGCCGCAGGCGAGGTCGTTCCAGATGACCACCATGGCGATGCAGCGGGCGAGACCGACGACGATCAGGCCGGTGCGGTACTCCGGAAGGTCCGGCAGGAGGATCCACGCGAGGGCGAACATCACCGCCGGACCGACCAGCCAGTTGACCACCAGCGAGGAGGCCATCAGCCTCCGGTCGCCGGTGACGGCGTCGAGCCGGTCGTAGCGGACCTTCGCCAGGACCGGGTACATCATGACCAGCAGACCGAGCGCGATCGGCAGGGAGATCCCGCCGATCCCGACCTCGGCGAGGGTGTCGTTCAGGCCGGGGACCAGGCGGCCCAGGCCGAGGCCGACGGCCATCGCGGCGAGGATCCACACCGCGAGGTAGCGGTCGAGGAAGGACAGCCCGCCGGCGACCGACGCCGGTTCGGGCCCGGTGGCCGGCGCGGGTTCGGTGGCCGACGCGGGTTCGGTGCGGGAAGTCAACAGGACCTCTTCGTGCCGGCGTTGGCACGGGCGGTGGAGGCGAGGTCGGCGAACTGCCCCGACAGCGACTCCAGCACCTCGGGCCTGAGCCGGTAGTACGTGAACCGGCCGCACGGCTCCGTGTCCACCACCCCGGCCTCCCGCAGCACCTTGAGGTGGTTGGAGAGGTTGGTCTGGCGGGCGCCGGTCTCCTCCACCAGGTGCGTGGTGCACAGGGTCTCGCGGGCCAGCAGGGTCACGATCCGGAGCCTGAGCGGGTCGGACAGCACCCGCAACAGATCAGTGTCGACTGACATCACCATGGACTGATACTTTCACACCGACCGGGGCTGACACCAGCGGCGACCGACCGTCCCGCCGCCGACGCCCGACCGCCCCGGCCACCGTCGAGGAACCGCCCCGGGCCGGACGCCCGGCACCGAACGAAGGACCGCCCACCCGTGACCGCCGCGCCGCTCGCCTCCGTGCTGTTCGTCTGTGTCCACAACGCCGGCCGCTCCCAGATGGCCGCCGGCTTCCTCACCCACCTCGCCGGCGACCGCGTCGAGGTGCGCTCCGCCGGCTCCGCCCCCGGCCGCGAGGTCAACCCGGCGGCCGTCGCCGCGATGGCCGAGGTCGGTATCGACATCTCCGACCAGAAGCCGAAGATCCTCACCGTCGAGGCCGTCCACAGCTCCGACTACGTCATCACCATGGGCTGCGGCGACGCCTGCCCCTACTTCCCCGGCAAGGAGTACCTCGACTGGAAACTGGACGACCCGGCCGGCCAGGGCGTCGAGGCGGTCCGCCCGATCCGCGACGCCATCAAGGCCCTGATCGAGCAGTTGGTCGCCGGCATCGACGCCAAGGCCGCCGCAGCCGAGGAGAGCTGACCTCGTGAGCCGTCCCCGGCGCCGCCCCGCGCCGGCGGCCGGTCGCGACGCGCCGCGGCTGCGCCCGTCGACCGCCGGCATCCCGTAGGGTCGGCCAGATGGCGAAGTACTTCGACGTGCACCCCGACTCCCCCCAGCCGCGCACCATCGGCACCGTGGTCGACAGCCTCCGCTCCGGGGCCCTCATCGCGTACCCGACCGACTCCTGCTTCGCGCTGGGCTGCCGGCTGGACAACCGCGACGGCCTCGAACGGATCCGGTCGATCCGGCGCCTCGACGACCGCCACCACTTCACGCTGATGTGCGTGGACTTCGCGCAGCTGGGGCAGTTCGTCCAGCTCGACAACGCCGTCTTCCGCGCCGTCAAGGCCGCGACACCGGGCAGCTACACCTTCATCCTCCCGGCCACCAAGGAGGTGCCGCGCCGCCTGATGCACCCGAAGAAGAAGACGGTGGGAGTCCGGATCCCCGACCACGCCGTCACCAGGGCGCTGCTCGCCGAGCTCGGGGAGCCGCTCCTGTCCAGCACCCTGGTCCTGCCCGGCGACGACGAACCGATGACCCAGGGCTGGGAGATCAAGGAGCGCCTCGACCACGTGCTGGACGCCGTGGTGGACTCGGGCGACTGCGGCACGGAACCGACCACTGTCGTCGACTTCTCCGGCGGCGCGCCGGAGATCACCCGACGGGGGGCCGGCGACCCGTCGCGCTTCGAGTGACGGGCCGGGCGCACCCGGGGGGCCGCCTCGACTCCGCTTGACGTACGGCGGCCTGCGGCCGTTCCCGAGGCCGGGAACCGGAAGCCGCGGCGGCCGGCCCGGGGAACGCCGCCCCGTCCCGGCCGGCGGAGGCGCGGTGGACCGCCGGCCCGGTCGGCGGCCGCCGCCGAGGCGGTGCCCGCCCGGGCACCGACCGGGCACCGACCGGGCCGCGCTCAGTCCGCGAGCTTGTCGCTCAGCTGGCTGCGGGAGGTGATCCCGAGTTTCGGGAAGATCCGGTACAGGTGGGTGCCGATCGTCCGGGGCGACAGGTGCAGCTGACGGCCTATCTCCTTGTTGGACAGGCCTTGCGCCGCCAGCTGGGCGATCTGGACCTCCTGAGGCGTGAGCAGGTCCCGGCCGACGGGGCTCTGGCTCCTGCTGCCCTCGCCGGCCGAGCGGAGCTCCTGGGCCGCCCGTTCCCGCCAGGGCTCCACGCCCATGGCCGCGAAGGACTCCCGGGCCGTCCGCAGCGGATTGCGGGCCTCCGTCACCCGGCGGCGGCGCCGGAGCCAGGTGCCGTAGGCGAGCATGAGCCGGGCGCGGACGAAGGGCGTCCGGGACATGTCCAGGTCGAACGCCGACCGGAAGTGCTCCTCGGCGTGCTCGTCGTCGGCGAGCAGCGCCCGGGCGAATCCCAGGTTCACCCGGACCGTCTGGACCTCGCTCGCCCCGGCGGACGCGACGAGCTGTCGCAAGGCGGTCCTCGCCAGGGCTCGCTGCTCGTCGCCGGTGGCCGCCTCGGCCAGCTCCGTGATCGCCATGGTCTGCATGAACGGGTGGTAGGAGGGATCGGCCGGGTCGAAGACCCGCCAGACGCAGGAGAACGCCTCGGCGTGGTGGCCCGCGGCGAGGCCGATGAGGCCGCGCGTGATCTGGACGTACGCCAGCTTGGAGGGGTCGACCACCGTCAACCCCTGGCCCTCCGCCTCGCCGATCGCGGCCAGCGCGGTGTCCAGGTCTCCGCGCAGGGCGGCGAACTGCGCCGTCGCCACCCGTGCGCCGGTCAGCCAGCGCGGCTGCGCGTTCTCCTCGGCCAGCCGTGCCGCCTCGGCCGCCGCCGGGAGTCCGGTCTCCCGGTCGACGGTGTGCACGGTGGCGAGGGCGAGGAACACCAGGCTCTGGGCCAGCGGGCCCAGACGCCCCTGCCGGCGCAGGCCGTCCGCCGCGTGGCGGACGAACCCGGTGACCTGGTCGTAGGCGTTCACCATGATGGCCGCATTGGCCAGGGCGGCGGCGGTCAGGACGTCGTACCCGCCCTCGCGTTCGAGGCGCCGCAGCCGGTCGAGCACCGTCGCCGACGCCTCCACCGGGGCGGCGCCCGCCAGCGTGCACACCAGGTCCGGGTGGAGTTCCGGCACCGGCAGCCGCTCGGCGGCCGCCACGACCCGCTCCCGCACGTCCCGCCCCGGGTCCGCCCACCAGCAGCGCCGCGCAGCCGCGCGCAGCAGCCGCAGGGCGAGTTCGGGATCGCCCGCCTCGGCGGCCTGCTCCGCCGTGGCGATCAGCAGGTGGAGCCGGGACGTGCGCGTGTCGGACTCCGACTCGAGCCAGTCGCGCAGCAGGACCACGCGGGCTCGCTCCAGCCCGGCCGGGCCCAGGGATTCGGCCTGCTGCACCAGATCCGACGCGCGACCCGTCTGGCCGAGTTCGAAGCGCAGTTCCGCGGCACCGAGGAGGCGGGCCACCCTTCCCGCGGGGGCCTCGCTCAGCGCGGTGGCACGTTCCAGTGCGGTCAGGGCCGTCGCGGGGGCACCGAGTTCCCGCGCGTCGAGAGCCGCCTGGTCCAGTTGCCGTGCCACCGCTTCGTCGGGTCGGCCGCCGGCCGCGGCCCGGTGCCACGCCTGCCGGTCGGGCTGTCCCCGCAGGGTGCGGGCGAGCGCGCCGTGGGCGGCCAGACGGTCCGCGAGCGAGGCCGACCGCAGAACGGCGGAGCGCAGCAGGGGGTCGGTGAAGTCGGCCCGGAGCCTGTCGATGCGCACCAGGCCGGCGGCCATGGCGGGCTCCAGGGAGCCCGCGGACACCTCGGTGCCGGTCAGGGCCGACGCCGCGGCGAGCACCTCGGCCAGCGCACCGTCCTCGGCGGTGGCCGCGACCAGCAGCACACGGTGCGTCTCGGACGGAAGACCGGCCAGCCGCGAGGAGAAGGCGCGTTCGAGCCGGGCGGTGAGGGGAAGCTCCGGCGACGCCGGGGAGTCCGACGGCACCCCGTTCGTCCCCAGGGCGACGGGCAGCTCGATCAGTGCGAGGGGGTTGCCGGCCGACATCTCCGCCACCAGGCGGCGCGTCCCCGGTGCGAGACCGGGGTTGCGGGCGTCCAGCAGGGCGTCGACCGCGCCCCGGTCCAGGGGCTTGAGGTGGAGTTCGTCCAGGTCGGGGGCGCCCGGCCACGCCGTACGGTCCTCGCGGACGGCGACGAGCAGGCCGAGGGGCGCGGAGCCGACGCGGCGTGCGAGGAACCCGAGGACGTCCAGGGTCGGCGTGTCCATCCACTGGGCGTCGTCCACGACCAGCAGCACGGGAGCCTCGGCGGCCGCGTCGCCGAGCAGGCCGAGGACGGCCAGGGCGATCACGAAGAACCGGGCACCTGAGGCGCTGTAGGACGGATCCGCCATGCCGAAGGCGCCGAGCAGCGCCTGTGCCTGCGCGGAGGGAAGGCGCGAGACGCGCCCCGTCATGGCGTGGGTCAGCTGGTGCAGCCCCGCGAACGGCAGATCGGTCTCGGACTGGACACCCGACGCCCTGAGGACGGTGAACCCCGAGGCCCTGGCGCGGGCGACGGCGTGGTCCAGGAGGGCGGACTTGCCGATCCCGGGAGCCCCGCGCAGCAGCAGCGCGTCGCCGCGTCCGGGGAGCCCGTCGACCAGTTCGTCGACGACCGACAGCTCGGCCTCCCGGCCGAACAGTCCGGAGCCTGACATCCGATGTTCCTCTGCGCCCGCGCCAACGTCCTGACCTGGACCGTTGCAGTGTACGTGCGCGCAGAGCACCGCCGGAACGCGCCGGGAACCGTGTGTCCGGCACCACACCGCCCGCAGTCGCTTCGCAGTCATCCGGCCGCCGACGTAAGTCATCCGGTGTTCCATGCTGGATGCGCCGGCGGGCCGACGATTCGCCCGCCGGCCGGTCCGGACACGCGGCCTGGGCGAGTGGGCCCATGACCTCCGTGACCGGCACCGCCGAGGTACCGGACGGCCTGCGACGGATCGCCCGTGGCACCGTCCGGGGCCCGGTGTCCTGATGCCCCTTCGACCTGACCTGAGAGGAACCCGGTGTCCGCATCATCTCTCTCCACCGCCTTGCTGTCCGCCTCCGACCGGGCGGAGAGCTGGCACGACGCCGTGTCCCACGCCTTCGTGCCGATGGCGGTGAGCCTCCTGGAGGAGGTGCCCTCGCCCGGTGAGATCGTCGGCCACCGGCTGGGCCCGGTGCGGATATCGAGGGTCCAGGCCGGGCCGCAGGTGGTGACGCGCAACAGGCGCCTGATCGCCGACGGCGACTCGCCGTCGCTCATCGTCAGCCTGCAGGAGCGGGGCACCGCGATCAAGGAGCAGGACGGGCGGGAGGCGCTCGTCCGGCCCGGCGAGTTCTCCATCACCGACACCTCGCGGGTCTTCCGGAAGACGCTCGAGGACGACTTCGTCTTCACCTCCTTCCACTTCCCCCGCACGGAACTGGACGTGCCGGAGAAGGACCTGCGGGAACTCACCGCGACGGTGTTCAGCGGGGCCGAGGGCAGCGCCGCACTGCTGGGGACCTACCTGTCCAGGATGGCGCGCGAGGCACCGGGGCTGGACGAGGCCGTCGGGCGCCGGGCCGCGGCGACGGCGCTCGACCTGCTGGCACTCCTGGTCGACGACCGGCGCGGGCGCGCCCGCACGCGGGGCTCGCGGACCGCGGCCTCGCTGGAGCGGGTCAAGGACCACATCCTGCGCCACCTCCGCGATCCGGACCTGTCTCCGTCGGGGATCGCGGAGGCGAACTTCATGTCGGTGCGCCTCCTCCACAAGCTGTTCCAGCAGGAGGGCGTCACGGTCGGCGGGTGGATCCGGACGCAGCGGCTGGAGCGCTGCAGCCGGGACCTCCTGCGGCCGCTGGCCGGGGAACTCGGCGTGGCGGGGATCGCCCGACGGTGGGGCTTCGCCAACTCCAGCCATTTCAGCCGCGCCTTCCGCGACGCCTACGGCATGACACCGAGGGACTGGCAGATCAGCGGCAGGCCGGCGGAGTGACGCCCACCGTGCGCCCGGTCGCAATCCTCCGGCCGCTCACGTGGACGCCGGTGGCGGCGCACCGCCGGGCACCACCCGAGGTGGCGCATCGACCGTGGACCGGCTCGGGGTGTCAGAGCTCGTCGCGGCTCCAGTCCCCGTTGTCGGCGTGGGGGACCCCCATGGTCAGCCGCACGTACCGGCGCAGGGTGGCGTTGTTGTCGATCAGCCCGACCTCCGGGATCCGCAACGGGACCGCGGCCGCGGGGTTCCTCCCGTTCAACTGCCGGTCCGATCGGACCACCGGACAGGCCGTGGAGGCGCAACGCGGTACAGCACACGCCGGATGCCTACTGACGATCAAGTTCATTTATGCTGACATACTTTGACGATTCGTCAGCTTACTGGTGCAGACCGCTGCACAGGACCGGTACCGGAAGTCGTCGCCGCACTCCGGAAGACCCGGTGCTCGCCGCCGGGCCTCCACAGCCGTGCAGGATCCGCACAGCCGCAGGCGCTGACGGTCAAGTCGGCCGCGCGTCCGGCCTGCCGCTCAGCCGGCCGCGGGAGGAGGTGCTGCCGGGGAACCGGCCCCCTGCCGACGTCGTACGGCAGTCACCGGTCCACCACCGTACGGCCGGCGGAATGCCCTCCCCGGCGCCAGCGGACGGGCAGGCTCTTCAACCCGTTCTGGAAGTTGGAGACGAGCCGCGTCGGCGGCACGCCCGCAGTGAGCTCCAGGTCGGGCAGCTCGGCGACGACCCGCCGGAGCAGGGCCGACATCTGGATCCTGGCGAGTTGTGCTCCCACGCAGAAGTGCGGGCCGAAACCGAAGCTGACGTGGTCGTTCGGCGTACGGGTGATGTCCAGGCGGTCCGGTTCGGCGAACACCGATCCATCGCGGTTGGCGGAGGCGTGGTACACGACCACCTTGTCACCGCGGCGGATCGGCTGCCCCCCGAGTTCGACGTCCCGCGCGGCGGTGCGCCGGAACTCCATGACGGGCGGCCAGAACCGCAGCAGCTCCTCCACCGCCGACGCGACCAGGTCCGGCCGTCGGCACAGCAGACGGTACTGGTCGGGGTGGGTGAGCAGGGAGTACAGCCCACCCGGCAGACCGTTGCGCAGGGTCTCGTTGCCGGCCACCGCGAAGAGGAAGAACATCGTCTCGAACTCGGCGACGCTCAGCCCGGCTTCCCGCATCCGGGCCACGATGCTCCCGGGCGGCGGCTGTTCGGCCAGGGCGTGCGCGTAGGCGAACATGTCCGCGAGGGCGGCGCGCGAACGCGGGTTGACCGGGCGGCCGTCGGGGGTGGTGAGCGCCTCCGGGCGGCGGGCCAGCGCGGCCCTGCCGAGGTCGGTGAGCCGGGACGGGTCGGCGGTGCTGGACCGGGCGTGGTCGGGGTCCTGGTAGCCGATGACCCGGTTCGACCAGTCGACCAGCAGCTGGCGGTCCTGCTCGGGCACGCCGAGGATCCGGGCGAGCGTCCACACGGGCAGGTCGGCGGCGAGCGGCACGAAGTCGGCCTCGCCGCGCGGGCGGACGGCGGCGACGAGTTCGGCCGCCCGCCGCTCGATGCCCGCGCCCAGCTCCCGGAGCGCCCGCGGGGTGAACGCGGCCGCGACGGCCCGGCGCAGCCGGGAGTGGTCGGGCGGGTCCTGGTTGAGCATCATCGCCCGGGCGAACTCCAGGTCCGCCGGCGTGTCGGGGTCGCGGATCTGGGTCGCCCCCAGGTGCGAGGAGAAGTCCCCCGGGCTGCGCAGCACGTGCTTCACGTCCGCGTGCCGCAGCACCGCCCAGTACCCCGGCCCGCCGGGCCAGCCACCGACGGGCGGCTCCTCGACCCGACAGACGGGAGCGGACTCCCGCAGCTCCCGGAGGAGTTCGTACGGCACGCCGCAGGCGTAGGTGTCCGGGAGGAAGATCTGGTTCACGTACGCCTGGTCGAGGGTCACGTGCACGGACGGTACGGCAGGCCCGCCACGATGTCATGGACGGCGGCGAGTTGGTCGCCCCCCGGCGGGCCGGCCGGGCCCGGCCGGTCGCCGACCTGGGCGGCTACTTAGCGGCCTGCCCCCGGACCGGAACGGCGCGGCCCGGGGGCCCCCGCCCCCCGCGGGCCCGGCCCCCCCCGGCCGGCGGCACAAATGAAAACAACCCCAACCCCGGGGGCGGGGGGCCGGCGGGGCCGGGCGGGGCCCCCCCGGGGGGGGCAATTTGGGGCCCGCCCCCGGCCCCGCACGGCCGGGGCGGGCCCCCCCCCCCCCCGGGCGGCACGGCAGCGCCGTTCCGGCTTCCATAATGGAAGCCACGACAACGCGGGGCGGTGGGGGCGAGCACGTGCAGCAGGGGTGGCGGGTCCGGAACGGGATCGACGGCGGGACCGTCAACGGCGATGCCTTCCAGGCCGGGGAGATGACCTTCAACCAGTACCCCGCGCCGACGGCCGAGGTGCGGTGGCCGATGGTGATCGGGCGGATCCCGCCGAAGGCGACGGCCTTCCAGCCCCGCGCGGAGCTGCGGCGGGAGATCGACGAGGCGCGCGGGGAGTACGGGACCGTCGTGCTGAGCCAGGTGCTGGCGGGCGGCGGGGGCGTCGGGAAGTCGCAGCTGGCGGCGCACTACGCGCGCGAGGCGATCGACGCGGGCACCGACCTGGTGCTGTGGGCCGACGCCGCCGAGCCGTCCGCCGTGACGGACCTGTACGCCCGGGCCGCGTCGGCGGTCCGGGCACCGGGGGCGAGCGGCGAGGCCGAGCAGGACGCCGAGCGCTTCCTGGCCTGGCTGGCCGCCACCGAGCGCGGCTGGCTGATCGTCCTCGACAACACCACGGAGCACACGCCCGAGCAGCTGTGGCCCGCCACCAGCCGGGGCGGCCGGGGCCGGGTCATCGCGACCACCCGGCACCGGGGCGCCGCCAGTACGGGCGGAGACCGGATGCTCGTGGACGTCAGCACGTACTCCGCCGCCGAGTCGGCCGCCTACCTGCGGGAACGGCTGGAGCGGGCGAAGTGCGCCCGCTTCCTGGACGAGCACGCGGAGGAACTGGCGCAGGAGCTGGGGCACCTGCCGCTCGCGCTGGCGCACGCGGCGGCCTACATGGTGAACACCCGGCGCAGCTGCGGCCGGTACCTGGAGCTCTTCCGCGACCGCTCGCGCAGCCTGGACGCCGTCCTGCCGGCCCGCTCCGGTGCCGACGGTTACCGGGGCCCGGTGACGGCGGCGCTGCTGCTGGCGCTGGACGCGGCACGGCAGGAGGAGCCGGTCGGGCTGGCCGGGCCGGTCCTCCGGCTGGCGGCGCTGCTCGACCCGGCCGGGCATCCGGAGGAGTTGTGGCGCACGGAGCCGGTGCTCCGGCACCTCGGCGGCGTTCGCGGCGCGCCCGTCACGGCGGAGGACGCGTTGGACGCGCTCGCTGTGCTGCACAACTACAGCCTGGTCACCCTCACGGAGACCGCCGGCCGGGAGGTGACCCTGCACGCGCTCACCGCGCGGGCGGCCCTCGACATCGGTTCCGGGAGGCGACTGTCCACCCACGTGGCCGCCGATGCCCTCCTCGAACTCTGGCCGGCTGCGGACTACAGCGCGGCCGGTCTGGCGGCGGCCCTCCGGGCCAACGCCGACGTGCTCGCCGGGCACGGCGCGGCCGAGCTGGTCCAGCCGTCCCTGGGGATCCACCCGCTGCTGTTCCGGTGCGGACTCAGCCTCGTGGAGGCCGGCCTGTACTCGACCAGCATCCAGCACTGGCTCGGCCTCGCCACCACGAGCGGGCGCGTTCTGGGCGACGACCACCCCGACACCCTCACCGCCCGCAACAACCTCGCGCACTCGTACTGGGAGGCCGGACGCACCGACGACGCGATCACCCTCCAGGAGCAGGTCCTCGCCGACCGCCGGCGCATCTTCGGCGCCGACCACCCCGTCGTCCTCATGGCCCGCCACAATCTCGCCGCCAGCTACTCGGACACCGGCCGCGTCGACGACGCGATCACCCTCCAGGAGCAGGTCCTCGCCGACCGCCGGCGCGTCCTCGGCGCCGACCACCCCGACACCATCACGGCTCGCAACAATCTCGCCGCCAGCTACTCGGACATCGGACGCGTCGACGACGCCATGAGCCTCCAGGAGCAGGTCCTGGCCGACCGCCGGCGCGTCCTCGGCGCCGACCACCCCGCCACCCTGCTCGCCCGCCACAGCCTGGCCGTCATCTCCTGGAACGCCGGGCGCCCGGACCGGGCGGTGGAGATGATCCGCGAGACGGTGGAGGATCTCGACCGCGTCCTCGGACCGGACCATCCGTCGACCGTGCTGGCCAGGGAGAACCTGCTCGAAGTGACCCGGGGCCCTCAGCCCGACGCCGCCCAGGACAGCAGCAGCCGCAGTCCGTCGTCCGACGGCGAGCCCGGGTCGGCGGTGTAGGTGACCAGGGCCTGGCCGGGGTCGTCGGCGGGGCGGAGGGTGTCGTAGGCGAGGTCCAGGGTGCCGGCCAGGGGGTGGCGGAAGGCCTTCCGGCCCGAGGTCTTGTCGGCGACCGGGTGCTCGGCCCACATCTGCTGGAACTCCCCGCTGCCCAGGCAGAGTTGGCCGACGAGTCCGGCGAGCAGCGGGTCGTCGGGGCGGCGGCCGGCCTCCAGGTGGAGGAAGGCGACGTTCTCCCGGGCGCAGGTGGCCCAGTCGGCGTAGAGCTCGCGGGAGGACGGGTCGAGGAAGGTGATGCGGGCGATGTTGCGGTCCTCGACGGGCAGGGCGCCGTAGTCGCCGAAGAGCGCCACCGCGGCGCGGTTCCAGGCCAGGATGTCCATCCGGTGGCCCATCACCACGGCCGGGGTGTCGTGGAGTCGGGCCATCAGGTGCAGCAGGGAGGGGCGCGGCTGCTGGCGGGCGGCGGGGCGCCGGGGGCGGGCGGCGGGGCGGGCGAGGCGGTGGAGGTGGCCGGACTCGTCGGGTTCCAGGCGCAGGGCGCGGGCCACGGCGTCGAGGACGGCGTCGGAGGGGTTGCCGACCCGGCCCTGTTCGAGCCGGGTGTAGTAGTCGACGCTGACTCCGGCGAGGTGGGCGAGTTCCTCGCGGCGCAGCCCGGCGACGCGGCGGCGGCCGCCGTAGTCGGGGAGGTCGACGTCCTCGGGCCGCAGGCGGGCGCGGCGGGTGCGGAGGAATTCGCTCAGGGCGCTGCTCGGGTTCACGGTACGGATTGTCGCCCGGACGGGCGCCTCCGTGCCTGGTCCTGCCAGGACCAGGCACGGGCGGCCACCGCACGGGCGGGCACCCGGCGGACACGGCAGGGGCGGGCACCCGACGGGGCGGTCGGCGCCGGGCACCCCGGGGGAACGGTCAGCCGGTCAGGGACGGGAAGGCCGGGACGAGGCCGCCGTCGATCACGACGTCCTGGCCGGTGATGTACGAGGAGCGCTCGGAGAGCAGGAAGGCGACCGTCTCCGCGACGTCCTCGGCGGTGCCCAGCCGGCCGAGCGGGACGTGGCCGCGGATCGGCTCGTGGTCGGCCGGGTCGGGGACGGCCGCGTGGAACATCTCGGTGACGATGTAGCCCGGGCTCACCGAGTTCACCCGGATGCCGCGCCCGGCCAGTTCGCTGGCGAGGGTGCGGGCGAGGCTGAGCACGGCGGCCTTGGTGGCGGCGTAGACGGCGGCGCCGGGCAGCCCGCGGTGCGGGGTCCAGGAGGCGTTGAGGACGACCGAGCCGCCACCGGCCGCGGCCAGCAGCGGCAGGGCGTGCTGGACGGTGAAGAAGACGCCCTTGAGGTTGGTGGCGACGATCCGGTCGAACTCGGCCTCCGCGACCTCCTCGACCGGATGGAAGCCGGCCACGCCCGCGTTGGCGAAGACGCCGTCGAGCCGGCCGTACCGCTCCCGCACGGTGTCGGCGAGCCGGGCGAGGTCCGCCGGTACGGAGGCGTCGGCGCGGACGGCGAGCAGCCTTTCGCCGGCGTCGAGCGTCGCCGCGGCGCGGGCGAGCCGGGCGTCGTCGCGGCCGGTGATCACGACCCGGGAGCCGGCGGCGAGCAGGTGGCGGGCGGTGGCGAGGCCCATGCCGCTGGTGCCGCCGGTGACGAGGACGGTGGAGTTCGAGGAAGTGGAGTCCATGGCGTCCACCCTCGCGACCCGCGCCGGGCGGGTACCAGGCCCGCTCCGACCCTGGGTCCGGCAGAACCACCCGGCCGACCGGGAATCGGAGCGGCCGTACGGTGGTTGGCCCCAGGCGACGGTCCAACACGGCACTCGCGAACGGGGCTTCCCATGAAGATCGGCATCATCGGCGCGGGCAACATCGGCGGCAACCTGACCAGGCGGCTGACCGCGCTCGGGCACGACGTCTCGGTGGCCAACTCCCGCGGCCCGGAGACGCTCAAGGACCTGGTCGAGGAGACCGGCGCGAAGGCGGTGACGGTCTCCGAGGCGGCCCGCGGGGCGCAGGTCGTGGTCGTCACCGTCCCGCTGAAGAACGTGCCGGACCTGCCCTCCGGGCTGTTCGCCGAGGCCGCCGAGGGCGTCGCGGTGATCGACACCGGCAACTACTACCCGAAGGAGCGCGACGGCCGGATCGACGCGATCGAGGACGGCGGGCTCACCGAGAGCCGCTGGACGGAGCAGCACCTCGGGCACCGGGTGGTCAAGGTGTTCAACGGCACGTACGCGCAGGACCTGCTGGAGCGCCCGCGCCCGGCGGGGGACCCGGAGCGGCTCGCGGTGCCGGTCGCCTCGGACGACGAAGCGGCCAAGCGGGTGGTCCGGGCGCTGGTCGACGAGCTGGGCTTCGACACCGTGGACGCGGGCGGGATCGACGAGTCCTGGCGCCAGCAGCCGGCCACCCCGGTGTACGGGCTGCGCGCCGGGGTCGAGGAGGTGACCCGGGCGCTCGCGGAGGCTTCCCCGGAGCGCCCGGCGGCCCACACGGCCTGAGTCAGCGGAGCCGGCGCGCCCCCTCCGCCGGGACGGCGGTGAGGGTGCGCGGCTCGGCGTACCCGGCTTCCCGGAACGCGGCGGTGGCTCCGGCGGCGACGCGCTCGGCGGCGTCCGCGTCCACCAGGGCGATGACCGAGCCGCCGAAGCCGCCGCCGGTCATCCGCGCGCCGTGGGCGCCGGCGGCCAGGGCGGCCTCGACGGCGAGGTCGGTCTCCGGGCAGGAGACCCGGTAGTCGTCGCGCAGCGAGGCGTGCCCGGCGGTGAGGACCGGTCCGAGCGCGGTGAGGTCGCCGGCGTCCAGCCGGGCGACGGCGGCCTCCACCCGGGCGTTCTCGGTGACCACGTGCCGCACCAGCGGGCGCAGTTCCTCCGGCAGTCGGGCGAGCGCACCGGCCAGCCCGGACGGCTGGAGCGAGCGCAGCGCGGGCAGCCCGAGCTGGGCGGCGGCGCGTTCGCAGCCGGCCCGCAGCGCGGCGTAGGCGCCGTCGCCGAGGTCGTGCTTCACCCGGGTGTCCAGGACCAGCAGGGCGAGGCCGGCGCCCGCGAGGTCGACCGGCACCTGACGTGCCGTCAGGTCACGGGTGTCCAGGAAGAGCGCGGACCCGGGGCGGCAGCACATCGAGGCCATCTGGTCCATGATCCCGCAGGGCACGCCGACGAAGGCGTTCTCGGCCCGCTGGGCCAGGACGGCCAGGTCCGCGGCCGGAAGGCCCAGCCCGTACAGGTCGTTGCAGGCGGTGGCGACGACGCACTCCAGCGCGGCCGAGGAGGAGAGCCCGGCGCCACTGGGCACGTCGCTGTCCAGCCGGACGTCCGCCCCGCCGACCGGGTGTCCGGCCTCGCGCAGCGCCCACACCACCCCGGCCGGGTAGCCGGCCCAGCCGGGCACCGCGCCGGGGGCGAGGTCGTCGACCCGGAGCACCATGAGTTCGCCGCCCTGGGCGGACCAGAGCCGCAGCAGCCCGTCCTCCCGGCGGGCGACCTGGGCCCGGACGGTCTGCGGCAGGGCGACCGGGAGGACGAACCCGAGGTTGTAGTCGGTGTGTTCGCCGATCAGGTTGACCCGGCCGGGGGCGGCCCACTCCCCCTCGGGGGCACGGCCGAACAGCTGCTGGAAGGAACTCATGCCGCGACCTCCCGCAGCCGACGGGCCGCGTCCTCGGGGGCGACGTCGTTGACGAAGGCGTCCATCCCGGACTCCACCCCGGCCAGGTACTTGAGCTTGTCGGCGGTGCGGCGGACGGTGAACAGCTCCAGGTGCAGGGCGAGTTCGTCCCGCTGACCGGCGGGGGCCTGGTGCCAGGCGGAGATGTACGGGGTCCGGCCGGTGCCGAAGAGCCGGTCGAAGCGGCGCAGCAACTCCAGGTAGAGGGAGGGGAACTCGTCCCGCTGGCCGGCGTCCAGGGCGGTCAGGTCGGGCACCCTGCGGTGCGGGTACAGGTGCACCTCGTACGGCCAGCGGGCGGCGAACGGGACGAAGGCCGTCCAGTGCTCTCCGGCGAGCACGACCCTGCCGCCGTGGGCCCGTTCGGCGGCGAGCAGGTCCTCGAAGAGGTTGCGGCCGGTGGCGGCCCGGTGTTCGGCGGCGCGGACGGCCATCCGGGCGGTGCGCGGGGCGGTGAAGGGCAGGGCGTAGACCTGGCCGTGCGGGTGGGCGAGGGTGACGCCGATCTCGGCGCCTCGGTTCTCGAAGCAGTAGACCTGCCGCACGCCGGGCCGGGCGGAGAGTTCGGCGGTGCGGTCGGTCCAGGCGTCCAGGACCAGCCGGGCGCGCTCGGGGGTGAGGTCGGCGAAGGAGGCGTCGTGGTCGGCGGTGAAGCAGACCACCTCGCAGCGTCCGGCGCCGGGGCCGCTGGTCCACAGGCCCTCGGCCGCCCGGACGGGCTCCGCGGGCGGCCCGGCCAGCGAGGGGAAGCGGTTCTCGAAGACGGCCACCTGGTAGTCGTCCGCCGGGATCTCGCTGAGCCGGCCGTCCCGGGACGGGCAGAGCGGGCACTCCTCGGCCGGCGGCTGGTAGGTGCGCGCCTGGCGGTGGGCCGCGATGGTGACCCAGTCGCCGGTGGCCGGGTCCAGCCGGACCTCGGAGCCGGGGGCCTGCGGGTCGAGCGGCCGTTCGTCCACGGCGTCGCGGGGGGCGGCGGCGCCGCCGTCGTAGTAGATCAGCTGCCGACCGTCCGCGAGGGTGGTCACGGTCCTGACGGTGAGGCTGACGGGGGTGGGCTGGGTCAGGGACGTCCCGGGCATGGCCCTTCTTCCTCTGAGTGGAGCCGTTGGAATCAACAGAAAGCTACAATCTCAAACATTATCCACCAGGACCACTCACCAGAGGTGGTCGAAGGAGGCGTCCCGATGGCTGACAGCGCCCAACCGCTCGCCGGGCAGCGCCGCGTGCTGATCCTGGAGCGGATCCGCGCGCGCGGCGGGGTCCGGGTCACCGAACTGGTCCGGGACCTCGGGGTGTCCGACATGACCGTCCGGCGCGACCTGGACGCGCTGGCCCGCCGCGGCTTGGTGCACAAGGTGCACGGCGGCGCGGTCCGGGTCGAGGCGCCGGCCACCGGCGAGCCCGGGTTCGAGACCAAGGCCCACTGGGAGCTGCCCGCCAAGGACGCGATCGCCCGCGCCGCGGCGGCGCTCGTCCCGCCGGGTTCGGCGGTCGGACTGGCCGGCGGAACGACCACCTTCGCGGTCGCCCGGCACCTGCGCGCCGTCGAGGGCCTCACCGTGGTCACCAACTCGCTGCGGATCGCCGAGCTGCTGGAGCAGCCCGCCGAGGACGGCACCCCGGCCACCGCCACGGTGATCCGCACCGGCGGCGTCCGGACCCCCTCGGACGCGCTGGTCGGGCCGGTGGCCGACCAGGCGATCCGCTCCCTGCACGTCAACCTGCTGGTCCTGGGCTGCCACGGCCTCTCCCCCGAGGCCGGACTGACCACCCCGAACCTGGCCGAGGCGGAGACCAACCGCGCCTTCCTCCGGTCGGCCCGGCGGGTCGTGGTGGTGGCCGACCACACCAAGTGGAACTCGGTCGGCCTGGCCTCCTTCGCCGACCTGGACCAGCTGGACGTCCTGGTCACCGACGACGCCCTGCCCGCCGAGCAGCGGGCGGCCGCCGCCCGGCTGGTCGGCGAGCTGATCGTGGCGGCGCCGGCGGACCGCCCCGACCGGCCGGGCGGGGCGGACTAGCCGGGCGGGAGGGTCCGGCCGGTCCCGCC
Organism: Kitasatospora sp. NPDC092039; assembly: GCF_044756065.1. Lineage (NCBI taxonomy): Bacteria > Bacillati > Actinomycetota > Actinomycetes > Kitasatosporales > Streptomycetaceae > Kitasatospora > Kitasatospora sp. NPDC092039. Next base: position 591,652 of record NZ_JBIVSD010000002.1, on the reverse strand, counting down.
GGAGCGCCCCGAACTCCCGCGCACCACCAGCTCGGTGGGCAGCTCCAGCCCGTGGGCCGGCGCCGCCTCGCCGCGCACCTGGTCCAGCAGCCGGTCGACCAGCGCCGTGGCGATCGCCCGCAGCGGCAGCCGGACCGAGGTCAGCGCGGGATGGAGGTGCCGGCAGAGCGGCGTGTCGTGGAACCCGGTGACGGCCACCCCGTCCGGCCCGACCGCCAGCCCCTCCGCCCGGACGGCCTCGTACGCGTCCAGCGCCAGCAGGTCGCTGCCGGCCGCGAAGGCGGTGGGCCGGTCCGGTCCGCCCAGCAGCGCCCGGACGGAAGCCGCCACGGCGGCGCCGCTCGCCGCCGAACCGGTCCCCGGACCCGTCTCCGCCGCGTCCGTCGTGACCGCGTCCGCCATCACCGCGTCCGCCGTGACCGCGGACAGGCCCAGCCGGTGGGCCTCGGCGAGGAACCCGGCCCGCCGGGCGGCCATCCAGGGCAGCTCCTCGGCGCCCCCGAGGTAGCCGATCCGGCGGTGGCCGAGGGCCGCGAGGTGCCGCACCACCCCGGCCATCGCCGCCTCGTTGCCGATGTCCACCCAGTGCTGGGGCTCGCCGGGCCCGGTCCGCCCGAAGCTGACGAACGGCACGCCGAGCCGGGCCGCATGGGCGATCCGGACGTCCTCGCGCAGGACGTCCGCCAGCACCAGCCCGTCCACCTGACGGGCCGCCACCAGCTCGTCGATCGCGGCGACCGGGTCGGCCGCGCCCTGCCCCGGCCGGAACAGCAGCACCCGCTGCCCCGCCGCCCCGGCCGCGTCCACCAGGGCCTCCAGGAAGCCGGCCATCAGCGGGTTGGGGTCGAGCGGGTCGTCCACCGGAGCGAGGTAGCCGATGGTGCGCCGGGCGCCGCTGCGCAGCGAGCGGGCCGACTGGTCGGGCTGGTAGCCGAGTTCGCGGATCGCCGCGTTCACCCGCTCCAGCGTCTCCGGGCGGACCCGCCGCGGCGCGTTCAGCGCGTTGGAGACGGTCTGTCGGGAGACCCCGGCCGCCCGGGCGACCTCCTCGATCGTGGTGGCGCCGCGGCGCGGCCGGTGCGGTCCCTCGGGCATGCGGTTCTCCAGGGGTGGTCGGGGGTGGGGGGGGGGGGCGGGGCCCCGCCCCCCCCCCCCCCCGGGGGGGGGCCCGGCGCGGGGGCGGCCGCGCCGGGGGGGGGGGGGGGCCCGGGGCCCCCCCCCCCCCGCCGGCCCCGGGGAGCGGGCCCCC
>NZ_JBIVSD010000002.1:266233-590393 GCF_044756065.1 Kitasatospora sp. NPDC092039 | reverse complement strand
CCCGCGGGGGGGGGGGGCGCCGCGGGGCGCGGGGGGGGGGCCCCCGGGGGCGGGGGGCCCCGGGGGGGGGGGGGGGGGGGGGCGGGCCCCGGCCCCCCCCCCCCACCCCCCGAACGGGTCGGCCTCGGCGCGGCGTCGCCTCGGCGCGGGGTCAGGCTCGGCGCAGGGTCAGCAGCCCGCCGCGCGGCACGGGGATCGCGTCCGCGCGGTCCAGCTCGACCTCGCCCTGCCGGACGATACGCCCCCGGGCGTCCCGCACCGTCACCGCCACCCGCCCGCGGCCGCCGGTGAGCCGGACGTCCGGGTCGGCGTCGGCGTTGGCCACCAGCAGGGTCTGCCAGTCGTCGCCGGAGGCGTCCACCGGCAGCGCGGCGTAGCGGGCCACGGCCACGGTGCCGTCACCGCGCGCGGTGACCATGGGGTAGCCGAGGTCCGGGCGGGCCGGGAGCAGTTCGCCGAGTTGGAGGGTGGCGGCGTGCTCGCGGAAGACGCCGAGCCAGAAGGCCATCGCCTCGCGCTGGCCCTCGCTCTGCGCGGCGAGGTCGACGGAGACCTGCGGCACCGAGAACAGCACGTTGATCAGGTGGCAGGCGACCTGCTCCGGCGGCTCGTCACGGTGCCACATCAGCATGTCGGCGTGGACCGGGACGGGCCCGGCGGCCAGCCGCACGTCGACGGTCCGCTGCCGGTTCTCCTGCGGGCTGAGCGGGCAGTCGGTGGCGCGGATCATGGTGGCGTACGGCCACAGGCCGGGGCTGACGTACGGCTGGCGGTGCTCGATCATCGCCTCCGGGTCGGCGGCGGTGATCCGGCGGCGGATCCCGGCGAGCAGCCGCTCCACGCCCTCCTCGACGCTCGCGCAGTCCGCGCCGGGGCGGGCCGGCGCGGCGTCGGCGCTCTCGGCGGCGCGGGCGAACCAGTCGACGAAGTCCACCTTGAGGCCGTCCATGCCCCACTCCTCGACGGCCCGGGCGAGCCGGTCGGTGAGGAAGGCCCGGACCTCGGGGTGGCGCGGGTCGGCGACGATCGCGCCCATGTGGGGGACGTCGGCCAGCGCCAGGTGGCCGATCTCCCGGTACGCGGCGCTGTCCCTGCCGATGAACGGCAGCGCGTACCAGAGCAGGTAGCGCACCCCGAGGTCGTGCACCCGCCGGACGTGGGCGGCGGTGTCGGGCAGCGAGACCGGCTCCCAGTCGCCGCAGTGGGCGTAGCCGCGGGTGCGGTCGGCGGTCATCCAGCCGTCGTCCACGATGATCACGTCCAGGCCCAGCTCCTTGCCGAGCGCGGCCTGGGTCTCGACGCCCTCGGGCGTGACGTCCTGGTGCATCGAGTACCAGGTGGAGTACGCGGGGCGGCGGGCGGCCTCCGGGATGTCGGCCGTTCGGCCCTCGCCCCACCAGGCGGCGAGGTCGGCCAGGGCGCGGCCGAAGTGCCGGCGGGAGGTGTCGATCCGGACGGTGAGCCGGTCCTCGGCCTGGGCCCAGAACCGGAACTCGCCGGTCTCCTCGACCACTCCGGCGCCGACCAGCACGTCCGGGCGCCCGGCGGCGAAGGCGCACAGGGCGACGTCCCCGGTGCCGACCAGCGCTGCGATCGGCGCGCCGTTGGCGAGGCCGGTACGGCGCGGGGCGCTCCAGGCGGCGGGCAGCCAGCCGGTGCCGCGCGGCTCGGGGGTCCACAGGGCGGTGGCGTCGACGCAGGGCACCCGCCACTCGATCCGCACCCCGCCCGCGCCCTCGGCGGTCACCTCCACCACCCCGTCGGCGAGGCCCCGGGCGGTGCCCGTACCGCTCACCCGCAGGTCCAGCCCGTCGGCGTACAGCGGGCGCAGGCCGCCGGCGGCGGTGGGGGCGTGCGGCTCCCAGACCTCGGCCGTGGCGGTCTCGTCGGTCCCGGTCATGGTCATCCCTTCGTGGCGCCGGCCAGCAGGCCGGAGATGAACTGCCGTTGGAGGACCAGGAAGAGGACCATCATCGGCAGGGTGGACAGCGCGGTGCCGGAGAGGATCGCGCCGTAGTCGGTGTTGGACTTGTTGCCGTGCAGCGTCGCCAGGGCGACCGGCAGGGTGTGCATCTCGGGGCTGCGCAGGGCGATCAGGGGCCAGACGAACTGGTTCCAGGAGCCCAGGAAGAGGAAGATCGACAGGGCCGCCAGCACCGGGCGCATGACCGGCACCACCACGCTGAACAGCACCCGGAGTTCGCCCGCGCCGTCGACCCGGGCGGCGTCCAGGAGTTCGTCCGGCAGGCAGCTCAGCGACTGCCGCATCAGGAAGACGGCGAAGGGCACGCACAGGCCGGGCAGGATCAGCGCCTGGTAGGTGTCCAGCAGGCCGAAGTCCGTCATCATCGTGAACAGCGGCACCAGCGTGACCTGTTCGGGCACCACGAGGGTGGAGAGCAGCAGGGCGAACAGCAGGGTGCGGCCGCGGAAGCGGAACTTGGCGAAGGCGTAGCCCGCGAGCAGCGCCACGACGAGGGCGCCCAGGGTCTGGATCCCCGCCACCAGCAGGGAGTTCCCGACCACCCGGAGCAGGCCGATCTTCTGCTCCAGGTGGCCCAGGTTCTCGCCGAGGCTCCCGCCGGGCAGCAGCTTGGGCGGCCAGTCGAAGACCTCGGTGTCCTTGCGGGTGGCGGAGACCACCAGCCAGTAGAAGGGGGCGATGGACAGCCCGGTGACGGCGGCGAGGAAGAAGGTCAGCGGCCAGCCGCGCAGTTTCTTGAGGTTCACTTGTCCTTCTCCCCCATCAGGCGCATCTGGGCGGCGCCGAGCACCGACACCAGCAGGGTGAGCGCGTAGGCGATGGCGGAGGCGTAGCCGAAGTCGAAGTACCGGAAGCCGTTCTGGTACAGGTACATGGAGACGGTCAGGGTGGCGTTGTCCGGCCCGCCACCGGTCAGCACGTACGGCTCGTCGAAGAGCTGGAGCGTGCCGATGGTCGAGAGCACGACGGTGAACAGCAGCACCGGGCGCAGCGCGGGGACGGTGACCGAGGTGAACCGGCGGATCGGGCCGGCGCCGTCGACCATCGCGGCCTCGTACAACTCCTTGGGGATGGACTGGAGTCCGGCGAGGTAGATGACGGCGTTGTAGCCGGTGTAGTGCCAGGTGAGCACCACGACGACGGCCATCCGGGCCCAGCCGGGCTGGCCCAGCCAGTCGACGGAGGGCAGGCCGACGGCGTTCAGCACCCGGTTGACCATGCCGTCGTCGGCCTTGAGCAGGTAGGCGAACATCACGCCGGTGGCGACCAGGCCGGTGACCGAGGGCATGAAGACGCCGAGCCGCCACACCGTGCGCCAGCGCACCAGGGCGGAGTTGATGCCGACGGCCATCAGCAGGGCCAGTCCGAGCATCAGCGGGACCTGGACGACGAGGATCTCACCGGTGTTGCGCAGGGCCGTCCAGAACAGCGGGTCGTCCAGCAGCCGCCGGTAGTTGGCGAGGCCGGCGTCGCGGGTGGCGGAGCCCGAGCCGGTGGTGAAGGAGAGCAGCAGCGAGTCGACGACCGGGTAGGCCTTGAACACGCCGAAGGTGAGCAGGGCGGGGGCGAGCAGCAGGTACGGTACGGCGGCGCGGCGCCGGCGGGCCGCTCCGGCCTTCCCCGCGAGGGAGGTGGCGGGCGGGCTGGCGGCACTCATGCGATACCGCGCCCCGTCTGCTGGGCGAGCTGCTTGGCGGCGTCCTGGAGCACGGCGGCCGGGTCGGCGCCCTTGAGGAGGACCTTGACCTGGGCGTCGCTGACCAGCTTGAGGGCGCGGGCGTAGTCGCCGGAGTAGTTGGTGGGGTCGCCGCCCTCGGTGGCGAGGTCGGCGAAGGTCCTCAGCACCGGCTGGCCGCCGTAGTAGGCGCTCGGCGCGGCGTACAGCGGGTCGGTGTAGGCCTCGGTGAGGGCCGGGAAGACGCCGCCCGCGTCGAACATGGCGTTCACCGAGGCGGGGCGGGTGACGGCGTACTCGACGAACTTCCAGGCGGCGCGGCGGCGCGGGCTGGAGGAGGCGACGGCCAGGTGGGTGGAGTTGACCAGGGCGGTGCGCCTGCCGCCGGGGGTGACCGCCGGGGGCTTGGTGAGGCGCCAGTTTCCGCTCTGGTCGGGGAACTTCTTCTCCAAGTAGTGGGCGACCCAGGCGGGCATCGCGGCGACCGCGAGCTTGCCGGCCTTCATCACGGGCGGCCAGCTCTGGACGCCGGGGGTGTCGCCGACCAGCCCGGCCTCGTCCAGCCGCTTGATGATGGTCAGGGCGCGTACGGCCGGTTCCGAGCCGACGGTGATCCTGCCCTGGAGGTCGAAGTAGAAGGCGCCCTGGAGCTGCATCAGGGACTGCAGGAAGTCCAGGTCGGGGGTGGGGTTGGCGGCCCGGTTGAGGCCGATCAGGGCGGTGCCGGGGTTGGCGGCCTTGAAGCGGTCGGCGACGGCGAGCAGGTCGTCCCAGGTGGCGAGGGCCTCGGGGTCGATGCCGGCCTTGTCGAAGTAGTCCTTGCGGTAGAAGAAGCCGAGCGGGTTGACCTCCCAGGGCAGCGCGTAGGCGTGGCCGTCCTTGCCGGAGACGACCGGCCACAGGCCCTTGGCGAACCTGTCCTTGTGCGCGTCGGCACCGAGCGAGGAGAGGTCGGCCAGGCCGCCGGGGAACTTCTCCAGGTATCCGGGCAGGTAGTCGCAGCCGATGTGCAGGACGTCGCCGAGGCCCTGGCCGCCGGCCGCCATGCCGACGGTGATCTTGTCCCAGATGGCGGGCTCGCCGATGTCCTGGACGTCGACCTTGATCCCCGGGTTGTCCTTCTCGAAGGCCGGGACGATCCCGCGCAGGGCCTCGGCGGCGGTGGCCCAGGACCAGACGGTGATGGTTCCGGTGTCGGCGTCCCCGCCGGCGCCTGCCGAGCCGGAGCCGCCGCCGCAGGCCGCGAGGGTGCCTCCGGCGGCGACGGCCAGCAGGCCGGCTCCGGAGGCGCGGAGGAGGTCCCGACGGGAAAGGTGTGACATTGCATTCCTCTCGGTGGGGTGGCGCCGGAAGACTGTGGTGCACAGGGGGGTGGTGAGTGGGGAGAGACGGGTGCGGCGGGGGCTCGACACGGTTTGAACGTTCAAACACACAAAACAAATCAGAACCGAACAGGTTCCAACGAGCGGACACAGCAAACGCCCGCCCTCCCCGTGCCGTCAAGCCCTGGGCAGGGGAAGGGCGGGCTCCGCAACCGTTCCGTTATCAGCTGGGGGCGTCAGCCCTGCCCGGCGTCCACCGGCTCGAACACCGTCCCCGGGGTGACCGGGATGCCCCGGGACATGGCCTCGAAGTCCAGGATCGGGTGGGTCAGGATCTCCTCGACCTCGTCGGTCAGCAGGTTGCCCAGGATGAACTCCTCCTCGGCGCCGGAGCCGAAGGTGACGACCTGCCCGCTCGACTGGATCATCCAGTTCAGCAGTTCCCGCTCGCTGCTCTCCGCGAGGTGGATCTCCCGGCCGGGATGGTCCCGCCGGATCGCCTCCACCACCTCGCGGACGTCCTCCACCGCCACCCCGAGCCTGCGGACCGTGGCCGGTGACGCCCGCCGGCCCCACCACTGGAAGATCACCCACTGGGCGACCGACGGATGGGACATCACCTCGGCCGCGAGTTCCGGCAGTTGGTGGAGGTTCTCGGCGCTCGCCACGGTGTGCACCCGGACCCGGTCGAAGCCCTCGGCGTCGCACAGGGCGAGGGAGTCCAGCAGCGCCTGGAGCAGGTTGCCGTCCGGGCTGCGGCGGAAGGCGCGCTGCACGTCCGCGGTGACGGCGTCCAGCGGCAGCCGCAGCGAGGACAGCCCCCGCAGCCGGGCGAGCTTCTCGGCGGTGAGCGTGTAGCCGGTGGTGTCGAGGCCGACCTTGAGGCCGCCGGCGACGGCGTGGTCGACCACGTCGAAGATCGGCGGCCACAGCAGCGGGTCGCCGCCGGCCAGGACCAGGTCGCTGGTCCCGTGCGCGGCCAGCTTGTCGGTGATCCGGTACGCCTGCGCGAGGTCGATCTGCTCCGCGGCGAACGGGTTGTAGCAGCCCTGGCAGGACATCGGGCAGCGGTTGTTGATCGACCAGTTGACCCGTCGGACGCGGCGGCCGGTGCGCGGCCGCCCGGCCCGGCCGAGGATCCCGGCCACCAGGTGGGCCAGTCGCCGGCCCTGCGGCAGGGTGGTGCCGGCGAGCAGGTCCGCGGCCCGCTCGACGGCGGCCGCGGTGGCGTTGTTCTGGAGCAGCAGGAACGCCAGGCGCCACCGCATGGTCTCGTCCGCCGGGTCCTGGCGCAGGGCCTGTTCGACCCGCTCGGTCAGGGCACCGAGGTATCCCGGGTTGAAGTGGGCCGGTTCCAGGCGCCGTTGGAAGTCGTCGGCGATCGACCCGCGCTCCAGGGCCCTGTCGTAGCCGGCCCGCAGGGGGTGCGGGGGAAGGATCTCCACGTGCTGCCGAGTGGACATGAAGTGCTCTCCGGTCGTGGTCAGTTCGGGGCGGACGGCAGCAGGACGAGCATCGAGTCGGCGGACGGCAGGCCCATGCTCTCGACGAAGACCGCGTCGCGGACGAGCCGGGCGACGTCGGGATGGGTGGGGGCGTCGAGGTAGCGGGCGGTCGACTCGAGCGGGGTCACGCCGCGTTCGGCGATCAGGGTGCGCAGCGCCCGCGGGAGGTTGTCGAGGTTGTCGCGCACCTCCGCCAGGTCGAACCGGTCGGCCAGCCGCGTCGCGGCCCTACGGGCCTTGGCCAGGTTGGTCGTCGGGTCGAGGACGGTGGCCTTGGCCAGGTAGTAGGGGACGGGCTGCATCATCCAGGACAACGCGGCGCGCTGGTCGCCCTCGGCGCGGCCGGGGTGGACGAAGGCCTCCGGCCCGAGCCCGAGCCCGTCGCAGAACCACTCGGGCCGCATGCTGATCCGGTAGTGGGCGTGGCCGGCCATCCGGAACGCCGGAAGCATGGCGATGACGGACGTCGTCTCGATCCGGAAGGTGTCCGAGATCCGCTGCATCCTCCGTTCCACCAGGGCCCGGACCTCCGGCACGTCGGCGCCGTCGGCCACGACGTGGATCAGGTCGAGGTTGGAGACGATGTCGCCGCCGGGCCCGGTGCGGTGGTCGCCCCGGGCCAACGAGCCGGTCGCGGCCACCGACATGTCGGTCACGTCCGCGTACTCGCGGGCCAGCTCCTGGAACAGCAGGGGGACGTCTTCGGGTCTCACGTGGCTCCTCGGGGGTCGGCGGCGGCGGTGAAGGCGCGAGCCTTCACCCTCTCTTCCAAGTCCTTTTACATCGTGGAGAGTTCGTATTCAGGCGCGCAGCCTAACAGCGGCCCGCCACAAACGGTCGAGTTCGCATCAACTACCCCAGGAGTCCGGACTGACAGATCGACAGAAGCGGTCTGATCCGGTCAATCGGGAACCGCGCGCCCGCGTTCCTCCCCTCTGGCGAAATGATCTTCTCAGTGGTTTGATCACTGAGGGACTGGGGCGGAGCCCCTGCACGACCGAAGGGGGAACCCCTCTGATGACCTCTGCCGTCGACTTCTCGACGTCCCGGTTCCTCCGGGACGTCGAGGCCACCGCGGACCTGCTGGGCATCGAGCACTCCCTGCCGACGACCCGCCGCGTCCTGGACGCGTACGAGGAGAGCTTCCACCGCGGAGCCGTCCTGTGGCGCACCGACGACAGGCCCGGCGGCGCCCTGAACTACCGCTTCTACGACCGCGTCCCCATCGACTCCGTGGACATCGCGGTGCGGGCCGGACTCCTCGGCCCGCACCGCCCGACCGCCGCCCTGATCTCCGCGTGGAGCTCGCTGTACGACGGCTCGACGGAGCTGTGCGACTTCGACGCGGTCCGGGGCCTGGTCAAGACGTGGGTGTACCTGGGCGGGATTCGGCCCGTGGCGGAGGTCCTCGACGCCCCCGGGGTCCCGGACACGATCCGCCGCCATCACGACCGCTTCCGTGAGCTGGGCCTGACCTCGGTGCGGCACGTCGCCGTGGACTACCAGCACGACACGGCGAACCTGTACTTCCGCACCCGGGAAGGGCTCGCTCCGGCAGGCCTGGAGCGCCTGCTCGCCCTGTCCGGGGGCGGGGTGCCGGACGCGGCGACCTTCCAGGACATGGCGGCCTTCACGGCCCCGGACGGGCACACCTTCTCGGTGACGCTGCGCCTCGGGTCCGGCGGGATCGAGCGCGTCGGCGTCTACGCCCTCCGGCTGCCCGCCGGGCGGTTCCCGCGCGTCAACGAGCGACTGGCCGCCTTCTTCCGGGGCGCTCCCTCGCACGACGAGGAGGAGATGAACGCCGTCGCCTGGTCGTTCGGCGCGGGCGGCAGCCACTACGCGAAGGCGGAGCGCAGCTACTGCGGCCGGCTGGTCGAGCTGATGCGCGAGTGGAACAGCCCGATGACCGACCCCGGCGAGCAGCCGCGCGTCACCCCCGTCGCGGCCCGGCACCCGAACGGAGGACGATGAGCGACCCGGTCTACCAGGACGGAGTCCTCGCCCACGGCACGCGGGGCGAACGCGAACGCCTGCGTCTGCTGGAGCAGCTCAACGATCCGGCCACCGTCGCCGTCTTCGAACAGCTCGGTGTCGCCGCGGACTGGCACTGCGTCGAGGCGGGGGCCGGACACGGGTCCATCGCCCGCTGGCTCGCCGCCCGCTGCCCCGACGGCCGGGTGACGGCCACCGACCTCGACACCGCGTTGCTCGAGGCGTCGCCCGTACCGGCCAACCTGACCGTCGCGCGGCACGACGTGACGCGGGACGACTTCCCGGCGGGCTCCCAGGACCTGGTGCACGCCCGGGCCCTGCTCGGCCACCTCCCCGACCCGGAACTCGCCCTCGACCGGATGGCCGGCTGGCTCAGGCCCGGCGGGTGGATCGTCGTCGAGGACCCCACCTACCTCCCGGCCGCGGCCTCCCCCTATCCGCGGTTCGCCGAACTGCTGGAGGCCTGCCAGCAGTTGCTGGCCCGGACCCACGGGACGGACCACTCCTGGGCCCGCCGCATCCCGGCGGCCATGGCCCGCGCCGGACTCACCGACGTCGGCATGACCATCCGCGTCGCCGTGTGCGGCACGGACGACACGGAGGACGCCTTCTGGCGCCGGTGCTTCGCCCAGGCCACCCCCGGGCTCATCGCCACCGGGCTGATGACGGCCGAGCAGATCACGGCGGCGGTCGCCCACCTGGACGACCCGGCCTTCACCGACACCGCCTGGATGATGGTCTCCTGCTGGGGCCGCCGCCCCGCGTGAGCCACCGGCGCCTGGACCCACCCGCGTGAGAAGTCGGCCGGGCCGACTTCTCACGCGCCGGTGCTCCCCCTCAGCGGCCGACCTCGCGGAGGCGGAAGTCCTCCACCGTCTCCCGCCGGATCAGCAGGCGGGCGCGGCCGTCCCTCACCGCGACCACGGCCGGGCGGCCGACCAGGTTGTAGCCGGAGGCCATCGACAGCTGGTACGCGCCGGCCGACGGCATCGCCAGCAGGTCGCCGGGGCGCAGGTCGGCGGGCAGGGCGGCGTCGCGCACCAGCACGTCGCCGGCCTCGCAGTGGCGGCCGACGACGTCCACCCGGGCCTCGCCCGCCTCCGAGCGGCGGCCCACCAGCCGTACCGCGTACGGCGATCCGTACAGGGCCGGGCGCGGGTTGTCGCTCATGCCGCCGTCCACCGCGACGAAGCGGCGGCCGTCGGCGGCGTGCTTGACGGAGAGCACCCGGTAGACCGCCACCGCGGCCGGGCCGGCGATCGCGCGGCCGGGTTCGACGATCAGCCGGGGCACCTCCAGCCCGGCCTCGGCGCAGCGCACCGCCAGTCGGTCGGTCACCCGTACCACGAACTCGGCGAGGTCCAAGCCGGTGTCCCCGGGCAGGTAGCGGATGCCGTGGCCGCCGCCGAGGTCCAGCTCCGGCAGCTCCACGCCGTGCCGCTCCCGCACCTCGGCGAGCAGCCGCACCAGCGCGTCCAGCGCCCGCAGATACGGTTCGACCGAGGTGATCTGGGAGCCCAGGTGGCAGTGCAGGCCCGCGAGTTCCAGCCCCGGCTGGTCGAGCACCCGGGTGACGGCGTCCGCCGCGTCGCCGCCCTCGATCGGGAAGCCGAACTTCTGCCCGCCGACGCCCGTCCGCACCGCCGCGTGGTGCCCGGCGGCGATCCCCGGCACCACCCGGACCAGCACTTTCTGCGGCGTGTCGGCGGCCACCAGCGCGGCCAGCCGCGCGATCTCCGCCGGGCCGTCGATGACGATCCGCCCGACCCGCAGCCGCCGCGCCAGCCGCAGTTCCTCCGGGGACTTGGCGTTGCCGTGCAGCAGGATCCGCTGTGCCGGGAAGCCCGCCGAGACCGCCAGCCACAGCTCGCCCGAGGAGCAGACGTCCAGCCCCAGGCCCTCCTGTTCCACCCAGTCGGCCATCGCGCTGCAGAGGAAGGCCTTGGCCGCGTACAGCACCTCGGCGTGCGGCAGTGCCCGCCGGTAGGCCCGGGCGCGGTCGCGGACCTCGGCCTCGTCCAGCACGTACAGCGGGGTGCCGAACCGCTCGGCGGCCTCGGCCAGCCCCACCCCGCCGACCAGCAGGTCGGCGCCCCGGCCGGGCCGTGCCGAGGCCGGCCAGGGGCCGCCGAGCGCGTCGGCGGGCGTGGCGGGGGCGGTGGCGGGGCCCGTGGCGGGGGCGGTGGGGACGGGCGGGACGGGCAGGGCGGACAGGACGGACGGGACGGACGGGACGGACGGGGCGGTGAGCTGGGTCATGGCGGCTGCTCCTGTGGATCGGCGCGGGGTGGCGGTGTCGGTCGTCCGCGTGGGGCCGGGTCAGTCCTCGTAGTGCGTCGCGAACCGGCAGTGCGCCGGGCGGGTGCGCTCCCGGTCGGCCGCCGGGGCCGGTTCCAGCGGCTCGGGCTGGTCCCCGCGGCCCTGGCGGTCCCGGCCCCAGGCGGCGGGCAGGAGGCGGACGGTCCGCTCCAGCGGCTCCTCGACGTCGACGACGGCGGTGACAGTGGTCATGGCGGTCCCTTCGAACAGCGGCCCGTACGGCCGGACCCCTCCAGTGGAGCCCCTCCGCCGACCGGTCGCACCCGTCCTTGACGCAGGGCGTACGGTCCGGCGGCCGTCCTTGACGCCCTCCTGACGGCGTTCCGGCCGGGGTGTCAGGGAGGCGTCAGGGACGGCCGCTTCGCCGCCAGGGCCTCGTCACGGCAGGCATGTCCCCCGTTCCTCCGGCGGTGGGCTGTCCGCCGTCCCCGCGGCCCCACCGAACCCGCCGCCCCGGCCCAAGGGGGCGGCCCGGAAGGTCCCCCGAGACGATGCGCCGTTCGGCCCCCACCGCCCCTGACACCAGCCCGGGCACCGCCTCAGCCCCCAGCGCCGACCAGCGAACCGGTTCCGGCGCCGGGAACCCGCACCGGCACCACCGCCGAGCCACCGGCCCACCTCACCGGCCCACCTCACCGGGCGGCTGCCGCCAGCTGATCACCCGCCGCCGGCTGGCCGAGGCACTGCCGGCCGCCGGCTCCACCCGCGCACCATGGTGCGCAACCCGGTGATGCTGGTGGTCGAGACCGGCTCCGCGCTCACCGCCCTCAGCGCCGTCGTCCACCCGGACGTCTTCGCCTGGGTGATCTCGTTCCGGCTCTGGCTGACGGTACTGTTCGCCGACCTCGCCGAGGCCGTCGCGGAGAGCCGCGGCAAGGCGCATGCCGAGTCGCTGCGCCGCGCCCGGTCCACGACCACCGCGCGGCGGCTGCCGCACTGGCGGGTCGGCACCCGCGGCCTGCGCCACGAGGTCGTCCCCGCCAAGCAGTTGCTGCAGCCCGACGTCGTCCTCGCCCCGGCCGGGGAGGTGGTCCCCCGGGACGGCGAGGTGGTCGAGGGCGTCGACGAGTCGGCGATCACCGGGGAGTCCGCGCCCGTCGTCCGGGAGTCCGGCGGCGACCGCACCGGCGGCACCGGCTGCACCAAGGTGCTCTCCGACCACCTGGTCGTCCGGATCACCTCCCGCCCCGGGCAGGGCTTCGTGGACCGGATGATCGCCCTGGTCGAGGGCGCCGACCGGCAGAAGACGCCGAACGAGGTCGCGCTCAACATCCTGCCGGCCTCGCCGACCGTCGTCCGGCGGGCTCGTCCTGCCGTTCCTCGGCATCGAAACGATCGACCTGCCGATCCGGTTCGTGCCCGGGCTGGGCTGAGAGGTGCGGGAGCAGGGCCCTGTCAGCAGGCCGTCAGGATGCGTACGCCCGGCGTCATGGTGGTGTCAGCGGCGGCACGGAGGGCTCCGTTCCGGGGTTGACTGGAGTCATCCGAAGCAAGGAGTGCCGAACCGGCGGAGCCCGACGGAGAGTTCCGCCGGGCACTCCGCCGGAGAGACGGAGGCAACGGCCATGACCGGGACCACCCGAGTGATCGTCGGCCTGAGCGGATCACTGAGCAGTCTGGCCGCCCTCTACCACGCCGTCGGCGAGGCGGCCCGGCACCGGGCGGTGCTGGTGCCCGTCGCCGCCTGGACCGCGAACGAGCGGGACGGCCTGCGCCCGTCCTCCGAACCGGAGCACGCCGCCCGCCGGCGCCTCGACGTCGCCTTCGAACAGGCCTACGGCGGCTACCCGTCCGGCCTGGTCATCCACCCGCTTGTGGTCAACGCCGGCCCCGGCCCCGCCCTGGTCGGCGCCGTCACCGGTCCGGACGACCTGCTCGTCCTCGGCGCCGCCACCCGCCGCCGCCTGGACCGCCTGCGGCACGGCTCGGTGGCCCGCCACTGCCGCCACCGGGCCGGCTGCCGGGTGGTCGAGGTCTCCCCCTCGGCGCTGCTCGCCCGCCTCGAACTCCCCGCCCGCACCGGCGCGCCGCTGCCCCTGCTGGCCCGCTGAGGACGCTTCGTACGGGCTCGGTACGGTCGGCCCGCTCGGCCCGCTCGATCCGCTCGGCCCGCTCGGCCCGCTCGGCCCGCTCGATCCGCTCGGCCCGCTCACGCCGGGAGCCCCTGGTGACCAGCCAGGGGCTCCCGGCGTTTCGCCGTTCCCCCGCGGGCCCGGGTAACACGACTTCGACACTCCTGTCGAAGTTGGCATGCCCGGGCTATGCTGACCCGAAGCCCGGAAGTCCGGCCACCACCGGCCTCCCGCCCCGTCGACGAACGCACCGCCCAGGCGCGACCGACCGGAAGGAGCTGCCCCCAGCCCTCCGAACGCGGCCAACGTCCCTCCCTCTTCATTTTCTTGACGGCCCGTCAATTCAGCTCCCGCGATTTCACCGCCTGAGCCATGACGCGTGCCCCGGGCCGCCCACCGCCGTTGTACGGAAGGTGAATCGCCGCGCCCGCCCGAAACCCCCGGCCGCCCCGCCGAGGAGGAGGTTCCGCATGACGACGTCCCGGACCCACCCGCGCCCCGCCGAGGCCGCGGTGCTACTCACCGCGCTCAGCCTGCTCGTCCTGGAGGAGATCGCCCTCGGCATGGCCGAGGAGGACGACCGCCCCGTCATCGGCGGCATCCTGATCGGCGCCTCCGGCACCGGCCTGCTGGTGGTCGGCGCGGTACTGCTCAGCCGCTGGCTCGACCTCCGCCGCCCCCTCCCGCTGCCCCCGCCGGGCCCCAACGGCCGCGAGTACAGCGCCCGCGCCCTCGAAGGCTTCCCCATGGAGGCCGTCCGCCCACTGCTGCTCGCCGAGAACGCGCCCCAGCTCGGCCACCTCTACTCCGCCTGGATGCTCGCCCGGGCCGGCCGCCCCGCCACCTGGATCGCCCGCCGGCTCCCCGTCCCCCTGGACGCCGCCCAGCTCCTGGTCGACACCGCCCGCTCCGCGGGCCCCAACCAACATTGCTGACCGGCCGCCGCGTTCGCTGCGGTCAGCAGGGGTCGGCGTCGGCCCTCGGGACCCGGGCGAGGGCGTCACGGATCGACTCGGCTACATCAGGGACCTTGAGACCCCACGCACGGAACCAACTGGCAATCTGCGCCATCGAATGCCCCGTCCGGAGCGACATCTTCAGCAGATCAGCAAGGTCGAGGTCCTTGATCCCCAGCAACCCAATCGACCGGGACCTACCCCCGCTGAGGAGATTGACAGCCTGTTCCACTGTGAGTTCGGTCGGCAGATCGTCACTGGACGACAGGATCCCGCGTGTCCTCAGGTGTCGAGCCAGCTCTCCCGGGCCCCGCTTGAGCGTCCGAGCCGCCATAATCAAGCGGGCGAACGGCACGGGGTCGGCCACCCGCAGGTCGCCCCAGTCCATCGCACCGTCGGGCGAGAAGAGCTCACGGTCCAACCGGGTGAGCGCCTCCGGCAGAACGATCGGAATCTCGAAGCCATAAGCGCCGTACCGCTCGATCACCTCACGCAGCGAGAATTTCCTCGATTCCCGCAGCTCGAAAAGCCTCCGGTAGGTCAGCCTGGTAATGTCGGGCCATCGCAGTCGACCCTCGCAGAACAACTCCAGGTCATCCGCACAGGCATCTCCTGGAACACGCGCCAGAGGGAATCCCGCGGCCTCGAGCACCTCCATGGCCCGTTCGACCGCGATTCCCAAGTCTCGTGCCGCCTGCAATAGGTGCCCCGCCGGCACCACGTCCGCCCGCCTCAGCCATGGGCTGGATCCGTTGAGACCCCAGCTCAGCAGCGCCACGGTCGTATCGGACGGGAAGGGCGGCAGGCCTCTCGGGTCCGCCTCGAGTCCGTACCGCGTCATGGCCACACAGATCTGGTCGACCGAGATCCCGAGCACTTGACTGCTCTTGGCCACAAGACCCAGCGCGACCGGGCCTCCAGGTTGCGCCCCGTTCCAGAAGGTCCCCTTCCCGGACCGATTCCAGAGGAACACCGGATCGGTGTCGACGGCGATGGCGAGGTCGACGACTTCCCGAGGGACCATCCGGCCATGCTCCGCCCAAAGGTCCGCCGCAGCCGCTGCCGAGATTCCATTCCGGTCAGCCAGAACCAGCACGTCATTGACGGTCACCGGCGAGTCGCCACCGACTGGCGAGAACGTAAGTTCACCACGAGGGACCGCACCGAGTTCGGAAGCGCGGGCGACAGCGATCTCGGAGCTGACGCCGAGTTCCCGTGCGACGTCCGAGGTCCACCGGTCGTAAAAGTACCCCGGGGCCCATGACCTGGCACCGGGCGTGCCACTCGGCGCCAGTACTGCGATATCTGAAGGAATCGCTGGGCGCACCGGCACAGGGGCCAGCAACCCCTCGCAGAGGTCGGCGAGTTCTGGAACCAATCGATCCAACCCGTGTGCCAGCATCCGCCAGAGCAGGATGTGGTCCGGCGGATTCCCACCAACCGTCCCGCTCACGAATACATCATGACTCTCGAACCACTTGAGGATTTCGCCATCCGCCAGGAGGAAGCCGGTGCGGCGAGTGTCGTAGGTGACGCCGAGGAATTCGAACCGGCGGCCCTGGCGAATGGCTTCGCCGGCCACCAGGTCGGCGAGGTCATAGTTCGCCTCCGTCACCCGGTGGATCCACTCCATACTCAGCACGGCCGAGTCGCGGCTCACGAACTCGCCCACTGCCGCCTCCAGCAGTCCCCTGACCGCCTCCGACACGTCGCTGATGACGCGGCGACGATCAACCGACAGCTTCGTCGGCGACAGCCTTCCAGAGAGGTTCACCACGGCTCCGGACAACCCTCCCGGCGAGACCATGCCCCGCACGACCTCCGGCTCGACCACCAAACCGTCCACCAGTAGGGCTCCGCCGTGCTCGCACCACGTCACCTGCGCACTGTCCGGGGCAGCGACCCAACCGGTAGTCCGGCCCCAGGCGTTGAAGCCGAAGGTCTCGCCTCGGGGAGCCTCCCGGGACTTCAGAACTCCGGCGTCCCATACCGCCTCCCGGTCACCGTGCACTACCGAGGTGGAGAACTCAGCGACGGCCAGGAGGCGTTCGAGGACTTCCACGCACGACCACGAGTCCGCCATCTCGATGTCGTCCCGCAGGTACAGCCGCACGGTCGTACCGGGTTGACGGCCGCAGGCATTCCGTTGGGCGATCCGGAAGAGGTGGCTCGGGCCGTAGATGGAGACCTCCAGCTGCGGGCCGAGGCTGCCGTCGGCGTGCATGCGGCAGGTGGCCACCCGGATCTCGTCGGCGAGCATGAAGTAGCTCAGCACGCCGATGCCGAAGCGGCTGTTGGGGTACAGCTCGACGGGTGGGTCGACCTTGCGCCACTCGGCGCGTTCGAGCTTGAAGTCGAGCTGTTCGGCGAAGCGGGCGCCGGCGTTGGAGAAGACGCCCCTGAGCTCCTCCTCGCCCATGCCGACGCCGTTGTCCTGGCATTCCAGGTAGGCGCGGCCGTCCTCGTCCAGGCCTTGGCGGAACTCGATCCGGCCTTCGTAGGTGAAGGTGGCGATCGGGTTCGTGCGGTCGAGGTACTCCGTGCGGGCGCGGCGGTACCGGCATGCGTCCAGGGCGTTCTGGTAGAGCTCGCGAACCGCCAGGTCCCGGTCGCGGTACAGCTCGACGCCCATCAGCAGGCTGCGTACCCGGCGTTCGTCCATTCGAAAGCTCGCCCAGCCGGTGAAGGCGCCCGCAGCGGGGACGGCCTCGTCCGAGGTGAGGCGGGTCGGCAGGGGATGCGAGGTGAGCACCCGGCGGACGGCGTGGAGGAGTTCGTCGGCCCGGGCGGTGTACTCGCGCAGGCCTTCCACCACTGCCTCGTGATGGCACTCGGCGCGCAGCACCGGCAGGTCGTAGGAGCCGCCCCAGACGGCGAGTTCGAGTGTGCGGCGCAGGTCGGCGAGGCCGACCTCGTCGGGGATGCCGAGGTGTTCGGCCACGATCTCGGGCAGCGCGGTCATTTCGACGGCCGTCCCGTACGCCAGCGCCAGCAGCAGCGCCAACCGTGGTTCCCGGACGTGCTGTTCGCCCGGGGCCCGCAGGTGGTCGTCGGCGCTGAGGTTGGCCAGGTAGTCGCGGTTCCCGACGTCGGGGCCGCGGCGCAGGCCGTGCAGCAGGGCGCAGACCCGCTTGAGGGTGAAGGTCTCGCCGAGTTCGAACAGCACAGGCAGCCGGTCGAGGATCTCCCGCACGCCGTCGGCGTCGGCGAGGTCCTCGTACTGGTCGAGCCAGCGGTGGTAGAGCCACCAGCCCAGCGGGGCGGTGGAGTTCGGTCGGGTCCGGGTGCGGCCCACCAGCAGGTCGTAGGACTCTGTGAACTGCTCGTACGCCGCGCGCTCGGTGTCCGGCTCGGACGAGGGTGCGAGGTCGGCCGGGGCGACGGAAGCCCGCGCCGCCGCCAGGCGTAGCGAACGGACCCGGTAGAGGAACGGGAGCACCGCCAGCAGCGCCGCCTCGGCCGGGTAGAGGTCCAGGCGGTCGTTGCCGAGCAGCCAGTCGACTCGTGAGGCGAAGCGCTCCGCGATGCCCGGGTCCTGCCAGGGGTCGTCCGCCAGGTCGACCGCGTCCCGCAGCACGGCCAGCTCGCCCACGGCCGTCAGCACGACTCGCCGGTAAGGCTCGACGTCCCGGTCCTCCCGGACGTGCTTCCAGACGCGGGACTCCGCGGCGGCCCGCACCCAGTCGTCGGCCCCTTCCGGCACCGCCGGGGGCCGCCTCCCGTCCAGGTAGACGGCCCCGATGCTCCCGGCCTGCACGACCGGCCCGGTCACCGTGCCGTACACCGCGTTCGTCGTGTTGTCGACCATCCCCTGCGCCTCCCCTTGTGCAGGGGACGAGCGTAGGACAATCGCGGTTCGGCAAGGCGCCGGCGCCGTCAGCGCCGCCGGAGCCAGACCGCCCAGGTCAGCGCCGAGCAGGCCGCGTACGCCAGCAGGAACCCCGTGTACGCCGCGTCCCCGTTGCCGCCGGCCAGGAAGGACTGCCGGAACGCCAGGTTCACCAGCACCCCGCCGAAGGCCCCGACCGCTCCCGCGAGCCCGATCAGCGCCGCGGACCGGCGTCGGGAGTCGGCCTCGGCGGCCGCCGGGTCGGCCCCGGCCGCGACCGCCGTCCGGGCCACGGCCTGGTAGTGCGCCGGGATCATCTTGTAGGTCGAGCCGTTGCCGATGCCGCTGAGCACGAACAGGGCGACGAACCCGCCGAGGAACAGCGGCAGCGAGCCCGCCCGGGAGGCGGCGAGCACCACCGCCGTGCCGGCGCCCATGGCGGCGAAGGTGGCCAGGGTCACCCGCGCGCCGCCGTACCGGTCGGCGAGGCGTCCGCCGACCGGCCGCAGCAGCGAGCCGAGCAGCGGCCCGAGGAAGGTGAGCGCGGCGGCCTTGGCCGGGGTGTCGAAGCGCTCGTGGAACTGCACCTGGAGCACCTGTCCGAAGGCGAAGCCGAAGCCGATGAAGGAGCCGAAGGTGCCGATGTAGAGGGTGGAGACGGCCCAGCCGTACGGATCGCGGGCGACCTCGCGCAGCGCCCGCCCCTCCCCCGAGCCGCCCGGACCGCCCGACACCACTGGCAGGTTGTCCATCCGCCACCACGCCCCCGCCGCCGCCAGCAGGATCAGCGGCAGGTAGAGCAGCGGCAGCAGCCGGGGGTGGGCGGCGCCGGCGGTGGCCAGCACCAGCAGCCCGAGCAGCTGCACCGCGGGCACGCCCAGGTTGCCGCCGCCCGCGTTGACGCCGAGCGCCCAGCCCTTGAGCCGGTGCGGGTAGAAGGCGTTGATGTTGGCCATCGAGGAGGCGAAGTTGCCGCCGCCGACACCCGCCACGCAGGCGACGGCCAGCAGCGTCCCGTACGGCACCCCGGGTTCCAGCACCAGGGCGGCGAGCGCGGTGGGCACGAGCAGCAGCAGGGCGCTGATCACCGTCCAGGTGCGGCCGCCGAAGCGGGCGACGGCGAAGGTGTACGGCAGCCGCAGCAGCGCGCCGAGGGCGGTCGGCAGGGCGGTGAGGGTGAACTTGCCCGCGGTGTCGATGTGGTACTCGGGGCCGAGGAACAGCACCAGGACCGACCAGAGGCTCCACACCGAGAAGCCGATGTGTTCGGAGAGCACCGAGAAGACCAGGTTCCGGCGGGCGATCCGGGCGCCGTCGCGCGCCCAGAACTCCTCGTCCTCCGGGTCCCAACCGGCCAGCGGGGCGGGCGATCTGGTGTCGAGGACGGCCGTCATGCCGCGGCCTCCCCGGCGAGGGCCCGGACCGGCCAGCGGCGCAGTACGGCGGGCGTGCCGTCGGGGGCGGTGTCCTCGTCCAGGCAGCGGCCGTCGGTGAGGTCGTAGACCTGCTTGTACATCGGCGAGATGAGCGTCGGCCGGTCGCCGCGGCTGCCGAGCAGGCCGCGGGCGAGGACGGGGGCGCCACTGAACGGGTCGAGGTTGTCGACGGCGTACAGCCCGTCGGAGCCGTCGCGGAAGAGCGCGACCTGTCCGGCTTCGGGGAGCAGCACGGCGACGCCGCGGCCGGGTTGGAGGTCGGTGAGGTCGCAGACGGTCTGCCAGCTGGTGCCGTCGTGGATCTGTACGGTCACGGGGTGAGCACCTCCAGTCGGGCCCCGGCGACCAGCACCGGGGCGTTGAGGGTGTGGCCGGCCTCGCCGGGGCGGGCCGGGCGGATCTGGCCGCGTTCGGGGACGAAGGTCACGGCGGGGTCGGGGGTGCCGGGGGCGTTGACGAAGGAGGCGAAGCGCCGCAGCCGCTCGGGGTCGGCCAGGGTCGCGGCCCATTCGTCCTGGTAGCCGCCGATGTGACGGATCATCAGGTCGTCCAGTTCGGCGGCGATGCCGAGCGAGTCGTCGAGGACGACGGCGCGCAGGTGGTCCAGGCCGCCCTCCAGCCGCTCCAGCCAGACCGAGGTGCGTTCCAGCCGGTCGGCGGTGCGGATGTAGAACATCAGGTAGCGGTCGATGGTGCGGATCAGCGTCTCGCGGTCGAGGTCGGCGGCGAGCAGGTCGGCGTGGCGCGGCGTCATGCCGCCGTTGCCGCCGACGTAGAGGTTCCAGCCGGCCGAGGTGGCGATGATGCCGAAGTCCTTGCTCTGCGCCTCCGCGCACTCGCGGGCGCAGCCGGAGACGGCCGCCTTGAGCTTGTGCGGGGAGCGCAACCCCCGGTAGCGCAGTTCGAGTTCGATGGCCAGGGCGGTGGAGTCCTGGACTCCGTAGCGGCACCAGGTCTCGCCGACGCAGGACTTCACGGTGCGCAGCGACTTGCCGTAGGCGTGCCCGGACTCGAACCCGGCCTCGACCAACCGGTGCCAGATGGCGGGCAGTTGGTCGACGGTGGCGCCGAACATGTCGATCCGCTGGCCACCGGTGATCTTGGTGTACAGGCCGTGGTCGCGGGCGATCTCGCCGATGGCGATCAGGCCCTCGGGGGTGATCTCGCCGCCGGGCACCCGGGGGACGACAGAGTACGAGCCGTTGCGCTGGAGGTTGGCGAGGAAGTGGTCGTTGGAGTCCTGGAGCGCGCCCTGCTCGCCGTCCAGGATGTGGCCGTTGCCGAGGCTGGCCAGGATGGAGGCGACGGTCGGCTTGCAGATCTCGCAGCCCTCGCCGCTGCCGTGCCGGTCGCGCAGTTCGGTGAAGGTGGTCACCCCGGTCACCCGGACGATCTCGTACAACTCGGCCCGGGTGTGGGCGAAGTGCTCGCACAGGCCCTTGAACGCGGAGACCCCGGCGGCCTCCAGCTCCTCGGTGACGACGGTGCCGAGCTGCTTGAGGCAGCTGCCGCAGCCGGTGCCGGCCCGGGTGCACTTCTTGACGGCGGCGACGCTGTCGGCGCCCTGCTCGCGGACGGCGGCGCGCACCGCGCCCTGGGTGACGTTGTGGCAGGAGCAGAGCACCGCGTCGTCTGGCAGCGCGACCGGCCCGGCGGCCCCCGCGAACCCGACGGGCAGGACGAGCTGTTCGGGGGCCACGGTGAGCGGTTTGCCGCCGACGGCGAGCGGGCGCAGGGTGCCGTAGCCCTCGGTGTCGCCGACCAGGACGCCGCCGAGCAGCGCGCCGTCGGTGCCGATGACGAGCTTGCGGTAGACGCCGCTGCGGCTGTCGCTGTAGAGCACGTCGAGGGCGCCCTCGGCGGTGCCGTGCGGGTCGCCGAAGCTGGCGACGTCCACGCCGAGCAGCTTGAGCTTGGTGGACAGGTCGGCGCCGGTGAAGGCCGCGCCGTCCAGGCCGGCCACCGTGCGGGCGGCCGTCTCGGCCATCTGGTAGCCGGGGGCGACCAGGCCGTAGACCCGGCCGTCGACGGCCTGGGCGCACTCGCCGATGGCGAGGACCGCCGGGTCCTCGGTGCGGCACCGCTCGTCGACCACCACGCCGCCGCGCGGGCCGACCGGCAGTCCGCAGTCCCGGGCGAGCTGGTCGCGGGCGCGCACCCCGGCGGAGAAGACCACCAGGTCGGCGGGCAGCTCGCGGCCGTCGGACAGGGCGAGGCCGCGGACCCGGCCGTCCGGGCCGGTGAGCACGCCGCCGGCGCCGGCGCCGGTGTGCACGGTGACGCCCAGGTCCTCGATCTTGCGGCGCAGCGCTGCGCCGCCGCCGTCGTCGACCTGGACGGCCATCAGCCGGGGCGCGAACTCCACCACGTGGGTGGTCAGGCCGCCGGCCCGCAGGGCGCCGGCCGCCTCCAGGCCGAGCAGTCCGCCGCCGACCACCACGCCGGTAGCGGCGGTGGCGGCGTCGGCGCGGATGGCGTCGACGTCCTCGATGGTGCGGTAGACGTGGCAGCCGGGGGCGTCCGTCCCGGGCACCGGCGGTACGAACGGCACCGAGCCGGTGGCCAGCACCAGGACGTCGTAGCGGACTTCGGCACCGGACCGGGTGGTGACGGTCCGCCCGGCCCGGTCGATCGCGGTGGCCGGGTCGCCCAGGCGCAGGTCGATGCCGTGCTCGGCGAGGAAGCCGGACGGGCAGAGCGCGAGGTCCTCGGCGGTGCCGCCGTCGAACAGCGAGCTGAGGTGGACCCGGTCGTAGGCGGGCCTGGGCTCCTCGGCGAGCACGGTGACCCGCCAGCCGCGCGCGGCCGGCTGCTCGGTCCAGGCCTCCAGGAAGCGCTGGCCGACCATGCCGTGGCCGACCAGGACGAGGTCGCGGACAGTCCGGTCGTCAAGGGTCATCGCGCTTCTCCAGTCATTGCGGTTCCTCGGGTGAGCAGGTGCAGGGGGTGGCCGGCCAGCGCGCCGCCGTCGGCGAAGGCGCCGGCCAGGGCGTCCACGGCGGCCAGGTCGCCGAGCAGGATGGCGCCGACCAGCCGGTCGCCGCGCAGGACGAGCTTCTTGTAGCTGCCGCGGGTGGCGTCGGCGAGCCGCAGCACGTCGAGGCCGGGGTCGAGGGTCTCGTCCACGGCGCCGAAGGCGGCGTACTCCAGGTCTCCGGTGCTGAGCCGGGCGCGCGGGCTGGTGCCGGGGTAGCGGGCTCCGGGCTCGGCGCCGGAGAGGCGGCGGGCGAGCACGTCGGCCTGTTCCCAGGCGGGGCCGGCCAGGCCGTGGACGGTGCCGCGGTGCTCGGCGCAGTCGCCGATCGCGGACACCTGCGGGGCGACGGCCAGCCGGTCGTCCACCAGGATGCCGGTGCCGACCGGCAGGCCTGCCGTGTGGGCGAGCGCGGTGCGCGGGCGGGTGCCGCAGGCGAGGACCACCAGGTCGCAGTCCAGCCGGTACCCGTTGGCCAGCTCCACGGCGGCCACCGACTCGCCGCCGTGCACGGCCCGGGCACGGTTGCCGGTGTAGCAGTCGACGCCGAGCGTCCTGAGCCGCTCGCGCAGCACGGCGGCCGCCTCCGGGTCCAGCTGACGATCGATCAGGTACGGTGCCTGGTGGACGATTTCGGCACGCACCCCGAGCGCGGCCAGCGCCCGGGCGGCGCTCACCCCGAGCACCCCGCCGCCGATCACCACCGCCCGCTTGGCGCCCACGGCCTCCTCGGCCAGCCGGGCGCAGTCCTCCAGGGTGCGCAGCGTGTGCACGCCCTCGACCAGGCCGTACCCGTCGGGGCGGCGCAGCCCGCGGACGGGCGGGAGCACCGGGTTGGCGCCGGTGGCCAGCACCAGTTCGTCCCAGGGCTCCTCGGTGCCGTCGGCCAGCCGCAGGGTGCGGGCGGCCGGATCGAGGGCGACCACCTCGCAACCGGGCCGAGCGGACGCCCCGCCGAGCGGCAGGGCGATCGAGTCGGCGTCGTAGCGGCCGGTCAGCACCTCAGCGAGCAGCACCCGGTTGTACGGGGCGCGCGGCTCGGCGCCGTACAGCGTCACCTCGCCGGCGCCGCCGAGGGCGCCGTACCGCTCGGCGAAGCGGGCGGCCGCCATGCCGCCGCCGACCACGGCGATCCTCGGGGTCATGCCGCCGTCTCCTCTCGGGCCTGCTCCGAACCTGCCGCGTCCGCTCCGGGCGGCTGCGAACCGGCCGCGTCCACTCCGACCGTGTCCGACCCAGCCGACTGCGCACCCGCGTCCGCTCCGGCCGGTTCCGCTCCGGCCTGCTGCGACCGGAGCGGCTCCACGCGGACGGCGCAGAGCTTGAACTCCGGCATCCGGGAGACCGGGTCCAGCGCCGGGTTGGTGAGGCTGTTGGCCCGGCCGGCGCCCGCCCAGTGGAAGGGCATGAAGACGGTGTCGGGTCGGATCGCCTCGGTGACCCGGGCCGGGGCGACGGCCCGGCCGCGCCGGCTGGTGACGGCCACCGGCTCGCCGTCGGCGATCCCGAGCCGCGCGGCGAGCCTGGGGTGCAGCTCGACGTACGGTCCGGGCGCGGCCGAGTTCAGCTCGGCGACCCGGCGGGTCTGCGCCCCGCTCTGGTACTGGGCGAGTACCCGGCCGGTGGTCAGGTACAGCGGGTAGGCCGCGTCCGGTTCCTCGCCGGCCGGGCGGTGGGTGACGGCGGCGAACCGGGCCCGGCCGTCCGGGGTGGCGAAGCGGTCCAGGAACAGCCGGGGCGTGCCCGGGTGGTCCGGCGCCGGGCAGGGCCAGAACACCCCGTCCTCGGCGGCGATCCGGGCGTAGTCGATGCCCGCGTAGTCGGCGTCGCCGCCGGCCGAGGCACGGCGCAGCTCGTCGAAGACCCGCTCGGCCTCGACCGGGAAGCCGTCCGCCGGGAAGCCGTCCGGCACCCCGAGCCGGGCGGCCAGCTCGCGCAGCACCCACAGTTCGCTGCGCACGCCCTCGGGCGGGTCGACGGCGCGGCGGCGCAGGATCACCCGGCCCTCCAGGTTGGTGGTGGTGCCGGTCTCCTCGGCCCACTGGGTGACCGGCAGCACGACGTCCGCGAGCCGGGCCGTCTCGGAGAGCACCAGGTCGGCGACCACCAGCAGGTCCAGCGCGCGCAGCCGTTCGGTGACGTGCCCGGCGTTCGGCGCGGACACCGCCGGGTTGGAGCCGGCCAGCAGCAGCGCCCGGACGCCGCCGGGGCGGCCGAGGCCGTCCAGCAGCTCGTACGCCGACTTGCCGGGGCCGGGGAGGCTCCCGGCGGGCACGCCCCAGACGGCGGCGACGTGCTCGCGCGCCGCCGGGTCCTCGATCGAGCGGTAGCCCGGCAGCTGGTCGGCCTTCTGGCCGTGCTCGCGCCCGCCCTGGCCGTTGCCCTGGCCGGTCAGGCAGCCGTAGCCGCTGTACGGACGGCCGGCCTTGCCGGTGGCCAGGCAGAGGTCGATCCAGGCGCCGACGGTGTCGGTGCCCTTGCTCTGCTGCTCCGGGCCGCGCGCGGTGAGCACCATGCCGGTCGCCGCCCGGCCGAACAGGCCCGCCGCCTCCCGCAGTCGGTGGGCGGGCACGCCGGTGATCCGCTCCACCCGGTCGGGCCAGTGGGCCATCGCCGCCTCGCGCGCCCGCTCGAAGCCCGACGTCCGCTCGGCGACGAACGCCTGGTCGACCAGTCCGTCGGCGATCACCAGGTGCAGCAGGCCGAGGGCGAGCGCCAGGTCCCCGCCGGGGCGGGGCTGGAGGTGCAGGTCGGCCAGTTCGGCGGTGCGGGTGCGGCGCGGGTCGACCACGATCAACTTCCCGCCGTTCTCCCGCAGTTCGCGGAGGTAGCGGATGGCGGGCGGCATCGTCTCGGCCGGGTTCCCGCCGACCAGGATCAGGCAGCCGGTGTGCGGGACGTCGGCGAGCGGGAACGGCAGTCCGCGGTCCAGGCCGAAGGCCCGGCGGTGCGCGGCGGCGGCCGAGGACATGCAGAACCGGCCGTTGTAGTCGATGTTGGCGGTGCCCAGCACGACCCGGGCGAACTTGCCCAGCAGGTACGCCTTCTCGTTGGTCAGCCCGCCGCCGCCGAACACGCCGACCGCGTCCGGCCCGTGCTCCGCCCGGACCCGGGCCAGCCCGGCGGCCACCCGGTCCAGCGCCTCCGGCCAGCCGGCCGAACGCAGCGGACCGCCGGGGCGGTCGCGCAGCAGCGGGCCGGTCAGCCGGACGTCCCGGGCGAGCAGCGCCGGCGCCGAGCGGCCCTTGCCGCACAGCGCGCCGCGGTTCACCGGGAAGTCCGGGCGCTCCAGCACTTCGACGGGCAGGTCCGCACCCGGCGCCAGCCGCATCCCGCACTGCAGCGAGCAGTACGGGCAGTGCGTGTCGGTGGCGGCCACGGCGGCACCGGGGCCGGTCGACGCTCCGCTGGGGCCGGTCGACCCGGCGCCGGGGCCGGTCGACGCGGCGCTGGAGCTGGTCGACCCGGCACCGGGGCCGGTCGTCGTGGCGCTGGGGCTGGTCGGCGTCATGCCCAGAAAGGTCGCCGCCCGCTGTTTCGCGAGCGGGTCGCCGGTGTTGCGTGCGCGGTACACCTCGCTCACGCCGTCCCGGCCGCAGGGTGCACGGCCGGACATCTGCCGTAACCTCGGCGGCACTTTCGCTTACCGGCAGGTGACGGCCGGGCAATGCCCCCGTAACACGCGCGGCGGAGGCTGACCGGCATGGCAACCCTCACCCAGCCGGGGCCCCTCACCGGCTACACCGTCGGCGTCACCGCCGCGCGCCGCCGCGAGGAGCTGACCGCGCTGCTCACCCGGCGCGGCGCCCAGGTGGTCGAGGCCCCGGTGCTGCGCATCCTGCCGCTCGCCGACGACCTCGCCCTGCGCGAGGCCACCGACCGCTGCCTGGCCGCCCCGCTCGACTACGTGGTGGCCACCACCGGGGTCGGCTGGCGCGGCTGGATGAGCGCCGCCGAGGGCTGGGGCCGGGGCGCCGCGCTCGCCGAGGCCTGCCGCGGCGCGGTGGTGCTCAGCCGCGGCCCCAAGGCCACCGGGGCGGTCCGGGCGAGCGGGCTGGACGAGGGCTGGTCCCCCGCCACCGAGGCCACCGACGAACTGCTCACCTGGCTGCTCGCCCGCCCGCTGGCCGGGCGGCGGATCGCCGTCCAGGAGCACGGGGTCCGACTGGACGCCTTCGCAGCGGCGCTTCGCGAACGCGGCGCCGAGGTGATCTCCGTCCCGGTGTACCGCTGGGCACCGCCGGAGGACCCGGGGGCGGTGCGCCGCCTGCTCGACCAGACCGTACGGCGCCAGGTGCACGCGCTCACCTTCACCAGCGCCCCCGCGATCACCGCGCTGCTCGCCGCGGCGGAGGACGAGGGCCTGCGCGAGGCGCTGCTCGACGCCCTGCGCGCGGACGTCCTGCCGGTCTGCGTCGGCACGCTCTGCGCCCGGCCGCTCACCGAGCTCGGCCTGCCCGCCGTCCACCCCGAACGCGGCCGGCTCGGCGCCCTGGTCCGGCTGCTCGCGGACACCCTGCCGGGCCGCTCCCGACGCGAAGTCCTCCTGCCCGGGCGGCTGTTGACCCTCCAGGGGAACGCCGTCCTGGTCGACGGCGAGAGCCACCGGCTCAGCCCGCGCGGCGCCGCCGTCCTGCGGGCACTCGCCGAGCGGCCCGGCCGGGTGCTCAGCCGGGCCGAACTCCTGCGCGCCGCCTGGCCGGACGCGAGCGCCGACGAACACGCGGTGGAGGCGGCGGTCGGCCGGCTGCGGGCCGCCCTGGGGCCGCACGCGGGGCTGATCCGGACGGTCCCCAAGCGCGGCTACCGGCTGGCGGCGGGCTGATGCTGCTCGCCGTCGCGCACGGCAGCCGGGACCAGGCGGCCGGCACCTCGATCCGCCTGCTGCTGCGGACGGTTCGCTCACTGCGGCCCGAACTGCCCGTCCGCTGCTGCTTCCTGGACCTCGCCCGCCCCTCGCTCGCCGAAGCCCTCTCCCAGGTCGCCGGCTTCCGGCCGATCCTGGTCCCCCTCCTGCTCTCCAACGGCTACCACCAGCGGGTCGACCTCCCCGCCGCGCTCGCCGCCGCCGGTCTCCCGCTGCCCCACCTCGCCCCCGTGCTCGGGCCGCACCCGCTGCTCGCCGAGGCCCTCGCCGACCGCCTCACCGAGGCCGGTGCCCCGCCGCACGCCCCCGTGGTGCTGGCCGGCGCCGGCTCCTCCGACCCCGCAGCCCTCGCCGACACCGCCCGGATGGCCGGCCTGCTGGCCGCCCGGCTCGGGCGCCCGGTCACCCCGTCGCACCTGTCGGCCGCCACCCCCACCCCGCACCAGGCGGTAGCGGACCTCCGCGCGGCCGGGCACCCTCGCATCGCCCTCGCCAGCTACCTCCTCTCCCCCGGCTTCTTCGCCCGCCGCGCCGCGACGACCAAGGCCACCTGGACCAGCGCCCCGCTCGGCGCCCACCCGGCCCTCGCCCGCCTGGTGCTCCACCGCTACGACCAGGCCCGGGCGGCCACCGAGGCGCTCGCGGCCGCCTGATCGCACCCGGCTCCGGCGAGATCGGCTGCGGCCGATCTCTCCTGGCCGTTCCGAGCCCCGTGGCGTGCGTGAGAAGTCGGCCCGGCCGACTTCTCACGCACACGGCCGCGGTCCCACCCACCGCCCTGGCACGCCGTCAGGTCGCCGACGCCCGCGACCCGCTGCCCGCCGCCCTGGCCCTGCTGGGCGACCATGCCTGACCGAACCCTCGGGCCTCGCGCCACCCCGTACGGCACCCACCCCCGAACCCGCTCTCACCCCGTAGCCGCACACGAACGGCGGCCCGTGCCCCAGGACACCCGGGGCACGGGCCGTCACATCGTCAGGTGGTCGAACTCGCCCGCCTCGACGCCACGCAGGAGGGCGTCGAATCCGACGGTTGGCGCGGTTCGCCGTGGAAGACCTGCTGGACGTGCCACTCCCGGTGCCGGTCCGCGACCGGCGGGCGGCCGGGTCGGGGGCCGATCACGGCGCGGCCGTTCAGGGCGAGCACGTGGCGGCGGCTGGCCTCGCTGCGGCCGACGAAGCGGTCGGAGACCAGGATGCGGTGGCCCTCGCCCAGGCCCAGCACGCCCTTGTCGAAGAGCTTGTGGTGCAGCGAGCACAGGCACAGGCCGTTGTCGACCTCGTCCGGCCCCTCGTGCGACCACCAGCGCACGTGCGCGGCCTCCAGGCCGACCGTGCTCGCCCCGAGGGCGCCGTCGTAGCCGCAGAAGGCGCACTGGAACTCGTAGGCGGTGAGTATCAGTTCACGCATCCGCCGGTCGCGCTGCCGCCGGACCGCGGTGTCGGCCCCGCCCGCGAGGACGGTCTCGGCCCGCTCCAGGTCGAGGCCGACCGCCTCGCAGAGCTCGGCGTGCAGGGAGGACGGGAAGTTGACGTCCAGCAGCACCCTGGCCATCCGTCCCAGCAGGGCGGGGTCCTCCGCCAGGGACTCGCGCAGCGCGGGTGCGAGCCGACCGGTGGCGCCGCTCGACCGGAGGACCCCGATCCCGCTGCCGGGGCTGCCCGGGCCCCGGTCGGTGCGGACCTCCCACACCCCGTCGCCGACCAGGTGGTGGAACGGGTAGGCCGGAGTCGTCGGACGCGGCGGCCCGTACTCGGCGAGCAGCTGCTTCAGCTCCTCCTCGACCGCGCTGTACCGCAGTTCACCCTCCGCGTCCCGCTGGTAGCCGCCGAGGGCGTACAGCAGCAGCAACGGTTTGTGCGGCGCACGCTCGCCGCGCTTCGTCCAGCGCCTCAGCCGCGCCACCCGGTCGAGCCAGTCCATGCCCGCCAGCGTAGTACTGCAGCCGTAGCGGGGCCGCAGCCGCCAAGTCCGACTCAGTGCCCGCCTCGGTGCCCGCCGGGTGTCGTCGAGGAGTGCGAGAGCTCGCTGCGCGCCTGGTCGCTGATGTCCATCAGGCTGCTGATGAGCTCCCGGCCCTGGTCGTTCAGCGGGGTCAGCCGATCGACCAGCTCGCGGCTCCGCACGATGTCCGGCGCGTTGATCCGTGCCTCGATCTGGTGGAGGGTGGCGTGGAGCCGGTTGCGGTACTGCTGGATGTGGTTCTCGACGGCGTCGATCAACAGCAGGCCCTGTTGTTCGGCCACCTTCCTGAAGTCGTTCTGGGCCGTGAGGACCTGCCCCGCGATGGCCTGCTTCCGTTCCCCGCGGGCCCGTTGGACCACCGACTCGCGTTCCTTGAGCGCTTTGGCGCCGGCCACGGCGGCCGCGCCGACCGCGACCGCGGCCGCCACCGGCAGCGCGAGGGTGGCCAGCGAGAGGCTCGTCATCAGCCAGGCCGTGCCTCCCGCGACCGGGCCGATCAGCCCGACGGTCGCGCCCGCGGTCTGCACCATGCGGTAGAGGTCCGACGGGCTGCGCTCCGGCCTGGAGCCCAGCATCCCGGCGGTGTCGAAGGGCTCGGGCGCGACCAGCCGGAACTCGCTCTCCTCGTCGCCGAGGGACGCGCTCAGCAGGGCGTGTCCCTCCTGGCTGAGCGCCTCCAGCGCGTGCTGCCAGAGCACGGCCGGCCCGCTGGGAGCCGTCATCCACTGGTTGAACACGTGGTTCTGCCGAACCTCGATCTGGTTGCTGTGCTCGGCGTCGAGGTTGCCGCTGTCGATCAGCGTGTCCAGTCCCCGGTGCAGGTAGTCGGCGAGCTTCCCGAAGGGCTGTTCGGATTCCCGGACCCGCCGGTCGAGGCTCTTGCGGAGCTGGGCGCTCACCCGGTCGGCGGAGTCCTCCGTCCTCCGGATGCGCGCCCGCACCTCGGCGAGCTGGTCGGCCAGGTCGCTCACCGAGAGCTGGTGCGCGCCGACCTGGTCGAGGACGGGGCGGTGCCGGCGCTTGACCAGGAGCCGCGCCTCGTCGGCGATCTGGACGAGGTGCCGGTAGCCCGCCCCACCGTCCACCAGGCCGGACAACAGCGCGCGGAGCGACTCCATGTTGCTGTTCCGACGGTTGCGGCCGGCGATCCTCGTCTGCCCGTCCTCCTCCTGGAAGGCGGCCTGGGCCTCCCAGGCCGGAGAGACGGCGACGAATCCGGGCCCGATGAACGTGGCGTCGCTGTAGGGGCCGTGGCCGAAGTGCTGGTACAGGTAGGCGTTGTTCGTCTCCTGGGTGGTGCGCCAGGCCAGTTTCTGCGTGGTCGCGTCCCGCTGGTTCGCCCGGTCGATCCCGGTGAGCACCCAGAGGACCTTCTTCCCGGTCTCCAGGTGGTGCCGGTGCAGGTCCCGGATCAGTTCCAGCTCCGGGTCGGAGAGGCTCGACGTCGCCTGGGTGACGTAGATGAAGCAGTCCGCCTCGGCCCAGGCCCGCCGCATGATCGCGTCGTGCGACCGGTCCGGGGACTGCGCCCCCGGCAGGTCGTAGAGCTTGGCCGCCAACGGCGGGTCCTGGAGCAGCAGTTCGATCTCCTTGACGGTGAGCCCGATGTGCTCCGGCCGCCGGTCCTGCAGGTTGTCGCCCGAGCCGTAGGCCGCCACCTCCGCCGGCGAGAGGTCGCTGCCGATCTCCACCCACCCCTCCGCCGTGGACTCCGCGAAGCAGACCCGCAGCAGGCCTCGCTTGAACTCCGGATCGGAGGGGCCGCGCCGGACGGGCACGACGGTGGAGGGGCAGGCGGTGGTCGCGTTGGAGGCCGAGGGCAGGATGCCCGTGTAGAGGTCGGCGACGCCGCCGTCGTCCTCCTCGACCTCGACGTACTTCAGGCCGTGCTGCAGGCCGCTGACCAGGAAGCTCTTGCCCGAGGACTGGCTTCCGACCAACGCCACGTTGAGCATCGCCGACAGCGCGCGGGTGCGCATGCTCCGCATCTGCCGCACGTCCCGGGCGATCTGGTCGCCGTCCGACTCGAGATCGGGGGCGGAGGACAGGTTCTGCAGCCATCGCTCCGCCGCCGTCAGGAGGCGTTCGAGGTCTTCGCGAAGCTCATCGACCGTCGTCATGGGAGATGAATACCGCACGATTCGGTCCAAGCGCAGCAGAACGGGAACTTCACCGCCTCGCCGCGCAGTGCCACCCGTGGCACCGTCAGGCGGTGCCCAGGCCGTCGTACCGGGCCCGGAACTCGGCCCGTTCGTCCTCGTCCGGCGCCGTGTCCAGTGCCACGGCGGCATGGTGGTGCGCCCGGCCGTCCCCGAGCATCCCGTAGACCATCGCCAGGGCGCCGTGCCCGTAGAAGTCGAGTTCCTCGACGGCGGCGAGGCTCTCGGCCAGCCACAGCGCCTCGGCCGCGTTCCCGACGCCGGCCTCCGCCTGCACCACGCAGCGCAGGACGTCCGGGTTGTTGGGGCTCGTCCGGTACTGCGACCGGAGGTCCCGGACGGCGCCGTGCGCCTGCGCGGGCTCGGCAGCGAGGGCGAGCAGCCGGTCGGGATCCGGCGCGGCGGCGGGCGGGGCCGAGCGCCAGTCGTCGAGGCGGCCGGACCCGGGGGCGACCCGCACCAGCCCCAGCACCGCCGCCTGCCACCGGGCGTCGGCGCCCGCCTGGTACGCCGCTGCCGCGAGGAGCTCCAGCACCTGTTCGCGGCCGGGGTCGAGGTGGTCGGCCCGCTCCAGGACGCCCACCACGTCCGGCCAGTCCACGCCGCTGCGCGGGACCGCGGCCAGCTGGTACAGCACCCTCCCCAGGGCGAGCCACTCGTCCGGGCCACCGGTCCCGTCGGCGACCAGTCCGGAGAGCACGCCGGCCTGCTGCCGCAGCACGTCCACGGAGGCCTCGTGCCACCGCAACCAGGCGCGGACGTCGACGAGTTGACGCTCGGCGGCGACACAGTCGGGGTGGGCCGCGAGGACGCGCTCCAGCTCCCGGGCGGCCCGGTCCACCCCGCCGATCCGGGTGTAGCCGGTGGCGAGGTCGCACCGCGCGGCCGGGTCCTCCGGCCCCGCGTCCGCCAGGAACTCCAGCAGCGGGACCGCCTCCGGGAACTGCCCCGCGACCAGGTGGGCCGACGCCAGCGCGTGCAGGTCACCCGAGAGCGGGTCGGCCGACAGGGCCGCCGACCTCAGGGCGGCCAGCCCCTCCGCGTCCGGAGCCGAGACGAACCGCTCGAAGCGGGCGAGGACTTCGGGACGCGTGCGGTCCCCCCGGTACTGCGGCTCCCAGTCGATGCTCGGTTCCCCGCTCACACACGCCTCCCCAGTCATCCGCCCCACACGGCCTACCCGCGCTCTCCACCGTCCCACCCCGCACCGACAAGCCGCTACGCCGACCGGCACGCAGCGCCTCGGCACACCTGCCGCGCAACCACGCGGGGGCTCACCGCCGGGGACAGCGGCGCTGGGCGGTGCGCCAGGCGGCGGTGACGGCGTGGTGGGCGGCGGCGGTGGCGGTGGGGATGTCGCCCGCCAGGTGGAGCGGGGCGCCGAGGTGGACGTGCAGGGCGGGGCGGCGCAGGGGGGCGGTGGCGAAGCCGGCGAGCTGCTTGGCGGCGCCGCCGGAGCTGAGGCGGCGGGCGCCGCACTGGCCGAGCGGCACCACCGGGGCGCCGCTCGCCGTGGCGAGCCGGGCCAGGCCGGTGCGGAAGGCGCGCGGCTCGGCGTCGTGCGGGTCCCGGCGCTCGGGCAGGCCGCCCTCGCCGTAGATCAGGACGACCCGGCCGGCCGCGAGGGCCGCCGCCGCGGAGTCGAGGGCCGTGGCCGCCCGGGCCGTCCCGCGGTGGACGGGGATGTGCCCGCCGGCCCGCAGCACCCGGCCGAGCAGCGGCACCCGCCACAGCCCGGCGGTCGCCATCACCACCGGCTCGGTGCCCAGCCGGCGCAGCGCGGCCAGCACCACGCCGGGGTCGGCGAGCGAGCTGTGGTTGGCCGCGACGATGCTGCCCGGGGCGACCGGGCCCGCGACCTCGGACGTGACGGACAGACGGCCGAGGGCGGGCACCAGAGCGGCGGCGATCCGGCTGAGCATGGCGGTTCCTTCGTGGGACTTCGGCGGCGTGACGCCTCCATGCTCGCCGGGCGCCGCCGCCGGCCGCCTGAGTAGGAGTACTCAAACCGGACCGGGTCAACCGCGCTGCACGGTGCTCCGGTCCACGGCCGTCCCGTCCTCCCCGGGGGAGCGCAGCTCCGTCCGGGCGGGCTTGCCCGCGGCGGCCGGGGTCACGTCGACGGCGGCCAGGCAGTACCCGGTGCAGCGGCCCCTGGACCAGGTGACCTTGACGGTCCGGCTGTGGCCGTCCCGCTCGGGGACCGCCGCGGGGACGGGCTCGTCGTTCTTCGTCTCGTGCCGAGGTAGGTGTCGGAGGCCGGGAAGGAGCAGAACCCCCGTCCCGGTGGATCCGGGGGGCGGGCGGGCCCGGCGACGAGGGTGACGGCCGATCGGCCGCGGGCCGCCGGAGTGGCCCGGGGCCGCCGTGCGGGTGACCTGTCGGACGTGTCGGCGGCGGAACGCCCCGTCCGGCGTGCCTGGGTGGGAGGGCGCCGTCCGCGGACGGCGCGGGTCCTGTCCCCGAGCCTGAGAGCCGCCCATGCCTGCCACCGCCCGTCTGCGCCGCATCGTCCCGACCGCGCTCTGCGCCCTGTCCGTGGCCCTCGCCGCCGCCCCCGCGGCCCATGCCGCGCCACCGGGCCGCGACAGCGGGTCCGACCCCGGGAGGGCGGGCGACGGCTCGTACGACTGGGACCGCGTGGCGGCCTGTGAGAGCAGCGGCAACTGGCGCGTCAACACCGGCAACGGCTACTACGGCGGCCTCCAGTTCGACCAGCCGACCTGGCGGGAGAACGGTGGCCTGGCGTACGCCCCGCGAGCCGACCTCGCCAGCCGCGAGCAGCAGATCGCCGTCGCCCAGCACCTCGCCGACCGCCGCGGCCTCTCCCCGTGGCCCGTCTGCGGCGCCCGCGCCACCCGCGGCCACGGCGGCCGCGAGACCGTCCTGGCGCCCCCGAGAACGGCCATCCCGGCCCGGGCCGCGTCGGAGGACGGCACCTGGACCGTCCGCGAGAACGACACCCTCGCCGACATCGCCGAGGCCCTGCGGGTCCCCGGCGGCTGGCCCGCGCTGTACGAGCTCAACCGTGCCGCCATCGGGGAGGATCCGGACCTCATCCACCCCGGCCTGGTCCTCGACCTCCCGTCCTGACCCCGCCGGCCCACCCCGATCCGCCGCCCGCGCCCGCCCCGGCGCGGGCGGCGCCAGCACCGGGAGGAACCTCCCGGACACGCCGACGGCCCGCCCGCTCCCGGTGAGCGGGCGGGCCGTCGCCGGTGGCTCAGCCGACGTGGACGCGCGGGCGGCGCGAGCGGTCCGGCTCGGCCTCGCGCAGCACCTCGCGGGTGACCGGCGCCACCTCGCCCTGCCCGAACAGGAAGAACCGCAGGAACTGGGCGAAGGGGCTGCCCTCCGTCCACTCGAAGTAGAGGTGCGGCTGCTGCCCGGTGCGGTCCCGGATGTTCAGCGCCAGCGCGGCGAGCGCGTTCGGGATGCTGGAGCTCTCCAGGGTGAGCACCCGGTAGCGGCCGTGCAGCACCTCGCCGCGCACGGTCAGCTCGGCCTCGAAGTCGGAGGCGTCGCGGACGGTCACCTCGACGAAGACCAGGTCGTCCTCGCCGGGGATGTCGTTGTCGGCACGGATCTGGCGGATCTTGTCGCGGTACTCGGCGACGTCGCGGTGGCTCGGCTCGTTGGCGATCAGCCGCAGCGGGCGGTGCGCGTAGTCCCTGATGAAACGTTCCGCCATGTCGTCCAGTGCCACGCTGGTGACGCGCAGCTCGAAGGCGCGGCGCAGCCGGGAGAGCAGCGAGACGAGGATGATCCCGGCGATGAAGCAGGCGCCGATCTTCAGGCCGTCCGGCCGCTCCAGCACGTTCAGCACGGTGGTGTAGAGGAAGATCGCCGAGATGACCGCGAAGGCGACGGTCCAGCCGCGCTCGCGCTTCCGGTACGCGGCGATGGTCACCGCGATGGCGGCGGAGCTGATCAGCACCAGCACACCGGTCGCGTACGCGCCGCCCTGGGCGTCCACGTCCGCGTCGAAGATCCAGGTGACCAGGAAGCCGATCAGGGTCAGCACGATCACCATCGGCCGCACCGCGCGGGCCCAGTGCGGGGCCATGCCGTAGCGCGGCAGGTAGCGGGGCAGCAGGTTGAGCATGCCCGCCATGGCGGAGGCGCCGGCGAACCAGAGGATCGCGATGGTGGAGAGGTCGTAGACGCTGCCGAAGGCGCCGCCCAGGTACTCGTGCGCCAGATACGCCAGGGCGCGGCCGTTGGCGTCGCCGCCGGCCTTGAACTGGTCGGCCGGGATGAGCAGCGTGGTGATGAAGCTGGTGGCGATCAGGAAGCAGCTCATGATCACGGCGGAGGTGGTCAGCAGCTTGCGGGTGCCGCGGATCCGGCCGGCCGGGTTCGCCTCGGTGTCCTCGGGGGCGCCCTTGATGTGCGGCATCACGGCGACGCCGGTCTCGAAGCCGGACAGGCCGAGCGCCAGCTTCGGGAAGGTCACCAGCGCCACGCCGACCATGACGATCGGGTTGCCGTGCTGGGCGGTCAGCGCGTCCGTCCAGTCGGTGACCACGTGCGGCGCCTCAATGATCTTCCAGAGGCCGACGGCCACCACGACCACGTTCAGCAGCAGGTACGTCCCGACCAGGAACACCGCCAGGCCGATCGCCTCGCTGAAGCCCTTGAGGAAGACCGCGCCGAGCAGCGCCACCATGACCAGCGTGATCAGCACCTGCTTGCCGCCGAGGGCGCCGGTCAGGTGCGGGTTCTCCACCAGGTGCGCGCTCGCGTCGGCGGCCGACAGCGTGATGGTGATCAGGAAGTCCGTGGCCGCGAAGCCCAGCAGCGCGAGGACGAACAGCTTGCCCTTCCAGAACGACAGCAGCCGCTCCAGCATCGCGATCGAGCCCTCGCCGTGCGGGCTCTCCTTGGCCACCCGCCGGTAGACCGGCAGCGCGCCCAGCAGGGTGACCACCACCAGCACGATGGTGGCGATCGGCGACAGCACGCCCGCGGCGAGGGCGGCGATGCCCGGCTGGTAGCCGAGCGTCGAGAAGTAGTCCAGGCCGGTCAGGCACATCACCCGCCACCAGCGCCGGCCGGGGTGCGCACCGTGCGCGGCGGGGTCCTCCGCGGCCGTGCCCTCGGGCGACGCCTCCGGGGCGCCCTCCGCGGTGGACGGCTGCGCGGGCTTCGCCGCGCTCACGTCCTCCAGCAACCAGCTGCGGAGGCGTATTCGCGCCGACGGCGCGTCCGACTCCGCCGTCTCCGTCGAACCCGACGAAACCACCTTGCACCTCTTGTTTGAAGACCCCGGAAGAACGCCGTCGAGCGACGGCAGTGCGACACGCTATGCGACCGGCGTCAGGAATCCGTCATCGGCCGCGTTAAGAAAACGTCATGGCCGCGCGGGCCGGCGGCGGTGGCACGCCGAGGTGGCCGGGTGCCGGGAAGGAAAGGACCCCGAACCGGTGGAGAATTCGGCGTTCCTTCCCGGGGTGAGACCCGGAGGCTTTCCCTCTCGGGGGGGGGGGGGAGCCTGGGTCAGGCCCGGTAACCGAGGACGGTCATCCTGCCCGTCTCCGCGTGGTAGACGTCGTGGCAGTGCACCGTCCACAGGCCCGGGTGGTCGGCGTCGAAGTCGACGGCCGGGGTCGCGCCCGGCAGCACGCGACCGCGGTGTCCTTGCGCGGGCCGTCGCCGGGCGGCGCGAAGCTGTGGCCGTGCAGGTGGACGGGGTGCCGCATGGTGGTGCTGTTGCGGAACTCCAGCCGCACCCGCTCGCCCGCCGCCACCGGGTAGCGCCGCGCCGGGTCGTACCCGCGGCCGTTGAACGCCCGGTCGGCCTTCGCCATCCCGCCGGTGAGCTCCAGCCGCACCGTGCGGTCCGGCTGCCTGGCGGGCAGCCGGACGGCCGGGGCCGCCCTGAGCCGCCCGGCGGTGACCAGCCTGCCGTCCAGCTCGGCCGGGCGGACGGCGGCGTCGGGCGCGGCGCCCCGCCGGTGCGCAGCACGGCCAGGGCGGTGGCGTTCTTGCCCTCGGCCAGCGCGGTCAGCGGGAAGGCGCCGTCCCCGGCGGTGGCCGGCACGTCGTGGCGCTCGCCCATGCCGAGCAGCAGCGCCCGGGTGGTGGCCGGTTCGACCGGGAAGCCGTCGGTGTGGGTGACGGTCAGCTCGTGGCCGCCGAGGGCGGCCCGGTAGGCGGTGTCGCCGCCCGCGTTGATCAGCCGGTTCCGGATCCGGTCGCCGGGCTTGGCCGTGAAGGTCTCCGGCACGGTATCCCGAGTTCACCTCGGGGGCCGCGCCGGGGCACCGCGTTCACTCGCCCCGGCGCTCCCCCGGAAGTTCCCCGCCCCGCGGGGGCCGGCGCCCAGCACCGCCGCCGCCACGTGCTCGCGGAACCAGCGGTGCCCCGGATCGGCCGAGTTGCGCGGGTGCCAGGCCATGCCCAGTTCCAACGGGGCGAGTTCGAGCGGGATCGGGAACGTCCGCAGCCCCAGCGCGGCGACGGTGTCCGGCAGCCAGTCCGCCAGGACGAGGGTGACCAGATCGCTGTCCCGGGCCAGCAGCATCGCGCCGGTGTGGCTGGGTACGACGACCGCCACCCGGCGCCGCAGCCCGAGCCCGGCGAGCGCGGTGTCGATCGGGCCGAGCCGCTTGCCGCGCCGGGAGACGCCGATGTGGTCGACGGCGGCGAAGCGCCGGGCGGTGATCCGGCGGCCGTCGAACAGCGGGTGGCCGTCGCGGGCGAGGCCGACCAGCGAGGCGCTCAGCAGTCCGCGGCTGCGGATCTCCGGGTCCAGCTGCCCGAGCACGCCCAGTTCCACGTCCACCAGGCCCTGCCGCAGCGCCGGGCCGCCCTCCAGGCTCTCCGGCAGGAACACCACGTCCACCCGCGGCGCCTCGGCCCGGACCCGCTCGGCGAGCGGTCCGGCCGTCCGGGCCAGCAGCAGCTCACCGGCCTGCACCGTGAAGGTGCGGTCGAGGTGCACGGGGTCGAACCCGGCGCCGGGCCGCAGCACGTCGTCGCAGCCGCGCAGCAACGCGGCCACCTCCTCCCGCAGTTCGAGCGCCCGCGGGGTGGGGACGAGGCCCTGCCCGGCGCGCACCAGGAGCGGGTCCTCGACGGCCCTGCGCAGCCGGGCCAGCATCCGGCTGACCGCCGCCGGCGAGGTGCCGAGCCGCTCGGCCGCGCGGGTCACGCTGTTCTCCTGGAGCAGGGCGTCCAGGGCCCGCAGCAGGTTGAGGTCCATCCGCCGTGCGCTCCCGAGCTGTGTCTTTGCGTCCTGGGCAACTATCCGATGCCGATTCTTGCATTGTTCCGGTCGGGGCCGCCGACGAAGGTGGGGACGACCGCGAAACCTTCTGAGGAGTCCTCATGTCACAGCCCTCCCGCGCCGCCCGCGCCGGCGACGTCCTCGCCGTCGTCAGCCAGAGCGGCCCGACCGTCTCGTTCTTCGACGCCGCCACCGACCGGCTCCTGGACACCGTCGAGGTCCTCGCCGAGCCGCACGAGCTGTGCTTCGACCCGACCCAGCGGCTGCTCTGGTGCACCAGCGCGTACCGCTCGGGCTACTACCACGCCAACAGCGGCCGCCGCACCGAGCTGACCGTCATCGACGCCGACACCCGCCGGATCGTCGAGGTGATCGACCTCGCCCCCGAACACGGCCCGCACGGGCTGGCGTTGGACACCGCCCGGCGCCGCCTCTACGTCAGCGTGGAGGGCGGCGAGGACCGCCCCGGCGGCGTCGTGGTCATCGACACCGAGACCCGCCGCCCGATCGGCCGGATCGACACCGACGCCCCCGGCCCGCACTGGTTCGCCGTCTCCCCGGACGGCCGGACCGGCTTCGCCACCAACAAGGAGGCGCCCTTCGTCTCGGTGGTGGACCTCGAGAAGGGCGTCCTGACCGCCAAGGTCGAGGTCCCGGGCAGCGAGGGCCTGGCCGTCTCGCCCGACGGCAACCGGGTCTACGCCGCCGGCCCGTACCTCTCCACCTCCGCCGCCCCCGGCGCGGCCCCCGGCATCCGCGTCATCGACGTGCCGTCCGCGACCGTCACGGCCGTCCTCCCCACGGAGTCCCCGGCCCTGCCGGTGCACCTCACCTCGACCGGCCGGATCCTGGCCGGCGAGGTCCGGCTGGCGCCCGACCCGGCCAACGCCCTGGGCCGTCAACTCCCGGGCCGTCTCACGGTGTTCGCGGCCGACGACCACAGCCGGATCGGCTCCGTCGAGGTGGGCCTCTTCCCACTCACCATCACCTCCTCCCCGGACGGCGAACTCGCCTACGTCTCCAGCGTGGTGTCCTCCACCGTCGACGTCATCGACCTGGCCACCCTGACCCCGGTCTCCCGGCTGACCGTCCCCAAGCTCGCCGACCCGGGCGCCCACGGCCTGGCCTACCTCCCCCGCCCGGCCTGATCCCGAGCGCTCCTCCACATCCGCCCCGGGCCCCTCGCGCCAGAGTTCCGCGCGAGGGGCCCGGGGCGTTCGGCCGCACGGGCGGGGCGCGTCGGCCGCACGGGCGGGGGACGGACCGCGCCGGTGTCCACATCGCGGGACGCCCGGCGGGCGGGAGCTGACAGCTTCCGCCTGACCCAAACCTGCCAAGGCCGCTGCCGCGCAGCTCACTCGGGGTCGATCCGGCGACCCGGCCCTGGCCCGAAGCTGCCACGCGTTTGGTGTCACCCCGGAACCCGTGTGAGCGCACCGGGACGCGTGCGAATCTTGGGACCGCAGAGGCCGCGGACGAACGAACGCGGCCCGAAACCCCCCACGATTCGGAGGACTTCCCCATGTTCACCTCCGCGCGTTCCCGCGGCCCCGTGCACCGGGCGA
The DNA here is from genome assembly GCF_044756065.1 of Kitasatospora sp. NPDC092039. Classification (NCBI taxonomy): domain Bacteria; kingdom Bacillati; phylum Actinomycetota; class Actinomycetes; order Kitasatosporales; family Streptomycetaceae; genus Kitasatospora; species Kitasatospora sp. NPDC092039. The sequence continues at coordinate 550,539 of NZ_JBIVSD010000002.1, read as the reverse complement.
CGACCGGGCTCCGCACCGCGCCGGCCGCCCCGCTCCCCGGCCGTCCGGCCCCGGAGGCCGTCCCGGCCTCGACCGGCAACGGCTTCTCCTGGGGCTGACCGGCCGGTCTCCCCCACACCTCCCGGGACCTCCGGTTCACCTCGTCGGCGTCCTGCTGACCGCCGCCGCGGGCGGCTCGGCGGACGCCCGGCCGACCGCCGGGGCCGTGCTCGCGACCCTGGACGGCGTGACGTCCGCGCGTGACGGCGTCGAGCACGTCCATGTCCAGGTCACCCCGCGCGGCGTCCGGTTGACCTTCTACCTGGCCGGCTGCGATCTGGTCGACGCCGTCGGCCGCGCCATCGCGATCGCCCACCGCGCCGTCGCCGGACCGACCGCGCTCGCCCGGTTCGCCGTCGCGGACTTCAACGTGCTCGACCGCCCCGCCCGCCCGCCGCACGGCGCCCGCTGACGCCCCCACGGGGGTCACCCGACGGCGGCTCCCCCCCGCACGCACCGCCGTCGCCCACCCCGGTCCGCCTCCTCCCGAAGTCGCTCGACCGCCTTTGGAGACTCATGCGCATCACATCCGTCGGCCACGCCGGCCTGCTCGTGGAGACCAGTGCCGGGCGCATCCTGTGCGACCCCTGGTTCAATCCGGCCTTCTTCGCCTCCTGGTTCCCGTTCCCCGACAACGAGGCGATGGACACGGCCCAGCTGCACACCGCGGAGTACCTGTACGTCTCCCACCTCCACCACGACCACTTCGACGCCGAGTGGCTGCGGACCCGGATGTCCAAGGACACCGTGGTGCTGCTGCCGGACTTCCCGGTCCGCGACCTGCGGACGTCCCTGGAGGACCTCGGCTTCCGCCACTTCGTGCAGACCCGGGACCTCGAACCGACCCCGCTGGACGGCGGCGTCCGGGTGATGGTCAACGCGCTCACCTCGCCGACCGACGGCCCGATCGGCGACTCCGCGATCCTGGTCGACGACAACGGCACCAGGATCCTCAACCAGAACGACGCCCGCCCGGTCGACGAGCCCCGGATCAGGTCCTTCGGGCCGCTCGCCGGGCACTTCCTCCAGTACTCCGGGGCGATCTGGTACCCGATGGTGTACGACTTCCCCGCCCGGATGAAGCAGACCGTCGGCCGCCGCAAGCGCCGCAACGGCATGGCCCGCGCGTTGAACTACGTCGAGCAGTACGGCGCCGAGCACGTCTTCCCGTTCGCCGGGCCGCCCTGCTTCCTGGACGAGGAGCTCTTCCACCTCAACGACCTGGACGGCGACGACGCCAACATCTTCCCCGACCAGTGGGTGTTCCTCGACTTCCTGCGCGAGCACGGGGTGGCCAACGCCCACCTGTTCCTGCCCGGCACCGTCACCGAGTTGGGCCCGGACCGCGGCTTCCGGCTGGAGCAGGTCGACGAGCGGACGGTCGCCCGGATCCGCGACGACCGCACCGGCTACCTGCGCGACTACCAGGCCCGCCGGGCCGAGCGGATCCGCGCGGAGAAGGCCGGCTGGCCGACCGGCCGCACGGACCTGCTGACGAGCCTCCAGGAGTGGGTGGAGCCGCTGCTGCGGTACGCCGACCACACCTGCGAGGGCGTCAACGGCCGGGTCCTGGTCGAGGTGGTGGACGGCGCGGACGCCGCCGGGGCCCCGGGCGCGGACACCGAGCAGATCCTGTTCGACTTCCTGGACCGCCGGGTGGCCCGCTGGGCGGGCGAGGAGTGCCGCTACCGCTTCGAGCTGCCCCGGCCGCTGGTGGAACGGCTGGTCGCCGAGCGCTGCCCCGACTGGGCGAACGAGCTGTTCCTGTCCTGCCGTTTCAGGGCGGCCCGCAAGGGGCCCTTCAACGAGTTCGTGACCACCTTCTTCGCCTCCCTCTCGACCGAGCGGATGTCCTACGTCGAGGGCTACTACGCGGAGTTGAGCCAGACCGAGGAGCGCGCCCGGGCCGGCGACTACGTCGTCCAGCGGCTCTGCCCCCACCTCAAGGCGGACCTGGTCCGGTTCGGCTCCCACCGGGACGGCGTGCTCACCTGCCGGCTGCACGACTGGGAGTTCGACCTGGCCACCGGCCGCTGCCTGACCAGTGACGACCGGAAGATCATCAGCGAGGCGCGGGTGAACCCGTCCGACGATGACCCGGACCTGCCCGAGATCCCCGCGGCCTGAACAGGACTGTCATGACCCTTCCCCTGGTGTCGGTGGTCATCCCGCTCTACAACGACGCCCGCACGCTGCCTGCCTGCCTGGAGGCGGTGACCGCCCAGACCTACCCCAACGTCGAGATCGTCGTGGTCGACGACGCCAGCACCGACGACTCCGCCCTGGTCGCCGAGCGGTACCCGTGCCGGCTGGTCCGCCAGGAGCGCAACTCCGGCCCCGCCGAGACCCGCAACCGCGGTGCCCGGGAGGCCCGCGGCGAGATCGTGTTCTTCCTGGACGCCGACGTCGGCCTGTCCCCGACCTCGGTCGCCGCCGCCGTGGAGCGGCTGGCCGCCGACCCGAAGGTCGGATCGGTGTGCGGCATCACCGACAAGCACCCGCTGCTGCCGACCACCCGGGTCGGGGACTACCGGATCCTCCAGTCGTACTACTGGCGGATCAGCTCCGAAGGCACCGTCACCCCCTGGTTCTCGGCCCTGGCAGCCATCCGCCGGTCGCTGTTCCTGGACTCCGGCGGGCTGAACCCGGCCCTGCGCCAGACCGAGGAGATCGACTTCGGCGTACGGTTGTCGGCCACCCACCGGATCGAGCTCAGCTCCGCGGTGGTCGGGCGGCACAACGACGAGGAGCGGCTGTCCGCCCTGGTCCGCAAGCTGTTCCGGCGGGCGCGGCTGCGGGTGCCGCTCTACGTCGACCACCGGGGCTTCATGCGCGGGTTCGAGACCCGGTCCCGGGCCTTCGCCGCGCTCGCCGCGGCCGGCGCGACGGCCTCGCTGCCGCTGGCCCTGGTGTCCCGCCGGACGCTTCCGGTCACCGCCGCACTGGCGGCCGGCGCCGTGCTCGCCGACCGCGGCTTCCACGCCTTCCTGGTTCGCGAACGCGGGGTCGCGACCGCCGTCGCGTACACCGCCCTGCACTTCGCGGCGGGCACCGCGGTGACCGCGGGCGCGGCGGTCGGCGCCGGCCAGTGGCTGCTGAGCCCGCGGTTCCGTCGGCTGTACCGGCGTCAACTGCCGCCAGTGGGCGCCGGTACAGCCGCCGGTGCAGCCGCCGGTGCGCGGCCCGCGGCGCCCGGCGGGGACCGGAACCCGCTCCCGAGCGGGCCGGCAGGCCGCCCGTGACCACCGACACCCCCCGACCCGCCGCCCGTCCCCAGCGCGTCCTGCTCACCGGCGCGGCGGGCTTCCTCGGCAGCGCCCTGGTCCGCCGGCTCGGCAGCTCGCCCGGGCACCGGGTGGTCGCCCTCGACCGCCGCCCGCTGCCGCCCGCACTCGCCGCCCTGCCCTCCGTGGAGGCGGTGGTCGGCGACGTCCGGGACCGCACCCTGCTCGGCCGGCTGACGGCCGAGGCGGACGTGGTGGTGCACGGCGCCGCCGCGCTGCCGAGCCACCCGGCGGCAGAGATCCGCTCGGTGGACGTCGACGGCACCCGCACCGTCCTGGACGCCGCCCGGCGCGCCGGGACCGACCGGGTGCTGCACATCTCCTCCACCGCGGTGTACGGCCTGCCGGAGCGCACGCCGACCCCGGAGTCCCACCCGCTCGTCCCGGTCGACCCGTACAACGCCGCGAAGATCGCGGCCGAGCGGCTGTGCGCCGACCACCGGAGCCGGGGCATGTGCGTGCCCGTGCTGCGCCCGAAGACCTTCATCGGCCCGGGCCGGCTCGGCGTATTCGCGATGCTCTTCGACTGGGCGCTGGACGGCCGCGGCTTCCCGGTCCTCGGCGGCGGCCACACCCTCAACCAGATGCTGGACGTCGAGGACCTCTGCGACCTGGTGACCGCGATGCTCACCATGCCGGGCGAGCGGATCAACCGGGAGTTCAACGTCGGCGCGGCCGAGTACGGCTCGTTCCGCGAGGACTGCCAGGTCGTCCTGGACCTCGCCGGCCACGGCGGACGCGTCGTCCCGCTGCCGCTCGGCCCGGCGAAGGCGGCCCTGCGGACGCTGGCCGCGCTGCGGCTGTCACCGGTCTACGGCCGCCTCGTCCAGAAGCTCACCCGGGACTCCTGCGTCGACATCACCGACGCCCGCGAGGTGCTCGGTTTCACCCCCCGTCACTCCAACGCGACCGCCATCGGGCGCAGCTTCACCTGGTACCGCGAGAACCGGTCCACCGTGGCCGGAACCACCGGCCGGACGCACTCCGACCGCTGGCGCGAGGGTGCCCTGCGCACGGTCAAGGTCCTCTTCTGACAGCAGCGAAGGGAACGGAAGTGAGTACTGCGAGCGAGTACCGCGAGGGCCTGGTCGGTCCGCCGGTCCATCCGCCCGACGGGGACACCGGCCCCCCGACCGCCGAACCGCCCGACGGGCCCGGCGCGTCACCCCGGGAGCCCGGACGCGGCGCGCTGGTGCGCGGCCTGGTCCGGCTGGTCCGGCCGCACCAGTGGGCGAAGAACGCGGTCGTCCTGGTGCTGCCGCTGCTGGAGTCCGGCACCTCGCCGTGGCCGGCGGTCGTCGGCGCGCTGCCCGTCCTGGTGCTGTTCGTCCTCGCCTCCTCGGCCACCTACGTCGTCAACGACCTCGCCGACCGGGAGCGGGACCGCCGCCACCCGGTCAAGCGCCACCGCCCGATCGCCTCCGGGGCCGTGCCGGTCCCGGCCGCCGTCGTGCTCGGCGCCGTCCTCTACCTCGCCCTGCTGGCCGGATCGGCGACCGCGGGGGCCGCCGCGGTCCCCGTGCTCGTCTACGCGGTCACCAACATCCTGTACAGCTTCGTCCTCAAGCACGTCTCGGTGGTCGACGTCTTCGTCATCGCCACCGGCTTCGTGCTGCGGGTCTGCGCCGGCGCCATGGCGGCGTCGGTCTCGATCTCCTCGTGGTTCCTGCTCTGCGTGTTCTCGGTCTGCATCCTGCTGGGCTTCGGCAAACGCCGGCACGAACTGACGTCGGTCCAGGGCGGGCCCTCCGAACTGCACCGGCCGGCCCTGCGCGCCTACTCCGTCCCGTTCCTGAACAGCATGGTCACCTTCGCCGCGTCGGTGACCGTGCTCGCCTACGTGTCCTTCCTCCAGAGCGACGCCGCGGCCGGCGGCATGCGCCAGCTGCGGATCCTGCTCTCCACCCCGCTGGCGGTCTTCGCGATCGCCCGCTACCTGCAGATCCTGCTGGTCAGCGAGGGCGGCGGCGAACCGACCCGGACGCTCTTCACGGACCGGACCATGCTCGCGGTCGGCGGGCTGTGGCTGGCCGGCTTCGGCCTCCTGCTGGTGGTGCAGTCGTGGTGACGCTCCCCGGGCCCGGCCGCTCCGCGCTCCCCGGGCCCGGCCGCCGCTTCCTGCCCCGGCCCCGGCGCTCCTGGTTCCTCGCCGACCGGGCCGCCACCTGGCCGGTCCGGCTGCTGACCGGGGCGAGCGCGGCGTGGCTGCTGTTCTGCGCGCTCCAGGAGGCGCTGACCGGCCGGGCCTGGTTCTGGGTGGTCCCCGGCTCCGCGCCCCCGCCGGTGCTGCTCGGCGTCCCCCTGCTGGTGCTGCTGGCCGCGCTGGCCGTCCGGCTGCGCCGAAGCCCCAGCCGGGTGCGCTGGCCGGCCGCCATGGGCGCGCTCTCGCTCGCCGTCGGACTGGACCAGTCCGGGCTGACCCTGGCCGCGGCGACGGCCGACCGGACCGTACCGCCCGGCGCGCTCCACGTCGTCGCGCAGAACACCGAGTACTGGGGCTCCGACGTCGACCCGGACCGGTTCTACGCCTACCTCAGGGCGCAGGACGCCGACGTCTACCTGCTCCAGGAGTACCTGCACTGGGACGACTCGGCCGGCGCGGACGGCGCCCGCGAGGTGGACGACACCGCCAGGCTGAGGCGCGAGTTCCCCGGCTACCAGCTGGTCGTCCGGGGCGAGTTGGTGACGCTCTCCCGCTTCCCGGTGGTGGCGCAGCCGCCGGTCGGCCCGGACCGGGAGCTGCGGGCGAGCGGGGAGGGCGACTGGTCGCGGGTCTTCGCCGGGGCCAAGGTGCTGCGCACCGACCTCGCGGTGAACGGGTCGGTGGTCTCCTTCTACAACGTCCACATGCTCGTGCCGGTCGCCTACGGGATGCCCCCGCAGGACTTCCCGGCCGACGTGCACCGCCGGCAGCGGGAGCGCCGGCAGCAGTTCGACGGGCTGCTCCGGGACGTCCGCGACAACCCCCACCCGCTGTTCATCGCCGGCGACTTCAACACCAACGCCGGCATGGGCGACCTCAACGGGCTGCGCGGCCTCACCCAGGACGCCGCGGACGCGGGCGACACGATCCTGCCGACGTCCTGGGACGCCGGCAGCTGGCACGACTGGTGGCGCTTCGACTGGGCGTTCACCGCGCACGGTGCCCGGACCCACCGCTACGCGCTGAGCAGCCCCGAGGGCACATCCGACCATCTCCGCCAGGACGCCTGGATCTCCGGGCCGGCATCGGGAGGCACGCATGGCTGACGCACGACCCACGGTGTCGGTGATCATCCCCAACTACAACTACGAGAAGACCATCGCGGCGGTCGTCGAGTCCGCCCTGGCGCAGACCTACCCCGTGCACGAGGTGCTGGTCGTCGACGACGGCAGCTCGGACCGCTCCCCGGAGATCGTCCGGCGCTACCCGGTCCGGCTGATCACCCAGCGCAACGGCGGGGTGTCCGTCGCCCGCAACCGGGGCGCGGCCGAGAGCACCGGCGAGATCCTGTTCTTCCTGGACTCCGACATCGCGCTGGACCCGGACGCGGTCGGGAACGCGGTGGCCCTGCTGGAGGAACAGCCCGACCTCGGCTGCGTCCACGGGGTGGTCGGCAAGCGGGCGCTGTTCGACGACGGGCCGGTGGAGCGCTACCGCGTCCTGCACGAGTACTGGTGGCGCCGGCGGGCCACCGGCCGGGTCCGCACCGTCTTCTTCGCCATGTGCGCGATCCGGCGGACGGTGTACGAGGAGATCGGCCCGCTGGACGAGACCCTGCGGGAGTCGGAGGACGTCGAGTACAGCGAGCGGCTGTCGGCGAAGTACCCGGTCCTGCTGACCGAGCGGATCACCGGTCGGCACGACGACGTGGACCGGCTGGGCGCGCTGCTCGGCGAGCAGTACCGGCGCTCGCAGCTGCTGGTGGCGTTCGCCGGCGCCCACCGGTTCAGCCCGGGGGCGCTCAAGGCCAACCGGATGCCGGGCGTGCTGGCCACCGCCGCCACCTGGGGGAGCCTGCCGCTGCTGCTCCTGACGCCCCGGGCGGCCGTCCTCCCGGCGCTGGGGGTGGCCTGGTTCGCGGTGGCGGACCCCGGGTTGGCCCGGTTCGTGGTGCGGGACCAGGGGCTGCGGTACTACCCGGTCTTCGTCGGCTACCACTTCCTGCTGCACACCGCGCTGGTGGCGGGCGTCGCCCGGGGCGCGGTGCGGGCGCTCACCGAGCGCGGCTTCCGGCGGCCGCGGCACCGGGCGTCATGACCGGCGCGTCCGGGGGGCGTCCGGCCACGGCGCCGGCGGCGGGCGGCGCTGCGACGGCCGACACGGCGGCGGGCGGCGCTGCAGTGGCGGGCGGCGGGACGGCGGACGGCGCGACGGCCGACACGGCGGCGGGGCGGCCCAGGGGCCGGCACCGCCTGCTGACCGCCGTCCTGCTGCTGGCCGGCGTCGCGGGCATGGTCGCGGTGGCCCGCAACGACGCCTGGAGCCTGGTGACCAGGATGGCGGACGGGCGCTTCCTGGCCCTGCTGGCGCTGTCCGTGCTGACGAACGTCGGCGGGCTGCTGCTCGGCCTGCTGTCGTGGCGGGCCGTCCTCGACGACCTGGGCCCGCCCGTCGGGCTGTTCGGCAGTGCCCGGATCTTCTTCTGCGGGCTGCTCGGCAAGTTCCTCCCGACCCCGGTCTTCGGGTTGCTGGCCCACATCCAGCTCGGCGCCGGGTACGGGGCCACGGCCGGACGGATGGTCACCACCTACGTGGTCAGCCTGGGCATCACCATGCTGACCGCCTGCCTCGCCGCACTCGGCATCGCCCCCGCCGTGCTCGGCGGGAACACCTGGTGGCTGGCCCTGCCGGTGCTCGTCCTGCTCTGCTTCGTGGTCCGCCCGGGGCTGATCGGCGCGTCGGTGGAGCGCGGCGCCCGGCTGTTCCGCCGACCGCCGCCGACCGGGCGCAACTCGCCCCGCGCGGTGCGGGTCTCGCTCGCCCTGGCGCTGCTGTCCTGGTTCTCGGCCGGGCTGCACCTGTGGCTGATCGTGGTCGCCCTGGACGGGCCGCCCGCCCGCTCGCTGTCGGCCTGCGTCGGCGGCTTCGCGCTCGCCACCGTCGCCGGGACGCTGACCATCGTCCTCCCGGACGGCCTGGGCGCCCGGGAGATGGTCCTGGTGCTGTCGCTGTCGACGGTCGTCCCGGTCCCGACGGCGGGCGCCGCCGCGATCGTCTCCCGGCTGGTCTGCACATTGGCCGAACTGGGCACCGCCGGGGTAATGATTCTGGTGACCCGGTCCCGGCGGGCCACACCCCCGGCCGCGACCGGCGACACCACCGACGACCCCCCTGGAGGGATGACTGATGCGGTACCGCAGCCTCGGAGTTGACGGGCAGTCGGCCAGCGCGCTCTGTCTCGGCGCGATGACCTTCGGCACCACCGTCGACGAGGAGACCGCGACGGCGATCCTCGACCGGTTCACCGAAGCCGGCGGGACGTTCATCGACACCTCGAACAACTACGCCTTCTGGGCGCCCGGCGCCGACGGCCACGAGAGCGAGGAGCTGCTCGGCCGCTGGACGGCGCGCCGCGGCAACCGCGACGACCTGGTGCTCGCCACCAAGGTCGGCGCCCGCCCGGTGCCCGGCCTGCCCTTCCCCGAGCACATCGAGGGCCTGTCCGCCCGCGCCGTGCGCGAGGCCGCCGAGGGCAGCCTGCGCCGGCTCGGCACCGACCGGGTGGACCTCTACTACGCCCACGTGGCCGACCCGGCCACGCCGGTCGAGGAGACCATGGGCGCCTTCGCCGCCCTGGTCGCCGACGGCAAGGTCACCGCCCTCGGCTGCAGCAACCACGGCGCCGCCGAACTGGCCGCCGCCAACGACCTCGCCGCCGAGCGGAGTTGGCCCGGCTACCGGTGCGTCCAGCAGCGCCACAGCTACCTGCGGCCGCGGCCCGACGCGGACTTCGGCATCCAGAAGCACGCCGACGACGCCCTGCTCTCGTACCTCGCACCGCGGCCGTCGATGACGCTGCTCGCCTACTCCCCGCTGCTCGGCGGCTCGTACTGCCGATCCGACCGCCCGCTGCGCGAGCAGTACGAATGGCCCACGGCGAAGGCCCAGTTGGCCGTGCTCGCAGAGGTGGCCGAGGAGACCGGCGCCACCGTCAACCAGGTCGTGCTCGCCTGGCTGCTCGGCCACCCCGTGCCGACCGTGCCGGTCGTCGGCGCCAGCTCCGTCGCCCAACTGGAGGAGAGCCTCGGCGCGTTGGACCTCGTCCTGGACGAGGAGCAGCGCCGGCGACTGGACGCCGCGGCCTGACCCGGCGGCCGACCGCCGGGGCCTGTCGTGCGGGACAGGCCCCGGTATCCCTGGGACGCCCGCACGTGGGGAGCGCGCACTTCCCGGACGCACACCCCTGGAACGCGCACCGCGCCAAGTTCGCGGTTTTCCACGATGCCCGGGTGCGGCGGTCGCTGCCAGTCTGTGACCACCACCGCACCCCGCAGCCGGGGCGGGCCGATCCGCCACGGGTGACCGGCTGTCGCGTGGAACGTCCAGAAGGGAATATTTGTCATGAACAGGCGAATTCGCGCGGCCTCGCTCTGCGCCGCCCTCGCCGCCGCGGTCCTCGTCGGCGGCACCGCCCAGGCGTACGCCGCCGCCTCTTCGGCCGCCCCCGCCCGGCCGCACGCCGCCGTTGCGCCCGCCGACGCGCCGACCGCCCTCCAGGAGGGCACCTCGGCGCAGGCCATCGACATCTGGCGGTGGGCCGGCCGGTACGACACGTACGTCGCGGCGGAGGCCGCGTACTGGGTGCTGTACGGCCTCGGGAGCGCCGTACAGCAGAGGATCGAGCAGGTCTGGGTCGACGGCGCGTACCGGTGGGAGCTCTACATCCAGTAGGTCCCCGGCCACATCCAGCGAGCCCCCCGGCGCCGGCCCCGAGCCGCGACGCCCCCGGATCCGACCACGGCGAGCGTGCCGCATCCGCTCGCCCCGCCACGAAGAGAGTTGGTCACCCCATGCAGCGTACGACGTCCACCACCGCCCTGGGCCGCACGGCCGCCGGTGCCCTCACCGCCCTGCTGATGGCGGCCGGAGCGGTCTCCCTCGCCCCGTCCGCGCAGGCCGCCGCACCGGCCGCGCCCCAGGCCTCCGCGGCGCAGCGCCCGGCCGCCGAGAGCCAGGCGGCGAGCGTGCCGCGGATCACCGCGGACCGTTCCACCAAGGTCACCGTCTCCAACAACAGCGGGTCCGGCCTGACCAAGACCTGGGAGAAGCTCGACCACGGCTGCTGGACGAACGACATGCTGCCGCCCGACTACGTCCCCAACTCGAAGTCCGCCACTTGGCAGAGCGAGTCCTGCGGGTTCGCGACCGGGACGGAGGGGAGCATCACCTACACGCTCTCCGACGGCGGCGAGGTCAAGCTGCACTGGAACAACCCCTACTGGGGCTCCAACGACTACAGCTGCTCCGTCCCGTACGGCTACACCTGTTCCCGTAGCGGCGGCAGCGGGGACAACACCTCGGTCACGTTCTCCATCGGGCGCGCGTCCTTCGCCGCCGCGTCCCCGGCCGCTGCGGAGGCCCCCGCCCTCACCAGCGCCGCCCGCAGCACCTCCGTCAACTTCACCAACAACTCGGGCAAGCTGCTCACCCGTTCCGGCGCGAGCCTGCAGTGGGGGATCTGGTCCGACAACGGGATGCCGCCGTCCATGATCCAGTCCGGCGTCACCGCGAAGTGGGAGAGCGAGTCGGACGGCTTCATGACCGGCACCGAGGGCGACGTCACCTTCGACCTGCTCGGCGAGCAGGGCAAGGTGAAGGTGCACTGGAACAACCCCTACGCGGGCAGCAACAGCTACAGCTGCGACGCCCCCTGGGGGTACAAGTGCACCTGGCAGGGCGGCGGCGGCGACAACGCCGCGGTCTCCTTCACCCTGTCGAAGTCCTGATCGCGCCGGCCTGACCTGAGCCGCCCCGCCCGGGTGCGTCCGCACCCGGGCGGGGCGGCGTGGCTCCTACTGCCCCAGTACCGCGACCAGCTGGGTGCGCCGGGCGATCCGCAGCTTGCGGTAGGCGTTGGTGAGGTGCGTCTCCACGGTGCGGCGGGTGAGGCAGAGCGCGTCGGAGATCTGGTTGTTGGTGTGCCCCGCCGCCGCCAGTTCGGCCACCCGCCGCTCGGCGGGGGTCAGTTCGTGGCCGCCGCTGCGGTTGCGCACCCCGCCCTCGCGCAGCGCCCGCGCCGTCAGGTCGAGCAGTCGGCCGGTGGCCGGCGCCCCGTTCTCCGCGGCGGGCCCGGCCAGCCGCAGCGCCACGGCGTGCGCCTCGCGCAGCGTGTCGCGGCCCCTGCGGCCGTTGCCCGCCCCGATCTGGGCCCGGCCCAGGTCGACCAGGACCTCCACGAGTTCCACCGGCGCGCAAGCCGGCCTGAGCAGCTCGGCGCCCTCCGTCAGCGCACCCAGGGCCGGCCGGCCGCCCACCGTCGCGGCGAAGGCCCGCAGCGCCCGGCCGACGGCTCGCGCGGTCCCCCAGGTCCGGGCGTGGCGCAGCTCCTCCTCGGCGAGTTCCCGGGCCTCCTCCCGCCGCCCGAGCCGCGTCAGGGCGAGCGCCGCCCCGGAACGCCACGGCGTGGCGACCGGGCTGACGAAGTCACGAGCGCTCTGGCCGGCTCCGCAGCGCAGGTGGTCGTCGAGCGCCGCCTGCCAGTCGCCGTCCGCCGCGTGCAACAGGGCCCGGGCGTGGCTGAGTTCGTTCCACTCCCAGGAACTGTCGCTGCCGCAGGGGCCGGCCAGGTCCAGGGCCTCCCACGCCCCGGCCCGCCGCCCGGTCTCGCACCGGGCGGTCGCCACCATGGCCGCCAGGTGCGGCAGCCGGACGCCCCGCCCGGCGGTCGCCTCCACCAGGGGCGCGTTCTCGGCGACGACCCGCTCGAACTCGCCCGCCCAGAGCGCCGCTTCGGCCCGGACGCTGAGCAGGCACTGGAGACCCGCGTCCGTCAGGTCCGGCGGGACGGGCGGGGCGGGCAGGCAGAGGCCGGTCAGCTCGCGCGCCTCCGCCAGGCGGTCCGCCCACTGCAACAGGGTTGCCGCGCTGCCCAGCCAGGCGGTCCGCAGCCGCGGGTCCACCGGCGCCGCCAGCCGCGGCCGGACCCGGGCGAGCGCCTCGGCCGCCGAGCAGAGGCCGGCTCCGGCTTCGTACTCGGTGATCAGTCCGCACACCAGCGGCTCGATGGCCGGGGCCGCCGTCGGGGCGAGCGCGCGCAGCCCCGCGACGGCGCCGCGCCACGCGTCGCCGTCGTGCGAGGAGACCAGCGCGCCGAGGGTCTGCAACACCTGGACGAGCTCGTCGTCGGTGGCGCCCCGGCCCGCCTGGTGGAGGATCCGCAGGGCGGTGTCCGGGTCCCGGCCCGCGACGAGGGCCGCGCTGAGGGCGGTCGCCGCGGTCGCCCGGTCCCGGAGGTCGGTGTGCAGGTCCAGTCCGGTGTGGAGCCTGCGGATGCCGGCGGTCGCGTTGTTCGGAAGTTCCAGCGCGCCGAGGCGCATGGTGAGGGCGGCGCGGCGCTCCGGGTCGAGCGGGCCGCTCAGGGCGTGGCGCAGGTACGCGGCGGACTCCGCGACGTGGCCGGCCCGCATCGCCTCCTCGGCGGCCTCGGCCAGTGAACGGGCCATCCACACCTCGCCGGGCCGGTCCACCCGCAGGAGCCGGGCGGCCACCGCCCTCGCGGGCGCACCGCTCTCGTCGAGCAGTTCCGCGATGCGGGCACGCAGTGCGGCGATCTCCTCCGGCTCCGCGGCGGCGAGGACGGCCTCCCGCGCGAGGGGGTGGCTCAGCAGCGTGCTCAGGCGGCGCACCGGCCGCTCGCCCGGGGAACGCCACGACGGGCGGCGGCCGGAGAGCCGGTGGAGCAGGCCGGGGCCGGCCGGCAACCCCTCCTCGGCCGCGGCGGCGAGCGCGAGGCAGGCGTGGCGTAAGCACGGATCGGCCCCCCTCAGCCAGTCGGCGATCGTGTCGCGGTAGCGGCTGCGGGACCGGGCGGACGGTCGGCGGGGGATCCGTCCGTCGCCGAGGTCGGCGGCGAGCGCCCGTACCAGGGCCGGGTTCCCGGCACTCGCCTCGACGCAGGTCACGGTGGACCCTTGGTCCAGGCCGGCGGCCCGGGCGATCCGGGCGACCGCGGACGCGCTGAGGGGGCGGAGGGCGACGGACACGCCCGTGGGGCCCGGGAAGGGGGCCGGACCGCACGGGTCGGCGCGCTCGGTGGCCACCAGCAGGACGGGGATCCCGCCGATCCGGCGGGCGAGGTAGCCGATCCAGCGCCGGGACGGCTCGTCGGCGTGGTGGAGGTCGTCCACCGCGAGCAGCGTCGGCCGTTCGGCGGCCGAGCGGGTCAGCCGTGTCGTCAGCCGGTGGAACAGCCGCTGTTCGTCCGGCCCGGCCGGCGCCGAGAAGGGGACGGCCTCGTCGTCCGCGAAGAGCTGCCGGACGAGCCCGAACGGGAACGCCGTCTCCTCCGGCACACCGCGCGCGCGGCCCACCCGCATCGCGTCGCCGTCCGCCTGCTGCCGGACGATCGCCTCCAGGGCGGCGCTGCGCCCCATGCCCGCCACCGGCGCCGAGAGCAGGACCCAGCGCCCGCTGCCCGCCCGCGCGGCGTTCGCGGCCGCCGCGGCCGCCCCCAGCACCTCCTCGCGCTCCAGGAGCATCTGATCCCATCCCCTTCTTCCTGTTCACCGCAGGAATGTCCACCACAGGAATACCGTGACCGTCTCCCCCCGTCGGATCCTCACCCGGTTACGGCACGAACCGACTCGCCGCACGGAAAACGGCGCGATCACGCGCGTGGCGGAGCCTGATCTCGCCGCTGTTATCACGTTTCACCCACGAACTTTCCGCCCGCGCCGACCGGGCACCGGAATTCACCGGCCGGGTCAGAGCCAGCCCTCCTTCGCCGCGCGCACCCCGGCCTCGAAGCGGCTGCGCGCGCCCAGCCGGTTCATCAGCTGGGAGCTCATCCGGCGCACCGTGCGCAGCGACAGCCCGAGCCGCCGCGAGGCCACCTCGTCGGTGCAGCCGATGCTCAGCAGGAGCAGCAACTCCCGTTCCTGGGGCGTCAGATCGTGCTCGTTGCGGGGCGGGTCCTGGCCGAACGGCGTGCCCGCCGCCCAGAACTGCTCGAACAGCAGGGCCAGCGCGGTCACCACCCCCGGGGTCCGGACCTCCAGCGCGCCGGCGCGGCCGTCCTGCGGGTCGATCGGCACCAGCGCCGTCTCCCGGTCCACCACCACCAGCAGCATCGGCAGCAGGGGCACCGTGCGGGCCTCGCCGCCGAGCCGGGTGAACCAGCGGACGTACTCCAGCGTCGGCGGGTCGTTGCGGAAGCTCTCCTGGTAGACGCTCCTGATCCGCACCCCGCGTTCCAGCGCCTGCCGGTCCAGCGGTTCGCTGGCGTCCATGGTGTCCGGCAGCTGGGCGCCGCCGGGCAGCAGCGACAGGCACTCGCGCTCGGCGGTGGAGGCCAGGTCCTCCAGGCGCTTGCGGACCACGTCCAGCCCCTCCAGCCGGTGGATGATCTCGTGCCGGGAGGGCCGGTTGGCGTTGAACCGGGCGCTCAGCGCGGTCACCGCCTGCTCGGCGGACTCGATCTGCCGCTGGCGGCGGCTGAGGTCGGCGGTGGCGCGCGAGAGCAGGAACCCGAAGCCGATGTCCGGGTTGAACGGCACCGCGTCCAGGCAGCCGTCCTCCAGGTTCACCAGGTCGAGCTCGGCGAGCTGGTTCAACGCGGAGCGCACCCGCTCCTCGCTCCACCCCAGCCGCTCGGCCATGTCGCCGATCCGGAATCCCGGCTCGTCGACGAGCAGCCGGTACACCGCCTCGGCCGATGGTTCGATGCCCAGAACTTCAAGCACAGCGTTCCCCCGCCTGATCCCGCCCGATTCTTCAGGGAGGCTAAGCCAGCTCGCCGATCAGGTCTAGACCAAGTTTCCTCGGATGCCCGCCGTCCGGCCATCCCCGGGCCGGGCTCCGTTCAGTCGCGGCACGTTCCCGCCGGGCCGGCCCGGTGCCCGCGCCGCCCGACCGGCGCCGGCTCCCCGCCGGCCCGTCCCGGGCCGGGTCAGGACGGCGACGGAATCCGTCCGCGACGTCATCCGGTCGCTTTTCCCCGGCATTCGGACGGCACCCGCCGACCCCGCTCGCCGGAATTCCCCTCGCGGCGGTGCCCGTCGAACCGCAATCCCCGCATCGGGCGCCGCCGCGTCACGCCACGCCCCCCTCGTCCACGACCCTCCGCCCGCCGCGGAACGCCCCTCAGGCCCCGGCGACCAGCATCCCGCCCATGGCCAGCATGGTCGCCGCGACCACTGCGTCCAGCACCCGCCAGGCCTTCGGCCGGGCCAGCACGCCGCTCAGCAGCCGGGCGCCGAAGCCGAGGGCGGCGAACCAGCCCAGGCTGGCCAGCGCCGCACCCGCGCCGAAGGCCCAGCGCAGGTCGCCGCGGTGGGAGGCGAGCGAGCCCAGCAGGACCACGGTGTCGAGGTAGACGTGCGGGTTCAGCCAGGTCATCGCCAGGCAGGTGAGGACCGCCCGCCGGACGGACCCCGCCCCCGGCCCGCCGTCGGTGAGCGCGGCCGCCGGGTCCGGACGCAGCACCCGCCGGGCCGCCAGGACGCCGTAGCAGAGCAGGAAGGCCCCGCCCGCCAGGCCCACCGCGGTCAGCGCCGCCGGCCAGGCCGTGACCACCGCGCCCACCCCGGTCACGCCGAGGGTGATCAGGACCGCGTCGGAGAGCGCGCAGATGGCGACCACGGCCAGGACGGCCTGCCGACGGGCGCCCTGGCGCAGGACGAAGGCGTTCTGGGCCCCGATGGCCACGATGAGGGAGAGCCCGGTGCCGAAACCGGCGACCACGGCCGCGGTGGTGCTGCTGTTCATGGCTCCGACCGTAGGGATCACCCGGCCATGAGTACAGCTAAGAATTTTTACGTATCCTTAGCTCCACTTATGGACGAACTTCCCCTGGACCAGGTCCGGACCCTGCTCGCGGTGGTCGACGAGGGCACCTTCGACGCCGCGGCCGCCGCCCTGCACGTGACCCCCTCCGCCGTCAGCCAGCGCGTCAAGGCCCTGGAGCAGCGCACCGGGCGGGTGCTGCTGATGCGCACCAAGCCGGTACGGCTCACCGAGTCCGGCGAGGTGGTGGTCCGGTTCGCCCGCCAGCTGGCCCGCCTGGAGCGGGACGCCCGCGCCGAACTGGGCCTGGCGGCCGAGCAGGGCCCGGCCCGGGTGCCGATCGCGGTCAACGCCGACTCCCTCGCCACGTGGTTCCTGCCCGCGCTCACCCGGGTGCCGCAGGACCCGCCGATCTGCTTCGAGCTGCACCGGGAGGACGAGGCCCACACCACCGCTCTGCTGCGCGAGGGCCAGGTGATGGCGGCCGTCACCTCCTCGCCCGACCCGGTGGCCGGCTGCACCGTGCGGCGGCTCGGCCTGGCCCGCTACCTGGCCGTGGCCACGCCGGAGTTCGCCGCCCGCCGGCTCACCGGCGACGTGGCCGAGGACCTGTGCGAGGCCCCCACCGTGGTCTTCGACCGGCGCGACGAGCTCCAGGACGCGTTCGTCCGCTCCCTCACCCGGGGGCGGTCCGGCGCCGGCCGGATCCGCCATATGGTGCCCGCCTCGGACGGGTTCCGGGACGCGGTGGCCGCCGGTCTCGGCTGGGGCCTGGTACCCGAACCGCAGGCCGAGCCGCTGCTGCGCTCCGGCCGGCTGGTGGAACTGGCACCCGGTCGGCCCATGGACGTCCCGCTGTACTGGCAGCAGTGGAAGCTGGACTCGCCCGCCCTGTCCACCGTCGCCGAGGTGGTCGCGGCGGCCGCCGCGGAGGCCCTGCGGGCCGGTTGACGGCGCGGGAGGGCCTGCGGCACCGGAGGCGGGCGCACGGGGGCGGCGCCCAGCCTGTGAGCTGGACTCACAGGATCACCGCCTGTCTGGCTTGGCGTCCCGCCGGTCCGCAGGATGGCCGCATCGGACCTCTGTCAGCCGTCGCGCGGCCGCTTCCGCCTGCCGTCCGAGGGCCCGGCCGCGCCCCCGTACGAGAAGGCGGTACTTCGCCGTGAGCAGCATCTCCGACCCGCCCCGGCCCTCCGACCAGGCCGAGGACGTCCCCCAACTGCCCGCGTCGGCGCGGGCCTTCGACCGGTGGCGCTATGCCGGGGTGTTCCTCCTGCTGTTCCTGTTCGGCACCGAGACCTTCCTGGTCTCGCCCCTGCTGCCGACCATCGCGGACTCGGTCCGCACCAGCGAGGCCGCCGCCGCCTCCAGCGTCACCGCCTACGTGCTGGTGTACGCCGTCGCGGCGCCCTTCCTCGGGCTGCTGAGCGACCGTCTGGGCCGCCGCCGGACCCTGGTCGCGGGCACCCTGCTGTTCGTCCTGTCGAACGCGGCGGCGGCCCTGTCCACCGGGCTGACCCTGCTGGTGGTCTCCCGCGCGGTGGCCGGGCTGGCGGCGGCCGCGGCCGGGCCGGCCATCTGGGCGCACATCGCCGAGAGCGCGCCGGAGGCGGTGCGCGGGCGCGCACTGGGCCTCGGCATGGCCCTGTTCTCCTGCGGCCAGGTGATCGGTGTGCCGCTCGGCGGCTTCCTGGCCGGGCTGGCCGGCTGGCGCTCGGCGTTCTGGGCGCTGGCCGTCGGCACTGCCGCGGCCGTGCCGCTGCTGCTGCGCCAGGTCCGGGGCCGTACGGAGGAGCAGGCGCAACGGGCGGACGCGCCGCGGGTGGGTGCCGTCCGGGCGATCCTGGCGGGCTGGGCCGATCCCACGCTGCGCCGCGCCCTGCTGGTCAACACCGTCTTCAACACCGCCAACCTGGGCGCCTACACCTTCCTCGGCGCGCTGCTGGTGCAGCGCTTCGACCTGTCGGTGCAGGCGCTCGGCCTGGTGGGCGTGCTGGTCGGCGCGGGCAGCGTGGCCGGCTCGCTGCTGGGCGGGCGGCTCGGCGACCGGGCCAGGACCGCCGGGCGCTCCGACCTGCCGTTGCTGCCGCTGTGGGGCGTCCTGCTGGCGGTGGGCGTCGCGGTGGCGGCCGAGGGGCCGGGCCTGGTGCTCGCCCTGGCCGGGGTGACGGTGTGGTTCGTGGCCTCGGGCGGCTTCGTGACGGACCAGCAGACGCTCGCGGGCACCATCGCCCCGGAGCTGCGCGCGACCTCCAGCGCGTGGCTGACCTCGACCATGTACGCGGGCACCGGGGTCGGCGCCTGGGCGGTGGGCGCCTTCGGCGACGTCGCGGACGGCATGCTGGTGATCGGCGCGGGGCTCGCGCTGCCGGCCGCGCTCGGCGCCCTGGCGGTCAGCCTGGGGCTGCGCCGGGCCGCCGGACGGAAGGCCTGAGGTCCGGGCTCAGCCGACCCGGCGATCCCCCTCCGCGTCGCCGACCGGGCGCAACGGGTGCTCGACGAGTTCGGCCATCCGCGCCCGGTCGGCGGCGCCGCTCGGGGTGAACAGCAGCACCGTCGCCGAGGGGTCGTCCACCGGGTGGAAGGAGGACAGGGCCAGCCGGACGGGGCCGAGCCCGGCCGGCTCGACCGTGACGGTGCGGACGGTCAGCTCCGCCACCGAGTGGCACCCCCACCAGTGGCGGAGCTCCGGCGCGTCCTCGTCCAGGTGCCGGTAGACCTCGCCGGTGCGGGCCTCGGCCAGGGCGGCGCCCGCCTGGGCCCGGAAGTGCTGGAAGACGTTCATCGCGAGCGGTTCCCAGTCCCGCAGCACCGCGCGGACCCGGCGGTCGGCGGCCATCACCCACATCAGGTTGCGCCGGTCGGCGGGCACGAACTCGGGCGAGCCCCACAGGGCCGCCCACGCCGCGTTCCAGCCGCGCAGGTCGAAGTGGCGGTCCAGCAGGACGGCCGGGCTGGTGGGCCAGGAGTCCAGGACGTGCTGGATGGCCCCGGTGAGGCGGCCGGTGCCCTCCGGGCCGGCGTCCGGCGCCGGCTCGTGGAAGCCGGCCAGGCGCAGGGCGTGCCGCAGGCCGGCGTCGTCCAGCTTCAGCACCCGGGCGATCGCCTCCAGCACCTGCCGGGAGGCGGCGACCCTGCCCTGCTCGATCCAGGTGTACCAGGCGAGGCCGACGCCGGAGAGGGAGGCGACCTCCTCCCGGCGCAGGCCGGGGGTGCGGCGGCGGGTGGTGGCGGTGAGGCCGACGTCGGCGGGCTTGAGGAGTTCGCGGTGGGCGCGCAGGAAGGCGCCGAGTTCCCGTCCGGTGGGGGGAGTTGACACGGTGGGGCTCCTCGGCCAGGTCCGGTGGTGCGGGGTTCGTGACGAACCCCAGCGTAAGGCGCGGCCCGCCGCTCGTCCCAGGGACGAGCGGCGGGCTACACACGCTGTTAACGGGAGGTGAGCGTCCAGAGCAGCACGGGCATGCTGCTGACGTGTCCCCGCTCGCGCTGCCGGCGCCAGGCGCTCTCACCCACGGCGCGGAAGAACTCGGCCCGGCGTTCCTCCGGCACCAGGCGGCTGTAGTAGTCGCCGAAGGTGGCGGCGTGGAAGTGCTCGTACCGCTCGGCGCTGTCGACGGTGACGACGGCCTCGCGCTCCAGCCGCCCGGCCACCCGGAGGTGCGGACCGATCACCGCCGCGAGGTCCTCGGCGGTCCTGGTGCGGGTCGCGATCGGCAGCACCCCGTGGCGCGCGAACACGGCGGGCACCTCCTGGCGGGGGGTGCCGAGGGCGACCAGCGCGTCGCGGACCAGCTCGTCCTCGCCGCCGAGGCCGTGCTCGTCCCGGGCGGGGTGGTAGGTGGTGAGCAGGAAGCTGCCGTCGGGGGTGAGGTGGGCGGCGGCCCAGGCGAAGACGCGCTCCTCGTCCGGGTGGAGCCAGTGCAGCACCGAGGTCTGGGTGATCACCTCGGCCCGGAACGGCAGCGGCTCGGGCGCGGTGAGGTCGGCCCGGTGCAGGGCGACGCGTTCGCCGTACGGGCGCAGCCGGTCGGCGGCCTCGGCGAGGCGGTGTTCGGAGCGTTCCAGGCCGACGGCACGCCGCAGGGTGGGGAACCGTTCCAGCGCGGCCTGCAGTAGCTGGCCGATCCCGCTGCCCAGGTCGATCAGGGACTCGGGGGCGCCGGTGATCCGGTCGAGCACCCAGTCGCGGTCCTGGACCTGGCGCAGTCGGCTGGCGTCGGCGTACCCGGCGAGGGTGCGGGCCTGGATCTCGACGGCGGACGGGCTCACTTCTGGTCCTCCTCGGTGCCTGCGGGCCGGTCGACCAGCTGGAGCAGGCGCTCGCGGGCGCCGCTCTGGTCGTACCGCTTGAAGATGTTGATCCGGTTGCGGGTCAGGTCGCCCCGGTGGACGTACTCGTAGAGGTCCTGGCGCTGGCCGAAGCCGTCGCCGGTGAGCTCCCAGGCGATCCGGAACAGCCGGGACTTGCGCTCGGCGTCGATGCCGCGCCCGCGCATGTAGCGGTCCAGGTGCGGGCGCAGCCGGGGGTGGGCGAGGTCGGCGGCGGTGGGCTGGATCAGCAGCCCGGAGGCGCCGATCCGGCGGACGATCTCGACGGCGCTGCCGGCCACCTCGGCGGACCAGACCCGGGAGGCGGCGGTGTCGCCGGGGGCGAACAGGCCGCCGTCGGTGGGGCCGCCGCGGGCCTCGGCGGCGTCCAGGAAGTACTCGGTCAGCTCGGCGTAGCCGGCGAGGCGGCCGAGGTCCTCCTGGATGTTGCGGAAGCCGTCCACCCCGATCGACTCGGCGACGAGGGTGGCGGTGGCGAGCAGGGTGCGCAGCCGCTCGCGGTAGCGGATGTGGCCGACGTAGGCGCTCCAGGCGTTGATCCGGCCGAGGCCGAGCCGGGCGAGGCCGGCGTCCCGCAGCAGGAAGACGCGGTCCCAGGGCACCAGGACGTCGTCGAAGAAGAGCATCGCGTCCTGCTCGTCGTACCGCGCGCCGAGCGGATGGGCGTGGCCCCAGGGGGCGCCGCCGAGCGGCTCGCGGGCGAGCGTGACCAGGCCGGGGGTGTTCAGCGGCAGGGCGAACCAGCTCACGAACTGCTCGCCGCGGCCCTCGGTGAAGGAGGCCGAGAGGTAGACCAGCACCTCGTGGGCGAGCGGGGCGAGGGTGGTGAGCTGCTTGGCGCCGCGCACCACGATGCCCCGGTCGTTCTCCTCGATGACGCGCAGGGCGAGGTCCGGGTCGTCGACCGGGTCGGCGGAGCGGTCGATCTGCGGGTCGCCGAGGGCGTGCGAGAGGACGAGGTCGTTGGTGGCGCAGTGGCGGTACCAGGCTTCGGCGTTGGCGCCGAAGCGCGGGTCGGCGGCGGCCAGCCGGTGCCGGAAGTCGTAGACGCCGACGGCGATGGAGGCCATGAAGGCGGGTGAGCGGCCCTGCTGCCCGAGCGCCTCGGCGTGCCAGAACTCGGCGCTGCGGCGCTGGAGCCGGAGCTCGTCGAGGGTGCGCGGGGGCTGGTAGGCGCGGGCGAGGCGCAGGCCGCTGTCCGGGTCCTGCCAGGTGAGCAGGTCGCGGTGGTCGGGGTGGTGCTGGAGGTCGAGAAGGCGGGCCAGCTCGTCCACGGCCGGGCTGAACGCGGGGTGTCCGGCGGGGTCGGTGATCCGCCGGCCGTCGAGGTAGAGCTCGCGCCCGTCGTCGAGTTCGGCCCGGTAGCGGTCGCCGGTGAGCAGGCCTCGGGCGGTGGCGGGCGCGCCGCGACCGGGGGCGGTGTCCAACAGTGTCATGCGCCAACTCCGGTGGGGTTCAGGGGTGTCGGGGCCAGTACGCGGTACCGGGCGTCGTGGTAGAGCAGGGGTGCGCCGGCGCCGTGGTCCGCGGCGGCGACCAGGCCGACCAGGATGGTGTGGTCGCCGCCGGGCAGGGCGGCGTGCAGCCGGCAGTCGAACCAGGCGAGGGCGGACTCGACGAGCGGGGCGCCGGTGGCGGCGGTCCTCGTCGGCACGGCGGCGAAGGCGCCCGCGGCGGTGAAGTCACCGAGCGCGCGGCCGGCTCCGGGGGTGGCGAACCGTCGGGCGACCAGTTCCTGACGGTCCGTCAGAACGGACAGGGCGAACCGCCCGGCGGCCCGGGCGGCCGCGACCAGCGGGCTGTGCCGGCCGACCGCGACGGTGACCAGCGGCGGGTCGAGGGAGAGGGTGCTGAAGGAGGAGACCGTCTTGGCGAAGACCTCCTCGCCCGCGCGGGTGGTGACCACCGCGACCCCGCTGGTCCAGCCCCGGGAGGCGGCCCGGAAGTCCTCCTCGGTGACGTGCTCGGCAATCGGCCGGGCGGCGGGCTGAGCGGTGGGCCCTGCGGCGGGCTGGGCGGCGGTCTCGGCGCCGAGCTGGGTGGCGGGATCGGCCGCCCGGGCGAGGGCGCCGCTCACCGCAGCCCCACCCGGTAGGCGCGCAGCCACTCGTCGACCTGCACCAGGTGGTCGAGGCCGCCGACCGGGTTCGGCGCGGTGCGCGGGCTGGGCAGCGGACGGCCCTCGGCGAGCAGCCGGCGGACCGCTCCACGGTCCACCAGCTCGAAGACCGGCGCGTCCGGGTCGGCCAGCAGCTCCCGCGCCCGGCTCGTGAGCACCTCGGCGTAGCGGACGGCCGGGGTCGACGGGTATCCGCTCTTGGGCCGGTCGGCGACCTGCGGCGGAAGGAGGTCCCGGACGGCGTCGCGCAGCAGGCCCTTGGCCCGCCCGCCCGGCGCCTTGAGCGCCCACGGGACGTTCCACAGGTACTCCACCAGGCGGTGGTCGCAGAACGGCACCCGTACCTCCAGCCCGACCGACATCGACACCCGGTCCACCCGGTCCAGCAACGGGGGCAGCCAGCGGGTGAGCGCGAGGTGGAAGACCTCGCGGGTGCGCGCGTCGGCGGCCGACTCGCCGGGCAGGCGCGGCACTTCGCCGAGCGAGCGCCGGTACGCGGCGGCGGTGTACTCCTCGGGGCGCACCTCGGCCCGGACGTCCGGGCGCAGCAGGTCCGCCGGGGTCGCCCTGCCGTGCAGCCACGGGAAGGTCGGGGCGGCGAGCGCGTCGGCGTCGTGGAAGTACGGGTAGCCGCCGAAGATCTCGTCCGCGGCCTCGCCGGAGAGGGCGACGGTGGAGCGCCGCCGGACCTCGCGGAAGAGCAGGTGCAGGGAGGCGTCCATCTCGCCCCAGCCGGGGCGGTCGCGGGCGCGCAGGACGGCGTCGCGGGCGTCCAGCAGGTCGTCGTCGGGCACCAGGACGGTGGTGTGCACGGTGCCGATGTGCTCGGCGGCGGCCGCCACGTAGGGGGCGTCCAGGGTGGTCCGCCAGGCGTCGGGGGTGCGGTCGGCGCTACCGGGGAAGTCGACGGAGAAGCTGGTGATCTTCCCCTGGCCGGCGCGTTCGCGGGCGGCGGCGGCCAGGGCGGTGACGGCGCTGGAGTCGACGCCGCCGGAGAGCAGGGTGCACAGCGGCACGTCGCTGACCAGCTGGCGCTCGACGGCGTCGGCGAGCAGCTCGCGGACGGTCGCCCGGGTGGTCGCGGCGTCGTCCCGGTGCTCGGCTGACTCCAGCCGCCAGTACCGGACTTCGCGGGTGGCGGCGCGGGTGGCGACCACCAGGTGGCCGGGCCGGACCTCGTGCAGGCCGCGGAAGATCCCGTGGCCGGCGCTCGGCGCGGCGGGCAGCGCGAACAGTTCGGCGACGCCCTCGGCGTCCAGCTCGGCGCGGAACAGCGGGTTGGCGAGGACGGCCTTCGGCTCGGAGCCGAACAGCAGGCCGCCGCGGTGGGCGTGCCAGTAGAGCGGCTTGACGCCGAGGTGGTCGCGGACCAGCAGCAGTTCCTCGCGCCGGGCGTCCCACAGGGCGTAGGCGAAGATGCCGTTGAACCTGGTCGGCGCCTCCTTCCCCCACTGGAGGTGGGCGCGCAGGACCACCTCGGTGTCCGAGCGGGTCCGGAAGACGTGCCCGAGGGCCTCCAGTTCGGTGCGCAGCTCGCGGTGGTTGTACAGCTCGCCGTTGTAGGAGAGGACGGCCGCGGCGTCCGGCCCGGGGCGGTCGGCGAGCGGCTGGGCGCCGCCGTCCGGGTCGATCACGGCGAGCCGGCGGTGGCCGAGGGCGGCGTGCCGGGAGAGCCAGACGCCGTCGGCGTCCGGGCCCCGGCAGGCCAGGGTGGCGGTCATCTCCCGGACGGTCCGGGCCTGGTGGAGCAGGTCGGTGTCCCAGTCGATCCAGCCGGTGATACCGCACATGTCAGGACTCCCCGGGGTCGTCGGCGGCGGTGGGCGTCGCGGTGGCGGCGGGCTCGGCGGCGGTGACGGACCCGGCGGTGACGGACCCGGTGGCGGCGGGCTCGGCGGTGGCGGCCGGCCCGTTCGCGGCGGTGGACTCCCAGCGGCAGCCGTGGCCGGTCGGGCCGTGGGTCAGCCGGTGCGCGGGCCGGTAGCCCTTGGCGCGGATGTTGGCGGACAGCGCCTCGGTGCAGTACGTGCAGGGCGAGGCGAGGGTCAGCCGTACGCCCGAGCGCCGGGCCTTCTCCCGGTAGTCCCAGATCGCGCAGTGCGTGATGGTGAGCGCCGCGCACTCCCGGCCGGGCGCCGCGTCGTCGTCGAACTCGTAGTCGGAGCCGTACAGTTCGGCCTGCCGGGCGATCCGGTGGATCGGGTCGGCGGCGCCCCGGCCGTGGTCGGGCTCGACCTCGCGGTGCACCTCGGCGTTGGACCGGGCCCAGTCGCCGAGGACCTCCTCGCCGTAGCGCAGCACGAGGAAGCGCTCCATCAGGGCCTGGTCGCGGAAGAACACCCGCTGCCACTCGACGGCCGGGGCGTCCGGCTCGGGCAGGTCGGCGAAGAGCTCGGACTGCAGCACGAACCAGTCGGTGAGGTGCGGTTCGTGCCCGCGCGACACCAGGTAGCGGGTCAGCCCGGCCTCGGCCTCGTGCAGCCGCTGCCGCCAGAGCGCGGACCGCTCGGCGTCCGCCATCGCGCGGTACGGGGACCTCGGCTGCTCCGCACCGGGGCCGCCGTCCCGGATCGACGCGGCGGCCAGCACCGCCGTGACCGGACCGGCCTCGACACCCGCCCCGTCACCGGCGACGGTCGGACCGCCGGTCCCGTCGGACACACCCCCCATCGGGCCATCTCCCTTCGGCTGGACGATCCTCCGGACCGTCGTGTCGTCGTCGTTCCCGCCACGCTACGAAGCGGCCCGGGCGCCCCGGTAGCCCCGAACGGCGCCGGTCAGGGCGCCGATCGTCGCCGTGCGGATGCTCCGAAGGTCGCCCCGCGCCGAGCGGGTGGACGGACACGACGGAGGGCGGGCCCCGCGGACCGGCGGGACCCGCCCTCGGGCGGTGTGCGTGGGCGGAGGCGGAACTATCCGGCGAGCCCGTGCCGGTGGGCGTACAGCGCGGCGCGCAGCCGGTCGGGCTGCCCGATCTTGCGCATCGCCTGGGTGAGGTGCTTCTTCACGGTGGCCTCGGCCAGGGCGAGTTCGCGCCCGATCTCGGCGTTGCTCAGCCCCTGCCCGAGCTTGACCAGCACCTCCCGCTCGCGCTCGGTCAGCCCGGCCTGCTGCGGCGGCAGCTCGCCGAGGTGCCGCGCCGGGGCGGCCGGGTGGATCCGGGCCGACGGCGGGGCCGGCAGGAACACCGACCCACCGGCGGCGGCGAGTTGGACCGCGCCGATGATCCGCTCCCCCGCCAGGTCGAGCGGGAAGCAGCCGCCGGCCCCGGCCAGCAGCATCCGGCTCGCCTCGGCGGTCGACTCGGCGCGGCGCAGCAGCAGGACCCTGGCGTCGGGCGCGCCGTCCGGTCCGCGCAGTGCCACCACGGCCGCGAGGTCCTCCTCCAGGCTCGCGCCGCGGCCGAGCAGGACGACGTCGGGGGCGGTGCGGCGCACGGCCGGCACCGCGCGCAGCCGGTCGCCGGTGGAGCCGACCACCGTCAGTCCGGGCGCGGTGGCCAGCACGCTGCGCAGTCCGGCGCTGGTCACCGGGTGCCGCTCGACCAGGAACACCCGGGCCGCCGCGGTACGGTCGCGGCCCTCGTCCACGCACATCGGGTGGCCGCAGCCGCACCCGGCAGCGGCCCTGGCCGCGCCGGGCGGTGCGGGTTCGGCCAGCAGCTGGTGGCCGGCGATCAGGTCGAGCGGATTGTCGATCTCGGCGTGCAGCGGGGGCGCTCCCGTGGCGGGGGCGTCCCCCGGGCCGGTGCCGCCGCAGGCGCCGCGGCGGGCGGGGTACCGGCGGCCGCGCGGGCCGGCCGGGGCGGCGAAGGTGCTCACTGCTGCCATCGGGCACCTCCGGGAACGGAGGCAGGACGTCTGTCGTCGGGCATGGCTCTGCGGTCCCCCTTGCTGGTGGCCGGTCGGCCCCGTGGACGCGGGTGCGACGCGGTGCGCGAAGCGGTCCGCTGCCGGACGTCGCGTGCGGAGCGGCACGCTGCGACAGGGATCGGCCGGCGACGCGGACGGGCGTCGGGTGTGGATCCGGGTGAGGAGAGGGCGTCGACCGCGGCGGGTGCGGAGCAGGGCGGTCAGCGCGTCGCGCGCGGTCGACAGAGCTCGTCGAAGCACCTGCGGTGCCACGAGCCGCCGATCCCGACCAAGGTGAAGTCGGTCCGCCGATTAGCCATGCGGGCACCCTAGGTCCGGTTCCTTGTGCAGGTCAAGGACGGGACCGGGCCTCGGCGGCCCGGGCAGCGGCGCTGCGGGCCACTGCGGATGCTGTGAGCCGGAGTAACAGCATCAGGAGCTGACTGGCTGTCCGGGCCGTCCGTCCGCGACGCTCCTCCCAGCGGCCGCGGCCCTCGCGGCGTCGCCCCGACGCCCGGTGACGGCCGCCGCCCCCGTGCCGGACCCGCGCTCGCCGACGCCGAGACGACGGCACCCCTCGTCCCCGCCTCCCATCCGAGGACTCCCGACGCCCGAAGGAGCAGCAGCGCCATGCCCGCCCCGCCCCACCGGCCCGCCGCCGGCCCGTCCGGCGCCCCGCCCCGGAGGGCCGACGGGTGACCCGGTTCCTGCTGCGCCGGCTCCTGCTGGCCGTCCCCACGCTGCTCGGCGTCACCGCCGTCGTCTTCGTGACCGTCGCGCTCGTCCCCGGCGACCCGGTCACCGCCTTCCTCGGCCCGGGCGCGCCGCCCGAGGCCCGCCGGCAGCTCGCCGAACGGCTCGGTCTGGACCAGCCGTTGCCGGTCCGCTACGCCGACTGGCTCGGCCACGCGCTCACCGGCGACCTCGGCACCTCCGTCTCGGGCCAGCGCCCGGTCGCCGACCTGCTGCTGCCCGCGCTCGGCCAGACCCTCACGCTGACCGCGGCCGCGTTCGTCCTGGTCCTGGCCGGCGGGGTGGCGCTCGGCGCCGTCGGCGCGCTGCGCCCGCGCGGCCCCGGCGGGCGGATCTCCGGCGCCCTGTCCACCCTCGCGGTGTCCGCCCCGCAGTACTCGGTGGCGCTACTGCTGATCGCCGTCTTCGCGGTCGGGCTGCGCTGGCTCCCGGCCGGCGGCACCCACGACGCGTTCGGCTCCGGCGGCCCGGCCGACCTCGCCCGTCACCTGGTCCTCCCGGCGGTCGCCGCCGCGCTGGTCCCGCTCGGGCTCACCGCGCGGGTCTTCCGGGCCGCGCTGGGCACCGTCCTGGCCGGCGAGCTGGCCGACTCGCTGCGCGCCCGCGGCCTGCGCCCGGCCGCCGTGCTGCGGCACTGCGCGCACAACGCCTCCCCCGCGCTGCTGACCATCGGCGGCCTGCAACTCGCCTACCTGCTGGAGGGAGTGGTCTTCGTGGAGACCCTGTTCACCTGGCCCGGCGTCGGCCGGCTGCTGTACGACGCGCTCACCGCCCGGGACCTGCCACTGGTGCAGGGCGGGGTGCTCGTGGTGGCGGTGGCGTTCGTCGGCGTCAACCTCCTGGTGGACGCGGCGCACGCGGCCGTCGACCCGCGGGTGCGGGCCTGACATGACGTCGCACCCGCCCCTCGGACGCCACCTCGGACTGGTCGTCCCCGCCGCCCTCGCCGTCCTGCTGCTCCTGCTCGCCCTCGCCGCGCCGCTGGTCGCCCCGTACGACCCGGCCGCCGGCCGGCTCGCGGACCGGCTGCTCGACCCCGGCAGCCCCGGCCACCCGCTCGGCACCGACGGCCAGGGCCGCGACCTGCTGAGCCGGCTGGTCTGGGCCGGGCGCGCCTCGCTCACCGGCGCCCTGGTGCCGGTCACCGTCGCCACCCTCGCCGGCACGCTGCTCGGCATCGCGGCCGGCCTCGGCGGCCGGCTCACCGAACAGGCCCTGCTGCGCACGCTGGACGTGCTGTACGCCTTCCCCGGGGTGCTGCTGGCGATCGCCGTCGCCTCCCTGCTCACCCCCGGCCTGGGCGCGACCGTGCTCGCGCTGTCCGTGGTGCTCACTCCCGCGGTCGCCCGGGTCGCGTTCACCGAGACCCGGCGGGTCCGGTCCGCCGAGTACCTGGAGGCCGCCCGGGTCAGCGGCGCCGGCTGGGGCGCGCTGGTGCTCCGCCAGGTCGCGCCCGTGGTGGCGCCGGTGGTGCTGGTGTACGCGTCCTCGCTGGTCGGGCTGGCCGTCGTGTACGCCGCCGGGCTGTCCTTCCTCGGGCTCGGGGTCGCCCCGCCCGCCGCCGAGTGGGGCGCGATGCTGGACGAGCTGCGGCCCGCGCTGCTCACCCACCCCTGGGTGGCGGTGCTGCCGGCCCTCGTCATCCTCGCGGTCTCGGTCGTGTTCAACACCCTCGGCGAGGCGCTGCGCACCCGCATCGGCGACACCGTCGCCCACCTGCCGCGGGCCGCCCCGCCGGCACCGCGACGAGCCCCGAAGCAGGTGACCCGGTGAAGGAGCTGCTGGAGGTCGACGCCCTGACCGTCGAGTACCCCGGAGGCGTCCGGGCCGTCGACGGGGTCTCCCTCACCCTGCGCCCCGGCGGCGCCCTGGTGCTGCTCGGCGAGTCCGGCAGCGGCAAGACCACCGTCGCCCGGACGGTGCTCGGCCTGCCCGGCCGGGGCGCCGCCGTCACCGGGGGCGTCCGGCTCGCCGGAACCGACCTGCGGGCGCTCGACGAACGCGCGCTCTCGGACGTCCGCGGCCGGCGGATCGGCTACGTGCCGCAGGACCCGAGCGCCTCGCTCGACCCGCTGCGCCGGATCGGCCCGCAGCTCGCCGAGGTGCTGCGCCGGCACGGGGTCGCCGACGGCCGCCGGGCCGCCCGCGCCGCCGTGCCCGGGCTGCTCGCCACCGCGGGCGTCCCGGACCCGGAACGGGTCGCCCGGGCGTACCCGCACGAGCTCTCCGGCGGGCTGCGCCAGCGCGCCGCGATCGCCCTCGCGGTCTGCTGCGGCCCGGAGCTGCTGATCGCCGACGAGCCGACCACCGCGCTGGACGCCCTGGTCCGCGGCCGGATCCTGGACCTGTTCGCCACCCTGCGCGCCGACTGCGGCATCGCGCTGCTGCTGGTCACCCACGACCTCGCCGCCGCCCGCCGGACCGGCGGCACGGTGGCGGTCATGCGGGCCGGCCGGGTCGTCGAACTCGGCCCCGCCGAGCGGGTGCTCGGCGAGCCCGACCACGCCTTCACCGCCGCCCTGGTGGCCGCCGACCCGGGAGCACGCCGATGAACCCGGCCCCGCCCGCCCTGCTCACCCTGGACGCCGTCGGCAAGCGCTACGGCGACCGGACCGCCGTGGACGGCGTCAGCCTCACGGTCGCGCCCGGCGAGACCCTCGGCCTGGTCGGCGAGTCCGGCTCCGGCAAGTCCACCCTGGCCCGGCTCGCCCTCGGCCTGCTCGCCGCCGACTCCGGCACCGTCCGCTTCGCCGACCGGGACCCGTACCGGCTGCGCGGCCGCGCCGACCGCGCGCTGCGGGGCCGGCTGCAGTACGTCCCGCAGCACCCGCGCGGCTCGCTCAACCCCGCCCTGCGGGCCGGGGAGGCGGTCGCCTTCGCGCTGCGGCTGCACGGCACCCCGCGCGCCGAGCGGGCCGCCGCCGTCGCCCGGCTCTTCGACCGGGTCGGCCTGGAGCCCGCACTCGCCGCCCGCTACCCGCGCGAGCTCTCCGGCGGGCAGCTCCAGCGGGTGGCCGTGGCCCGGGCCCTGGCCACCGGGCCGGAGCTGCTGGTCTGCGACGAACCGACCTCCGCCCTGGACCGCGGCGTGCAGGCCCGGCTCCTCGACCTGCTCACCGAGCTGCGCGAACGCACCGGCCTGGCCTACCTGTTCATCTCCCACGACCTCGCCGTCGTACGCCGGCTCGCCCACCGGGTGCTGGTGCTGCGGCACGGCCGGGTGGTCGAGGAGGGCCCCGCCGACCGCCTCTGGGACTCCCCCGCGCACCCGTACACCCGCGCCCTGCTGGAAGCCGCCACCGGCACCGCCCGACCCACGACCTGACGCCCGCCCCCCGAACGCCGAACCACGAACCACGAACCACCGAACCGACGAGGACCCGCCATGACGCGCACCGCCCGTACCCGCTCCAGAGCCGTCGCCCTGCCGGCCGCCGTCGCCCTGCTCACCGCGGCCGCCGGCTGCGCCGGAACCGACGGCGCCGGCACCGGGGCGGGCGGCGGCGACGGCCGCGGCGGGACGCTGGTCATCGGCGCCACCGGCAAGCTGCCCAACACCGACACCGTGATCGGCGGCGCGGGCTTCGAGGGCAAGCGCCTGGTCTCCTTCCAGCTCTACGAGGGCCTCACCCGCTACGAGCTGCTCCAGGGCACCGACCGGCCGCCGGTCGTCACCGGCGCCCTGGCCACCGACTGGCAGGTCGCGGCCGACCGCAGGACCTGGACGTTCACCCTCCGCCAGGGCGTCAGGTTCCAGGACGGCACCCCCTTCGACGCCGACGCCGTGGTCTTCAACCTGGCGCGCTACCTCGACAAGGGCAGCCCCGAGTACACCGACGCCCTCGGCGCCGCCGCCGCGGAGTACGCGGGCGACATCGTGTCCTACCGCAAGACCGACGCCGACCACGTCGAACTCGTCACCGAGCAGCCCAACGGCCACTTCCCGGAGGACCTCGCGCACGTCCTGATCGCCAGCCCCACCGCCGTCCGCCGGACCGGCACGGCGAACTTCGCCCAACACCCGGTCGGCACCGGACCGTTCGCCTTCGTCTCGCAGACCGAGGGCCAGCAGATCGAGCTCACCGCCAACAAGGACTACTGGCGCGGCGCCCCCAGGCTGGACCGGCTCGTGGTCAAGGCGCTGCCGGACGCCGCCGCCCGCACCGCGGCCCTGCGCTCCGGCGGCGCGAACTGGATCGAGTACCCGAACCCCGACGACCTCGACAGCCTCCGGGCCGACGGCGTCACGGTCGCCACCAACAGCTACGACCACCTCTGGTACTGGATCCTGGACACCTCCAAGGCCCCCTGGGACAACCCGCTGGTGCGCCGGGCCGCCAACTACGCCATCGACCGCGGGGCGATCGCCGACACCCTGCTGCACGGCACCGCCGACCCGGCCTACCAGGCTGCGCCGCGCGCCACCGCCGCCTACGACCCCGCCGGGGACGCCTACTCCTATGACCCGGCCAGAGCACGGCAGTTGCTCGCCGAGGCCGGCGTCCCGAACGGCTTCGCCACCTCCGTCACCGTGCCCACCGGCGGCAGCGGCAACCTGCTCCCGGTGCCGATCGCCGAGGCGATCCAGCGCGACCTCGCCGCCGTCGGCATCCGGGCCGAACTGCGCACCACCGACTGGGCCACCCTGATCGGCGCCGAGGCCAAGGGCCAGGTGGCGCTCGGCTCCGACGCCGTCGCCCAGTCCACCACGCTGTTCCAGTCCGAGGCGCTGCTGCCGCTGTTCGTCGGCTCCAGGAGCCCGTTCTGGACCGGCCACTACGCGAACCCGCAGGTCGACGAACTGCTCGCCGCCTCGGCCGCCGAAACCGACCAGAGCGCCCGGCAGGCCGGCTACCGCCGGGCGCTGGCCCTCGTCACCCAGGACGCGCCCTGGCTCTTCGTCGTCAACGACCGCAATCCGCGGGCGCTCTCGCCGAAGGTCCACGGGCTGGTGCAGCCGCGGTCCTGGTTCATCGACCTCACCACGGTGTGGGTCCGCTGAAGCCCGCTCCCCCTCGCCCGAGCCCCACAGAACGGACACCCGCCCGATGACCACCCCGCACCCGCCGCACCACCGCCCCGAGACCGAACCGCCCAAGTGGGGCATCACCCTGCCCCTGCCGGGCCTGACCATCGACCGGCACCGCTTCCTGGTCGAGCGGCTGCCCGAGCTCGGCTACACCGACGTGTGGAGCGCCGAGGGCGGCGGCACCGACGCCTTCACCCCGCTGGCCGCCACCGCCGCGTGGTCCCCGTCGCTGCGGATCGCCACCGGCATCGTCCCGGTGCACACCCGCGGCCCGGCCGTGCTCGCCCAGACCGCCGCGACGCTCGCCCAACTCGCCCCGGGTCGGGTCCTGCTGGGCATCGGCGCCTCCGTCCCCGCCCACGTCACCGACATCAACGGCATCCCCTTCGACGAGCCCTTCAAGCGCACCCGGGACGTCCTGCGCTTCGTCACCCGGGCGCTGCGCGGCGAGTACGTCACCGGCGGCTTCGACACCTTCGACATCACCGGCTACCGGTTGCCGCACCCGCCGGCCGAACCGGTCAAGGTGATCCTGGGCGCACTGCGGCCCAACATGCTCCGGCTCGGCTTCACCGAGGGGGACGGCGCCATCACCAACCTGCTGTTCCCGCACGACGTGCCGAAGATCCTGGAGACCGTCGGCCCGCAGCCGCCCGGCAAGGAGCTGGTGGTCAAGGTCTTCGTCTGCCCCACCGAGGACACCGACTACGCCCACCGCGCCACCCGGCCCTTCCTGGCCTGGATCCTCAACCGCGAGCCGTACCGGAAGTTCCACGAGTGGCTGGGCCACGGCGAGCTGCTCGCCGAGACGCACCGCCGCTGGGCCGAGGGGGACCCGGAGGGCGCCCAGAAGGCCCTGCCGGACGAGGTCGTCGACGGACTCTTCGTCAGCGGCTCCCCCGAGGAGTGCCGCGAGCGCATCCTCGCCTACCACCGCCCGGGCGTCACCACCATCCAGCTGTACGTGTCGCTGCCGCCCGAGGTGTTCGTCAGCCGGGCCAAGCTGCTCGACACCCTCGCCCGGCTCGGCCCGGCCGCCCGCTGACCCGCCCCGCCCCTTCCCATCCGAGGAGAGCCCGTGCCCCTGGAGATCCGCGGCGGGGTCCGCGCCGCCCCCGTCCCCGGCGACACCCCGCAGGAGCGCCAGGCCCTGCGCTGGGCCCCCGACGGCCGCGACCGCACCGCCGACCCCGCGTACATCGCCCGCACCGCGCGCGAGAACGAGGAGGACGGGCTGGACAGCGCCCTCGTGGTGCAGTCCAGCTCGTGGCCCGACCCCTGGCTGGTGGCCTCCTGGGCGCTGGCCGCCACCACCCGGCTGCGCGTCGCCGTCGCACACCGGATCGGCACCACCGCGCCCACCGTCGCCGCCCGCTCCCTGGCGACCCTGGACCGCCTCTCCGGCGGACGGGCGGCGGCGCACGTCATCATCGGCTCCAGCGACCTCGACACCGCCCGCGACGGCGACCGCCTCGACAAGGCGGAGCGCTACCGCCGGGCCGAGGAGTACCTCGACCTGTTCACCCGCTACCTGCGCGCCGACCAGGACATCGACCACGAGGGCGAGTTCTACACCGTGACCGCCGCCCGCCCCGGCCTGCACCCGAGACCGGGCGGCGAGCTGCTCTCCTTCGGCGGCTCGTCCCCGC
This sequence comes from Kitasatospora sp. NPDC092039, assembly GCF_044756065.1. Lineage (NCBI taxonomy): Bacteria > Bacillati > Actinomycetota > Actinomycetes > Kitasatosporales > Streptomycetaceae > Kitasatospora > Kitasatospora sp. NPDC092039. The sequence continues at coordinate 516,561 of NZ_JBIVSD010000002.1, read as the reverse complement.
AGGGCCTCGACCTCGCCGCCCGCTACGCCGAGGTCTACGCCGTCAGCCCGCTGCCGCTGCCCGACACCCGCCGCCGGATCGCCCAGGCCCGCGCCGCGGCCGCCGCCCACGGCCGGTCCCTGCGGATCTGGCGGCACCTCACCGTCGTCCTCGCCGACACCGACGAGCAGGCCCGCGACCGCGTCCGCCGACTGCGCCGCGACGCCCTGCGCCTCACCTCCGGCGGCGGAGCCGGCCGCTGGCGGGAGGCCGTCCAGCTCGACCGCGACCGCGAACGCGGCCGCTCCGACCCCGCGCACGGCGACGAGCAGGTCGCCGCCTACGTCCGCCGCTCCCTCACCGCCGCCTACACCGGCTCCCCCGCCACCGTCGCCACCCGCATCGGACTCCTCCGCTCCGCGGGCGTGGACATCGTCCAACTCGACCTCCCCGTCGAGACCGACCACGACCGCGACCTGCGCCGCACCCTCGTCCGCCGGCTGCGCACCGGCCACGGCACCCCGGCCGAACGCCGCCTCTGGTGACCCCGGCGAGCCCGGCGGCCCCGCACGTCCCGGTCCCCGCGCCGTCCGGTCGTTCCGGGCCGTCCGGTCCCCCGCTCGGCGGTCAGCGTGCCGGGGTGAAGTCCGGCAGGCGCCGCACGCTGTCGGCGACGGCGGCGAAGCCGTACTCCAGCATCCGCCGCTCGTACCGCCCGACGGCGTCCGGGAGTTCGGCCCGCCCGCGCTGGACGGCGGTGAGCGTACGGGCCAGCAGGGCGGCGTCGCGCAGGGCCGAGTTGGCCCCCTGGCCGCCGCTCGGCGGCATGGTGTGGATCGCGTCCCCGAGCAGGGTGACCCGCCGGCTGCCCGCCCAGTGCGGCACCGGTTCGGCGTAACGGGCGCTCAGCGGCGCGCTGTTGACGACGTCGGCCCGGTGGACGAGGTCGACGAGGTCCGGGTGCCAGCCGTCGAGCAGGTCGAGCAGGTCGGCCCTGACCGCCTCCCAGTTCCGCGTCCCGGCGGGAAGCGGCTCGGCCGGCATCACCACCCAGCGCAGGTAGCTGCCGGTGTCGGGCAGCCGGACGTCGGGGGCCAGTTCGGCGGCCGCCAGCCGGGGCGGGCGGCGGAACTCCATCCGGCCGAGCAGCATGCTCACCCGGGTGCCGCGGGCACCGGTGCCCTGGACGACGGTGCCGAAGCCGGGGACGAGGGCGGCGAACCGCTCGGTGAGCGGGGTGCGCCCGAGGACGGCGCCGCCGGGGAGGGTCACCACCCGGGCGCCGGGCAGCAGTTGGCGGCGCACCGCCGAGCCCACGCCGTCCGCGCCGACGAGCAGGTCGCCGACCGCGCCGCCGCCGTCGCCGAGGTGCGCCTCGACCGTGCCGTCCGCCCGCTCGGTGTAGCCGGTCACGGGCTTGCCGAACTCGACCCGGTCGCCGAGCCCGGCCAGCAGCAGTTGACGCAGCACGTGGCGGTCGACGGCCGTGCCCTCGTCCGCGACGCCGAGCCGGCGGACCTCCCGCAGCCGCTGGTCCACGACCAGCCGCTCGCCCGCCAGCGGACCGGAGACGGCCGCCAGCAGGGCGTGCAGCCGCTCCGGCAGGCAGGCGTGCAGAGCGGACAGGCCGTGGGCGTTCAGGGCGATCCGGAAGCCCTGGTAGCGGCTGTCCGGGCCGTCCTCCCGCTCGTGGACCCGGACGTCCACGCCCGCCCGCAGCAGCCCGTGCGCGAGGCAGAGCCCGCCGAGTCCGGCCCCGGCCACCAGTACCTTCATGTCCGCTCCCCTGTCCGTCCCGCCGTGCGGGCTCTCCGTGGGTCGAGCCTGTCGCACGGGGCCGGCCCGGTGTCAGTGAGTTCTGTGGCCGGAAGGTCATGACGGATGTCATGGGGACGGTCCGACCAGGCGCGGAGCGCGGGCCCGTAGCATGGCCACCTTCGACGGACAGCGGTACGAGGAGAGGAACGGGACGTGCGCGGGGGCGAGTTGGTGGGCGGTCTGGGGCGGCTGGTCGGAGCGGCGGCCGGAGCGGCCGCGGGGGCGGCGGCCGGATTGGGCGAGGCCGGGCGGCAGGCCGTCCAGCGGGGCGGACGGGGAGCGGCGGCGGGCGGCCGGTGGGCGCACACGGCGCTCACCTCCGTCGCCCCGCCGCCGGTGCCCGCCACCGCGCCGTGGAAGCTGTCGGTGGGCACCCTGATCGGCCGCCACCCCCTGACCCCGGCCGTGGTGCACAAGCTGCTCGGGCTCCTGGACGGCCTCGGCGCCGTCCACCTGGGGCCGTCCCAGGTCGGCTTCGACGGCGAGGAGGTCGACTGGGAGAAGGTCGTCGAGATCCGCACCAGCAACGCCTTCGAGGTGCTGACCACCACCGCGCTGGAGCAGGAGGTGGATCGGATCCGCGAGTTCCTCCCGCCGGTGCCCGGCCGCAAGTGGGTCGTCACCCGGGCCGGCGAGGCACTGACCACCGTCGTCCTCGCCGCCCTCGAACGCGCCTCGGACGACCAGCGCCTGGACGAACTGACCGTCCCGGCCCGCATCGTCCACCGCGGCCTGCTCGGCCGACAGAAGACCCTGGACGCGGGCGCGTTCGCCGCCGCGGCGCTCGTCGTCGCCGACCGCGCCGGCGAGAGCCTGATCGCCACCGCCCGCAGCCGGGGCATCCCGGTCCTGCCCGTCGACGAACCCGCCGAGCCGACCGGCACCTCCCGGGTCGCCCTCCTGCGGGAACGCACCGACTCCGTCGCCCGGCTGCTGAGCCGCATCGAGCAGAGCGACCCGCAGACCCCACCGGCCGCCGGAGCGGCCCCGCAACCACCTCTGTCGCTCGGCAAGGGCCCGGACGACGACGCGGGTGACGACGGCCGGCCGCCACGGGCCGGTTGAGACCCCCATCGGTCCGAGAACCACCTAGGCGCTGGCGCGGCTCGACCACCAGACCGAGCCGAAGAGGAGCGCGCCGGGGAGGATGCCCGCGACGGTGGAGACGGCGGGGGCGGGGGCGCCGAGGAAGGCGAGGGCCATGCCGAGTGCACCGCAGGCCGCCATCGAGCCGCCGAGGACGCGGAGCGGGGGTCGGCTCCACGCGGTCGCGAGGCCGAAGAAGTGGACGCCGACGACGAAGGCGATCCAGCCGGCGGTGGCGGCGGGCGTGTGGAGGACTTTGTGGATGACGAGGAGGCCGACGGCTATGCCGACGACCTCGGCTGCGGCGACGAACCAGTAGTACCGGCCGAAGCGCAGCGGGGCGGCGGTGGTGGCCTCGGGGACGGGCCGGCGGTTGAAGACCCCGAGGAGCAGGAGCGCGACGACGGCGAGGACCCGCAGGGGGATGCCGACGGCGTTCGGAAGGGCACCGGCATTGGCCTGGACGAAGAATAGCCCGAAGCTCGACCCGATGAGCCTGGTGGCTCGTACTCTGTTCATGATCGCGAAGATAGCGCGACGGCCGTCCTCACTCGAACGCACCCTTCCACCCGCCTGCCGAGGCCGGTCGGTCCGCGTGCTGGGAGATGAGCGCGGGGCGGCCCCGTACCGGTGGCGACGGCTGCCGCGCGGGCTTCGTCAGAAGTGCAGGACGCCGATGTCGCGGACGGTCTGGGCGAGGGCCCGGACGAGGTCGTTCTCTCCGTCCTTGCGCCACACCAGGGCGTAGGGGATCGTCCCCATGTCGGGGACGGGGACGAAGCGGACGTGGGACATGGACCAGTAGCGGGTGACGTGGGAGGGAAAGGGGTGGACGATCTCGCCGGTGCTGACGAGGTGGATCAGCTCGTCGGCGTTGGTGACCTGTTCGACGCGTTCGATCGGCTTTCCCCGGACCGTGTGGAACGACAGGTAGGCGTCCTCCCAGTAGTCGGGCATGTCGGGTGGCATGGCATGGGCGTAGTCGGCCAGGGCCTCGAACGGGACGGAGTGCCGTTCGGCGAGTTCGTGGCCTGCGGCGACGGCCAGGACGCGGGGGTCGCGGAACAGGATGGGCCCGACGGTGAGATCGGGCTCGTCGACCGGCAGCCAGGTGAGGAAGACGTCCATGTCGCCCTCGCGCAGCCTGGCGAACGGGTCGAGGTAGGGCGCCCGGCGCAGCTGCAGTTCCCACTGGGGATGACGGGAGCGGAAGGTCTCCCAGTAGGGGTACATGTCGGGCACGTTGAACGGCATCATGCCGACGCGCAGGCGTGCGGTCTTGCCGCGGGTCGCCATCCGGGCGCGTTCGAGGCTGTCGCGCAGGTTCGCGTAGACCGGCCGCAGGTCGCTGCGGAGCTGCTCGCCGAGCGGGGTCAGGCGAATCTGGCGGCGGTTGGAACGGTCGAACAGCAGGCCGCCCAGTTGTCGCTCCTGACGTCCGATCACCTGGCTGACGCGAGCCTGCGTGAGGTGCAACCGGGCGGCCGCCCTGCCGAAGTGCAGCTCCTCCGCCAACGTCAGGAAGATCTCGATGTCGCGTACTTCCACCCGTGCCGACCCCCGTCATAAGCCTCGGTTATCGGATCTTACTGATCTTCGACCTTGATGGGCGCGGTGGGGGGTTGGAAGATCGACGGCGGCCGGAACCGCCGCGCGTGGTCCGTGGGCGCTGCGGCACCCCTACCGGTACCCCGTGCACCGCGCGCGCACGCACCCGAGCCACGGCAGACCGATCGTTCCACTTCCGAGGAGTTGCGGCATTGACGTTCCGTACCACGGCCGAGGTGATCCACTGCTTCAACCGCGCCTTCATCGAGCATGACGCCTCCTTGCTCGCCGACCTGATCGCCGACGACTGCGTCATGGAGGCGAGGGAGCCGGCTCCCGACGGAGCCCGCTACGAGGGCCGCGCCGAGTGCCTGGAGTTCTGCCGGGCACTCGCCGATGACCGCACGATCCAGTTCGAGCCGGAGGCCGTCGTCGTCACCGGTGAACGGGCAACGGTCCGCTGGCGGTGCCACTTCCACGACGGACCCGTCGACTCGGTCCGCGGCGTGAGCCTCACGCTCGTACGGGACGGCTTGATCGTCGAGTCCCTCGGCTACAGCAAGACCACGGAGGACGCCCCCTCGGCCGAGGGCGGAATCCACGGAGAGCCCGGGGAATCCTGACGGCAGCCGTGAAGCTGCTGCTCGGCGGTACGGCCGCCGGATCGGGGAAACCCGGCCGGGACCGCCCCGGCCAGTACGCGGCAGCGTTCCGGCGAACCGGGCCTTCCCGAACGGCAGCCCGGCGGTGCGGATGCGCGACGGTTGAACCGATGACATCGTCAGCCACGCTGACCGGAGGAGGGGACAGCATCAGATGACCGACGTGGTCCGGGCAGGCAGCGCCGATCGGAGGCCCGCCGGTCTCAGCGGCCGGCAGCACGAACAGGAAGTGCTCGACGGGCTCTTGAGTGGAGCCCGGGAGAGCCGGGGCGGGGCCGTGGTGCTCCTCGGTGAGTCGGGGTCGGGCAAGACGGCACTCCTCGACCGGTGCGCCTGCGTGGCGGCGGCAGCCGGAGCCCGGCTGTTGCGGTGTACGGGTGTCCAGTCGGAGGCCTCGCTGCCGTACGCCGGTCTTCAGGTGCTCCTCCAGGGCACCCTGGACCTGGCCCCGAGCCTGACGGAGCGGCAGTCGACGGCGCTGCGCGGGGCGATCACACCGGACGACGTGCCCGCCGGGGACCGCTTCCTGGTCGGGGCCGCGACGCTGGGCCTGCTGGACGGGCTCGCCGAGGAACGTCCGGTCGTGGTCCTGGTGGACGACGCGCACTGGCTCGACCTGGAGACCGTGGACGCCCTGCTGTTCGCCGCCCGCCGGCTCGGCAGGGGGCGGGTGGCCATGGTGGTCGCAGCGCACGACGATCCGGCGGCCTTCGACGGCGCGCCGGGACTGCCGGTGCTGCACCTGGGTCCGTTGACCGACGAGGAGGGGGCGGCGCTGCTCGCGGACCGGGCGCCCGAGCTGCATGCCGCCGTGAGCAGCCGCATTCTCGGGCTCGCGCAGGGCAATCCGCTGGCCATGGTGGAGCTCGTGGGGGCCCTGACGGCGGCCCAGCGGGACGGGAGCGAACCGCTGGACGCACGGGAGATCGCCGTGTTGCCGGCCTCGTGGCGGGTGCGGCGGATCTTCGACGAGCGGATTCGGGCCCTGCCCGCGCCGACCCGTCTACTGCTGACGATCGCCGCGGCCGACGACACCGGCGACGTGGCGCTGCTGGTGGCGGCAGGGGAACGGGTGGGCGCGGCCGCCGGCGACCTCGGGCCGGCGGAGGCGGCGGACCTGGTGAGGGTGTCCGGACGCCGACTGGTGTTCCGGCATCCGCTGGCGCGCGCCGCCGCGTACCAAGGTGCGGTGCTGGCCGAACGGACGGCCGCGCACCGGGCGCTCGCCGAAGCGGCACCGGCCGCCGACGACATGGGCCGCCGGGCCTGGCATCTGGCCGCGGCGACCGTCGGCTACGACGACGAGGTCGCCGCCGAACTGGAGCGCAGCGCCGAGCTGTTCCGCTCGCGGGGCGGACGGGCGGCGGTCGCCGCCGCCTATCGGCGGGCCGCACGGCTGACGGGGGACCAGGAGGCCCGGTCGCTGCGGCTGGCCGCCGCGGCCGCCGCCGCGGCCGAGGCGGGACAGGTGGAACTCGCGGGGATGCTCGCCGACGAGGCGGGGCCGGTGAGCAGTCCACCGGCGGTCGCCCGGCTCGCCAGCGTCCGGGCGGCGCTCGAACACGAGCAGGGCCGTGCGGAGTCGGCGCGGCTGCTGCTCGTCGAGGCGGCTTCCGAGGTGACGGCGGACCGTCCCGCCATGGGGGCGTCGCTGCTGTTCGAGTCCACCGCGATGGCCTGGGAGGCGCCGGACCCGGTCGCGGCGGCCCGGGCCACCCGCGCGCGGGTGGCCGGTCTCGACTTCGGTGAGCATCCCGTGCACCGGGGTGCGGCCGGGGTCCTCGACATGCTGGCGGGTGATCTGGTGGACGGGGCGACGGCGGTACGGGAGTTCGCCCGGTACGTCGCGCGGACCCGGCACAAGCGCAGCCTGACCGATCAGGTGCGGCTGCACGGCTGGGACATGCTGCTCGGCGAGTACCGCACGGTGCACGACGAGGCCGTGGCCCTGGAGCGGGAGTGCCGGGTGGAGGGTGCCGTCGGGGTGCTGCCGCGGGTGCTGCTGCGGCTGGCGCGGCTGCGGCTGTTCCTGGGACGGCACCGGGACGCCCGCACGACGGCGGTCGAGGGTCTGGAGATCGCCGGCGACACCGGTCAGCGCCATCTCGCCACGATGCTCAGCGGTGTCCTGGCGGTGCTGGCCGCGCTCGACGGGACGGAGCCGGGCGCCGCGCAGGGGCCGGAGGGAACCGACGGCCCGGAGGGCGGGGACCTGCTCGGCCGCGGCTCCGCCGGCCGACCGGGACCGGACCTGTGCCCCGAGGTCGTACCGTCCCCGTTCTGGCTGACCAGGGCACACGGTCTGCTCGACCTCGGGCTCGGACGCTACGACCGGGCGCTGCAACACTTCGCCGCCCTGACAGGGGGCCCGCACCGGCACCTCATGGTCTCCGTGCACAGCCTGCCCGACCAGGTGGAGGCCGCCGTGCGCGCGGAGCGGCCCATCGAGGCCGGGCCGGCCGCCGAGGGTTTCGCGCGCTGGACCGGGGCCACCGGAACCGCCTGGGCGAGGGCGGTGGAGCTGCGCTGCCGCGCCCTGCTCACCGCCGACGCCGCAACCGCGGAGGAGTTCTACCAGCGGGCGCTCGCCGCCCACGACGGGGACGGCCGCCCGTTCGAGGAGGCGCGCACCCGGTTGCTGTACGGGGAATGGCTGCGCCGGGCGAAGCGTCGGGCTGACGCCCGGGAGGCGCTGACCGTGGCGTTGGAGTCGTTCGAGCGGATGTCGGCCGCCGCGTGGGCGAACCGGGCCCGCACGGAGTTGCGGGCCGCCGGTGTCGCCCCGGCCGCGTCGGCGGCGGGCGCGGCTCCCGTGGACCGGCTGACCGCGCAGGAGCTGCGGGTGGTTCGGCTCGCGGCAACCGGCCTGAGCAACCGGGACATCGGCGCGCGCCTGTTCCTGAGCCCGCGCACGGTCGGCTACCACCTGTCCAACGCCTACCCGAAGCTCGGCGTGACATCGCGGGCCGCCCTGGGAGCGCTCGACCTGGTCTGACCTCCGCCCGCCCCCCGTCAGCTCCTCGCCCGTCGGTCCGGTCGACCCGGTCGCCCGACGGTCCCCTTGCGGGTGAACGCCGGTACGCGCCCCGGTCATCCGACGGATCCGCGGGTGCCGGCGCGGTTCCTACGGTTGTCGTGTTCGAAGAACGTCTGCTGGGAGGATTCATGAAGGTTCTGGTACTCGGTGCCACCGGCTACATCGGCTCCGCGGTGGTGTCCCGTCTGACGCTGGAGGGCCACGACGTGGTGCCCCTGGTCAAGGACGCGGCCGCGCTGCACCCGGACGTGCCGGTACGGGTCGGCGACCTGACCGACCCGGCGTCACTGCGCGCGGCGGTGACGGACGACGTGGACGCGGTGGTGAACCTCGCCACCCCGACCGGCGACGAGTCGGTGGACACCGCCGCCCTCGAGGCGCTGCTCGCACCGCTGCGCGGCACGAACCGGGCGTTCGTCTACACCAGTGGCGTGTGGGTGCTCGGCGCCACCGGGGACACCCCCCTGACCGAGGACGCGCCGACCGACGCCATCGCCATCGTCGGTTACCGCCCGCGGATCGAGCAGCGCGTGCTGGCCGCCGCCGGGGACGACGTGCGCGCCGTCGTCCTGCGGCCCGGCATCGTGTACGGCCACGGCGGCGGTATCCCCGGCCTGATGACCGGCTGGGCACGCGAGCACGGCACCGGCCGGTACGTCGGCTCGGCCGCGACCCGCTGGCCCATGGTGCACGTGGACGACCTCGCCGAACTCTTCGGGCTGGCGGTGACCAAGGCCGACGCGGGCAGCGTGCTGCACGGCGTGGCGCACGAAGCGGTGCCGGTCGCCGCACTCGCCGCAGCCGCCGACATCGCCGCGGGCGGCACCGGCCGGGCCGAGCCCTGGCCGGTGGAGCAGGCCGCCGAGGTCGTGGGCGGCCCGTTCGCCGAGGCCCTCGGCCTGAACCAGGTGGTGTCGGGACGGCGCGCCGTCGAGGAACTGGGCTGGCTGCCGAGCCGCCCGTACGTCCTCGACGAACTCGTCGGAGGCGGCCGTGGCTGACACCACCGCCCCGACGCGTCCGATCTGCCGCACCTGCGGCACCCAGTACGCCGCCGCGCGTCCGGACTGTCCGGTCTGTCTGGACGAACGCCAGTACGTGGGCCGGGACGGCCAGCAGTGGACGACACTGGCGGGCCTGCGGGAGGAGGGCCACACCGGCCGCTTCGAGGAGCAGGGGCCCGGTGTGCTCGGCGTGGGGGTCACCCCGGAGTTCGCCATCGGCCAGCGGGCCCTGCTGCTGCGCACCGCCGCCGGGAACGTGCTGTGGGACTGCGTGCCGTACCTCGACGACGCGATGGTGCGCGCCGTCGAGGAGCTCGGCGGCATCGACCACATCGCGATCAGCCACCCGCACTTCTACTCCGCGATGGTGGAGTGGGCACACGCCTTCGACGCACCGGTCCATCTGCACGAGGCCGACCGGCAGTGGCTGGGCCGGCCGGACCCGGCCGTGCGGTTCTGGAGCGGGCGCACACTCCAGCTCACCGACGAGGTGACCCTGATCAACCCGGGCGTGCACTTCCCGGGCAGCGCGGTGCTGCACTGGAGCGCCGGCGACGGGGCGCTGTTCACCGGCGATGTCGTCAACGTCTGCCCGGACAGCCGGTGGGTGACCCTCATGTACAGCTACGCCAACCACATCCCGGAGCGCCCGCAGGCGGTCCGCGCGGCAGCGGACCTGCTCGCCGGCTACCGTTTCGAGCGGATCTACGGCGCCTGGTGGGACCGGGCCGTCACCTGCCACGGCAACGAAGTCCTGAGCCGGTCCGTCGAGCGCTACCTCCGCTTCGAGGAGGGAACCGTTCCGGGCGACTGACCCACCCCACCGCACCGCTGCCCCGTCACCGCGACGCAGGACCACGCGGGGAGTCCTGCGAACCCGCCGGCCTACGGCGGGTGGTGGCGGCGGCAGCGGATCGGACGGTCCGCGCGACCCCGACCGACCCCTGAGGAACGTCCCCTAGGGGCGTGGACACGGCCGCCCACGGGCATGGCACGGTCGTAGCCGCAAGCCACCACGCGTGAGAAGGTACCGACCATGAAGGCGATAAAGCTCATCCTCAACGTCATCTGGTTGCTTTTCTGTGGCATTTGGATGGCACTTGCCTACACGCTCGCCGGAATCATCTGCTGCGTGCTCGTGGTCACCATCCCGTTCGGCATCGCCTCCTTCCGGATCGCCGGCTTCATCCTGTGGCCGTTCGGGCGCACGGCGGTGGAACGGCCGGACGCCGGGCCGGCGTCCTGCGTGGGGAACGTCATCTGGCTGGTCTTCGCCGGGTGGTGGCTGGCGCTCGGGCACCTGATCACCAGCATTCCGCTGTTCCTGTCGGTCATCGGCATCCCCTTCGGGTGGGCCAACCTGAAGATGATCCCGATCTCGCTGATGCCGCTCGGCCGCGAGATCGTGCCGACCGACCGTGAATGGGGCGCGCGGTAACCCGGACGTACCTCGACGGCCGGCGCAGGGCGGCAGCCCTCGCCGGCCGTCGGCGTTCGGCGGTTCTCCGGTTCCCCGGGCTCAGGCCCGGGCGAGGGCCTTGCGGACGAGGTAGGCGGCGGCGCCGAGGGCGAGGACGGCGGCGCCCTGGAGGACGGACGCGGCGGGGAGGGCGAAGGCGAGGGCGAGGCAGCCGACGAGGCCGAGGACGGGGACGGCGCGCGGGGGGCGGCCCTCGGCGGGGGTGAGGGTCCAGGCGGCGGCGTTGGCGACGGCGTAGTACGCGAGGACGCCGAAGGAGGAGAAGCCGATCGCGCCGCGGACGTCGCCGAGGGCGGCGGCCACCGCGACCACCGCGCCGACGGTCAGTTCGGCGCGGTGCGGGACGCCGAAGCGGGGGTGGACGGCGGCCAGGGCGTGCGGGAGGTGGCGGTCCCGGGCCATCGCCAGGGTGGTGCGGGAGACGCCGAGGATCAGGGCGAGCAGCGACCCGAGGGCGGCGACCGCCGCACCGGCCCGCACCACCGGGGCGAGGGCCGGTGCTCCGGCGGCCCGTACGGCGTCGGCCAGCGGCGCGGCACTGTGGGCGAGCCGGTCGGGGCCGAGGACGGCCAGGACGGCGAGGGCCACGGCGGCGTAGACCACCAGGGCGATGCCGAGGGCCAGCGGGACCGCCCTGGGGATGGTGCGCCGCGGGTCGCGGACCTCCTCGCCGAGGGTGGCGATCCGGGCGTACCCGGCGAAGGCGAAGAACAGCAGGCCGGCGGCCTGGAGCACGCCGTGGAGGCCCGCGTCCGCACCGGGGGCCCAGCGGCCGGTGTCGGCCTCACCGCTCGTCAGACAGGCGGTGACGACGGCGGCCAGCACCGCCAGGACGACGGCCACGATCGCCCTGGTCAGCCGGGCGGCCTTCTGCACGCCGACGTAGTCGACGGCGGTCAGCGCCACCACGGCGGCGACCGCGACGGCGTGGGACTGGGCCGGCCAGGCGTAGGAACCGACGGTGAGGGCCATCGCGGCGCAGGAGGCGGTCTTGCCGACCACGAAGCCCCAGCCGGCCAGGTACCCCCAGAAGTCGCCGAGCCGCTCCCGGCCGTAGACGTAGGTGCCGCCGGACCGCGGGTAGCGGGCGGCCAGCCGGGCCGAGGAGGTCGCGTTGCAGTACGCCACCGCACCGGCCAGCGCCAGCCCGACCAGCAGCCCCGAGCCGGCGGCCACGGCGGCGGGCGCCAGCGCGGCGAAGACGCCCGCGCCGATCATCGAGCCCAGCCCGATCACCACGGCGTCGAACACCCCCAGGTGCCGCCGCAGCTCCCCCGGTCCTGCCGCCGTCGGCGACGAACTCATGCCCCGCACCCCTCCCGCTCCGGCTCCGACGTCGGCGCACCCTACCGGAGGGAGGGAAACGGCGGGCGCCGGACGGACCGCGGACGAGCACCGGGGGCCGCCCGGGCGCGCCGGTGGGAAGGCGGCCCGCCCCGGGGAGCGGCGGTCAGCGGCCGAGCCGGTCCTCCAGGGCGCGCAGGTCCGCCGTCAGCGCGGCCCGGACCCGGCGGGACGCCAGCGGACCGGCCAGCCGAAAGCCGCCGCGGACGCGGATGCGGGCGAAGGTGCCGTTCAGGGTGGGCTCGAAGGTGTAGGTGACCCGCATCGGCATCGGCCCGGCGACGGAGGCCATGTCGAGCACCGTCGGCGGGTCGTGGCGCGTCACCCGCAGCACGTACGAGAAGGACCTGCCCAGGAAGTGCGCGGTCCGGGTGACCTCCGCGCCCACGCCGAAGCCGCCGCCGTCGGCCTCCCGGGTGAGGGTGGCGTCGCGGATGCCCCGGGTCCACGCGCAGTCGTGGCGCCAGTCCATCGCGTAGGCGGCGACCGTGGCGGGCGGGAGGGGGATCAGGCGTTCCACTGTGACGTCGAGGGGCATGATCACACTCTCCCGCCGGGCGGGCCACCGCGCTCCCCGGACGCACCGGGGGCGAGGGCCGAACGGGCGAACCCGGTCCGGCCCGGGGGGCCGGCAGGGCCCGAGGGGCTGTCAGAGCCCCAGGATCCGCTGCGCCTGCGCCCGCATCTCGACCTTGCGGATCTTCCCGGTGACCGTCATCGGGAACTCCTCGACCACGTGCACGTAGCGCGGGATCTTGAAGTGGGCGAGCCGGCCGGCGCAGTACGCGCGGACGGTATCGGCGGTGAGCGGCTCGGCGCCCTCCCGCATCCGGATCCAGGCCATCAGCTCCTCGCCGTACCTGGCGTCGGGGACGCCGATCACCTGGACGTCGAGGACGTCCGGGTGGGTGTGGAGGAACTCCTCGATCTCGCGCGGGTAGAGGTTCTCGCCGCCGCGGATCACCATGTCCTTGATCCGGCCGGTGATGGCGAGGTAGCCGTCCTCGTCCATCACCGCGAGGTCCCCGGTGTGCATCCAGCGGGCGGCGTCGACGGCCTCGGCGGTGCGCTCGGGCTCGCCCCAGTAGCCGAGCATCACGGAATAGCCGCGGGTGCACAGTTCGCCGGGTTCGCCGCGCGGGACGGTCCGGCCGGTGGCCGGGTCGACGACCTTGACCTCCAGGTGCGGGCCGACCCGGCCCACCGTGGCGACCCGCCGCTCGACCGGGTCGTCGACCCGGGTCTGGGTGGAGACCGGCGAGGTCTCGGTCATGCCGTAGCAGATGGAGACCTGCGTCATGCCCATCCGCCCGATGACCTCCTTCATCACCTCGCTGGGGCAGGGCGAGCCGGCCATGATGCCGGTGCGCAGGCTGCCGAGGTCGTAGCGGTCGAAGTCCGGGTCGGCCAGTTCGGCGATGAACATGGTCGGTACGCCGTACAGCGAGGTGCAGCGCTCGGCGGCGACGGCGGCCAGGGTGGCGCCGGGCTCGAAGGAGGGGGCCGGGATGACCGCGCAGGCACCGTGCGAGGTGGCCGCCAGGTTGCCCATCACCATGCCGAAGCAGTGGTAGAAGGGCACCGGGATGCAGATCCGGTCCTGCTCGGTGTAGTCCAGCAGCTCGCCCACGAAGTAGCCGTTGTTGAGGATGTTGTGGTGCGAGAGGGTCGCGCCCTTGGGGAAGCCGGTCGTCCCGGAGGTGTACTGGATGTTGATCGGGTCGTCGGGCGACAACTCGGCCTGGCGCTCGGCGAGTCGGGCCGGGTCGGCCCGCCTGCCGGCGGCGGTCGTGGCGTCCCAGTCGGAGCTGCCCAGCAGCAGGACGCGCTCCAACCCGGGGCAGCGGGGCCGGACTTCCTCGATCATCCCGGCGTAGTCGGAGGTCTTGAAGCGCTCGGCGGCGACCAGCAGCCGGATCCCGGCCTGGTTCAGCACGTATTCCAACTCGTGGGCGCGGTAGGCCGGGTTGACCGTGACCAGGATCGCGCCGAGCTTGGCGGTGGCGTACTGGGTGAGCGTCCACTCCGCACAGTTGGGGGCCCAGATGCCGACCCGGTCGCCCTTGGCGATCCCGAGCTCCAGCAGGCCGAGCGCCAACGCGTCGACGTCGGCGGCGAGTTCGGCGTACGTCCAGCGGCGGGCGGTGGCCCGGTCGACCAGGGCGTCGCGGTCCGGGAAGGCGCGCACCGCGCGGTCGAGGTTCTCCCCGATGGTGTCGCCGAGCAGCGGGACGTCCGAGGTGCCGGAGGCGTAGCTGCGCGGGATCGGCGTGGTCGGCACGGGCTGGCTCCTGGGGACGGCGGTGCGGGACAGGGACCATGGTCGCGGTCCGGCGCCCCGCACCGCCACCCCCGAACGGGGGTACCGACACGGCGCCGGGGCCGCCCGTCGCTCTCGACGGACGGCCCCGGCGCGCGGGGTCACTGGTTGACGCAGATGTTGCCGAACGCCGGGTTGAGGAGCCCGATGATGTCGATCGAGTTCCCGCAGACGTTGGCCTCCAGGTTGATCGGGACCTGGATCACGTTGCCGGACAGGATGCCGGGCGAGCCGATGGCGGCACCGTTGGCGGTGGCGCTGCCGGCGAAGGCGGTCCCGGTTCCGGCGAGGACCGCCGCCGCGGTCAGGGCGGTGGCGGCGAGGGTGTTACGCATACGCATTGCGTCGCTCCTTGTGAGCAGGGCGGTTCGAAGTGTGACGATCACACTCGCTTACGATCACAAGCGATCCGGTCCACCGCACGCGGGATTGACCCGTCCTAGGGAGTGTCGCCCTCCCGACCGTCCTCCCGGCCCCCCGGCGCCGGGGCCGCCGGACCGGCGACGCTCAGTGATTCCAGCAGCTCCCGGGCCGGACGCAGCCCCGGCTCGGCGGCCACCGCACGGTGCAGCAGCCCGAGCGCGAGCGCCCCGTCACCGGCCGTCAGGGCCTGAAGCGCCCGGTTGTAGTCGATCCGTCCGGCGTAACGCAGCCTGAACAGCACGGACAGGTCCTCCCGGCAGGACGGGCAGCGCAGGGTCCCCGGGTCCGCGGGCACCCTGCACAGCGGGCAGGGCACCTCGGGCGCCTCCGGGGCCTGCGAGCCCTGCGAAACCACCACGGCCTCCGCGGCCTCCACGTCGTCCACGGCGCTCATCGCGGCCCCGCCTCCTCCGGCCGGACCGGGCCGAGCGACTCCTGGGCCGGCTCGCTGCCCAGCTCCCGCTGCGCCTGCGCGTACAGGGCCAGCAGGTTCGACATGTGGGTGTTGACGTCCGCCATGTTGGGCGCCTCCACGGCCGCGTCCAGCCCGCGCAGCTCGGCCATGATCAGCTGGGCCAGCGCGGGCGAGACCATGTTCTGGGTCACGTAGACGTTGCACATGGTGAGCATCCGCATGGTGTGCCCGAGCGCGTCGCACAGCTCGTCCGCCTTCTGGGCCGCGCGCACCGCGCCCTCCCAGTCGGCGGCCTCCCGGCGCAGCCGCAGCTCGGCGGCCACCGACCGCAGCCGGTCCAGGTCGCTCGGGTCGAGGTGCTTCTCGCAGTAGTGGATGAACAGGCTCAGGTACGCCTCGGAGCCGCGCACCCAGCGCTGCGCCTTGAGCTGCTGCTGGGCCCGCTCCAGCGCGGCGTCCACGGACTGGCCGCGGGTCTGCCCGGCCGCCAGGTCGTCGAGGGTGTCCATCAGCCGCTGGGCCTCGCGCATCTCGGCCTCGGTCAGCTCGCCGCCCCAGCGGTCGGTGAAGGTCTCGATCTGCCGCTGCTGCTCCTCGACCTGCACCTTCAGCTCGGGGTCGAGGGTGACCCGCTCCAGCTTGACGGTCTTCTCGGCGCCGCCCTGGATCCGCACCGACAGGGTGATGGTGCGGTCCCGGTCGAGGCCGAAGGAGACCTCCACCGGGGTGCGGCCGCCCAGGCCCTCGGGCAGCCGCAGGGTGAGGTGGCCGATCAGCTCGTTCTGCTGGGCGATCTCGTGCTCGCCCTCGTAGACCGCGACCTCCAGCCGCTGCCGGCCGCTGCCGGAGACCACGAACTCCCGGCTGACCGGCGAACTCGTCGGGTAGCTGGTGTTCTTGGGGATGATGACGGCGAGCCGGCCGTCGTTCAGCTCGATGCCGAGGTTCTTCGGCGTGATGTCGAACGGGTTGGTGACCTGCGCCAGCTCGCCGCAGCCCGGGCAGACCTCGCAGCCGGGCGGGTTGACCACGCCGCAGGAGGCGCAGCGCAGACCGACGTCCTCGGCGGCGGTGGTGGCCACCTTGGTGTGGCCGGGGGCGGCCGAGTTGAGCGGCTCGCCGCACAGTTCGCAGGCCGTGACGCCGGGGGCGGCCGGGGTGCCGCAGCGCGGGCAGTTGCCGCCGTGCACCACGGCGGTGGTGCCGGTCTGCCGCGGGATCGCCGCGCCACCGCCCGAACCGTCCAGCGCCTGCTCGCACTTGGGGCAGGCGGCGGCCTCGGCGTCGACCGGGATGTGGCAGGTCGGGCAGGAGACCCGGGCGCCGCCGAGCAGGGTGGTGGCGCAGTTGGCGCAGTTGGAGGCGGACAGGTCGCCGGGGGCCCGGCACTCGGGGCACTCCACCTCGCCGACCAGCGCGGACTGCACGGCCGCGCCGAGCGCCACGCACTGCATCGGGTTGACGCCGCGCCGGATCCGGCGGGGGCCGAAGACCTCGCCGAGCCGGCGGGCGACCAGCGGGATCGCGGTCGAGCCGCCGACCAGCACCACCTCGTCGATGTCCCCGACGGTCAGGTTGGCCTGCATGATGGCCTTGTGGGTCAGCTCGATGGTGCGCTCGATCCGGCCCTCGATCAGTTCCTCGAAGCGGGCCCGCTCGAACTCCGTCTCCAGCACCAGCTGCCCGGCGCCCAGGCCCGGCAGGATGACCTCGGAGGACTCCTGGTTGGAGAGCTCGATCTTGATGGTCTCGGCGGTGGCGGCGATCTTGGGACGGTCGCGCAGGTCCGGCTGGTACTCCGAGCCGTACTCCTCGCGGATGTCCTCCAGCAGCGCGGTGGTGATCCCGCGGTCGAAGTCGTCGCCGCCGAGCAGGTTGTCGCCCTCGATGCCGAGCACCGAGACCGAGCCGGGCACCAGCAGCAGGATCGAGATGTCGAAGGTGCCGCCGCCCAGGTCGTAGACCAGGACGGTCCTGCCCTCGTCGCCCGCCTCGGAGGTGATGCCGTACGCGAGGGCCGCGGCGGTCGGCTCGTTGATGATCCGCAGCACGTGCAGGCCGGCCATCCGGCCCGCCTCCTGGGTGGCCGCGACCTGCCGCTCGCCGAAGTACGCGGGGACGGTGATGACGGCCCGGGGGAAGGGCTCGCCGAAGCGCTGCTCGGCGTCCTCCTTGAGGCGGTGCAGGATGATCGCGGAGATCTCGATCGGGGTGTACGAGCGGCCGTTGAACCAGACGTTGACGTCGCCGTCGGTGCCCGCGGTGACCTTGTAGTCCACCTCCTTCAGGGCTGCCTGGACCTGCGGGTCCTTGAACTTGCGGCCCATGAAGCGCTTGACCGAGCGGATCACGTTGGCGCCGTCGATGGCGATCCGGCTGCGCGCGGTGGAGCCCACCAGCAGCTCGCCCTTGCGGCCGCTGCCGACCACGGAGGGCGTGGCCTCCTGGTTCTGCCGGTTGAAGATGATCTCCGGCTCGCCCCGGCGCAGGTGGGCGACCACCGAGTTGGTGGTGCCCAGGTCGATGCCGAGTGTGCGGTACATGTCGTTCCCCTCTTGCCCCTCGTGGTCCTGGCTACTTCTTGCGCTTGGCCTGCTTGGCCACGGCCTTGCCCCGGCGCCGGGCGCGGGGCGGGACCGCCTTGGGCTGGGCGCGGACGACCGGCGCGGCGACGGCGGTGACGGCGGCGGTGACGGCGGCGGACGGCTCGTCCTCGACGGGCCCGGGCGGCTCGGGTGCCCCCGGTGCCTCGGGCGCCGCCGGAGTCCCGGGGCCGGCGGCCTCGGCCTCGACGGGTCCGACGGGTCCGGGCGTCGTCGGTGCGGGGCCCGCGGGCTCCGACAGGGCGTGGTCCGTCGCCGGCACCCGGGGATCCGGCTGCGGGTCCGGCTCCGGTGCGGCGACCACCACCTGGGCCCGGCGCAGCACCTCGTCCCCCCAGAAGAACCCGGTCACCACCGTCCGCACCACCGTCTCCGGCGCCACCCCGGACCGGGCCTCGGTGCCCACGATCTCGGTCAGGTCCGGGTCGGCCGTCATGCCCTCCAGCCGCATCGGCCGCACCTTGGCCTTGGCGAGCTGCCCGAGCAGCCGCCGCCGGGTGGCCTCCAGGCCGGCGCCGCGGCCGAGCGCCACCAGCTCGCGGTCCAGGCCGAGGGCGGCGAGCGCGTCGTCCACCTCGACCAGGATGCCCAGCAGTTCGCGCTGTTCGGCCCGGGCGGCCTGCTTCTGCTCGGTCAGCTTGCTGCCCAGCAGGGAGGCCCGGAAGAGCAGCCGGCCGAAGGCCTGCTCCAGATCGACCTCCTCGACGCCGGGCGGGACCTCCAGCGGCCGGTGGCCGTCGGGCAGGGCGGCGCCGGGCGCCTCGGCGGGTGCTCCGGTGGGCGCGTCGGCGGGTGCGTCGGTCATTCGGGTACCTCGATCTGCGGCAGCACGGACAGGTCCGCCGCGTAGCGGGCGGGCACGGGCGGTTCGGGGTCGGCGCCGCCGGGGGCGGGCTCGGCGAAGTCGGCGGCCAGCTCGGCCCGGTGGAGGACGGCCAGGGCGGTGGGCGGCAGCGGCGGGCGCTCGATCACCAGCAGCGGTTCGGCGAGGGCCGGGGCGAGCAGCTCGGCGGCCTGGTCGACCGGCTCCGGCGGGAGGGGCTGCTGGAGGTCCGCCTCCAGGCGCCGGTCCGGGTTGCGCAGCAGCGCGGCGGCCTCCTGGATCTGCTGGCGGCTGTACCGGCCGGCCCGCATCGCCGGTCCGACGGCGAGGTTGATCTCGCGCACGCCGGCCGTGAGCGGGATGCCCAGGACCTCGTACGGCGACGGTTCGTGCAGTGGCATGGCGGGCGGTCTCTCTCCTCACGGTGGCGGGACTGCTCGGGTGGCTCGGACTGCTCGGGTGGCTCTGGCGGCTCTGATGACTCGGGTGGCTCTGATGACTCGGGTGGCGGCGCGACCGCGGCGTACGGTCTAGGACGACGCCGACTGCCGTGCGGTTGCCGTCAGTAGAGCGAGTTGATCCGCCTCTGCATGGTCCGCAGCTCGACGTCGTCCGGGCTGTGCTCGACGGCCTTGCGGGCCAGGTCGCGGGCCTCGCGCAGCTGCCGGGCGTTGGCCCGCTGGACGGCGTACGAGCCGTAGACGATGCCGAGTTCGCGGTGCAGCTTGCCGGTGTCCTCCGGGCTGCGGGACAGGCCGAGGGCCTCCTCCAGCAGCCGGACCGCCTCGGGGTAGCGGCGGGCCTCGTAGTGGCCGATCGCCTCGCCGCGCCAGACGCTGACCATCAGCCGGCGGATGTCGGCCGAGTCGTCGTAGGACCTGGCCTTCTGGAGCATCGCCGCCTGGGCGGTGAACGGCTGGTCCTGCATGGCGTCCACCACGTGGTTGGCGAGCATCACCGAGACCCGGCGCGGGGCCTCCTGGTCGACCGCGCCTTCCCACTCCGGGTCGGCGCGCAGCGCCTCGGCCATCCGCTCGACGGCCCGGCGGCGGTCGTCGGCGAAGGCGGCCGAGCGGGCGAGGTGGCGCAGCACGAAGGCGAGGCCGAGCCGGTGGTCCGGGTCGGGGTTGAGTTCGATCAGCGCCCGCCAGGCCTCGGCGGCCTCCTCCAGTTCCGCGTCGGTCGCGTCGGGACGGCTGAGCTGGCCGGCCCGGTTGCCGAGGGCGGCCTCCAGGAAGTGCCGGGCGGTCGGGTCGCCCGGGGCCAGCTCCATGCTCTTCTCCAGCAGGGCGAGGGCGCGGGGGTAGTCCTTGTCCTCATTGTTGATCTTGCGTGCCCACTGGGCGTAGGTGGCGCCGAGGTCGCCCCGCACCTCCGGGTCGTCGGGCGCCAACGCCAGTGCCTTCTCCAGGAGTTCGGCGGCGCCGGCCTGGTCGTCCAGGCTGTTCTTGAGCAGGGCGCGGGCGGCCCGGACGCCGGACTCGGCGGCGATCGCGGCGGCGTCGGCGGGCAGCCGGGCGCCGGGGACGGAGCGGGCGCGGGTGAGGCTCTCCAGGGCCTCGCGCCAGTCCTGGTTGCGGTGGTGCTCGCGGGCCTGGCTGACCAGGGACTCGCCGAGCAGCGCCTGCCAGTCCTCGCCGCGCCGCTGCTCGGGCACCGCGTCCAGCGCGGCGACGGCGGCGGCCTGCCGGCCCTGGAGCTGGAGGTAGCGCTGCGGCCCGAGCTCCCCGAACAGGCCGAGGGCCCGGACGGGCGCGGGCGCGCCGGGGCCGACGGGCCGCCGCCAGGGCCGGACGGCCTGCTCGAAGGCCTCCGCCCAGCCGGCCGGTCCGGTCCCGGCGCGGAGCAGCCGGTCGAGGGCGGGGCCGAGCGCGAGGCGGCGGGCCGGGCGGCCGGGCAGGGTGATCCGGACGTCCTCCTGGGCGAAGGCGTCCGCGCAGTGGGTCTCCATGCCGAGGCGCAGCGTCCAGGCGGTGACCTCGTCCCCGCTGAGCCCGGCGGCCCGGTCCAGGGCGCGCAGGTCGTCGCGGAGGCGGTCGAGCAGCCCGGTACGGGCGGCGGCCAGCCGCTGGGGTTCGGCGGTGCGGCCGGTGATCCGGGCGGACTCGGCCCACAGGTCGGGCTGGTGCAGGGCGGCGACCAGGCAGCCGAGCGTCCAGTCCCAGACCTCCTCGTCACAGGTGTCGGCGCCGGCCGCGAGCCGGTAGCCGGCCAGGCCGAGCGCGTGCAGCAGCCGGGGGTGGGCCGGGTCGTCGAGCAGCAGCGCGCGGTAGCCCTCCCAGGCCTCCCGGTGGCGGCCGTCGAGGGCGGCCTGGTGGGCCTCGTGCTCGGCGAGCAGGACGAGCGCGCCGGCCGCCCGCTCCTGGCCGGGGGCCAGCCGGAGCGCCTCGCGCAGGTCGACGGCGGCCCGGCCGGGCCGGTCGGCGGCGAGGGCGGCACCGGCCCGGCGGACCAGCACGGCGGCGCGGGCCTCCCCGGCGTCCTCGGGCAGACCGGCCAGGGCCTCGTCCGGTCGGCCGAGTTCGGCGCGCAACAGGGCGAGGTCGGTGCGGACGGGCGTGCCGGCGGCGCCGTCGCCGAACGCCTCGGCCCAGCGGGCGAGCACGGGTTCGGCTTCCTCGGGGGTGCCGGCCCGGCGGGCGCAGTCGAGGACGGCGCGCAACGCGGGGGCGGCGCAGTGGACGCAGCGGGGCGGGGCGGCGGCCCCGGGGGCGTGCTGGTGCTCGGCGCAGGCCTCGCGGCCGCAGCCGCCGCAGGTGGCGGCGGCGGGGCGGTCGCAGAGCGCGCAGTCGCCGGTCGGCGCCGGGCTCTGCGCCATACCGGAGGCCAGGAAGTGCCGGTACCAGTCCAGGGCGGCGGCCCAGTTGCCGGCCCGTTCGGCGAGCAGGGCGCGCAGCCGGGCGGTCGCCGGGTCGCCGGCCGGGTCGGGCGGGCCGAGCAGGGCGATCGTCCGGGCCGGACGGCCCGCCAGCAGGGCGACGGCGGCCAGGTGGTAGCGGTCGCGCAGGCCGCTGCCGGCGTCGAGCAGGGCGGCGACCGGTTCCGGGTCGCCCTCGGTCAGGGCGAGGGCGGCGCGTAGCCGGGCCTGGCGGTGGGTGAGGGCGCCGGGCAGGGTGTCGGCGAGCGCGAGCGCGGCGGCGGCGCGGCGGCGCGGCTCGGCGTGGTCGCGGCCGGTGACCAGCAGGTGGGCGGCCTCGCGCAGGGCGGCCTCGCGCAGCGCGGCGCGGTAGCCGGGGGCGGCCGGGTGCTCGGCGGCGGCCCGCTGCCAGAGTTCGCGGGCGGCCGTCGGGTCGGCGGCCAGCCGGGTGCGGGCGAGCCGGTCGCGGGCCAGGGCCCGGCGGGGGTTCAGGTCCTCGTCGTCCAGCGCCTCCCAGCGGGCGAGGGCGCCGGCCGGGTCGTCGGTGCGGGCGAGGGCGAGGCCGTGGTGGAAGGCGGCGATGGTGGTCCAGCGGGTGCCCGGTTCGGTGTCGGCCTCGGCGCGCAGGACCGGTTCGGCCTCCTCGGCCTGTCCGGCGGCGAGCAGGGCGGCGCCGAGCCGGACCCTGGCGGGGCGCCAGTCGGGGGCCCCGCCGAGGCCGGCCCGGTAGTCGGCGGCGGCCTCGGCGAAGCGCTCGGCCCGTTCGTGGACCAGGGCGAGGCCGAACCGGGCCGGGGCGAAGTCGGGTCGGACGGTCAGGGCGGCGGCGAACTGCTCCCGGGCCTGCTCGTCGGCGCCGAGCAGCAGGGCGAGCCGACCGAGGGCGTAGCGGGGGCGGGGGTCGGTCGGGCTCTCGCCGGTGGCGGCCGCGAGGTCGGCCCAGGCCTCCTCGGTGGCGCCCAGGCGCTGGCGGGCCAGGCCGCGGAAGAGCAGGCCGTCGGTGCGCAGGGCCGGGCCGCGCCCCCACGGGGAGGGCTCGCCGGGGCCGCGGCGCAGTGCCTCGTCGAAGGCGGTGACGGCGGGTTCGTCGCGGTGCAGGGTGTAGAGCTGGGCGCCCCAGCGGAACCAGAGTTCTCCGCTTCCGGCGGGGGCCGCGGCGGCGAGCAGGGCCTCGGCCTCGGTGGCCCGGTCGGTGGTGTTGAGCAGGGCGGCCCGGGCGAGCACCGGCCAGTCCCGGCCGGGCAGGGCGGCGAGGGCGCGAGCGGTGACGTCCTCGCGCTGGTCGGGGGCGCCGTCGCGGCAGCGGCGCTGCAGCCAGTCGACGGTACGGGCGGCGGCCTCGGCCTCCTCGCCGGGTTCGGCACCGGCGGCGGTGGCCTGGAGGAAGGCGAACAGCGGGCCGAGGTCGCCGTCGGCGGCCCGCATCCGCTCCTCGGCGAGACGGCGCAGGCTCCACCGGGGCAGCTGCCGGGCCGGGTCGGCGAGCAGCGGGTAGGCCTCGCGGTGCAGGGCGAGGGTGGCCTGCTGGTCGCCGGTGGGGATGGTGGCCTCGGCCTGGCCGAGCAGTGCGAGGCCGCGCTGCGGGTGCAGTTCCTCGGGGGCGTCGGCGAGCCGGCGGGCCAGCCGGGCGTAGCGGCGGCGGGCCTGGGCGGCCTGCCCGGCGGCGAGCCGTTCGGCGGCCGCCGCCAGGGCCTTCGCCACCGCCGCAGCGTCCAACGCCCGCCGGCGGACCAGGACGACGGCGGCCGCACCGGCCAGCGCCATCACGACCAGCAGCACCGCTATCAGCGCCATGCACCGTCCCCCTGAGTTCGGACACCACCCATCTCATGATCAACTGGCGTGGAGCGATCATGAGTTGACGTCATGTCGTGATGTTGCTCGAGCGCCATCAGAATAGGCCCTCGGTCGGACGGACGAACAGGAGAGAGCACTATCCTGGGCATCACATCAACAGCAGGACGACAGCACAGCAGCGGCGCGCGGACGGCGCGTCACCAGCGGTCAGAAGCGTCGGGGGTCGTGTGTCCGAGTCGCGTTGGGTGCCCGGCCTCCGGTTCGGGCCGGAGTTCGACCCCGAGCAGTACGAGCTCCTGGAGTTCCACCACCGGGGCGGCGAGGCCGAGGTGTGGCGGGCGGTGCGCACCGGGCACAACGGGCGCAAGGAGCTGGTCGCCGCGAAGATCATGCTGGAGCGCGACCCGGCCGAGGTGCGACGCTGGCTCGGCCGCTGGGACGACGTCTCGCACAACGCGCACCGGCTGGGCGTCACCGACCTGGTGGTGCCCAGCTTCCTGCTCGGCCCCTCCCCGCACCGGCCCGGCACCCCGCCCGGTGGCGCGCTGCTCGGCTACCAGATCTCGCCCTGGGTCGAGGGCGCGCCGCTGCACACCTGGGCGCGCGGCCAGCGCGGCGGCCCGCCGGCGGTGGCCGAGGTGCTGAGCCGGCTCTGCCGGATCGTCGACGAACTGCACCGCAAGCGCTGGGTGCACCGCGACATCTCCCCCGCCAACGTCCTGGTGGACGGCCAGGGGCAGGTCAAGCTGATCGACCTGACCTTCCTCGCCCCGCTGGACCACACCCTGACCGTCGCGGTGTTCACCCCCGGGCACGTCCCGCCGGAGGCCGAGCAGGTGGGCGGTTTCCCGACCACCGCCAAGGACCTGTTCGCGGTCGGCACCCTCGCCCGCATCCTGCTGCTGCCCGACCACGGCCGGCTGGACCACCGGCTGGCCGCCGAGCAGGCCCGCGCCGAGCTGCTGGCGGCGGGCTACAGCGAGGAGTTGGCGCGCTGGGCCTGCGAGCCGCTGGCCCGCGAGCCGGACCGCCGCCCCTCCCCGCTCGGGCCGTGGGCCGCCCGGGGACGTGAACTGCTGCGCGCCCACCGGCCGGTGGCCCGGACCGCGGGCCTGGCCGTGCTGCCCGACCCGACCGGGCGGCCGCTGGTGGTCACCGGCGGCGCCGACGGCACCGCGCTGGCCGGTCCCGGCCACCTCGGACGACGGCTCCCGACCGGCCAGGGCCCTTCCGCCGTCCGCGAGTTGACGGCCGGCTGGGCCGGGCCCCAGGGCGAGCTGGTGGTCTGCGCCGAGGACCGCGGCGGCACCCTGTGGGTCGGTACGGCGGGCGGCTGGTGGGAGGCGGCACGCGGGGTCAACGGCCTGGCGGGCGCGGCCGGTTCGGCCGGGGAGATGACCGTCTGGACGGCGGCCGGCGGCGCGCTGCGCTCCTACCGCTGGGCGCCCGGCCGCACCCTCACCGGCCAGGAGCACCCCGGCTGCCCGGCCGACCGGGTGCTCGCCGCCGAGGAGGAACGGCCCGGCGCCTGGCTGCTGCTGGTCGAGCACCGCGAGCGGGTGCTGAGCTGGCGGCCCGGAGCCGCCGGACGGCCCCTCCCGGTGGGCCCGCCCGGCCCGCTGCGCGCCGGAGCGCTGGCCCGCACCTCCGCCGGGACGCAGGCCGCCACGCTGCGGCCGGACGGCTCGGTCCAGCTGCACACCCTCGGCGCGGCCGGGGCGGGGACCGAGATCAGCGACGGCGAGCCCTCGCTCGGCCTCGCCATGGTCGGCCACCGCGGCGGCCCGACCCTCGCGCTGGCCGGCGCGGGCGGCGTACGGCTGCGGCTGCCGGCCGGCGGCGCCTCCCGGCGGCCGCGCTGGTGGCGGCCGACGCTGCGCCCGGCCACCCGGGTCGCGCTGGCCATGGGCGACGACTGGCGGCTGTGCCTGGCGGCGGTGGTGGAGGGCGAGTTGCAGGTGTGGCAGGAGGACGCGGCGTACCGCTGGCAGGCGGTGGAGCTGCCGGAGGGGTGAATCCGCGGACGCCGCGGGGGCGGGCGCCGCGGGCACGGACATGCCGGACATACCGAGGCCCCGGAACCCTGACGGGGGTTCCGGGGCCTCGGCCCGGCGGTGGGGAGTGGCTCGGGTTCGCGTCCACCGGTTCTCCGGTTCTCGGTCACGCGGTCACGCAGCTGCTCGGCTGTTCGGCGCCCTCGCTGCCGGCCGCTCAGCGGAAGCGGCGCAGCCGCAGGCTGTTGCCGACCACGAAGACCGAGGAGAAGGCCATCGCGGCCCCCGCGATCATCGGGTTGAGCAGGCCGGCCGCGGCCAGCGGCAGGGCGGCGACGTTGTAGCCGAAGGCCCAGAACAGGTTGCTCTTGATGGTGCTCAGGGTCCTGCGGGAGAGCCGGATGGCGTCCGCCGCGGCCAGCAGGTCGCCGCGCACCAGGGTGAGGTCGCCGGCCTCGATCGCGGCGTCGGTGCCGGTGCCCATCGCCAGGCCCAGGTCGGCCTGGGCGAGCGCGGCCGCGTCGTTGACGCCGTCGCCGACCATCGCCACGACCTTGCCCTCGGCCTGCAGCCGCTTGACGGTATCGACCTTGTCCTGCGGCATGACCTCGGCGATCACGTGCTCCGGCCTGATGCCGACTTCGGCCGCCACGGCCTCGGCGACCAGCCGGTTGTCGCCGGTCAGCAGCACCGGGGTCAGGCCCAGGGCGCGCAGCTTGCCGATCGCCTCGGCGCTGGTCGGCTTGACGGCGTCGGCGACCTCCAGCACGGCCCGGGCCTCGCCGTCCCAGCCGACCGCGATCGCGGTCCGGCCGGCCGCCTCGGCGGTGCGCTTGGCCTCGGCCAGCGCCTCGGGCAGCCGCTGCGACCACTCGTTCAGCAGGGCCTCCCGGCCGGCCACCACGGCGTGGCCGTCCACCACGCCCTGCACACCGAGGCCCGGGACGTTCTCGAAGCCCTCGACGGCGGGCAGTTCGCCGGCCTTGGCGGCGGCGGTGGCGATCGCCCGGGCGATCGGGTGCTCGGAGGCGTGCTCCAGGGCGCCGGCCAGGCGCAGCACCTCGGCCTCGGCCACGCCCTCGGCGGTGTGCACCGCGAGCAGGGTCATCTGGCCGGTGGTGACGGTGCCGGTCTTGTCCAGCACGATGGTGTCGACCTTGCGGGTGGACTCCAGGACCTCCGGGCCCTTGATCAGGACGCCCAGCTGGGCGCCGCGGCCGGTGCCGACCAGCAGGGCGGTCGGGGTGGCCAGGCCGAGGGCGCACGGGCAGGCGATGATCAGCACGGCCACCGCTGCGGTGAAGGCGGCGGTCCAGCCCTCGCCGGTGCCCAGCCAGTAGCCGAGGGTGGCCACCGCGAGGGTGATCACGATCGGCACGAAGACCGCGGAGATCCGGTCCGCGAGGCGCTGCGCGGCGGCCTTGCCGTTCTGCGCGTCCTCGACCAGCTTGGCCATCCGGGACAGCTGGGTGTCCGCGCCGACCCGGGTGGCCTCGACCACCAGGCGTCCGCCCGCGTTGACGGTGGCGCCGGTGACGCCGTCCCCGACCCCGACCTCGACCGGAACGGACTCACCGGTCAGCATCGAGGCGTCCACGGCGGAGGCGCCCTCGACCACCACGCCGTCGGTGGCGATCTTCTCGCCCGGCCGGACCACGAAGCGGTCGCCCACGGCGAGGTCCGCGATCGGGATGCGCACCTCGGCGCCGCCGCGCAGCACCGTCACGTCCTTGGCGCCCAGTTCCAGCAGTGCCTTGAGCGCGGCCCCGGCGGTGCGCTTGGAGCGCGCCTCGAAGTAGCGGCCGGCCAGGATGAAGGCGGTGACGCCGGCCGCCGCCTCCAGGTAGATGTTGGACGAGCCGTCGGTGCGGGCGATGGTGAACTCGAAGCCGTGCCGCATGCCCGGCATCCCGGCGTCGCCGAAGAACAGCGCCCACAGCGACCAGAGGAACGCGGCGGCGGTGCCGAGCGACACCAGGGTGTCCATGGTCGCGGCGCCGTGCCGGGCGTTGGTGAACGCCGCACGGTGGAACGGCCAGGCGGCGTAGGTGACGACCGGCGCGGCGAGGGTCAGCGAGAGCCACTGCCAGTTGTCGAACTGGAGGGCCGGCACCATCGCCATCGCGATCACCGGCAGCGCGAGCCCCACCGCGGTGAACAGCCGCTGGCGCAGCGGGGCCAGTTCGTCGGCCGGCTCGGCCGGCTCGGCGCTCTGGTCGGTGACCGGCGGCTTGGGCAGCGCGGCGGTGTAGCCGGTGGCCTCGACGGTGGCGATCAGGTCGGCGATCTCGACACCGCCCTCGAAGGAGACCTTCGCCTTCTCGGTGGCGTAGTTGACGCTGGCCGTGACCCCGTCCATCCGGTTGAGCTTCTTCTCGATCCGGGCCGCGCAGGAGGCGCACGTCATGCCGCCGATCGAGAGTTCCACCTCCGCTGAGGCGGGTGCCTGCGTAGTCATCGTCGCTCCTCGTGACGTCGTCATCGTGCGGTACGTTCGGCGGCCGGGCCTTCATACCGCGGAGGGGTATCGGGCGGTGCCGGGTTCATTTATACCCCCGAGGGGTATGTTCCGCAAGCCCTGAGGGATACCCCCGGCCGGTATTTTTCCCGGGGCGGCGATCCGCTTGACTTGATACCCCCACGGGGTATTCACTCAAGGGTATCGAGCCACGGGACGCGCCCGTCCCCAGGCCGCACGCCGGAATCCCGAGGAGGGCCCCATGGCCGGCTACCGCACCGACAAGGACCAGCTCCTGCGCCGACTGCGCCGCGTCGAGGGCCAGATCCGCGGTCTCCAGCGCATGGTCGACACCGACACCTACTGCATCGACACGCTGACCCAGGTCTCGGCCGCCACCAAGGCCCTCCAGTCCGTCGCCCTGCAGCTGCTCGACTCCCACCTCGCCCACTGCGTCCACGACGCGATCGCGGGCGGCGGCGCCGAGGCCGACGCCAAGGTCGCCGAGGCCTCCCAGGCCATCGCCCGGCTCATGCGGGCCTGAGCACCGCCCCACCACTTTCGTACGTCACGTCCTACCGAGGGGACTCCGCCATGAACACCGCCCTGCGCATCACCGCCTTCACCGCCGGACTCGCCGCCGCCTTCGGCCTCGCCCTCGGCGTCGGCCACGCCACCGGCGGCGGCCCCTCCCCGGAGCCCGCCGCGCACGCGGGCCACGCCGCGGCCGCCGGCGGCCCCGCCAGCCCCGGCGTCCCCGGCGAGCACCTGCCCGGCGGGCTCCAGATCTCGGAACGCGGCTACACGCTCAGCGTCGACACCCCGTTCGTGACCGCCGGCTCCCCCACCGACCTGCGCTTCCGCATCCTCGGTACGGACGGCAAGCCCGTCACCGCCTACCAGCAGCAGCACGAGAAGGACCTGCACCTGATCGTCGCCCCGCGCGACCTGTCGACCTTCCAGCACCTGCACCCGACGCTGGCCGCCGACGGCACCTGGAGCGCCCCCACCGCCGTCCCCGCCGCCGGGGAGTACCGGGTCTTCGCGGACTTCACCCCGGCCGGCCAGAGCGAGGGCCTCACCCTCGGCGCCGACCTCCACGCCGCGGGCGACCTGCGCCCCTCCCCGCTGCCGGAGACCGGACGGACCGTCACCGTCGACGGCTACACCGTCACCCTGGGCGGCGACCTCACCCCCGGGCGCAGCGGCCGGCTCACCCTGAGCGTCAGCAAGGACGGCAAGCCGGTCACCGACCTCCAGCCGTACCTCGGCGCGTACGGCCACCTCGTCGCGCTGCGCGCCGGCGACCTCGCCTACCTGCACGTCCACCCGGACACCACCGTCCCGGGCCCGGAGATCGCCTTCACCACCACCGCCCCGAGCAACGGCGCCTACCGGCTCTTCCTGGACTTCAAGCACGGGGACACCGTCCGCACGGCGGCCTTCACCCTGACCACCGACGGCACCACCGCCCCCGCGACCCCGGCCGCCGCTCCCACCGCCCACCCGACCGGCGAGGCGGGCGGCCACCAGCACTGACCGCTGCCGCAACACGAAGGTGCCGGGCGATCCCTGACGGATCGCCCGGCACCTTCGCCGTTCACCCGACCTGCCGGAGCACCGAGCGGAGCAGGGCTTCGGCGTTACCCAGGGTGGCCCTCCGGAGGCGCATCTCGGCGTGGGCGGCCGGCGGCGGGGGCTGACCGCGCGGACCGGGCGGGAGAACTGGGCACTGAGGCACCACCGCGTCTCGATGCGGGCCCGGGCGAGTCGCCCGATCACGCGGGACCGGTCACGCGCAGGTGGACGGGGTGGTTGGACTCGATGCCGACGTAGGCCATCGCGCGCACCGCGCCGAACTCGACCAGCTGATGGGCGATTCGAGCGGCCGCGGCCTCGCCGAAGCGGTCGGCGAGGCAGTCGCCTCGCGCAGCACTCCGGGGGTGCGCTGGACGTGCGCTCGGCACGGGGCTTGTCCACGGGGGACTCGGCCTCCAAGCGCTCACCACCGCGCGGGGTGCACGCGACCACGGGATAGAAACGGGAATCGCCGTCGGAGTACTCGGCCTCCCGCACCCGGACGATCTCCCCGTCGGCCCACCACCCCCGCACCCTCAGCCGCACCGAGGCCCGGGCCGCACTGGCGTACGCGGCGGACAGCCCGCCGAGCAGCACGGCGAAGAACCACTCGACGGCCTGTTCCATCCCCGTGCCTGGATCCTTCAGCCGCCGGACGACCACTGTCAGCGGCAGGCCGCCACCATCGCTGCGCGAGAAGTCGGCCTGGCCGACTTCTCGCGCAGCACACACGTGAAGTCCACGGTTGCGGAGCGTACTTGAACCGTGGTGGATCTCAGTGAGGGTGGTCGTGGTCCGCGCTGTCGGGGCTGCCGCCCATCATGCGGAGCACGGGGGCGCCGCCGGTGCGGAGGAAGCGGGCCACCAGGAGTGCGGCGAGGAGGAGGAAGGCGATGTTGAGCCAGGTGGTGTAGTTCCACGTGACGCCTGACATCGGGATCTCGGCGTCCCGCTGGTCGGGGACGAGGCCGGCCCAGCCGAAGAGGAGCTCCACGACGTAGCCGGCCAGGGCCATCGCCGGGTAGAAGGCGCCGAGGAGGAAGAGGGCCATCCGCCGCCGTAGCACTTCCGGCAGATGGTGAGGATCGGCAGGATCAGCAGGTCCGCGAAGATGAACGCGACCACGCCGCCGAAGCTGATGCCGCCCCTCCAGGGCACCACCGCCAGCGGCACGTTGCCGATCGAGCGGACGAAGGACGCGATCGCGACCAGCGGGCCGACCAGGGGCTCCAGAGTTCGGCGGCCGGTGGGTGGTCGACGACGAAGAAGGCCCGCCAGAAGGTGTCGGGCACCCAGGCGGCGATCGCGCCGGCGATCAGCAGACCGACGACCAGGTCGCGCAGGATCGCGGCCCACTCCATCACGAACGCGTGCGGTACCGCGGTGACGCCCGGCCGGGACAGCAGCCGGCGGGCGAAGGAGCCCTCGCCCGCCACCGACATGTCCATCGCCGCGCGCCCCTCCATCGAACCCGCCCGGCCGTGCTCCGCCTGGTCGCGGGCCTCCCGCAGCAGCGGCTCGCGCAGCAGCAGGCGGAACAGCACGGCGAGCAGCAGAATCATCACCGGGCCGCCGACGAACTCCGCGGCGGTGAACTGCCGACCCGGCAACCGAGCCAGGATGACGCCGAGTTCGACCACCAGGTTGGTCGTGGCGACCTCGAAGGCCATCGCCGCCGTGAAGTCCACCCCCTTGCGGAACAGCGCGCGGGCCGGCGCGACGGCCGCGTACGAGCAGGAGGAGGAGGCCGCGCCGAGCCCGGCCGCGACGGCGAGGGTGCGCGGGCGGTCGTCGCCGAGCAGCCGGACGACCGCCGCCCTGGGGACGACGGCCTGGACGACGGCGGAGAGCAGGAAACCGAGGACCAGCGCCCAGGTGATCTCCCAGGTCATCGATCCGGCGATGGGGAGCGCGTGCGGGATCGCGTGCATGGCGGCCGACGATATACCTGCCAGGGGTATTCAGCGACTGCGGCGCTCCGGGCACCCGCCGGCCCCGACGCCCGAGCCGGCCGGTTCGGCGGCCACGGCGGCCGCGACGGCGCCGGCCAGGCAGGCGATCAGGCAGCGGGCGACAGGGTGGCGTACGGCCCGCCGCAGGACGGCCGACGGGGCGGTGGGGTTCTCGGGGCGCATCCTCGGACACTCCTTCAGGAACGTACGGAACGGGACCGGCAACGCCTCACGGGGCGGCCCCGGACCGGGACCGCCCCGCGAGGGGTGGGGTGGTGGACGGCCTCACGCGGCCGTCGCCGACTGGGCCTCGCGGCCCGCGCGCTCGGGGCGCGGGGTGCGCAGGGTGGCCACCGCGAGCAGGCCGCCGACCACCGCGATCGCCGCGGCGCCGACGAAGGCGGCGGAGAAGCCCGAGGTCAGGCCCTCGACGGTGGCGTCCGGGGTCCGGGCGCCGGCCAGCGCGGTCATCGCGGCCAGGCCGAGCGCCGAGCCGACCTGGTAGCCGGTGTTGACGATGCCGGAGGCGAGGCCGCCGTCCTCCGGGGGCGCGCTGGAGATCGCGGTGCCGAGCGAGGGGATGAAGGCCAGCGCCATGCCGATCGCGGCGAGCAGTGAGGCGGGCAGCACGTCGGTCCAGAAGTTGCCGTCCGGGCGGGCCAGCGAGAGGCCGAACAGGCCGGCGCCGAGGGCCAGCATGCCGGTGACGACCAGCGCCTTGGGGCCGAAGCGGGCGATCAGCCGGGGCGCCAGGGTGATCATGATGCCCATGATGGCGACGGTCATCGGCAGCAGGGCCGCGCCGCTGGCGAAGGCGCCGAGGTGGAGCACCTGCTGGAGGTAGAGGTTGAGGAAGAACCACATCGGCACCCACGCCGCGGCCAGCAGGAACTGGGCGAGGTTGGCGGCGCCGAGGTTCGGCACCCGGAAGATGCTCAGCCGCATCAGCGGCTCGCGGCGCCTGCCCTGGATGACCAGGAAGGCGATCAGCAGCACAGCGGCACCGGCCAGCGTCAGCAGGGTGGACGCCGAGGCCCAGCCCGCCTCCGGGGCACGGACGACGGCGTACACCGCGGCGGCCAGGCCGCCGGTGACGGTGAGCGCGCCGACGACGTCGATGCCACCGCTGCGCCGGGGCGCGGCGGGCATCAGCGCGGGGGTGGCGAGCAGCGCGACCACGGCCACCGGGATGTTGACGTAGAACACCCAGGGCCAGCTGATGTACTGGGTGATCAGGCCGCCGAGGAAGACGCCCGCGGTGCCGCCGGCCGGCGCCGCCGCGCCGTACAGGGCGAAGGCCTTTGTGAGCTCCTTGGGGTTGCCGCCGAAGAGCATCATCAGCAGGGTCAGTGCCGAGGGGGCGATCAGTGCGGCGCCGAGGCCCTGGACGCCGCGGCCGGCCAGCTCGGTCGGGACGTTCTGGGCGAGCCCGGCGAGCAGCGAACCGGCGCCGAGGACCGCCCAGCCGGCGCTGAACAGGCGGCGGACGCCGAGCAGGTCGGAGAGCCGCCCGCCGAGCAGGAGCAGGCCGCCGAAGGCGACCACGTACGCGTTGAACACCCAGGACAGGTCCTCCTGGCCGAAGCCGAGGTCGTCCTTCATCTTGGGCAGGGCCACCCCGATGATCGAGGTGTCCATGATCACCACGAACTGCGCGGCGGCGATCAGCGCCAGGGCGCGCCACCTCCGGGGGTTCGGCCCGGTGTTGTCGGTTGCCATCTCTCTTGCTCCTTACCCGTTGGGGGTATCCGCCCGCGGCTGCGGCCAGGGCGCCCGGGCACGGCCGGAGGTCGCCAACTCGCAGGAACGGCAAGGTTGACGCCTCCGGCCGACGACTCCGGCGGGGACGTCGATGAACATACCCTAGGGGGGTAGGGTTTATCTACGGAAGGCAGCGGGGGAATCCGGCGCCATGGGGGCGGGGGGGGTATGCCGTCGGGCGGGGGCGGGCGCGGCGCGGGAATCCCGTGATCTTCGCCGGGGTTCCACAGGGCGTCAGCAGGCACCAGGACGAAGGGACTTCCGTGCGCGCCATCCGCATCGACCGTTTCGGCTCCCCCGAGGTCCTCGACCTCGTCGAGGACCGGCGGCCCCTGCCCGGGCCCGGGGAGGTGCTGGTGCGGACCGTCGCGACCGGCATCAACCCCGTGGACGACAAGACCCGGGAGGGGGCCATCGGCGAGGGGACTCCCCCGTTGCCGTTGACGCTCGGCTGGGACCTGGCCGGGGTGGTGGTCGACGGCGGCACGAGCCAGCTGCGGGCCGGGGACCGGGTGTTCGCGATGTCGCACCAGCTCGACACCGCCCGGGGCACCTGGGCCGACCTGGTCGCCCTTCCGGCGGAGGCGGTGGCCCTCGCACCGCGGACGGTCAGCCTGGTCGAGGCCGCCACGCTGCCGCTGCCCGGCCTGACGGCGCTGCAGACCCTGGACTGGCTCGCGGTGTCGGCCGGCGAGCGGCTGCTCGTCGCCGGCGCCGCCGGTGCGGTCGGCGGCCTGGCCCTGCAGATCGCCCGGGCGCGCGGCGTCGCGGTGGACGCCCTGGTCTCCCGGGACGGCCAGGCCGCCTTCGTCCGCGAGCACGGCGCGGGCCTGGTCTCCACCGACCCCGCCGCCTTCGGGGGCCGCCGCTACGACGCCGTCTTCGACACCTTCGGAGCCTTCGTCACCGAGGCGGTCGCGGACGGCGGCCGGTACGCGTCCATCGCCACCCAGGCCGGCCCGGTGCCCGACCTCTCCGCCCGGGGCGTGCGCACCACCG
The DNA here is from genome assembly GCF_044756065.1 of Kitasatospora sp. NPDC092039. Taxonomy (NCBI): domain Bacteria; kingdom Bacillati; phylum Actinomycetota; class Actinomycetes; order Kitasatosporales; family Streptomycetaceae; genus Kitasatospora; species Kitasatospora sp. NPDC092039. The sequence goes on along the minus strand of NZ_JBIVSD010000002.1, from coordinate 482,623 downwards.
TCCACCAGGTCCGCGAGGACGGCGCCGGACTGGCCGAACTGGCCCGGCTCGTGGACGAGGGCGCGCTGCGCCCGCGGGTGCACGCCACCTACGGGCTCCACCGGATCGGGGAGGCGCACGAGCGGTTCCGGGAGGGCGGGCTGACGGGGAAGATCGTCGTCACCTTCTGAGACCGTCCGGCCGTCGCCCGTCTCAGCGGATCACCGTGCTGCTGAAGGAAGTTCGCCGGGCCGGTCGGTCGCACCCTTGGTGAGGACCGCCGAGGTGCCGACCACCGTCCCGGCCGGCCCCGCGTCGCCGTCCTCGCCGAGGACGGTGCGCTCGCCGAGGAACACGTACGTGGTCCGGTCGAAGATCCACTGGGTCTGCTGCCCGTGCGCCGTACGGGCCACGGCGACGCCCTCGCGCCCGGCGGCGTCGACGGCCGACGGGACGACGGTGACCCCGGGGATCCGCTCGGCGGCCCGGTAGAGCGCGGCGCCGACCCGCGGCGGAGCCCAGGTCTCGGCCAGCAGGTCGCCGATCGCGGTGAAGGCCTGCTGATCCGGGTCCCCGCCGCGGCCACCGTCCCGGATCAGCTCCAGCAGGGCGTCCGGGTCGGTGGGCAGCGCGGCGACGTACGCGTGGGTCGGCGCGTGGACCGACGGGCCGCCTCCGCGCGGGCCGCCTCCGCCCGGGGCACCTCCGCCCGGGGCGTCGAGCCGGCTGTCGGGCCCGCCCTGCTCGCGCAGCAGGCCGGGGCGGCTGCCGTCGGCGGAGAGCCAGACCTGCCGGGTGTGCACGGGTGCCATGACCACGGGACCGCCGTCCGCGCTCTGCGCCGCGTAGGCGACCCGGCTCTCGATGTAGACGAACTGGTCGGCGCGGACCGGCGGTTGCTCCGGTCCGCCGGCGGCGGCGAGCGCGATGCGGTCGAGCAGGCGCACCGCCTCGGCGGTGCCGGTGGCGGCGTTGCCCTCGGCCACCGCCGCGCGGTTGGGCCCGGCCGCACCTCCGTGGTCCACCGCCAGGACGCCGGCGACAGCCAGGGCGCAGGCGAGCGCCGGCACCGCGATCCGGAACCGGGCCGGACGCCGGGTGACGCGCCGCCGCCGCGGCTCGTCGGACGCGGCCGCGCGCACCAGTCGCTCCCGCAGCAGTCGGTGACGGTCCGCGCCCAGGTCGGGAACCGCCGGCGGGGGGAGCAGCGCGGCGAGTTCGCGGCGCTCGGTCGCTTCGGTCCGGTCGGGTCTGGCGTTCACCCGTGGGCCTCCTGGGTCGACGGCCGGAAGGCGGGCAGGCGGCCCGGTACGGGCCGGGCGGTGACGGCGGAGCGGCGCCTGACCTCGGCCGCCGGCGCCCCGGCCTCGGCCTCGGTCAGCTCGCGCAGGCGGGCCCGGGCCCGGGACAGCCGCGAGCGGACGGTGCCGACCGGCGTGCCGAGCGCCTCGGCCGCGCTCGCGTAGTCCAGCCCGGCCCAGACCACGAGGGTGAAGACCTCCCGGTCGCGGCGGCGCAGCCGGGCGAGCGCACGACGGGCGGCGCGCAGGTGCTCGACGTCGGCGAGGTGCGCGACCAGGTCGTCGGCGAAGTCCGGGACGGCGCCGCGCTCCGGGAGCCGGGCGAGCGCGGCGTCCCGGCGCCGGCGGGCCCGGGCGTTGCGGCGCATCACGTTGGTCGCGATCCCCAGCAGCCACGGACGCAGGTCGTCGCCGTCCGGGTGCAGCCTCTCCCGGCCCCACCACGCCTCCAGGAAGGTCGTCGAGACGACGTCCTCGGCCTCCGCCCAGTCGCCCGTCACGCGCAGGGCGTAGCGGTACAGCACCTGGGCGTGCCGGTCGTACAGCTCGCCCAGGACGTCGGGGTCGCCGCGGCGAAGACGCGTTCTCATGTGTGCTTCCACACTCTGCCCTGCCCGGTCCGTTGCCCGGGTTCCGGTGACCCGCGTCACAGGCGGCTGACGGGAACTCGACCGCCCCACCGAGCAGTACAGGGCATGACCGCTACTCCCGTTCCCCGTTCCGCTCGCCGCCGGACCGTCCTGCGCGCCCTGGCCGTCGCCGTCGCCCTGGTCGGCGGTTCGACGCCCGCCCGGGGCGGCGCCGCCTTCGCCGCCGGGCCGGAGACGTACACCCTCACTGTCAGGCACCTGGACCGCGAGGGCCGTACGACCGCGCCGTACCGGAGCCAGGTCACCGGGATCTCCGGCCCCGGCGCCGAGGCCTCGGCCACCCTGGACGACCCCTCCGGCGTCACCACCGTCCGGCTGCCCAGGGGCCGGTACGTGCTGGACAGCACCCTGGCCTCGGGCCTGGAGCCGGGCGGCACGATCTGGACGGACTGGATCGTCCAGCCGCGCCTCGACCTCGACCGGGACACCACCGTCGTGGTCGACGCGCGGACCACCGCCCCCGTCGACGTCCGGCCGCCGGACGGCTCCGCGCGCTTCGAGAAGAGCTCGATGTTCGTCGAGGTCAGTCACGGGGGTGCCACCCGGACCGTCAACGTCAACAACGGCAGCACCAACCTGCGGGTGGCCCACCTCGGCCCCGAGACCGAGGCCGGGGCGGTGAAGCAGTGGTTCGACGCCAACTGGAAGGGCGACACCGCCGACTACCTGCTCGGCCAGACCTTCACCGGCACCCGCGCGCTGACCGGGCTCACCCGGCACTACGCCGCGGGGGAGCTGGCCACCCTGAACGTGCGCGGCGCCACCGGCCCGGGCAGCGCGGGTACCGGGCTCATCGGCGTCCTGCCGACGGACGGACCGACCATCGGCGTCTCCCGGAGCCTGGCGACCCCCGGCACCGCCACCTTCCTCGTCACCCCCGGGCGCGGCACGTGGGACGTCAGCTACACCGCTCCCCGCGCCGACGGCGGCGCTCCGACCACCTACCTGGCCGACCGCATCGCCGTCCGGGCCGGGGCCACGGCCACCCACACCTTCGACGGCCCGGTGTTCGGCCCCGCGCTCACCGGCCGCCCCGCCGTCTCCCGGGACGGCGACCGGATCACCGCGGACGTCCCGCTGTTCGCCGACGGCGACGGCCACGTGCCGTGGACGGCGTCGGCCGAGACCGCCTACACCTCGCTGTACCGCGACGGCGTGCTGGTCGGCGCCGCGTCCGGCACGCCCGGGCGCGGCGAGTTCACCGTGGCCCCGGGCGCGGCCTCGTACCGCCTGGCCGCCACGGCGACCCGCAAGGCCGCGGTCGGCGCCACCACCCGGGTGACCGCCTCCTGGACCTTCGCCTCGGCCACCACGGCCGAGCCGACCGCCCTGCCGGTGAGCGTCGTGCGGTTCTCCCCCGAACTCGGCACGGCCGGCACCGCGACGGCCGGCCGCCCGATCCGCATCCCGGTCACCGTCCAGGGCGCCGCCGCCGACGGCCGCACCCGATCGCTGACCGTCTCGGCCTCCACCGACGGCGGCGCCTCGTGGACCCGCCTCCCGCTCGACGCCGGCGCCGCCACCCTCCGGAACCCGCCCGCGGGCACCGCCGTCTCCCTGCGCGCCGAACTCACCGACACCGCCGGCAACACCCTCGACCAGACCGTCACCGACGCCTACCGCACCGAGTGACGACGGCGGCCGCCTGACGCGGCGAACCCGCTCCCGGCGCCGGTCTCCCCACGCGCGGAGGCCGGCGCCGTACCGGCGCCCGGAGCGGGCGACGGTACGCAACCGGGCTGGCTCAGCGGGGCGTTGACGGACGCGCACGGGCAGGACGGAGGAACCGCGAATCCTCTTCAGTACCCTAGGGGGGTATGGTATCTTCGAAATGAAGCAGCCGCCCGGGCCGTCCGGTCGGCGCCGGGCATCCACGACAGGAGCACACCCATGAGCGAGACCGCCGTCACCATCGAGTCCGCCGCCGCCGAGGCCTCCTCCTGCTGCGGCTCGTGCGGCACCGGCGCCGCCTCGGCCCCGGCCGCCGAGTCCACCCTGACCTCGGCCTTCCAGGTGAAGGGGATGACCTGCGGACACTGCGTCACCTCGGTGACCGCCGAGCTGAAGAAGCTCGCCGGCGTCGAGGAGGTCGCCGTGGACCTGGCCTCCGGCAAGGTCACCGTCGGCAGCACCGGGCCGCTCGTCGACGCCGACGTGGCCGCCGCCGTCGACGAGGCGGGCTACGAGCTGGTCGGCCGCGTCCAGGGCTGACCCACCGTCGCCGGCCCGGACGTGCACCACCCCCGTCCGGGCCGGCTCCACCCCACCGCGCCCCCGGTAGAGTGAGAGCACTCCTCACCGCACAGGAACCGGAGACGGCCATGGCCAGCTACAGCTCCCACAAGGACGACTTCCTCAAGCGGCTGCGCCGTGTCGAGGGCCAGATCCGTGGTCTCCAGCGCATGGTCGAGCAGGACACCTACTGCATCGACGTCCTCACCCAGGTCTCCGCCGCCAGCCGCGCACTGCAGTCCTTCGCGCTCCAACTCCTGGACGAGCACATCGAATGCTGCGTCCGCGACGCCATCGCCGAGGGCGGCCAGGAGGCGAGCACCAAGATCCGCGAGGCCAACCAGGCCATCGCCCGGCTGGTCCGCTCCTGAGCCGCACCCGACGCGAAGGACCATCGAGAACGCCCTCCGGCGGCACCCGCCCGCCGGAGGGCGTTCTGCCGTCCGGGTAGGGGGTGGGGGTATCCCTGGACGCCCCCGGCAACCCCGGGCCCGTCACCGGCCGGCCGGCGCGCCGACCAGTTGGGAGATGAGCAGGCCGAGCACGGCCGGGGCCTGGTCGGCCAGGTAGAAGTGCCCGCCGGGGAAGACCTGCAGGTCGAAGGGGCCCCGGGTGTGGCCCGACCAGGCACGGACCTCCTCGACGGTGACGCGCGAGTCGGCGTCGCCGGTCAGCGCGGTGACCGGGCAGTCCAGGACGGCGCCCGCCGCGCCGGGGTAGGTCTCGATCGCGGTGTAGTCGCTGCGCAGCGGCGGCAGGATCATCTCGCGCAACTCCGGGTCCGCGAGCACCTGTTCGCTGGTGCCGCCGAGCACCAGCAGCTCGGCGAGCAGCTCCTCGTCGGAGAGCAGGTGGACCCGCTCCTCGCGGTGGACGGAGGGGGCGCGCCGCCCGGAGACGAACAGGTGGGCCGGGGCGGCCAGGCCGTCCCGGGCGAAGCGCCGCGCCACCTCGAAGGCGAGCACCGCGCCCATGCTGTGCCCGAAGAAGGTCAGCGGCCGGTCGGCGCAGGGCCGCAGCACCTCGTACAGCCGGTCGGCCAGCTCCGCGATCGACACGATCCCGGGCTCGCCCCGGCGGTCCTGCCGGCCGGGGTACTGGACGCAGAGCACCTCGGCGTACGGGGAGACCGCGGCGGACACCGGGTGGAAGTAGCCGGCCGACCCGCCCGCGTGCGGGAAGCAGACCAGCCGGGCCGCGGCGGCCGTCGGCGCGGGGTGGTACCGGCGGAGCCAGCGGCTGTCGACCGGGGTGCTGTTGCCTGACATGGGTGCCCCTTCGTTCGCCTGCGTGGAAGGACTTCCACGAAGGACCTCATGCGGAGGATCTTCTGACGGATCGCCATCTCTTCGCCACCCCCCGCGGGCCGGAGTACCGGCCCGGTGACCCCGTGTTGCGGAGTGGCGTTTCTACGTTGTAGATTCTACGGCATAGTCCTACGGCGTAGAAAAGTGCCGGACGAAGGAGACCCCGTGTTGGCGAAGGACGGACCATGCTGGAGATAGAGGGCCTCGAGAAGCGCTACGGCGACCGGCAGATCCTCCGCGGAGTGGACCTCCAGGTCCGGCCGGGCCGGATCCTCGGCCTGCTCGGGGCCAACGGCGCCGGCAAGTCGACCCTGGTGGGGATCGCCGCCGGCCTGCGCACCCCCGACGCCGGCACCGTGCGGATCTGCGGCACCGACGTGCACCTCCACCCGGCCAAGGCGCAGGCCCGGCTGGGCATCGCGCCGCAGGACCTCGGGATCTACCCGACCCTGTCCGTCGCCGAGAACCTCAAGCTCTTCGCCAGCCTGTCCGGACTCGGCAAGCGCGAGGCCAGGGCCCGGGTCGAGGAGGTGGCCCGGCTGCTGGACCTGACCGAGCTGCTGCCGCGCAAGGCCGAGGTGCTGTCGGGCGGCCAGAAGCGCCGTCTGCACACCGGCATGGCGATCACCCACCGCCCGGACGTGCTCTTCCTCGACGAGCCCACGGTCGGCGCGGACGTGCAGTCCCGCACCGGCATCCTGGACGTCGTGCGGGACCTCGCCGCCAACGGCAGCGCCGTCGTCTACACCACCCACTACATGCCCGAGCTGGAGCAGCTGGGGGCCGACATCGCGGTGCTGCACGAGGGCCTGATCACGGCCCGCGGGACGATCGAGGAGATCGTCCGTGACCACGGCACCTCCTCGGTGGTGCTGCAGTTCGACGGTCCGGCGCCGCAGGTGTCGGTTCCGACCTGGCGGGTCGAGGGCGACACCCTGGTGTCCGACGAGGCCGCCGCCAACCCGGGGGTGGAGATCGCCCGGATCATGTCCGGCCTGGGGGACGCCGCCGGCCGGCTCACCGGGATCGACCTGCGGCGCCCGAGCCTGGAGAACGCGTACGTCGCGATCACCGGCGCGCACGCCGCCGAGCAGACGGAGGTGCTCGATGCTCTCCCGGCGTAGCCTGGTGATCGCCCGGTCCGGCCTGAAGCTGGTGCTCACCGACCCGGCCCCGATGATCACCACCATCGTGATGCCGCTGCTGCTGGCGGCGTTCCTCACGCCCAACACCAAGGCTACCCTGAACGTCCAGGGCTTCTCCGGCGCCTCGGGCGCGGAGCAGACCATCCCCGGGATGGCCGTGCTGTTCGCCTTCTTCGGCATCACCATGATCGGGACGCTGTTCTTCAAGGAGCACGCCTGGGGCACCTGGGACCGGCTGCGCGCCAGCTCCGCGTCCACCATGGACCTGCTGGTGGGCAAGCTGACCCCGCTCTACTTCTGCTACCTGCTGCAGATGGTGGTGCTGTTCGCGCTCGGCAACCTGCTCTTCGACTACTCCCCCAACGGGTCGGTGCTGGCCCTGGCCGCGATCCTGGTGGTGCTGGTCGCGGTGCTGGTCTTCTTCGGCGCCATGCTGGTCGCGGTCTTCAACACGATGGACCAGGCGCTCGCCATCGGCAGCGTCAGCGGCATGGTGATGGCGGGCCTCGGCGGCGCGCTGGCCCCGGCCGAGACCCTGCCCGGCTGGACCCACGGCATCGCCAAGTGCATGCCGCCGTACTGGGCGCTGGACGGCCTGCGGAAGGTCACGCTCAAGCACGGCACGCTGTCCGACGTCACGCTGAACCTGGCGATCCTGGCCGGCTTCGCGGTGCTCTTCGCCGCCGTCGCGGTCTTCCGCTTCAACGCGAGCGAGGCGAAGGTCGGCACCAGCTGATCGGCCCGGACGGCCGATCCCCCACACCCCTCTTGGCCCGGACCCCCGCCGGGCCAAGAGGCATTTCGCACGCGCGCCGACGGTATTCTGAGCGGATGTCCCCGACGGCACCGCGAGAGCGCGGTCCCGGCGGCGCACACCCCCCACCCCGACACCCGACCCGTGAGGCAGACCGACATGAGTGAGGACGCGACGCCCCAGCGCCGGCGGCGATCAGGCACCGCCGCCCCCAGGGGTGGCACCCGGGGCAACCGGGTCGCGTTGAACCGGGATCTGATCATCACCACGGCACTGGAGATCATCGACGGCGGCGGGCTCGACTCGCTGTCCATGCGCAAGCTGGGCGCGCAGCTCGGCGTCGACCCGATGGCCGTCTACTACCACCTACCGAACAAGGCCGCCCTGTTCGACGGCGTGGTCGAGGCCATCCAGCGCGAACTCGGCGCCCAGCTCGACGCGTTGGACCTGGACGGCGGCGATCCGGCGGACTGGGCGGACCGCGCGACCCTGGTGATGCAGACCTACCGCGACGTGCTGCGCCGCCACCCGCACGCGCTGCCGGTCATCTCCACCCGGCCGGTGCGCAGCCCCGAGGCGCTGGCCCCGTTCGAGCGCATCCTGGCGGTCTTCACCGACTCCGGGATCGCCCTGCCGGCGGCCGTCCACATGGTCACCTGCGTGGTCGAGTTCACCATCGGCCACGTGCTCGCCGAGGCGGGCGAGCCCTTCGGCGGGGAGACCCCGTACGAGGCCGACGCCCTCGACCAGCACGCCTCGGACCTCCCGCACGTCGCCGAGGCCTGGCAGGACCAGGAGCAGGCGATCGACCCGGACACGCTGTACGAGCTGGGCGTGCGGTCCATGCTGGAGGGCATGAACGCGCGGCTCTCGGCGGCCCGTTGAGCGGCCGCCGGTAAGAGTACGGTAAGGATCGACCGGCCGGAGGCGGCTGTCCGCAGGCCGGAAGACCCGGACACGGGGAGGGGCCCGGCCACCGCGTACGGTGGCCGGGCCCCTCGTCGTACCGCCGGTCGGCGGCGCCGTCGGCCGCGGGTGCGGGAGGTCAGCGGGCGCCGGGGGCCGGCAGGTAGCCGGTGCGGACGAACCAGTCCAGGTAGACGGTGACCAGGGCGCGGTCCACCACCGGCAGCACCACGCCCGTCCCGGCCAGCGCCCGTTCGGTGCCGCTCGCGTCGAACAGCGCGTCCGGCACGCCGCCGCCGGTGTCGGTCAGCACCCCGAGCAGCGGGTAGGCCGCGTTCTCCGGGTCGGCGCCGACCGCCTCGCACCACTGCGCGAAGGGCACCTCGGCCAGCTCGTAGCCGTACTCGCGCAGGTGGTCCAGCATCCTGGCCAGCGGGACCCGGCGCTCGTTGGTGAGGTGGTAGACGCCGTTCGCGGCCTCCGTCCGGCGCGAGGCCGCGACCAGGGCGCCCGCGACGTAGTCGACCGGGACCAGGTCGATGGCCATGGTGGCGTCCGCCGGGGCGGCCCCGGCCTGGACGCAGCCCTTCAGCACCCGCCACAGGTAGTCGTCCCGCTGGCAGGCGCCGGTGCGGGTGTCGCCGCTGATCCGGGACGGCCGGTACACCGACACCGGCAGGCCGCGCCGCCGGGCCAGCCCGACGACCTCCTCGGCCACCCACTTGCTGCGGGTGTACCCGGTGCCGAGTTCGGCGGCCGGGCCGGTCGGCGCGGACTCGGCGATGCCGCCGCCGCCGAGCACCGGGGCGGAGGCGCCGAAGACGCCGATGGTGGAGACGTGGTGCACCGGGACGGTGCGGTGCCGGGCCGCCAGCCGCAGCACCTCCTCGGTGCCGGTGACGTTGGCGGCCTTCAACTCGGCGTACGGATAGACCAGGTTGACCGAGGCGCCGGCGTGGTAGACGGCGTCCACCGTCCGGGCCAGCGCGTCGAAGCGCTCCTCGGTCAGGCCGAGCCGCGGGCGGGCGAGGTCGCCCGCCAGGACGGAGATCCGGCCCTCCGGCAGCGCCGGGCCGCGCAGCCCGTAGCCGTCCAGGACGGTCAGCAGGCGCTCGCGCGCGGCGGCCCCGTCCGCGCCCCGCACCAGGCAGTGCACCCGCGCGTCGGTGGCGGTGAGCAGTTCGCGCAGCAGGAAGGCGCCGAGGAAGCCGGTGGCGCCGGTGAGCAGCACCTCGCGCGGCTCGGCGACGGCCGTGACCACCTCGGCGGCGGGGGCGACGTCATCGGCCAGCCGCACCTCGGCGGCGAGGTCCGGCTCGGCGCCGCCCGGCGCTCCGGCGGTGAAGCCGTCGACGGCGGCCGCGATGCCCGCCATGGTCGGGGACTCGAACAGCACCCGTAGCGGGACCGGGGCGCCGCACTCCTCGCCGAGCCGGAAGACGAACCGGGTGGCGAGAAGCGAGTGCCCGCCGAGCTCGAAGAAGTTGTCCTCGGCCCCGACCCGGTCGACGCCGAGCACGGCCGCGCACAGCTCGGTCACCAGCCGCTCGGTCTCGGTGCGCGGCGCGGTGTAGCCGCTGTGGCGCACCGCGCGCTCGGCGTCCGGCAGCGGGAGGGCGGCGCGGTCCACCTTGCCGTTGGGGGTCAGCGGCAGCCGGTCCAGCACCACGAAGCCGCTCGGCACCATGTAGTGCGGGACCTTTGCCTTGAGGAACTCCCGTACAGCCGGGACGAGTTGACGGCGACGGCGGGCCAGCATCGGGTCGTTGGCGTAGCTCGCCGGGCTGTCCCGGTACGCGGCCTCGGCGGCCGGGGCGGGGGCGTCGGCAGCCGGGGCGTCGGCGGCCGGCGTCTCGACCGGTGCCGGGCCGGCCGGGGTGCCCGTCAGGGTGAACACCGCGTCGTAGGCGCCCGCCCGCTCCGCGTTCCACTCGAAGCGCACCCGGTGGCCGAGGCGCTCGGCCAGCTCCTGGACGTCCTCGATCTCCATCCCGGCGGCCGTGGCGCGGTCGAGCTCGCGGCGCAGGTCGAGCACGGTCGCGCCGGCCCCGGCGGCCGCCAGCAGCTCCAGGGCGCGCAGTTCGGCGGCGGTGCGCGGGTTCGGGACCGCCGCCACCCGCAGCTCGCCGTCGGCGGCCCGGCGGGTGGCGAGCAGCCGCTCCAGGCCGGCCCGGTCCCCGGCGTCGGCGGCCCAGTCGGCGGCGGGCTGCTCGGCGCGGGCCGGGCCGGCGCCGAGGTGCAGCACCGCGTCGTAGCGGAAGCAGCTCATCTCGTTGCGGTGGCGGCCGCGCCGGGGGCGGATCTCCACCGCGCCGAGCCGCGGGACGACCTGGCGCAGCGCGTGGAAGTAGCCCGGGTCGCAGAGGAGTTCGTCCTCCTCCAGGATGCGGCGGGCGATCTGCTCGCGCAGCCGGGTGAGCGGCATGTCGTCGTCGGCGCGGAACAGCTCGACCGACAGGTGGAAGGCCTCCAGCAGTCGCAGGTCGCGCAGGTCGCCGACGAACAGGACGGCGTCGTCCGGCAGGATCGAGGCCGCCCGGGTGAGCACGGTGGTGAGGTAGTGGACGTCCGGGAAGTACTGGGCGACCGAGTTGAGCACCACGGTGTCGAAGTGCCCGGTGGGCAGGCCCTCGACCACGTCTGCGCTCTGGTGCAGCAGGGTGACGTGGTCCGCGCCGACCCGGCTCTTCAGGGCGGCGACCGCCCCGGCCGACAGATCGGTTCCGGTGTAGTCGACGGCGGCCGGGGCGAGCCGCTGGAGCAGCAGGCCGGTGCCGCAGCCGATCTCCAGCACCCGGCGGGGCTCCAGGGCCGAGATCGCGGCGACCGTGGTGTCCACCCACTCGCGCATCTGCTCGGCGGGCAGCGGCTCGTTGGTGTAGGTGCTGTTCCAGCCGGTGATGTCGAAGTCGTCGGCGAGGGTGCCCTGCTGCGAGCCGTACATGCCGTCGAAGACCAGCTCCCACTCGTCGATCTGGGCGCGGGCCGCGGTCTCGGAGGCGGCCTCGGGGGCGTCATCGAAGGAGGTGTCATCGGCAGGGGCGTCCGCGGCGACGGCCGCCGGGTCGGCGACCAGGTAGGCCACCAGTCGGCGGTCGCCGTCCTCGGCCTGGTGCGGGGTGACCACGGCGGCGGTGACGGCGGGGTGGGCCAGCAGCCCGGCCTCGATCTCGCCGGTCTCGATCCGGAAGCCGCGGATCTTCACCTGGTGGTCGATCCGGCCGAGGTACTCGATGTCGCCCGAGGGGAGCCGCTGGGCGAGGTCGCCGGTGCGGTAGAGCCGGGCGCCGGGCTCGGCGGCGAACGGGTGCGGCACGAAGCGCTGCGCGCTGCGGTCCGGGTCGCCGAGGTAGCCGGCCGCCAACCCGGCGCCGCCGACGTGGAGTTCGCCGGGGACACCGTACGGCACCAGCTGGGCGCCGGTGCCGTCCAGGACGTACAGCTCCAAGTCCGGCAGCGGCTCGCCGATCGGGCTGCGGCCGGGCTGGTCGAGGTCGGCGGCGCGGACGGTCCGGTGGGTGACGTGCACGGTGGTCTCGGTGATGCCGTACATGTTCACCAGCCGCGGCCGGTCGTCGCCGTGCCGGGCGATCCACTGCCGCAGGGTGCCGAGCTCCAGCGCCTCGCCGCCGAAGACCACGGCGCGCAGGGCGAGTTCGGCGTCCTCCCGGGCGTCGACGGCGGCGAAGTGGACGAAGGCGGAGGGGGTCTGGTTGAGCACGGTGACGCGCTCGTCGCGGACCAGCGCGTAGTAGGCCTCGGCGGAGCGGGCGGTGTCGGTGGGGACGACCACGACCCGGCCGCCGTGCAGCAGCGCGCCCCACATCTCCCAGACCGCGAAGTCGAAGGCGTAGGAGTGGAACATGGTCCACACGTCGTCCTGACCGAAGGAGAACAGGTCGCGGGTCGCCTCGAAGAGCCGGACCACGTTGCGGTGGCTGATCAGCACGCCCTTGGGGGTGCCGGTGGAGCCGGAGGTGTAGATGACGTAGGCACCGGCGTCCGGGTCGCCCGTGACGGCGGGAGCCCCGGACGCCGCCGAGGGGGCCTCGCCCGGGTCATCCACGCAGAGCACCGGGGCGTCGCCGTCCGGGAGTTGGCCGAGCATCCGGCGCTGGGTGAGGACCAGCGCGGGGCGGGCGTCGCGCAGGATCGCGTGCAGCCGGGCGGTGGGGTAGGCGGCGTCCATCGGCACGTACGCGGCACCGGTGCGCAGCACGGCGAGGATGGCGGCGACGGTGTCCGTCGAGCGGTCCAGGAAGAGCGCGACCCGCTGCCCCGGGCGCACCCCCGCGGCGGTCAGCCAGCCGGCCAGCTCGGCGGCCCGGGCGTCGAGCGCGGCGTAGCTCAGGTGCTCGTCGCCGTGGCTCACCGCGATCCGGTCCGGGGTGCGGGCCGCCTGCTCGGCGAACAGGCCGTGCAGGGTGGCCGCGCCCGGGTGGACGGCCCGGCGGCGGCCGGCGTGCAGCAGCTCGGCGCGTTCGGCGGCGGGGAGCATCGGCAGGGCGGCGAGGTCGGCGCCGGGGTCGGCGACCGCGGACTCCAGCAGGACGCGGTAGCGGTCGAGGAGGCGGCGGGCGGTGTCCGCGTCGAAGCGGGTGGCGTCGAACTCGAGGGTGGCGTGCAGCGATCCGTCGCGCGGGGTGACGGCGAGCAGCAGGTCGAACTTGGCGGTCGCGGTGTGCACGTCCACCGGGGTGATCTCCAGGCCGGGCAGCCGGGCGGCCCCGGTGGCGGCGTTCTGGAGCACGAACATGGTCTGGAACAGCGGCGCCTGGCTCATCCGCCGTTCCGGGCGCAGCTCCTCGACCAGCTTCTCGAACGGGACGTCCTGGTGGGCGAAGGCGCCGATGGCCACCTTGCGGACGTGCCGCAGCAGGGCGCGGAAGTCCATGCCCTCGGCGAGGTCGAAGCGCAGCGCGAGGGCGTTGACGAAGAAGCCGATCAGGTCCTCGGTCTCGACCTGGTTGCGGTTGGCGATCGGGGTGCCGACGACCAGGGTGGAGCGCTCGTCGCCGGGGCCGCTGTGCCGGTGGAGCAGCAGCACGTACGCGGCCAGCAGGGTCATGTACGGGGTGGCGCGCTCGGCCCGGCCGAGCCGGTCGAGGGCGGCGGTGAGCTCGGGGCCGAGGTCGAGCGAGACCCGCCCGCCGGCCGCGATGGCGGGGCTGGTGGAGGTGCGTGGGGCGGCCATCGGCAGCTCCAGCGGGGGCACCGTGGCGCCGAGCCGCTCGCGCCAGTAGGCGAGGTCCCGGTCGAACGCCCCGGCGGCCTGCCGATCGCGCTGCCAGAGCGCGAAGTCGGCGTACTGGACGGGGAGTTCGGGAAGCCCGGGGTCGGCTCCGGCGGCCGCCGCGGCGATCGCGGCGGAGAGCTCGCGCATCAGCACGCCGACCGACCAGCCGTCCGAGACGATGTGGTGCAGGACGAGCAGGAAGGTGTGGTCGTCCTCGGCGTGCCGGACCAGGGCGGCGCGCAGCAGCGGCGGCCGGGTCAGGTCGAAGGGGACGGCGGCGAGTTCGGCGAGCCGGGCGGCGCCGGCCGGTTCACGCTCCGGCTCCGGGAGGTGGGCGAGGTCGTGCCGGTCGAGCGGGATCTCCAGCGCGGGCAGGACGCGCTGGTGCGGGACGCCGTCGGTGCTCTCGAAGACGGTGCGCAGCACCTCGTGCCGGCGCACCACGGCGTCGACGGCCCGGCGCAGCACGTCCGCGTCGATCCGGCCGCGCAGCCGGGCGGCGAGCGGGACGTTCTGCACCGCGGTGCCGGGGACCAGTTGTTCCAGGAACCAGAGCCGCTCCTGGGCGAAGGACAGCGGGATCCGGTCGGGTCGGCTGCGACGGGTGATCGCGGCGGGGTCGGCGGCCGTGCTCATGGTGGGTCTCTCCGGGTGTCGTGGCGGACCGGGACGCGGCGCCGGCGACCCGGCCCGGCCGGTTCAGCGGGCTTGCTGGACGAGGTCGTTGGAGCCGACCTTGAACTTCACCCGGACCTTGTCCGAGTGGGAGGTGCCCTCGATCGCGCCGGCGAAGCCGTCCACGGTCAGCGGGCCGGTGCCGCCGTTGACGACGATGTCGGCGCCGAAGACCTTGATGTCGACGGCGGTCTCCTCGGGCAGGTCGAGCACGAGGTCGATCCGGCCCTTCTGGCGGAAGTACCGCAGCGCGGAGGAGGAGCCGATGCGCAGCACGTCCCCGTGGGCGGTGGCGGTGGCGCCGAGGGTGGCGGTGTCACCCTTGGCCCGGACGACGACGGTGTCGCGGCGGGCGAAGTCGAGGCGGATGTTGCCGCCGACGATCTTGATCTCGACGCGCCTGATCCGGCCGGGCTCGCCGCGGAACACGTCGATGGTGGGCGGGTCGCTTTTCACGGCGGTCTCCTCGGGTAGCGGCCGTTCGTGGGGCCGGTGGGGCCCGCGGCCGCGCGCCGGGGCGCGGCCGCGGGGGTGCTCTCTTCGGACTGGCGGGTTCTACGCGTCCACGGCCACGGCGTCGCCGCGCCGCAGCCCGCTGCCGTCCGGCGCCTCGGCCGGGTCGGAGCCGAGGGTGACGAGCCGGTTGGCCTCGTCGACGAAGACCACCCGGGGCTCCAGGGCGCGGGCCTCCTCGTCGGCGACCTGGGCGTAGGCGATGATGATCACCAGGTCCCCCGGGCTGATCAGCCGGGCCGCGGCGCCGTTGATGCCGATGACGCCGGAGTCGGCCGGGCCCTCCAGGACGTAGGTGGAGAGCCGGGCGCCGTTGTCGATGTCGACGATGTCGACCTTCTCGCCGGGCAGCAGGTCGGCCGCCTCAATCAGGTCGCGGCTGATGGTGACCGAGCCGACGTAGTGCAGGTCGGCCTGCGTCACGGTGGCTCGGTGGATCTTGGACTTCATGAGCGTCCGGTACATGGGAACCCTCCGGGGCCCTTTCGGTGCGGCGTGGTGTGGTGGATCAGGCGGACGGGAAGGGCGGGTTCTGCTGCTGCACGACGGTGCCGGCCGGCGGCAGCTCGCCGTCCACCAGGTAGGCCGCCAGCAGCCGCTGGACCTGCGGGTCCGGGTTGTAGTGCACGGTGTGCCCCTCGCCCTCGACGGTCAGCAGCCGGGCGCCGGGGATGGACTCGGCCAGCCGGGCGGTGGTCGCGTACGGCGTGCCCGGGTCCCCGGTGACGCCGATCAGCAGCGCGGGGCCGGCCGTCTCGCGGTCCCACGGGCCGGTGTAGCGGTGCGCGGCGCAGGGCCAGCCGGCCGCGGCGACGGCGGGCCAGGTGACCACCAGCCCCATCCCGCCGGAGCGCTCCTCGGCGGCCTTGGCCTGGGCGAACCAGCTCTGCGGGTCCGCCGGGTTGGGGGTGTCGCCGCCCAGCAGCGAGAGCGACTGCTCCGGCGGCGCGGCGTACAGCGGCGGCAGGTCGGCGCCCTCGGGCGAGCCGGAGAAGTCGAACCGGGTGGGGTACGGCTCCTGGCCGCCGGCCTGCACGGCCAGCCAGAGGTCCTGCAGCCGCTCGGCCTGCTCGGCCCAGTACGCGGTCTGGTAGAGCACGACCCAGAGCTGGGCGATCACGGTGGCGTAGCCGACCGTCACCGCGCCCTCGGGGCCGGCCAGCCGGACCGGCTCGGCCCGCAGCCGCTCCAGCAGCTCGGCGAACTTGGCCCGGGTCGCCTCGGGGCCGCCGGCCGAGAACGGGCTGGCGGAGGCGCCGACCCGGTCGAGGAAGCGCTCGACGCCCTGGGCGGCCGCGAGGTCGAAGCCGACCCGCAGCGGGGTGTTCAGCGTCGGGTCCGCGTCGTCGTGGTACCAGTCGACCGGGTCGATGGTGCCGTCCAGCGCCATCGCCCGCACCCGCTCCGGGAACAGGTTGGCGTACACCACGCCGAGCAGCGAGCCGTACGAGACGCCGTGGAAGCTGATCCGCTCCTCGCCGAGGGCCTCGCGCAGCAGGTCGATGTCGCGGGCGGTGTCGGCGGTGGACACGTGCGCCAGCAGCTCGGGGTTGCGCTCCCGGACCAGGGCGCCGAAGGAGGTGAAGGCGTCGATCCAGGTCCGGCAGTCCTCCTCGGCCAGCGGGAAGGGCAGGGTCAGGCCGGCGAACAGGCCCATCATCTCGTCCATCGACTCGAAGGCCCGGACGGGCGTGCTGGCGCCGGAGCCGCGCGGGTCGAAGCTGACGATGTCGAAGCTCTCCCGTACCTCGGCCGGCAGGAACCGGTGGTGCGAGGGGAGCAGGGTGACACCGGCGAAGGCCGGGCCGCCCGGGACGAAGACGAGCACGCCGCGGCGGCGGGCGGCGTCCCCGGCGGGCCGGCGGATCACCTCGACCGCGATCCGCGGGCCGTCCGGGCGGGTGTGGTCGAGCGGCACCTGGAGCGTGCCGACCTCGAAGCCGGGCTCGCTCTCGTGGGCGCGCCAGGTCAGGGCGGGCGGTGTCGTGCGGGGTGCGGACGCTGCCGGTTCCTCGGCCATACGGGGTCTCCCTCGTGCGTGTTTCCGTGTGTGGTGGCGACTTGAGGTGTCCGGGCGGCGGCGGGCCGGGGCTGCGGCGCTCCCCCGGCTCCGGCCTACCCGGGCCGAATCCGGCTCAGGCCTCGCCGAGCCGGCGGCGCAGGCTCAGCGGGCGCAGGTCCGTCCAGACGGTGCCGATGTGCTCCAGGCACTGCTCGCGGCTGCCGGTGACGTCCAGGGCGCGCCAGCCGGGGGGCAGTTCGCGGTGCGCGGGCCAGACCGAGTACTGCTCCTCGTGGTTGACGACCACGGTCCAGGCGGGCCCTGCGGCGGCGGTCACGTCCGTTCCGGCGGCGGTCACGCCCGCGGCGGCGGCGGTCACGCCCGCTCCGGCTTGCGGCCCGAGTACAGGAACACCAGCAGCATCGCGGAGGCCTCCGGCAGGGCGAGGAACTCGTCCACCGCGTCGGCGAGTTGGCGCACCGCCTCGGCGGCCGCCGGGTTCTCGTCCACCATCAGCGCGTAGCGCGAACGGATGTTCAGCTGCGGCTCCAGGGCCGCCATGCCCAGCTCATCGCTGGAGACGGCGACCGCCTCGACCTTGATGTCCGTGAAGCCGGCCGCGCGCAGCAGCTGCGGGATCCGGCGGCCGATCAGCCGGTCGCCGCCGCGCTCGGCCTGCATCCGGATCCGGCCCTCGATGACCTGCTCGATGGCCGGCAGGTCGGGGCTGGGGAACACCGAGCCCCAGAGCCGGTCGTCCACGTCGGCGATGACGGCCAGGCCGCCCGGGCGCAGCATCCGGTGAATCTCGGCGAGTGCCTGCTCGGGCTGCGGGACGTGCTGGAGCACGAAGCGGGCGTGCGCCAGGTCGAAGGACTCGTCGGGCAGCGGGGACTCGACCACCGAGCCCTGGACGATCCGCAGTCGCTTCTCGTCGTGCTCGCCGAGGTAGCCGCGGGCCTGCTCGATCTGGTACGGCTCCAGCTCCAGGCAGGTGAGCGAGCCGTCCGGCAGGTCGTTCAGGAACAGCTCGGTGGTGAAGCCCGGGCCGCAACCGATCTCCAGGGCGTCCATGTCGGGGCGCAGCCCGAACTGGCGCATCACCCGGGCCTCCTTCTCCCAGGAGGCGGTGGCCTGGAGGCGCAGCCGGTTGAGCTCGCCCTCGGGGTCGGGGTGCTCGCCGGCACCGTAGTAGGACTGGGCGCGGTCGGCGCCGGTGGTGTCGGTGACGGTCATCTGTGGTCGCTTCACTTTCCGTTGGGTGCGGTGCCGGTGCGAGCGGTGGTCACCAGCTCGGCCATCCGGGCGGGAGTGGGGTCGTCGAGGAGGTCGTCCAGCGGCAGTTCGACGCCGAACAGGCGGTTGGCCCGGGAGGCCAGCCGGGTGACGAGCAGGGAGTCGCCGCCGAGGTCGAAGAGGTCGTCGGCGGGGGTGACCTCGGTGCCCAGCAGGTCCCGCCAGAGCGCGAGGACCCGCGCGGTGACGTCCTGCTCCTCGGCGGGCGCGGCGGCACCGGCGTCCGCCGCGGCCGGCTCGGCGAGCGCCGTGGGCTCGGCCGGGGCCGTCGGGACGGCCGCTCCCGGGGCGTCGATCCAGTGCCGGCGCCGCTGGAACGGGTAGCCGGGCAGTTCGGCGGTGCGCCGCTGCTCGGCGGCGCCGAAGGCCGCCCAGTCGACGGCGACGCCCTCCTCCCAGACCGCGCCGAGGGCGCGCAGCAGGACGGCCTGGTCGCCGCCGCCCTCGCGGGCGCCGGGCAGCGAGGCGACGGCCCGCACCTCGGGGTCGAGCTCCCCGACCAGCCGGCCGAGCACCCGCCCGGGCCCGGCCTCGACCAGCAGCGGGCGGCCGGCCGCGAGGAGGGCCGCCGCGCCGTCGGCGAACCGGACGGTGGCCCGGGCCTGCCGCGCCCAGTACGCCGGGTCCACGGCCTGCTCGCCGGTGATCCAGGTGCCGGTGACGTTGGACAGGAACGGGACGGTGGGCTCCCGGCGCGGGACGGTGGCGACCAGCTCGGCGAACGGGCCGGTCATCGGGTCGAGCAGCGCCGAGTGGAAGGCGTGCGAGGTCGCCAGCCGCCGCCCCGGCACCTGGCGGGCCAGCCGCTCGACGGCCGCCTCGGGCCCGGCCAGCACGCAGCGGCGCGGGCCGTTGACGGCGGCGAGGTCGAGCCCGTGCTCCTCGGCGAGGGCGCGCGCCTCGTCCTCCTTCAGCTCGACGGCGAGCATCGCGCCCGGCGGCAGGGCGGCCATCAGCCGGCCGCGCGCGGCCACCAGCCGCAGGGCGTCCGGCAGTTCGAACACCCCGGCGAGGCAGGCGGCGGCCCACTCGCCGATCGAGTGCCCGAGCAGGGCGACCGGCCGTACGCCCATCGACCGCCACCAGCGGGCGAGCGCGTAGCCGACGGTGAACAGGGCGGGCTGGGCCAGTTCGGTGGCGGTCAGCGGGTCCGGCTCGCCCGGGGCCGCGCGGCGGTCCAGCAGGGTGCGCAGGTCGCGGCCGAGCTCGGGGGCGAGCAGCTCCGCGCACTCGGCCACGTGGGCGGCGAACTCCGGCTCGGTGCGCAGCAGTTCGGCGGCCATGCCGCGGTACTGGGCGCCCTGGCCGGGGAACAGCAGCGCGGCCCGGGGCGAGCCGGCGCCGCGCCGCCCCACCGCGTGCTCCAGCGCGTCCGCGGCCGCGAGCGGGTCGGCGGCGACCACGGCGGTGCGGTGGTCGAACTGCCGGCGGCCGCGCTGGAGGGTGTGGGCGAGGTCGGCGAGCCGGTCCGGGCCGCCCTCGCGCAGCCGGGCGGCCAGCCGGGCCCGGGCCTCGGCCAGCGCCTGGGGGCCGGGCGCCGACAGGGTCAGCAGCTGCTGGGCGCGCACCGGCCCGGGCGCGGACGGTACCGGAGGCTGCTCGACGACCAGGTGGACGTTGGTGCCGCCGACGCCGAAGGAGCTGACGCCGGCCCGGCGCGGCCCGGGCGCGGCCGGCCAGGGCCGCAGCGCGGTGTTGACGGCGAAGGGGCTCGCCGGGTCGGTGCGCGGGTTGCGCTCGCGGAAGTGCAGGCTCGCGGGCAGCCGGTCCTCGCGCACCGCGAGGACGGCCTTGAGCAGGCCGATCACCCCGGAGGCGGCGTTCAGGTGGCCCAGGTTGGACTTCACCGAGCCGATCGCGACCGAGCCCGGCGCGGCCCCGGCCGGGCCGAACACCGCGTCCAGCGCGGCCAGTTCGATCGGGTCCCCGACGGCGGTGCCGGTGCCGTGCGCCTCGACGTAGCCGACCGTCGCCGGGCTGATCCCGGCCGCGCGGTAGGCGTCGGCGATCGCGGCCCGCTGGCCGTCCACGCTGGGCGCGGCGTAACCGACCTTGCGGGCGCCGTCGTTGTTGACGGCCGAGCCGAGGACCACGGCGTGCACCCGGTCCCCGTCGGCCAGCGCGTCGGCGAGCCGCTTGAGCACGACCACGCCGACGCCGCTGGTGAAGACGGTGCCCGCGGCGGCGGCGTCGAACGGGCGGCAGTGGCCGTCGGGCGACTGGATGCCGCCGGCCTCGTGGACGTACCCCCAGTCCTGCGGCAGTTTGACCGAGGCGCCGCCGGCCAGCGCGGTGTCGCACTGGTAGTCCAGCAGGGCCTGGCAGGCCTGGGCGACGGCGACCAGCGAGGTCGAGCAGGCGGTCTGCACCGTGACGGCCGGGCCGTCCAGGCCGAGCCGGTAGGCGACCCGGCTGGTCAGGTAGTCCTTGTCGTTGCCGTGCAGCAGCTCGGCCGGGTACTCGCGCAGGACGTCGCCGGCGGCGAGGTGCGGCAGCAGGTTCAGCGGCAGGTAGCCGTTGAAGCCGCAGCCGCCCCAGACGCCGGTCCGGCCGGCCGACCGGGCCGGGTCGATGCCGGCGTGCTCCAGCGCCACCCAGCACTGCTCCAGGAAGAGGCGGTGCTGGGGGTCGGCGTACTCGGCCTCGCGCGGGGTCATCCCGAAGAACTCGGCGTCGAACTCCGCCAGGCCGTCGATCCGCCCGGTGGCCGGGACGTAGCCGGGCGGGTCGTCCGGGCCGCGCTCCCCCACCGTGACCGACTCCACGCCGTCCAGGAGGTTGCGCCAGAAGGCCCGGACGTCGGGGGCGCCGGGGACGCGGCAGGCCAGGCCCACCACGGCGATCCGGTCCTCCTGGTAGTCGTCCTCGTCGTACCCGGTCTCCGTCACGGCCCCTGCTTCCTCACGCATCGCGGTGTCCCTGCTTCAGCCGGCGGCGGCGGTCCGCCCGCTTCCTGGCCCGCTCGTCCGCCGAGGGGCCGGCCTCGTCCGCGCCGGGGGCGGCGGCCGGCGCGGCGCCCTGCTCCAGGACGGCGGCGAGCGCGGCCACGGTGGGGTGGCGGAAGAGCTCGACGACGGGGAGGTCCCGGCCGAACTCCGCGCGCAGCGCCTGCTGGAGCGCGACCATGAGCAGGGAGTGCCCGCCCAGGTCGAAGAAGGTGGACTCGCGGCCGATCCGGGCCGGGTCCAGGCCGAGCAGCCGGGCCCAGAGCGCGGTGAGCGCGGTCTCCGCGCCGGGGGCCGGGGCGAGCCCGGCCGGGGCGGCGGGGGCGGTCCCGGCGGCCAGCCGGTCCAGGTCCACCTTGCCGTTGGGCGTCAGCGGGAACCGCGCGACCGGCGCGATCCGGGCCGGCACCTGGTGGCCTGGCAGCCGGGCGGCCGTGTGGGCGCGCAGTGCGGCCTCGTCCGCCCCGCCGTCGGCCGTGGTGACGTACGCGGTGAGCACCTGCTCGCCGAGGCCGTCCCGGACGGCGGTGACCAGCGCCGCGGTCACGGCGGGGTGCTCGCGCAGCACCGCCTCGGTCTCGGCCGGCTCCACCCGGTGGCCGCGGATCTTCAGCTGGCGGTCGGCCCGCCCGGCGAAGCGCAGTTCGCCGTCGGGGCCGATCCGGCCGAGGTCGCCGGTGCGGTAGCCGCGGTCGGCGCCGCTGCCGGTGAACCGGGCGGCGGTGGCCCGCTCGTCGTCCAGGTAGCCGAGCGCCAGGTGGGGGCCGCGCACCACGATCTCGCCGAGCTCGTTGACGGCGGCCGGGCTGCCGTCGGGCCGTTCCACGGCCACCCGCATGCCCGGGACGGCGCGGCCCAGCGGCAGCGGCCGGTCGGCCTCGACCGGGCCGTCCACCACGTGGAAGACCGGGGCCTGCGGGGTCTCGGTGGCGCCGTAGAAGCCGGCCACCCGGGCGTTCGGGGCCAGTCGGCGCACCAGCGCGACCTCGTGGCCGGTGAGCCGGTCGCCGCCGAAGAACACGTGCCGCAGCGCGGGCAGCTGCACTTCGGCGGCGGCCAGGAACCGGGCGGTGGGCGGGGTCAGGTGGAGGACGGTGACGGCGTGGTCGGCCAGCCAGCGGGCGAAGGTCCGCGGGTCCTGCTGGACGGTCTCGTCCGGGACGCACAGCCGGGCGCCGACGGACAGCGGGACCAGGAGGTCGCGCAGCAGCGGGTCGTGGCCGAGGCCGGAGGTCAGCGCGAAGCGGTCGTCCGGGCCGAGGCCGAAGGCGGTGGTGCACCAGTCGACGAAGTGCGTCAGCGGGCGGTGGCCGCCGCGGACGGCCTTGGGGGTGCCGGTGGAGCCGGAGGTGAAGGCGATGTACGCCTCCTCGCCGTGCCTCTCCGGGCCCTGGGGTGCCGCGGGTGCCCCGTCGGGGGCCGCCGTCAGTGCGAGGGCGACCGGCGGGCCGAGCACCTCGGGCGGGCCGGCCGCGCCGGTGGCGTCCAACCAGGCGGTGGCGCCGAGCAGTTCGGCGCAGGCGGTGAGGCGGGCGCGCGGGTGGGCGCGGTCCAGGACGGCGAACGCGGCGCCGGAGCGCAGCACCGCCAGCAGGGCCACCACCAGTTCGGTCCGGCGGGCGGCGTGCACGGCGACCCGGGCCCCCGGGCCGACCCCGCCGGCCCGCAGCCGGGCGGCCAGCGCGGCGCTGCGCTCGGCCAGTTCGGCGTAGTCCAGCTCGCCGTCGGGGCCGACCAGGGCGACCGCCCGCGGGCGCTCGGCGGCGGTGCGCAGGAAGGCGGCATGGGCGGGGGCCTCAGCGGTCTCGGTGCCGACGGCGTCGGCGACCTCGTCGCTGCCCGCCGGGGCGGCGGGCAGCGCGGCGACCGGCAGGCCCGGGTCGGCGGCCACCTGGGCCAGCAGCAGACCGAGTTGGCCGAGCTGCTCCTCGGCGGTGGCGGCCGTGAACAGGCTCGCGTCGTACACCAGGTCGAGGGCGAGGTCGTCGCCTTCGGGCTTGGCGTACAGGGTCAGCTCGAAGCGGGGCGTGACGTCCTCCGCCTCGACCAGGCGCACCTCGACCCCGGGGATCTCCGCGTCCAGCGGGGCCAGGTTGATCATGTTGAAGACCACCTGGAAGACCGGCGTGCGGGCCAGGTCGCGGGCCGGGGCGAGCCGCTCGACGATCCGCTCGAACGGAACGTCCTGGTGGGCGTCCGCGCCGAGCGCCGACTCCTTGACCCGGCCGAGGAGCTGGCGGAAGGTCGGTCCACCGGAGAGGTCGGTGCGGACCACCACGGTGTTGACGAACAGCCCGACCGTGCCCTCCAGGTCGGTGCGCGAGCGCCCGGCGACGGGCATGCCGACCAGCACGTCGTCCTGGCCGGACCAGCGGGCCAGCAGCACGTCGAAGGCGGCGAGCAGGGTCATCGACAGCGTCGCCCGCTCGGCCCGGGCCAACTCCTCCAGACGGCCCAGTAGTTCGGCGCCCAGCAGGCGCCGGGCCCGGCCGGCGCGACGCTCCGCGCCCTCGCGGTGCGGCCGGTCGGTGGGCAGGTCGATCGCGGGCGGGCCGCCGGCCAGCCGCTCCGTCCAGTAGTCGAGCCCGGCCGCACCCTCCTCGCCCTCCTGGCGCTCGCGCTGCCAGGCCGCGAAGTCGGCGTACTGCACGGCCGGCGCGGGCAGCGGCGAGTCGTCGCCGGCCGCGAACGCCCGGTAGAGGGCGACCAGTTCGCGCACCAGCACGCGCATCGACCAGCCATCGGCGGCGATGTGGTGCACGGCGAGCAGCGCGACGTGCCGCCCGGGCGCCAGCCGGACCAACCGGGAGCGGGCCGGGGAGTCCGTCAGGTCGAACGGCTCGGTGTCGAACTCGGCGCGGATCCGGGCGAGTTCGCGATCCCGCTCCACCTCGGGCAGGGTGGACAGGTCGGTCAGCGGCAGCGGGTCGGCCGGGGCGTCCACGACGAACTGGCGCGGCCCGCCGTCCACCACCCGGTAGACCGTCCGCAGCGCCTCGTGCCGGCGGACCACCTCGGCCATCGCGGCGCGCAGCACCCCGGCGTCGACCGGGCCGTCCAGCCGCAGCTCGCCGCAGAGCCGGTAGGCCTGGTCGCCGGGGCGCAGCTGCTCCATGAACCAGAGCCGCTGCTGGGCGAAGGAGAGTGGCAGGCCGTTCCCGTCCCGGGCCAGCCGGGCGATCTCCCCGGGCCGCGCGCCGTCCGCCCCGGCGCCCCGGGCGTCCAGCAGGGCGGCCAGTCCGCGCACGGTCGGGGTGTCGAACACCTCGTGCAGCTGGACCCCGGAGCCGTGGGCGTCGCGGATCCGCGCGACCAGCTGGGCGGCGAGCAGCGAGTGCCCGCCCAGGTCGAAGAAGTTGTCCTCGGCCCCGACGGCC
Organism: Kitasatospora sp. NPDC092039; assembly: GCF_044756065.1. Taxonomy (NCBI): domain Bacteria; kingdom Bacillati; phylum Actinomycetota; class Actinomycetes; order Kitasatosporales; family Streptomycetaceae; genus Kitasatospora; species Kitasatospora sp. NPDC092039. Next base: position 458,305 of record NZ_JBIVSD010000002.1, on the reverse strand, counting down.
GGCAGGCCCAGCACCTCGCACCAGAGCCCGGCGATCCGCCGCTCGGTGGCGGTCGCGGGCAGGCCGGTGCCGGTGGGGCCCTCGGCGGGGCCGAGTTCGGGCTCGGGCAGCTCGCCGCGGTCGACCTTGCCGTTCGGGTTGAGCGGGAAGGCCTCCATCACGGTGATGAAGGAGGGCACCATGTTCGGCATCAGCCGCTCGGCCAGGTGGTCCCGCAGCCCGGCCGCGGTGACGGCGGGGGCGTACGAGCGGTTCGGCACCACCCAGCCGAGCAGCCGCAGTCCGCCGCCGGGGGCCGGCCGGGCCATCACCACGGCCTCGCGCACGCCGGGGTGGTCGGTCAGCACGGCCTGGACCTCGCCGGGCTCGGTGCGCACCCCGCGGATCTTCACCTGGTGGTCGTTGCGGCCCAGGTAGCGCAGCCGGCCGTCCTCGTCCAGCCGGACCCGGTCGCCGGTGCGGTAGAGCCGGGCGCCCGGGACGTCGGTGTAGGGGTGCGGCACGAAGCGGTCGGCGGTCAGGTCGGGGCGGTTCTGGTAGCCCCGGGTGACGCCGGAGCCGCCGAGGTACAGCTCGCCGACCACGCCGACCGGCACCGGTTCGAGGTTCTCGTCCAGCACGTACAGCTCGGTGGCCGCGACCGGCCGGCCGACGGCGGGGGTCCGGCCGTCGGGGACGCAGGTCTCCAGCGTGCAGAAGACGGTGATCTCGGTCGGGCCGTACGCGTTGACGATCCGTCGCCCGTCGGCCCAGGTGCGGACGACCTCGGCGGAGATCGCCTCGCCGACCGAGGTGATCTCGGTGACCGTGGGCAGGTCGGCCGGATCCATGGTGGCCAGTACCGCGGGGGTCGCGGCGATCGCGGTGATGCCCCGGCTGCGGACGGTCTCGATCAGCGGCGGTCCGGGGCGCAGCCGGGCCCGGGGCGCCAGGTGCAGGGCGGCGCCGGTGGTCAGCGCCATCACCCACTCCCAGGTGGAGACGTCGAAGCTGATCGAGGAGTTCTGCAGGATCCGCCGGTCCGGGTCGGGCGCGAAGCCCTCGCGGTGCGCGAGGTCGAGGTCGACCACGCCGCGGTGCTCGACCAGGACGCCCTTGGGGCGCCCGGTGGAGCCGGAGGTGTAGATGATGTACGCGAGGTTGTCGGCGGTGGGCTCGACCGGCTCGGGCGCCGGGTCGGGCAGCGGGTGCTCCTCGTCCAGCAGCAGCACGGGCAGCTCGCCGACGGGCAGCCGCTCCAGCAGCTCGCGGTGGGTGAGCAGCAGCGCGACGTCCGCGTCCGCCAGCATGTACTCCAGCCGCTTGACCGGGTAACCGGGGTCGAGCGGCAGGTAGGCGCCGCCGGCCGTCAGCACGGCGAGCATGGCGACCATCAGGTCCGCCCGGCCGTCCACGCTGATGCCGACCCGCACCTCGGGCCGCACCCCGTGGCCGCGCAGCACCACGGCCAGTCGCTCGGCCTCGTCGATGAGTTGACGGTACGTCAGCGTACGGTCGGCGCCGACCACGGCGATCCGGTCGGGGGTGCGCCCGGCCTGGGCGGCCACCAGGTGGTGGATGCAGGAGCCGGGCGCGGCCTGGCCGTCGTCCGGCCGGTTCCAGCCGACCAGCACCTGCTTGCGCTCGGCCCCGCTCAGCATCGGCAGCAGGCCGACGTCGCGGTCGGGCTCGGTGGCGCAGCCCCGGGCGAGGGTCGCCAGGTGCTCGGCCATCCGCGCGACGGTGGCGCGCTCGAACAGGTCGACGCTGTAGCGCAGGGAGCAGTAGGAGACGCCGTCGATCTCCTCGACGAACAGCGCCAGGTCGTGCTCGCTGCCGTGGGTGGGCACCTCGTACGGGCGCAGCTCGACGTCGCCGAGCGGGATCCGGGTGTCGGTGAAGCCGGTGCCCAGCAGGGACAGGCCGCGCTGGGCGGACCACGGCGCCGTCTCGTAGTGGAACACCACGTCGTAGAGGGTGGTGGAGCCGTCGCCGCGGCCCTCCGCGGTCTGCCGGACGACCAGCGGGAACGGGAGGTCCTGGTGTTCCATCCCGTCCAGCACGGTGGCGCGGACCTGCCCGAGCAGGTCGCGGAAGGTGCAGCCGGGGGCGACGGCGGTGCGGACCGTCATCATGTTGGCGAAGTAGCCGACGACCTCCTGGAAGGCGGCCTGGTTCCGGTTGGAGGTGGCGGTGCCCAGCCAGAGGTCGCGCTGCCCGGTGTAGCGGTGCAGCAGCACGTTGAAGACGCTCAGCAGCGCCACGTACGGGGTGGCGCCGGCGGCGCGGGCGGTCTCCTTGAGCGCGGCGGTCAGCTCGCGGTCGAGGACGAAGGAGTACGCGGCGGCGCGGTGCGAGGGCCGGGCCGGGCGGGCCCGGTCCAGCGGCAGGTCGAGCCGGGGCACCTCCCCGGCCAGCTGCCGCCGCCAGTACGCGGCGGCCGCCTCCGCCTGCGGGCCGGCCAGCCACTGCCGCTGGTGGCGGACGAAGTCGAGGTAGCCGGCGGCGGGGCGGCCGGCGAGCGGCTCGCCCGCGTAGCAGCGGCGCAGGTCGTCCGCGATCAGGCCGAAGGACCACAGGTCGGTGGCGACGTGGTGGGCGGTCAGCACCAGCAGGTGGGCGTCGTCGTCCAGCCGGGCGACCTGGGCGCGCAGCATCGGGCCGGCCGCGAGGTCGAAGGGCCGTTCGGTGAAGGCGGTGACGGCCGCGTCCACCTCGTGCGGCGCGCGGCCGGTCAGGTCGGTCTCGGTGAAGTCCGCGGCGAGGGCGGCGTTGACCTTCTGCCGCAGTTCGCCGTCCTCCTGGACGAGGGTGGTGCGCAGCGCGGGGTGGCGGTCGAGCACCCGCTGGAAGGCGTCGCGCATCCGGGCCGGGTCGAACGGGCCGTCGATCCGGGCGGCGCCGCTCAGGTGGTAGGCGGGGCTGCCGGGGTGGAGCTGGTCGAAGAGCCACAGGGCGCGCTGGCCGGCGGCGACGTCCTGGAGGGCGGCGGCCTGCCGGGCGCGGGCGAGCAGCAGTTCGCGCAGCTGCTCCCGGCGGTCGGGGGCGGTGGTGGGCTCGGTCATCGCTGTTCCGCCGTTCCGGTGGCCAGGTGCTGCATCAGCGTGTCGATCTCCTCGGCGGAGAGGTTGTCCATGTCGGCGAGCAGCCGCTCCAGCTCGCGCGGGTCGTCCAGCGCGCCGACGGGGGCGGGCGGGCCGTCGCCGTCGGCGGGCGACTGGGCGAGCCGGGCGGCGAGGTCGGCGGCGAGGTCGTCCACGCTGTCGCCGCGCAGCAGCCGGACCACCTTGACCTCGGTGCGCAGGGCGGTCTCCAGCCGGCGCTGGAGTTCCAGGCCCATGATCGAGTCGACGCCGAGGCTGTTCAGCGGGCGGGCGGTGTCGATCCGGGCGGCCGGCAGGCGCAGCACCCGGCCCAGCTGCTCGCGCAGGAAGGCGGTGACGGCCTCGGTCCGCTCGGGCAGCGGGGCGCTCGCCAGGGCGGCCGGGTCGATGCCGCCGCCGGCCTCGCGCGGAGCCTCCTCGGCGGCGTGCTCGGCGTCCTGCTCAGCGGCGGTCTTCGCCAGCACCTCGGCGTCGACCCGGCGCTGCCGCAGCCGGGCGACGGCGGCGAGCACCCGGCCGTCCTCGTCCAGCACCAGGGCGGTGCGGGCGCTCTCCTCGCCGGGGAGCGGCTCGGCGGGGCCGAGCAGGACCCAGGCGGCGGTGTCGGCGGCGGCGCCGCCGGGGGCGCGCAGGGCGGTGAACTCGACGGGCAGCGCGGTGCCGGTGCGGTCCGCGCCGGCCAGGACGGCGGCGTGGACCAGCAGGTCGGTCAGCTGCCGGGCGGGGCCGGCGGGCGCCGGGGCGAGCCGCAGCAGGGTGTGGCCGTCGGGGGCGGTGTGCAGCTCGGCGACCAGTTCGGCGGCGGGCGCCAGGTCGTGGGCGGCGAGGGCGCGGTAGTGGTCGCCGGCGGGGGTGCGGTGGGTGGCGCGGGCCCGCGCGGCGGCCAGGTCGATCCGGTCGGGCCCGGTGGCGGGCCGCGGTTCGGCGAGCGCCTGGATGTGCCAGACGCCTCCGTCGCCGAGGAGTTGGAGTTCGACGGCGCCGTCCGCGACGGGGACGGCGGCCCAGGTCTCCCGGCCGTCCGTCAGCAGGCGGGCACCGACTTCCAGCCGGAGGTCGACGGCCTGCGGTCCGGCGGCCGGCGTTTCGGCGGCTGGCGTGTTTTCGACGGTCGGGGTGCTGGGCGTGGCGCCTTCGACACCGGCGGCCAGGGCGCTCAGCGCGGTGTCGGCGGCCAGCGCGAAGGAGGCCAGCGGCCGGCCGCGCCAGCCGAACCGGCCGTGCCCGGCGGTCCGCCGCTGGTGGGCCCGCCAGAGCCGCAGCCCGCCGAAGACCCGGCCGGCCGGCGCGAACCGGGCTCCCCCGGCCTGCTCCTCGACCGGCCGCAGCCGGACCGGGCGGCGGTCGGCCGGGGCGAGCGCGGAGAAGTCCAGTGCGGCGCCTGCCTCGTAGAGCCGGGCGGCGGTGGTGAGCAGGGCCGCGCGCTCGGGTTCGCCGCGCCGCAGCGTCGGCACGACCAGCACGGGCCCGCCCTCGGCCGCCTCGTTCAGCGCGGGGGCCAGGGTGGGGTGGGCGCCGATCTCCACGAAGGCGCGGTGGCCGGTGTCCAGCAGGTGCCGGACGGCGTGCAGGAAGCGCACCGGACGGCGGATGTTGTCGGCCCAGTGCTCCGGGCCCAGTTCGCTACCGTCCAGGGTCGCGCCGGTGACGGTGGAGACGAACCGGGCGTCGGCCGGACGCGGGCGCAGCTCGGGCAGCCGGTCGGCCAGTCGGCCGGCCACGGCCTCGACCCGGCTGCTGTGGAAGGCGACGGTGCCGGGCAGGACGCGGGCGAAGACCTCCTCGGCCGTCAACTGTCCGACCACCGCACGCACGGTGCCCTCGTCCCCGGCGATCAGGGTGGAGCCGGGCGCGTTCCAGGCCGCGACCTCGGCGTCCCCGCCGTGGGCGGCGATCCGCCGCTCGACCTCGTCGGCGGGCAGCGCGACCAGGGCGGTCAGTCCGCTGCCGGCCGCCTCCCGCATCAGCTCGCCCCGCCGGGAGGCGAGGGCCAGGACGTCGGCGAGGTCCAGCGCGCCGCTCGCGGCGGCGGCGGAGAGTTCGCCGAGGCTGTGCCCGACGTACGCGTCGGCGACCACGCCCCACGCGGTGAGCTGACGGGCGATCGCCACCTGGAGGGCGACCAGGGCCGGCTGCAGCCGGGCCGGGTCGTCCAGCCCGGCCGGGTCGCGGTAGGCGTCGAGCAGCGACCAGCCGGCGGTGCGGCGCAGGACGGCGTCGCTCGCGTCGAGGGTCCGGCGGGCCTCCGGTTCGCTGCCGTACAGGCCGAGGGCCATGCCGGGCCACTGGTTGCCCTGGCCGGAGAAGACGAAGACGAGCGGTGCGGGGCCGGCCGCGGGGGCCGGCCCGTCCGGCGGGGTGAGGCGCAGGTCGGCGAGCCAGTCGCGGGCCGCCGCCGTACCGTCGACCACGCCGGCCCGGCGGTGGCCGAGGTGCCGGCCCAGCGCGCCCGCGCTGTAGGCGAGGTCCCGCAGCCGGACGCCGTCCTGCGCGAGGAGGCCGTCGTAGTGGTCGGCGAGCGCGGTCAGCGCCGCCGGTCCGGTGCCGGACACCGGCAGCAGGACGGCGCTCGCGCCGTCCGCGCGGCTCGGGCCGGTGTTCGTCGGCCCAGCGTCCGTGCCGCTGACGCGGCCGTGATCTCCCCCGTGCACGCCTGAACTCCCCTTGGTCAGACTGATTCGGACTCGGACCCGCAGGTCCACGGCGGCCCGAGACGCGCCGTACACGGCCGGTCGGGCCGGCCGGGGCGGGGAATCCCGGGATTTCCACCCGGGATTCCCCGATGCCGCCGGATTCACCGGCGGCGACGACTACGCCGACTGGCCGGCCGCGTCGGCGGCGAGCTGGGCGTCGATCTGCTTGCGGATTTCGGCGAGGGTCTGCGCCGGGTCCCACTCGCCCTTGGCCTCGATGGCCCGACCGTCCTTGAAACGGCACCAGCTGGTGTAGGAGACCTGGAACTTCTTGCCGGTCGGCTCGAATCCCATGATCTTGCCGGCGTGCACGCCGGACATCGTCCAGTCCAGGTGGACGGTGTCGCCCTCCCAGCGCACGACCGTTGCGGTGTAGTGCGGTTGGAGCTTCTCGCGGAGCTCGACGATCCCGTCCTGGATGCCGTCGCGGTCGTCACCCTGGGCGTCCAGCTCCAGCGCCGACTCATCCGTATGGGTGATGAAGTCCGGGTGAATGAATTCCCCGAGCCGCTCGATGTGACCCTTGTTCAGAACTTCCTCGACCCAGGCCTGAAGCGTTTGCTCGCAAGCCGCCCTGTCTTCCCCCATGGGAATCCGCCTCACTTGTACGGAGCGTTGTTACGGATGGAGATCCATCGCCGTCGTCGCGCGCGGCCGGGGTCTGATCGCCCGGCCCGCGGGGCCTGCACGCCATGTAATCCGACGGCATTAAGGAATTGAGCGATGCCGTTTCTACTATGTAGATCACACGGTGTCAACCAGCGGAGCGTGACGACCCGTCACCGGGACGGAATCCCTTTTGTCAGGCCCCTGCCGACACCCGCGGCCACCAGGGTCGACGGCCGGGTTACCCCGGATCGGGCCGGCCAACCCTCGACCGTCAAGACTTGGTCAAGGTTTCACTGGACGGCGGCCAACATCCCACCCCGGCCTGCGGCGTAACCGCGGGATGACCCCCTGCAACGTGACCGGGATCACAGAGATTCCCCCTTGTCGGGTCCTTCAGGCCGGATCGTCCTACGCTGTAGGGTGAGCGCCGGTTGATCAATTCGATCACCATTTACGGGGGTTCCATTCGTCGCTCAGCACGGCGCGCTTTCCGCCGTGCCACGCCACCACGGCTTTCGACGCCCCGTACGTGGTCTTCACCAGACAAGAATTCGTCGGACCGGAAATCTTCCACGGGCTCGGGGGCGAGAACGTTTCATGGAAAAGGCGCATTCTGCAGCGATCGCGACGGGTTTCGACCCGGACACGACCATCGCCGTCGTCGGGGTTTCCTGTCGGCTTCCGAAGGCGCCCGACCCGGCCTCGTTCCGGCGACTGCTGGAAAACGGCGAAAGCGCCGTAACGGAGTGGCCCGAGGACCGTTTGCGCACGGCCGACCACTACTCCGCCGACCGCTCCGCACCCGGCCGGTCGCACGCCCGGCACGGCGCCTTCCTGGACGAGCCCGGGGCCTTCGACGCCGGCTTCTTCGGGATCTCCCCGCGCGAGGCCGAGATGACGGACCCGCAGCAGCGGCTGGCCCTGGAGCTCGGCTGGGAGGCCCTGGAGGACGCCGGGATCCGGCCCGCCCGCCTGCACGGCAGCCGCACCGGCGTCTTCATGGCCACCATGGCCGGCGACTACGCCGCGTTGGTCCACTCGCTCGGCGCGGAGGCCGTCAACCAGCACACCGTAGCCGGCCTGACCAGGGGAATCATCGCCAACCGGCTCTCCTACGCACTCGGCCTGCACGGCCCCAGCCTCACCGTCGACTCCGCCCAGTCCGCCTCCCTGGTGGCCGTCCACCTGGCCCGGGAGAGCCTGCTGCGCGGCGAGTCGGACCTGGCGCTGGTCGGCGGGGTCAACCTCATGCTGGTGCCCGAGAGCACCGTGGCAGCCGCGAAGTTCGGCGGCCTCTCGCCGGACGGCCGGTGCTGGACCTTCGACGCCCGGGCCAACGGATACGTCCGCGGCGAGGGCGGTGTCGTCCTGGTCCTCAAAAAGCTGAGCCGTGCCATTTCCGACGGCGACGGAATCCAGGCCGTCATTCTCGGCAGCGCGGTCAACAACGACGGCGCCACCGAGGGCCTCACCGTGCCCGACGCGGGCGCGCAGAGCGAGGTCGTCCGGGAGGCGTGCCGCAGCGCGGGTGTCCGCCCGGAGAATATCCGGTACGTCGAATTGCACGGCACCGGAACTCCGGTCGGCGACCCGGTCGAGGCGGCGGCGCTCGGCGCGGCCATCGGCAAGGCCCGGCCGTCCTCGGACCCCCTGCTGGTGGGTTCCGTCAAGACGAACATCGGCCATCTCGAAGGCGCCGCCGGCATCGCCGGATTGTTGAAAACGGTACTGAGTCTGCGACACGGGATATTGCCCGCGAGCCTCAATTTCGAGACGCCCAATCCTCGTATTCCGCTGGCCGAACTCGGCCTGAAGGTGCAGACCAGCAGCACCCCCTGGCCGGCCGGTCCGCGGCTGGCCGGCGTCAGCTCCTTCGGTATGGGTGGCACCAACTGTCATGTGGTCCTGGCGGGTTGGCCGACTCTCGACGAGGCCGAGGAGGCCGCGCCGCAGGGCCCGCCGGCCGCCGTCACCCCCGTTCCGCTCCCCCTGTCCGGCCGGAGCCCGGAAGCCCTGCGGGCCCAGGCCGCACGGCTCGCCGAACACCTCGGAGACTACCTGCCGGAGCGCGTCTCGGACGCGCAACTCGCCGATGCAGCCCACGCGTTGGCCGAGACCCGGACCCCGTTCGAGGAGCGCGCCGTACTGCTGGCCGAGGCCGGTGCGCGCACCGACGCGCTGGCCGGGCTGCACGCGCTCGCCGACGGTTCGCCGTCCGCCGACGTGGTCACCGGCCGCGCCCGGGCGGGTGAGCGGGCCCGGGTCGTCTTCCTGTTCTCCGGCCAGGGCAGCCAGCAGCCCGGCATGGGCCGGGAGCTGTACCGCCGCTTCCCCGCCTTCGCCGCCGCCCTGGACGCCGCCGCCGAACACCTGGACGCCGAACTCGGCTTCTCCATCAAGGAGTTGATGTTCGCCGAGGACGACGAGCGGCTGCACCGCACGGCCGGCACCCAGGCCGCGCTGTTCGCCTTCGAGACGGCCCTGGCCCGGCTCTTCCAGCACTGGGGCATCCACCCCGACCACCTGATCGGCCACTCCGTCGGCGAACTCGCCGCCGCGCACGTCGCGGGCGTGCTCCCGCTGGGCGACGCCGCCGCCCTGGTCGCCGCGCGCGGCCGGCTGATGCAGGCTCTCCCGGCCGGCGGCGCGATGGCCGCCGTCGAGGCCACCGAGGAGGAGATCCTCCCGCTGCTCGCCCGGCACGCCGGAGCCGTCGGCCTGGCCGCCGTCAACGGGCCCACGGCGCTGGTCGTCAGCGGCGAGGAGGGAGCCGTGCTCGCGGTGGCCGCCGCCCTCGCCGAACGCGGGCGCCGAACCCGGCGGTTGGAGGTCAGCCACGCCTTCCACTCGGCCCGCATGGACCCGATGCTGGCGGAGTTCCGGCAGGTCGCCGAGCGCCTGACGTACGCGCCGCCGAGCATTCCGGTGATCTCCAACCTCACCGGGCGGCCGGCCACCGTCGAGGAGCTGTGCTCACCCGGGTACTGGGTCCGGCACGTCCGCGAGGCCGTGCGTTTCCGCGACGGTGTCCGGGCCCTGGCCGAGGCCGGGACCACCCATCTGCTGGAGCTCGGACCCGACGCCGTGCTGCTGCCGGCCGCCCGGCAGAGCCTGCCCGAGGACGCCGGCCGGATCGCGTTCAGCGCGGCCCGGCGGCGCGGCCGCGACGAGGTCCGCACCGCCGTCACCGCGCTCGCCGAGGCGCACGTGCGGGGCGTCGAGGTGGACTGGACGGCCGTCCACGGGGAGCGCTCGGCGCGCCGCGTCGCGCTGCCGACGTACGCGTTCCAGCGGGACCGGTACTGGATCGGGAGCACTGCGGAGAGTCCGGGGGCGGTGGTGCGGGGCGGCCGGGAGGCGTCGTCCGGAGCCGCCGGGGTGGCCGTCGCCGGGGCCATTGCCGAGGCCTCTGCGGGGGCCTCTGCGGGGGCCTCTGCCGGGACTTCTGCGGGGGCCGAGGAACTGGACGTCGCCGGGCTGGTGCGGGCGAGCGTCGCGCTGGTCCTCGGCCACAGCGGCGCCGGCACCGTCGACACGGAGCGGACCTTCAAGGAGCTCGGCTTCGACTCGCTGTCCGCCGTCGAGCTGCGCGACCGGCTCCGCGAGGCCACCGGCGTCACGCTGCCGCCCACCCTGGTCTTCAACTACCCGACGCCGCAGGCGCTCACGGACCACCTCCGGGCCGAACTCGCCGACGGCCCGCGCACCGGCGCCGCCTTGACCACCGCGCGCGGAACCGCCGTTCGGCTCGACGAGCCGATCGCCGTCGTCGGCATGGCCTGCCGCTTCCCCGGCGGCGTCGAGTCGCCTGAGGACCTGTGGCGGCTGGTCGCGGACGGCGTGGACGCCATCGGCGACTTCCCCACCAACCGCGGCTGGGACCTCGACGCCCTCCACCACCCCGACGCCGGCCGGCACGGCACCTCCTACACCCGCCGGGGCGGCTTCCTCCACGACGCCGACCGCTTCGACGCCGGCTTCTTCGGCATCAGCCCGCGCGAGGCCACCGCGATCGACCCGCAGCAGCGCGTGCTGCTGGAGGCCGCCTGGGAGGCCTTCGAGCGGGCCGGCCTCGACCCGGCCACCCTGCGCGGAAGCGACGCCGGGGTGTTCATCGGCGCGATGGCCCAGGACTACGGGCCCCGCCTGCACCAGGCGCCCGAGGGCCTGGACGGCTACCTGCTGACCGGCAACAGCCCGAGCGTCGCCTCCGGGCGCCTCGCCTACACCTTCGGACTGGAGGGCCCGGCCGTCACCATCGACACGGCGTGCTCCTCCTCACTGGTCGCCCTGCACCTCGCCGTGCAGTCGCTGCGCAACGGCGAGTGCTCGCTCGCCCTCGCGGGCGGGGCGACGATCATGTCCAACCCCGGGATGTTCGTGGAGTTCAGCCGACAGCGCGGGCTGTCGGTGGACGGCCGCTGCAAGGCCTTCGGGGCGGGTGCGGACGGGACGGGCTGGGCGGAGGGGGTCGGGCTGCTGCTGGTGGAGCGGCTGTCGGACGCGCGGCGCAACGGGCACCGGGTGCTCGCGGTGGTGCGCGGCACGGCCGTGAACCAGGACGGTGCGTCGAACGGGCTGACGGCGCCGAACGGTCCGGCGCAGGAGCGGGTGATCCGCCAGGCACTCGCCAACGCTCGGCTGACGGCGTCGGACGTGGACGCGGTGGAGGCGCACGGGACCGGGACCACGCTCGGTGACCCGATCGAGGCACAGGCGCTCCTCGCCACGTACGGCGCTGATCGGGATTCCCAACAGCCCTTGTGGTTGGGCTCGTTGAAGTCCAACATCGGGCACGCCCAAGCGGCGGCGGGCGTCGGCGGCATCATCAAGATGGTCATGGCGATGCACCATGGCGTGCTACCGCGCACCCTGCACGCCGACCAGCCGTCCCCGCACATCGACTGGACCGCAGGAGCCGTTCAGCTACTCACCGAGGCGCGGGACTGGCCCGCCCTGGACGGGCGGCCGCGACGCGCCGCCGTCTCCTCCTTCGGCATCAGCGGCACCAACGCCCATGTCGTCATCGAGGAGGGGCCGGCGCCGGTCGCCACGGAGACAGAGGGTGGCTCCGTTACGGATGCAGGCGTCGTTCCGTGGGTGCTGTCGGCGAAGTCGGCGGAGGCGTTGACGGCGCAGGCCGAGCGGCTGCTCGGCGCGCTCTCCGACGACCAGTCGGCGGTCGGCGTGGCGCAGGCGCTGCTCAAGCGTGCGTCGTTCGAGCACCGGGCCGTCGTCACGGGCGACCACCGTGCCGGGCTCGCGGCGCTGGCGCGCGGCGAGCAGTCGGCCGACGTGGTCACCGGGGTCGTGGAGCAGGGCGGAGGCCTTGCTTTCCTGTTCAGCGGGCAGGGTGCGCAACGCCTCGGCATGGGATCGGAGTTGGCGCAGGCGTTCCCGGTGTTCGCCGAGGCCTTCGACACCGTCTGCGCAGCCCTCGACGCCCACCTCGACCGTCCGCTGAAGGACGTCATCAACGGGGACGACGTCGAGCTGCTGAACCGCACCGAGTACACCCAGCCCGCGCTGTTCGCCTTCGAGACCGCCCTCTACCGGCTCCTCGAATCCCTCGGAGTCCGACCCGACTACCTCATCGGGCACTCCGTCGGCGAGATCACCGCCGCCCACCTCGCCGGGGTCTTCACCCTGGAGGACGCGGCCAAGCTCATCACCACGCGCGGAAGACTCATGCAGTCCCTGCCCGACGGCGGCGCCATGACCGCCGTCCAGGCCACCGAAGACGAAGTCCTACCCCTCCTCGACGGACGCAACGCCACCATCGCCGCCGTCAACTCCCCCACCTCCCTCGTCATTTCCGGCGCCCAGGCGGACACCGACGCCGTCACGGAGGAGCTGAAGGCCCGGGGCCGCAAGACCACCCGCCTGCGGGTCAGCCACGCCTTCCACTCCCCCCTCATGGACCCGATCCTCAACGAATTCCGGACCGTCGTCGCCGAGTTGAACACGAACGACCCGCGCATCCCGATCGTCTCCAACCTCACCGGCACCACCGCCACCACCGAGGAACTGAACGACCCCGACTACTGGGTCCGCCACCTCCGCGAAGCCGTCCGCTTCGCCGACGGCATCCAGCACCTCGAAGCCGCAGGCATCACCACCTACCTCGAAATCGGCCCCGACGCCGCCCTCACCCCCCTCCTCGCCACCAACGCCCACCCCACCACCCGCCGCAACCACCCCGAGCCCGCCACCCTCCTCCAAGCCCTCGCCCGCCTCCACACCACCGGCACCCCCGTCACCTGGGCCGCCCTCCTCCCCACCACCGCAGAGCTCCCCAGCCTCCCCACCTACCCCTTCCAGCACCAGCACTACTGGCTCACCACCCCCGACACCGGCGACGTCACCGCCATCGGCCTCACCGCCACCGACCACCCGCTCCTCGACGCCGGGATCGAGCTGGCCGGCGAGCAGTCCACCGTCGTCTTCACCGGCCGGGTGACCCGCCACGCGCAGGCGTGGCTCACCGACCACACCGTGGCCGGCCACACCGTGCTGCCCTCGTCCGCCCTGGTCGAGCTGGCGCTCCGGCTCGGTGACGACCTGGGCTGCCCGCACCTGGAATCGCTCACGGTGGACGCGCCGCCGCTCGTCCCCGAGCACGGCGGGCTGCGCCTCCAGGTCTCCGTCGAGGCCCCGGACGCGACCGGTCGCCGCCGCCTGGCTGTTCACACCCGCCCGGACGAAGCCGCCGAGGACGCGGCCTGGACGCAGAACGCCCACGGTCTGCTCGGCGCCGAACTCCCCGCACCGCGGGCCGAGTCGGCCCCGTGGCCGCCGGCCGGCGCCGTCGCGGTGCCCGTCACGGCCCTGGACGACACGGGCCTGGGCGCGCTGTTCCAGAACGTCCAGGCGCTCTGGCGGCGCGGCGAGGAGCTGTTCGCCGAGGTCGCCCTGCCGGAGGAGCTGTCGGCGGACGCCGCCGGCTACGGCGTGCACCCGGTCCTGCTGGAGTGCCTGCCGTACCTCGGCGCCGCCGCCCCCGCTACCGGCGAGCAGGTCCGGCTGCCCCTGGCCTGGCAGGGCGTGTCGCTGCAGCTGACCGGTGCCACGCTGCTGCGTGTGCGGGTCACTCCGGCCGGCCCGGGCGCCGTCGCCGTGTCCGCGTCGGACGTGGGCGGCGCGACCGTCCTGTCGGTCGCCTCGGTGGCCCTCGGGACGCCGGACGCGGCCGTCTTCGCCGGCCGTACGCTCGGCGGCCTGTACACGGTGCAATGGGCCACCCGCCCACTCGCCGCGTCCCCCGCCGCCGCAGCGCCCGAGTTCACGGTCGTCCGGCTCGACTCCGAGCGCGACGACGCCGACGCCGCCCGCGAGGTGGCCCTCGAAGCCCTGGCCGCCGTACGGTCGTGGCTGGACACCGAACACGCCCCGGACGCCCGCCTGGTCCTGGTCACCCGACAGGCCGTCGCGACGGACGTCGAGCAGTCGCAGCGCCTGGCGGGTGCCGCCGTCTGGGGCCTGGTGCGTTCCGCGCAGACCGAGAACCCGGACCGCTTCGTCCTGGTCGACGTGGACGGCAGCGCCGAGTCCGAGCAGGCCCTGGCGGCCAGACTCGCCACCGGCGAAGCGCAGTTCGCGCTGCGCGCCGGGGAGTTGCTCGTCCCCCGCCTCGCCCGCCGCGAGGCGGCCCCGGCCGGACCGGCCCGCTGGGACGGCGACGGCACCGTGCTGATCACCGGCGCCGGCGGCACCCTCGGCCGGCTGTTCGCCCGCCATGTGGTCGCCGACCTCGGCGCCCGCCGCCTGCTGCTCGTCAGCCGACGCGGCTCCGACGCGCCGGGAACAGCGGATCTGGTGGCCGAGCTGTCCGCGCTGGGCGCCCGGGTGACGGTCGCCGCCTGCGACGTCGCCGACCGCGCCGCGCTTGCCGAACTGCTCGACGCCACACCGGGCCTGACCGCCGTCGTGCACGCCGCCGGGGTCCTGGACGACGGTGTCGTCGGCGCCCTGGACGAGCGGCGGATCGCCACCGTATGGGCCCCCAAGGCCGAGGCCGCCTGGCACCTGCACGAGCTGACCCGCGACCGCGACCTCACCGCGTTCGTGCTCTTCTCCTCGGTCGCCGCCACCCTCGGCAGCGCCGGTCAGGCCAACTACGCCGCCGCCAACGCCTTCCTGGACGCCCTCGCCCACCACCGGCGCGCCCAGGGCCTGCCCGCCACCAGCCTCGCCTGGGGCATGTGGGGACAGCAGGGCGGCATGGCGGCCGCTCTGAACGCCGCCGATCTGGCCCGCTGGGCCCGGACGGCCGTCCTGCCGATCGACCCCGAGGACGGCGTCGCGCTGTTCGACGCCGCGCTCGCCACCGGGGACGCCGCGCTCGTGCCCGCCCGGCTGGAGCGCGGCGGCACCTGGCGCGGGTCCGGCCCGGTGCCCGCCCTGCTGGGCGGCCTCTACCGCGCCTCCGCCCGCCGCCGGGCGGCCACCGCCGACGCCCGTACGGCCGACTCGCTCACCGACCGCCTCGCCCGGATGGCCGGCGAGGAGGAGCGGGATCGGTTCCTGCTCGACCTGGTCTGCACCGAAGCCGGTGCTGTGCTCGGCCACGGCTCGGCGTCCCCCGTCGCCCCCGCGCGGGCGTTCAAGGAGGCCGGCTTCGACTCGCTGACCGCCGTCGAGTTCCGCAACCGCCTCAACGCCACCACCGGCCTCCGGCTGCCCAGTTCGCTGGTGTACGACCACCCGACGCCCGCCGCGCTGGCCGGCCGGCTCAGGGCGGAGCTGCTCGGCACGGAGCCGGGCCGGTCGACGGCCCTCGGCACGGCGGCCGCGGCGGCCGCGGCGGCCTTCAACGAGCCGATCGCCGTCGTCGGCATGGCCTGCCGCTACCCCGGCGGCGTCGCCTCGCCGGAGGACCTGTGGCGGCTGGTCGCGGACGGCGTGGACGCCATCGGCGAGTTCCCCACCGACCGTGGCTGGAACCTCGACGAGCTGTACCACCCGGACCCGGAGCACCCCGGCACCTCCTACACCCGCCGGGGCGGCTTCCTCCACCGGGCCGCAGACTTCGACGCCGACCTGTTCGGCATCAGCCCGCGCGAGGCGCTCGCGATGGACCCGCAGCAGCGGCTGCTGCTGGAGACCGCCTGGGAGACCTTCGAGCGGGCCGGCCTCGACCCGACGGGCCTGGCCGGTACGGCGACCGGCGTCTTCGTCGGCGCGGCGCCGCAGGATTACGCGCCCGGCCCCCGGGCGACCCCGGAGGGCGTCGAGGGCTATCTGCTGACCGGCAACCTCGCGAGCGTGGCCTCCGGCCGGGTCTCGTACGCCTTCGGGCTGGAGGGCCCGGCGGTGACCGTCGACACGGCGTGCTCCTCCTCGCTGGTCGCGCTGCACCTGGCCGCCCAAGCGCTGCGCAACGGCGAGTGCTCGCTCGCCCTCGCG
The DNA here is from genome assembly GCF_044756065.1 of Kitasatospora sp. NPDC092039. Lineage (NCBI taxonomy): Bacteria > Bacillati > Actinomycetota > Actinomycetes > Kitasatosporales > Streptomycetaceae > Kitasatospora > Kitasatospora sp. NPDC092039. Next base: position 442,515 of record NZ_JBIVSD010000002.1, on the reverse strand, counting down.
GGCGGCGCGATGGTGATGGCGACGCCGAACACCTTCATCCAGTTCAGTCGGCAGCGCGGGCTGTCGGCGGACGGGCGTTGCAAGGCGTTCGGGGCGGGCGCGGACGGCACGGGCTGGGCGGAGGGCGTCGGGCTGCTGCTGGTCGAGCGGCTGTCGGACGCGCGGCGCAACGGGCACCGGGTGCTCGCCGTGGTGCGCGGCACGGCCGTGAACCAGGACGGTGCGTCCAACGGGCTCACGGCGCCCAACGGTCCGGCGCAGGAGCGGGTGATCCGCCAGGCGCTCGCCAACGCTCGGCTGACGGCGTCGGACGTGGACGCGGTGGAGGCGCACGGGACCGGGACCACGCTCGGTGACCCGATCGAGGCGCAGGCGCTCCTTGCCACGTACGGCGCCGAGCGCGATGGTGAACAGCCTTTGTGGCTGGGCTCGTTGAAGTCCAACATCGGGCACGCCCAGGCGGCGGCGGGCGTCGGCGGCATCATCAAGATGGTCATGGCGATGCACCATGGCGTGCTACCGCGCACCCTGCACGCCGACCAGCCGTCCCCGCACATCGACTGGACCGCAGGAGCCGTTCAGCTGCTCACCGAGGCGCGGGACTGGCCCGCCCTGGACGGGCGGCCGCGACGCGCCGCCGTCTCCTCCTTCGGCATCAGCGGCACCAACGCGCACGTCATCCTGGAGGAGGGCACGCCCTCGGCCGCGTCGGCCGAGGTGCACGACGACCACGGTGAGCTGCCGTTCCTCCTCTCTGCCAAGTCCCCCGCCGCGCTGCGGGCCCAGGCCGCACGTCTGGCCGCGCACCTCGACGAGGGGACCGCGCTCACGGGCGTCGCCCACGCCCTCGTCACCACGCGTGCGGCGCTCGACCACCGGGCCGTCGTGACGGCGTCCGACCGTGACGGGCTGCTCAACGCCCTCGCCGCGCTGGCGCGGGGCGAGCAGTCGGCCGAGGTCGTCACGGGCACCGTTGCCGGGCAGGGCGCGCGGGTCGCGTTCCTGTTCAGTGGGCAGGGTGCGCAACGGCTGGGCATGGGATCGGAGTTGGCGCAGGCGTTCCCGGCGTTCGCCGAGGCCTTCGACACGGTGTGCGCCGCGTTGGACCCGTACCTGTCGCGGCCGCTGAAGGACGTGATCGGCGGGGACGACGTCGAGCTGCTGAACCGCACCGAGTACACCCAGCCCGCGCTGTTCGCCTTCGAGACCGCCCTCTACGGGCTCCTGGAATCCCTCGGAGTCCGACCCGACTACCTCATCGGGCACTCCGTCGGCGAGATCACCGCCGCCCACCTCGCCGGGGTCTTCACCCTGGAGGACGCGGCCAAGCTCATCACCGCGCGCGGAAGACTCATGCAGTCCCTGCCCGACGGCGGCGCCATGACCGCCGTCCAGGCCACCGAAGACGAACTCCTGCCCCTCCTCGACGCACGCAACGCGGCCGTCGCCGCCGTCAACTCCTCCACCTCCCTCGTCATTTCCGGGGCACAGGCGGACGTCGAAGCCGTCACGGAGGAGCTGAAGGCCCGGGGCCGCAAGACCACCCGCCTGCGGGTCAGCCACGCCTTCCACTCCCCCCTCATGGACCCGATCCTCGCCGAATTCCGGACCGTCGTCGCCGAGTTGAACCCGTCCGACCCGCGCATCCCGATCGTCTCCAACCTCACCGGCACGATCGCCGAGAACAGCCGGCTCAAGGACCCCGACTACTGGGTCCGCCACCTCCGCGAAGCCGTCCGCTTCGCCGACGGCATCCACCACCTGGCGACCGCAGGCATCACCACCTACCTCGAAATCGGCCCCGACGCCGCCCTCACCCCACTCCTCACCACCAACGCCCACCCCACCACCCGCCGCAACCACCCCGAGCCCGCCACCCTCCTCCAAGCCCTCGCCCACCTCCACACCACCGGAACCCCCATCACCTGGGCCGCCCTCCTCCCCACCACCGCAGAGCTCCCCAACCTCCCCACCTACCCCTTCCAGCACCAGCACTACTGGCTCACCACCCCCAACACCGGCAACGTCACCGCCGTCGGCCTCACCGCCACCGACCACCCGCTCCTCGGTGCCGCCGTCACCCGCGCCGACGGCGACGGCATACTTTTCACCGGTCGGCTCTCCACCACCACCCACCCCTGGCTCACCGACCACACCATCGCCGGCACCGTCCTCCTCCCCGGCACCGCCTTCGCGGAACTCGCCCTGCGGGCCGGCCACGAGGCCGCCGGGTGCGACCGCATCGAGGAGCTGACGCTCCAGACGCCCCTCGCCCTGCCCACGAGCGGCGCGGTGAACGTGCAGGTGTCCGTCGGCGGGCCGGACGCGTCCGGCCGGCACCCGGTGGACGTCTACTCCGAGGCCGACGGCGTCTGGACCCGGCACGCCACCGGCCAGCTGACCGCCGCCGCCCCCGCGTCCTTCAGCCTGGACGTGTGGCCGCCGCCCGGCGCCGAGCCGATCGACGTCGAGGACGCCTACGACCGGCTGCACGCCGCCGGCTACGCGTACGGCCCGGTCTTCCAGGGCCTGCGCGCCGCCTGGCGGGCCGGGGACGCGGTGTTCGCCGAGATCCGCCTGCCAGGAGGGCTCCCCACGGGCGCCGGAGCCGACAAGTTCGGCGTTCACCCGGCGCTGCTGGACGCCGCGCTGCACCCCATCTCGCTCGGATTGGTCGGCGGGGACGGCGAGTTGCAGCTCCGGCTGCCGTTCGCCTGGTCCGGCACCTCGGTGTACGCGACCGGCGCGGACGCCCTGCGGGTCCGGCTGGCCGTCGTCCGGCCGGACGAGTACGCGCTGTCGATCGCCGACCACACGGGCGCTCCGGTCGCCGCCGTCGACTCGCTGGCGGTCCGGCAGCCGGCGGTGGACGGTCCCGGCGTGCGCCGCGGTTCGCTGTTCGCCCTCGACTGGTTCGACCTGCCGACCGTCGACAACCCCGCCTCGGTGCAGCCTGGTTGGCGCTTGGCCGACCTCCGTATGGTCGGCGGCGACGACGTCCCGGGCCGCGCCCGGCAGACGGCGCTCCAGGCGCTCGCCCACCTCCAGGCCCACCTCGCCGCAACGGAGGAGGACGAGGACGGCGGCGGCCCGCTGGTCCTGCTGACCCGGTCGGCGGTGGCGGCCGTCGACGGCGAGTCGCCCGACCCGGCGCAGGCCGCCGTCTGGGGGCTGGTCCGCTCCGCGCAGACCGAGCACCCGGGCCGGTTCGTCCTGCTCGACGTCGCCGACGACACCGACCCGGCTACCCTCGCGCCCGCCGCCCTGGCCACCGGCGAGCCGCAACTCGCGCTCCGCGACGGGCGGTTCAGCACGCCGCGCCTGGTTCCCGCCACCGCGGACCGGTCGGCCGTCCGCTGGCCCGGCGAGGGCACCGTGCTGGTGACCGGCGGCATGGGCGCGCTCGGCGTGCCGGCCGTCCGCCGCCTGGTCGGCGAGCACGGCGTGCGCCGGCTGGTGCTGGCCTCGCGCAGCGGCGACCGGGCCGAGGGCGCCGCCCGGCTCGCGGCCGAGCTGGCCGAGTCGGGTGCCGAACTGCGCTTCGCCGCCTGCGACGTCACCGACCGCACCGCCCTCGCCGAACTCCTCGACACCATCGAGGACCTGACCGCCGTCGTGCACTGCGCCGGTGTCCTGGACGACACCCCGCTGGAGACACTGGACAGCGCCGGCCTCGACCGCGTCCTGCGTCCCAAGGCGGACGCCGCCTGGCACCTGCACGAGCTGACCCGCGAGCGCGACCTCACCGCCTTCGTGCTCTACTCCTCCGTGGCCGGCACCGTCGGCAGCGCCGGTCAGGCCAACTACGCCGCCGCCAACGCCTTCCTGGACGCCCTCGCCCACCACCGGCGCGCCCAGCGCCTGCCCGCCACCAGCCTCGCCTGGGGCCTGTGGGACCGGGCCGACGGCATGGCCGGCCGGCTCGCGGCGGCGGACCTCGCCCGGCTGGCCCGCACCGGCATCGCCCCGCTCCCCGTCGAGGACGGGATGGCGCTGTTCGACCTGGCGCCCGCCCTGGACCGCTCGGTCGCCGTCCCGGCCCGGCTGGACCTCGCCGGGCTGCGCGCCGGGAGCCATGTGCCCGCCGTGTTCGCCCGGCTCGTCCGGCCCTCGGCCCTGCGGAAGGTGTCCGAGTCGGCGCCGACCGCTCCCGACGGCTCGACCGCGCTCGCTCACCGGCTCGCCGGACTCGACCCGGCCGAGCAGGAGCAGCTCCTGCTGGACCTGGTGCGCGGTCAGCTCGCCGTCGTGCTCGGCCACGCCTCAGCGGACACGATCGATGCCGAACGCGCCTTCAAGGACTTCGGGTTCGACTCGCTGAGCTCGCTCGAACTGCGCAACCGCCTGAACGGCACGACCGGCCTCCGGCTGCCGAGCACCCTGCTGTTCAACCACCCCACCCCGCTTGCCGTGGCCCGCCGGCTGCGGACGGAACTCCTCGGCACCACCGCCGCCACCACCGTCGTGAAGGCCGCCGTCACCGCCGACAAGGACGACCCCGTGGTGATCGTCGGCATGGCCTGCCGCTACCCCGGCGGGGTCCGTTCCCCCGAGGACCTGTGGCGCCTGGTCGCCGACGGCGTCGACGCGATCGGGCCCTTCCCCGGCAACCGCGGCTGGGACCTCGACGGCCTCTACGACCCCGACCCGGCCAAGCACGGCAAGACCTACCTCCGCGAGGGCGGGTTCCTCCACGACGCCGACCGGTTCGACGCCGGCTTCTTCGGGATGAGCCCGCGCGAGGCGCTGGCCACCGACCCGCAGCAGCGCCTGCTGCTGGAGACCGCCTGGGAGGCCTTCGAGCACGCGGGCATCGACCCGGCCGGGCAACGCGGAAGCGACACCGGCGTGTTCACCGGCGTCATGTACCACGACTACGGCGGCCGGCTGCGCGAGGCGCCCGAGGGCTTCGAGGGCTACCTCGTTAACGGCAGCGCGGGCAGCGTGGCCAGCGGCCGGGTCTCGTACACCTTCGGGCTGGAGGGCCCGGCGGTGACCGTGGACACCGCCTGCTCGTCCTCGCTGGTCGCCCTGCACCTGGCCGCCCAGGCCCTGCGCAACGGCGAGTGCTCGCTCGCCCTGGTCGGCGGCGTGACGGTGATGGCCACCCCGGCCGTGTTCGTGGAGTTCAGCCGGCAGCGCGGGCTGTCGGCGGACGGCCGCTGCAAGGCGTTCGGCGCGGGTGCGGACGGCACGGGCTGGGCCGAGGGCGTCGGGCTGCTGCTGGTCGAGCGGCTGTCGGACGCCCGGCGCAACGGGCACCGGGTGCTCGCCGTGGTGCGCGGCACGGCCGTGAACCAGGACGGTGCGTCCAACGGGCTGACCGCGCCCAACGGTCCGGCGCAGGAACGGGTGATCCGCCAGGCACTCGCCAACGCTCGGCTCACGGCCTCGGACGTGGACGCGGTGGAGGCCCATGGGACCGGGACCACGCTCGGCGACCCGATCGAGGCACAGGCGCTCCTCGCCACGTACGGCGCTGACCGGGATGCCCAACATCCCTTGTGGCTGGGCTCGTTGAAGTCCAACATCGGGCATGCCCAAGCGGCGGCGGGCGTCGGCGGCATCATCAAGATGGTCATGGCGATGCACCATGGCGTCCTGCCGCGCACCCTGCACGCCGACCAGCCGTCCCCGCACGTCGACTGGGAGGCCGGGGCGGTCGAACTCCTCACCCGGGCGCGCGAGTGGCCGGCCTTGGCCGGACGCCCGCGACGGGCCGCCGTGTCCTCCTTCGGCGTCAGCGGGACCAACGCGCACGTCGTGCTGGAAGGCGTCGCGGCTCAGCAGTCCGCCGCCGGCGCCGATGTCGAACCGGCCGTGGCCCCTTGGGTGCTGTCGGCGAAGTCGGCGGAGGCGTTGACGGCGCAGGCCGAGCGGCTGCTCGGCGCGCTCTCCGACGACCAGTCGGCGGTCGGCGTGGCGCAGGCGCTGCTCAAGCGTGCGTCGTTCGAGCACCGGGCCGTCGTCACGGGCGACCACCGTGCCGGGCTCGCGGCGCTGGCGCGCGGCGAGCAGTCGGCCGACGTGGTCACCGGGGTCGTGGAGCAGGGCGGAGGCCTTGCTTTCCTGTTCAGTGGGCAGGGTGCGCAACGCCTCGGCATGGGATCGGAGTTGGCGCAGGCGTTCCCGGTGTTCGCCGAGGCCTTCGACACCGTCTGCGCAGCCCTCGACGCCCACCTCGACCGTCCGTTGAAGGACGTCATCGGCGGGGACGACGTCGAGCTGCTGTACCGCACCGAGTACACCCAGCCCGCGCTGTTCGCCTTCGAGACCGCCCTCTACCGGCTCCTCGAATCCCTCGGAGTCCGACCCGACTACCTCATCGGGCACTCCGTCGGCGAGATCACCGCCGCCCACCTCGCCGGGGTCTTCACCCTGGAGGACGCGGCCAAGCTCATCACCACGCGCGGAAGACTCATGCAGTCCCTGCCCGACGGCGGCGCCATGACCGCCGTCCAGGCCACCGAAGACGAAGTCCTGCCCCTCCTCGACGGACGCAACGCGGCCGTCGCCGCCGTCAACTCCCCCACCTCCCTCGTCATTTCCGGCGCCCAGGCGGACACCGACGCCGTCACGGAGGAGCTGAAGGCCCGGGGCCGCAAGACCACCCGCCTGCGGGTCAGCCACGCCTTCCACTCCCCCCTCATGGACCCGATCCTCGACGAATTCCGGACCGTCGTCGCCGAGTTGAGCACGAACGACCCGCGCATCCCGATCGTCTCCAACCTCACCGGCACCACCGCCACCACCGAGGAACTGAACGACCCCGACTACTGGGTCCGCCACCTCCGCGAAGCCGTCCGCTTCGCCGACGGCATCCACCACCTGCAAGCCGCAGGCATCACCACCTACCTCGAAATCGGCCCCGACGCCGCCCTCACCCCCCTCCTCACCAGCAACGCCCACCCCACCACCCGCCGCAACCACCCCGAGCCCACCACCCTCCTCCAAGCCCTCGCCCACCTCCACACCACCGGCACCCCCGTCACCTGGGCCGCCCTCCTCCCCACCACCGCAGAGCTCCCCAACCTCCCCACCTACCCCTTCCAGCACACCAGCTACTGGCTCGACCTCCCCGCCGAGTCCGGCGACCTCACCGCCGTCGGCCTCGCGGCCACCGAGCACCCGCTCCTCGGCGCGGTCGTCGAACTCGCCGACGCCGAACGGACGGTGTTCACCGGTCGGCTCTCCACCACCACCCACCCGTGGCTCACCGAGCACGAGGTGTTCGACTCCACGCTGCTGCCCGCCGCCGCCCTCGTGGAGCAGGCGCTCGCGGCCGGCGCGCGGATCGGCTGGCCCGTCCTGGACGAGCTGACACTGGAGGCGCCGATCCCGGTCCCCGACCGGACGGGCGTGCAGGTGCAGCTCTCGGTCGAGGCGCCGGACGCCACCGGGCGCCGCCGCGTCACCGTCCACTCCCGCCCCGAGGAGGCCCCCGGGGCCACCACCGACGGAATCACCGACGGAATCATCGACGCGTCGCCGTGGACCCGCAACGCCTCCGGCTTCCTGGCGAGCGGTCCCGCACCCGAGCCGCAGGCCGCCGACGCCCTCGGCGCCTGGCCGCCCACCGGGGCCGACGCTCTGCCGACCGACGGTCGCTACGACCGCCTGGCTGCCCAGGGCTACGGCTACGGCCCACTGTTCCAGGGCGTCACCGCCGCCTGGCGGCGCGGCGAGGAGCTGTTCGCCGAGGTCACCCTGCCCGCCGGGCAGCCGTCCGACGTCGCCGGGTACGCCCTGCACCCGGCGCTGCTGGACGCCGCCCTGCACCTGCTGATCCCGGACGACGCCACCGCCGACGCACCCGTCCGGCTGCCCTTCGCCTGGACCGGCGTCACCCTGCACCCGGCCATCGACGTGACCACCACGGCAGGGAGAAGCGTCGAGACCCCGACCGCACTCCGCGTCCACATCCGCCCGAACGGCCCCGACAACGCCGCGCTCACCCTCGCCGACGCCGCCGGTCGTCCGGTGCTGTCGGTGCGCTCGATGGTGTCCCGGCCGGTCCGCGCCGAGCAGCTCCGCGCCTCGGGGGCGAGCGTGCTCGACGCGCTCCACCAGGTCGAGTGGATCGCCGCCGCCGTCCCGGCCCCCGGGGCGGCCACCGCCCCGCCGGTCTGCGCGCTGCTCGGCGAGGCCCGCCCCGACCTGGCCGGCCTGCCCGTCACCGCGCATCCGGACCTCGCCTCACTGCTGTCCGCCGCCGACCTGCCGGACGTCGTCCTGGTCGCGCCGCCCTCCACCGGGGCCGGCACCCACGACGCTCCCGCGGCCGTCCACGCGGCCGCCCGTGCCGCCCTGGCGCTGCTCCGTTCCTGGACGGCGGAGGAGCGGCTCATCGGCACCACCCTGCTGCTGGTGACGCGCGGCGCCATGGCCGTACGCCCCGGAGAGCGGCCCGATCCGGCGCAGGCCGCCCTGTGGGGCATGGTCCGGGCGGCCCGGCTGGAGCACCCCGGCCGGATCGTCCTCCTGGACCTCGGCGCCGGTGACGGGTTCGACCCGACCGGCCCGGCCCGCGCGCTCCACAGCGGCGAGCCCGAACTCGCCCTCCGTGACGGTCAGTTGTCCGTACCACGGCTGGCCCGGGTGCGCGAGCTGCCCGTCGACGGCGCCAAGCCCTGGCACCCGGCCGGCACCGTCCTGCTCACCGGCGCGACCGGCGCCCTGGGCCGGTCGGTCGCCCGACGCCTGGTCACCGAACACGGCGCGACCCGTCTGCTGCTGGTCAGCCGGCGCGGCGCCGAGGCGCCCGGCGCGGCCGAGCTGACGGCCGAACTGGCCGCCCTCGGCGCCCAGGCCACCTTCGCGGCCTGCGACGCCGCCGACCGCGAGCAGCTCGCCCGTACGATCACCGCCGTCCCCGCCGAGAACCCGCTGACCGCCGTGGTGCACGCGGCGGGCGTGCTGGACGACGCCCCGCTGACCGCGCTGACCGACGAGCGGCTGAGCGCCGTGCTGCGTCCGAAGGTCGACGCGGCGTGGAACCTGCACGAGCTGACCCGTGACCTGGACCTGGCGGCCTTCGTCCTGTTCTCGTCCACCACGGGCACGCTCGGCGCGGCCGGCCAGGCCAACTACGCCGCCGCCAACGCCTTCCTCGACGCCCTGGCGCACCTGCGCCACGTCCAGGGCCTGCCCGCCACCAGCCTCGCCTGGGGTCTGTGGGCCGACCCGGAGGGCATGGCCGCCGACCTCGGTGCCGCCGACCTGCGCCGCCTCGCCCGCTCCGGCATCGCGCCGATGGCGCGGCAGGACGGCCTGGCGCTGTTCGACGCCGCGCTGCGCGCCGGGGACCGGCCGACGCTGGTGCCCGCCCGCCTCGACCTGCGGCCGCTGCGCGAGGCGGCCGCCGAGGGACGCTTGCCCGCGCTGCTGAGCGGCCTGGTCCGCACACCGGCCCGGCGCTCCGCCGAACCCGGCGGCGCGGCGCCGGCCGCCGAGCGGCCGCCCCTGCGCGAGCGGATCTCCGCCCTGCCGCAGGAGGCGCGGCTCGACGCCCTGCTGACCCTGATCCGCGAGGAGGTCGCCACCGTGCTCGCCCACGCCTCGCCGGACGCGATCGGCCGGCAGACCGCGTTCAACCTGCTCGGCTTCGACTCGCTGACCGCGATCGAGCTGCGCAACCGGCTCGCTGCGGTCACCGGGCTGCGGCTCCCGGCCGGCCTGCTGTTCGACCACCCCTCGCCGGAGGCGCTCGCCGGGCACCTGCTGACGCGGCTGGTCGACGAGCCCGGCGGGCCGGGCGGCCCGAACGGCATGGCGGGCGCGGGCCCGGAGGAGGATGCGGACGAAGCGCTGCGCCGCGCCCTCGCCGCCATCCCGCCGGCCCGGCTGCGCGAGGCGGGCCTCGCCGAGGCGCTGCTGCGCCTGGCGGCCGAACCGGCCGGCACCCCCGCGGCGGAGCCCCGCCGCAGCACCGACGTCGCGGACATCGACTCGATGGACCTCGAAGACCTGATCGAGCTGGCGCTCGACGACCAGTCCTGAACCAGCCCGGCCTGTGGAGCAGAACACCATGACTTCCAGCACGTCCCCGACCTCCGCCGCGTCCACCGCGTCCACCGCGTCCACCGACAAGATCGTCCGCGCGCTGCGCGCCTCGCTCAAGGAGACCGAGCGGCTGCGGGCCGAGAACGAGGAACTCCTCGCCCGGTCCCAGGACCCGATCGCCATCGTCGGCATGGCCTGCCGCTATCCGGGCGGCGTCGCCTCGCCCGACGAGCTCTGGCGGCTGGTCGCGGACGGCGTGGACGCCACCGGCGACTTCCCCGGCAACCGCGGCTGGAACCTCGACGAGCTGTACCACCCGGACCCGGAGCACCCCGGCACCTCGTACACCCGCCGGGGCGGCTTCCTCCACCGGGCCGCCGAGTTCGACGCCGCGTTCTTCGGCATGAGCCCGCGCGAGGCGCTGGCCACCGACCCGCAGCAGCGCCTGCTGCTGGAGACCGCCTGGGAGGCCTTCGAGCACGCGGGCCTCGACCCGGCCGGGCAGCGCGGCAGCCGGACCGGCGTCTTCGCGGGCGTGATGTACGAGGACTACGCGGGTCGGGTCCAGCGCGCGCCGGAGGAGCTGGAGGGCTACCTGCGCACCGGCAGCACCGGCAGCGTGCTGTCCGGGCGCCTCGCCTACACCTTCGGGCTGGAGGGCCCGGCCGTCACCATCGACACCGCCTGCTCCTCCTCCCTCGTCGCCCTCCACCTCGCCGCCCAGGCCCTGCGCAACGGCGAGTGCGACCTCGCCCTCGCCGGCGGCGTCACCGTCATGGCCACGCCGAACACCTTCATCGAGTTCAGCCGCCAGCGCGGGCTGTCCGCGGACGGGCGTTGCAAGGCCTTCGGGGCGGGTGCGGACGGGACGGGCTGGGCGGAGGGGGTCGGGCTGCTGCTGGTGGAGCGGCTGTCGGACGCGCGGCGCAACGGGCACCGGGTGCTCGCGGTGGTGCGCGGCACGGCCGTGAACCAGGACGGTGCGTCCAACGGGCTGACGGCGCCGAACGGGCCGGCGCAGGAGCGGGTGATCCGCCAGGCACTCGCCAACGCTCGGCTCACGGCCTCGGACGTGGACGCGGTGGAGGCGCACGGGACCGGGACCACGCTCGGTGACCCGATCGAGGCACAGGCGCTCCTCGCCACGTACGGGCAGGGACGCCCCGATGGCCGTCCGCTGCACCTGGGATCGGTGAAGTCCAATCTCGGGCACACCCAGGCGGCAGCCGGTGTGGCGGGCATCGTCAAGATGGTCATGGCGATGCGCCACGGCGTCCTGCCTCGCACCCTGCACGCGGACCAGCCGTCCCCGCACGTCGACTGGGAGGCCGGGGCGGTCGAACTCCTCAGCCAGGCACGGGAATGGCCGGCCGTCGACGGGCGGCCGCGCCGCGCCGCCGTCTCCTCCTTCGGCATCAGCGGCACCAACGCCCACGTCATCCTGGAGCAGGGCCCCGACGAGAGCTCCGAACCGACGGACGCCCCGCAGGCCGGGAGCGTCGTGCCGTGGGTGCTGTCGGCGAAGTCGGCGGAGGCGTTGCAGGCGCAGGCCGAGCGGCTGCTCGGTGCGCTCTCCGACGATCACTCGGCGGTCGGCGTGGCGCAGGCGCTCGGCCGACGGGCCGCACTGAAGCACCGGGCCGTCGTCACGGGCGACCACCGCGCCGGACTCGCCGCGCTGGCGGCGGGCGGGAGCGCACCGGAGGTGGTGCGGGGGACGGCGGTGGAGAACCGCCGGGTCGCGTTCCTGTTCAGCGGTCAGGGTGCGCAACGGCTGGGCATGGGATCGGAGTTGGCGCAGGCGTTCCCGTTGTTCGCCGAGGCCTTCGACACGGTGTGCGCCGCGTTGGACTCGCACCTGTCGCGGCCGCTGAAGGACGTCATCGGCGGGGACGACGTCGAGCTGCTGAACCGCACCGAGTACACCCAGCCCGCGCTGTTCGCCTTCGAGACCGCGCTGTACCGGCTCCTGGAGTCGCTCGGAGTCCGGCCGGACTACCTCATCGGGCACTCCGTCGGCGAGATCACCGCCGCCCACCTCGCCGGGGTCTTCACCCTGGAGGACGCGGCCAAGCTCATCACGGCGCGCGGACGGCTCATGCAGTCCCTGCCCGACGGCGGCGCCATGACCGCCGTCCAGGCCACCGAAGACGAAGTCCTGCCCCTCCTCGACGGACGCAACGCGGCCGTCGCCGCCGTCAACTCCGCCACATCCCTCGTCATTTCGGGTGCGAAGGCGGACGTCGACGCCGTCGCCGAGGAGCTGAAGGCCCGGGGCCGCAAGACCACCCGCCTGCGGGTCAGCCACGCCTTCCACTCCCCCCTCATGGACCCGATCCTCGACGAATTCCGGACCGTCGTCGCCGAGTTGAACACGAACGACCCGCGCATCCCGATCGTCTCCAACCTCACCGGCACCACCGCCACCACCGAGGAACTGAACGACCCCGACTACTGGGTCCGCCACCTCCGCGAAGCCGTCCGCTTCGCCGACGGCATCCACCACCTGCAAGCCGCAGGCGTCACCACCTACCTCGAAATCGGCCCCGACGCCGCCCTCACCCCCCTCCTCACCACCAACGCCCACCCCACCACCCGCCGGACCAAGCCCGAGGTCCAGACCCTCACCCAGATCCTGGCCCACCTCCACACCACCGGCACCACCGTCCGCTGGGCCAGCTTCCTCCCGGCCACCGCCGCCCACCTCGACCTCCCCACCTACGCCTTCCAGCACCAGCACTACTGGCTCGACCTCCCCGCCGGAACCACCACCGCCACCGACCTCACCGCCGCAGGTCTCGCCGCCGCCGAGCACCCGCTCCTCGGTGCCGCCGTCACCCGCGCCGACGGCGACGGCATGCTGTTCACCGGCCGCCTCTCCACCACCACCCACCCCTGGCTCACCGACCACACCATCGCCGGCACCGTCCTCCTGCCCGGCACCGCCTTCGCGGAGCTGGCCGTCCACCTCGGCTACCAGGTCGGCTCCGGTCGGCTCGACGAACTCACCCTCCGCGCACCGCTCGCGCTCCCCGAGGGGGAGGCCGTCCGCCTCCAGGTCTGGGTCGGCGGACCGGACGCGTCCGGTGACCGGCCGGTCGCCGTCTACTCCCGCCCGGAGGACCACACCGCCGCCGACGAGGTGTGGACCTGCCACGCGACCGGCCGGCTGACCGCCGAGACCGCCACCACGCCGTCCCCGGAGGCGGCCTGGCCCCCGCCGGGCGCCGTCGCCGTCCCGCTGGACGGGCTGTACGAGGACCTGGCGGCGCGCGGCTACGGCTACGGTCCGCGTTTCCAGGGCCTGACGGCCGCGTGGCAACGTGGGGCGGAGCTGTTCGCCGAGGTGTCCTGGCCCGCCGGGGCCGAGGAGGCCGAGGAGTTCGCCCTCCACCCGGCACTCTGGGACACCGCCCTGCACGTCCTCGGGACCGCCGACGGTGGCTCCGAGGCCCTGCGGCTGCCGTTCGCCTGGTCCGGCGTCGCCCTGCACGCCACCGGCGCCACCGAGCTGCGGGTCCGGCTCACCCCGACCGGTCCGGACGAGGTCGCGCTGCTCGCCACGGACCCCACCGGCGCGCCGGTCGTCTCCGTCGACGCGCTCACCCTGCACGCGGTCTCGCAGCAGCAGTTGATCGCACCCGGGCTCGCGGCGGACCGGATGCTGTTCTCGGTGGAGTGGCAGAACACTCCCTCCGCCCTGGCGGAGAAGGAGAGTCGGGCATCGATCGCTGCGGACGGACCGGTGTCCGACGGCCTCGCCGAGCTGGCCACGTCCGACGAGGTGCCCGGCACGGTGTTCGCCGCCGTTCCGGCCGAGTTGCTCGACGGCGCCGACCCGGCGGCCTCCGCGCACGCGGTCGCCGGTTGGGCGCTGGAGCTCTGCCGTGGCTGGCTGGCGGAGGAGCGGTTCGCCGCGTCCCGGCTGGTCCTGGTGACACGCGGCGCGGTGGCCGTCGAAGAGGACGCGCCCGTCGACCCGGCACAGGCCGCCGTCTGGGGCCTGGTCCGCTCCGCCCAGACCGAGCACCCCGGACGCTTCGTCCTCCTCGACACCGACACCGACAGCGACAACCTCCCCGCCCTCCCCGACGAGCCCCAACTCGCCCTACGCGCCGGCACCTTCCACGCCCCCCGCCTGCGCCGCACCACCCCCACCGACTCCGCACAACCGATCACCCTCGACGGCACCGTCCTGATCACCGGCGCCAGCGGAGCCCTCGCCACCCTCACCGCCCGCCACCTCATCACCCACCACGGCGCCCGCCGCCTCGTCCTCGCCTCCCGACGCGGCCCCGACAGCCCCACAGCAACCGAACTCGCCGACCTCGACGCCGAGATCCACCACACCACCTGCGACGTCACCGACCGCGAGGCCCTCGCCCACCTCCTCCACGGCATCGAGGACCTCACCGCCGTCATCCACTGCGCCGGCATCCTCGACGACGCACCGATCGAGACACTCGACGCCCAGCGCCTGGACCGCGTCCTACGCCCCAAAGCCGACGCCGCCTGGCACCTCCACGAACTCACCCGCGACCGCGACCTCACCGCCTTCGTCCTCTACTCCTCCATCGCCGGCACCCTCGGCAACCCAGGCCAAGCCAACTACACCGCCGCCAACGCCTTCCTCGACGCCCTCGCCCACCACCGCCGCACCCACGACCTACCCGCCACCAGCCTCGCCTGGGGCCCCTGGCACACCGGCATGGCCGCCGAACTCACGAACACCGACACCACCCGCATCGCCCGCACCGGCATCACCCCCCTCACCGACCACCAAGGCCTCACCCTCCTCGACACCGCACTGAGCACCGGGCAGCCCGTCCTCGTACCGGCCCGAATGGCCACCGCCGTTCACGACAGCGCCCAGGTCCCCGCCCTGCTGCGCGACGTGGTGCGGGGCGGTCGCCCGCGTGCCGCCGGCCGGACGGAGCGGCCCCAGGGCCTGGCCGGACGGCTGGCGGACCTCGCGCCGGCCGAGCGGGAGCGAGCGCTGATCGAGCTGGTGACCGAGCAGTTGGCGGTCGTCCTGGGCCACACGGACGCCACCGCCATCGCATCCGACCGCGCGTTCAAGGACCTCGGCTTCGACTCGCTGACCGCGCTGGACCTGCGCAACCGCCTCAACACCCTCACCGGCCTGCGCCTGCCCTCCAGCCTGGTCTTCGACCACCCCAACCCCGAAGCCCTCGCCCGCCACCTCGGCAACGAACTCCTCGGCACTGCCCAGGAGACCGTCACCACCGCCACCGTCCGGACCGCCGACGAGCCCATCGCCATCGTCGCCATGGCCTGCCGCTACCCGGGCGGCGTCGAGTCGCCGGAGGACCTGTGGCGGCTGGTCGCGGACGGCGTGGACGCCGTCACCGCCTTCCCCACCGACCGTGGTTGGAACCTCGACACCCTCTTCGACGCCGACCCCGACGCGACCGGCAAGTCCTACGCCCGGACCGGCGGATTCCTGCACCAGGCCGCCGACTTCGACCCCGCCTTCTTCGGCATGAGCCCCCGCGAGGCCCTCGCCACCGACCCCCAGCAGCGCCTCCTCCTCGAAACCGCCTGGGAGGCCTTCGAGCGCGCGGACCTCGACCCGACCACCCTGCGCGGCAGCCGGACCGGCGTCTTCACCGGCGTCATGTACCACGACTACGGCACCCGGATCGCCAAGCCCGCGCCCGGCTTCGAGGGACACCTGCTGACCGGCAGCACCGCGAGCGTCGCCTCCGGCCGACTGTCCTACACCTTCGGGCTGGAGGGCCCGGCCGTCACCATCGACACCGCCTGCTCCTCCTCCCTCGTCGCCCTCCACCTCGCCGCCCAGGCCCTGCGCAACGGCGAATGCGACCTCGCCCTCGCCGGCGGCGTCACCGTCATGGCCACGCCGAACGTGTTCGTCCAGTTCAGCCGCCAGCGCGGCCTCTCCCCCGACGGGCGTTGCAAGGCCTTCGGCGCGGGCGCGGACGGCACCGGCTGGGGCGAAGGCGTCGGCCTCCTCCTGGTCGAGCGGCTCTCCGACGCCCAGCGCAACGGCCACCGGATCCTCGCCGTCGTCCGCGGCAGCGCCGTCAACCAGGACGGCGCCTCCAACGGCCTCACCGCCCCCAACGGCCCCGCCCAGCAACGCGTCATCCGCCAGGCCCTCACCAACGCCCACCTCACCACCACCGACATCGACGCCGTCGAAGCCCACGGCACCGGCACCCCCCTCGGCGACCCCATCGAAGCCCAAGCCCTCATCGCCACCTACGGCACCGGCCGCGCCCCCGGCCACCCCCTCCACCTCGGCTCCGTCAAGTCCAACATCGGCCACACCCAGGCCGCCGCCGGCGTCGCGGGCATCATCAAGATGGTCATGGCCATGCGCCACGGCACCCTGCCCCGCACCCTCCACGCCGACCAGCCCTCCACCCACATCGACTGGACCGACCAGAGCGTCCAACTCCTCACCCACCAGCAGGAATGGCCGACCCTCGACGGACGCCCCCGCCGCGCCGCCGTCTCCTCCTTCGGCATCAGCGGCACCAACGCCCACGTCATCCTCGAACAAGGCCCCGACGAGAGCGCCGAACCGGCGAACGCCCCGCAGGCCGGGGCGCTCGCGCCCTGGGTGCTGTCTGCGAAGTCGGCGGAGGCGCTGACGGCGCAGGCCGAGCGGCTGCTCGGCGCGCTCTCCGACGACCACTCGGCGGTCGGCGTGGCGCAGGCGCTGCTCAAGCGTGCCGCGTTCGAGCACCGGGCCGTCGTCACCGGCGACCACCGTGCCGGGCTCGCGGCGCTGGCGCGCGGCGAGCAGTCGGCCGAGGTCGTGACGGGCACGGTCGGACAGGGCGGCCGGACCGCTTTCCTGTTCAGTGGGCAGGGTGCGCAACGGCTGGGCATGGGATCGGAGTTGACGCAGGCCTTCCCGGTCTTCGCCGAGGCCTTCGACACCGTCTGCGCAGCCCTCGACGCCCACCTCGACCGTCCGCTGAAGGACGTCATCGGCGGGGACGACGTCGAGCTGCTGAACCGGACCGAGTTCACCCAGCCCGCGCTGTTCGCTTTCGAGACCGCGCTGTACCGGCTCCTGGAGTCCCTCGGAGTCCGGCCGGACTACCTCATCGGGCACTCCGTCGGCGAGATCACCGCCGCCCACCTCGCCGGGGTCTTCACCCTGGAGGACGCGGCCAAGCTCATCACCGCGCGCGGACGACTCATGCAGTCCCTGCCCGACGGCGGCGCCATGACCGCCGTCCAGGCCACCGAAGACGAAGTCCTGCCCCTCCTCGACGGACGCAACGCGGCCGTCGCCGCCGTCAACTCCCCCACCTCCCTCGTCATTTCCGGCGCCCAGGCGGACATCGACGCCGTCGCCGAGGAGCTGAAGGCCCGGGGCCGCAAGACCACCCGCCTGCGGGTCAGCCACGCCTTCCACTCCCCCCTCATGGACCCGATCCTCGCCGAATTCCGGACCGTCGTCGCCGAGTTGAACCCGTCCGACCCGCGCATCCCGATCGTCTCCAACCTCACCGGCGCAATCGCCGAGAACAGCCGGCTCAAGGACCCCGACTACTGGGTCCGCCACCTCCGCGAAGCCGTCCGCTTCGCCGACGGCATCCACCACCTCGAAGCCGCAGGCGTCACCACCTACCTCGAAATCGGCCCCGACGCCGCCCTCACCCCCCTCCTCACCACCAACGCCCACCCCACCACCCGCCGCACCAAGCCCGAAACCACCACCCTCCTCCAAGCGCTGGCAGGCCTCCACACCACCGGCACCCCCGTCACCTGGGCCGCCCTCCTCCCCACCACCGCAGAGCTCCCCAGCCTCCCCACCTACCCCTTCCAGCACCAGCACTACTGGCTCACCGCCCCCGACACCGCTTCCCCCGGGGACTTCGGACTCGCCGCCGCCGAGCACCCGCTCCTCGGCGCGATCGTCGAACTCGCCGACGCCGAGCGGACGGTGTTCAGCGGCCGGCTCTCCACCGGCACCCACCCCTGGCTCCAGGACCACGCGGTGCTGGGCGCCGTGCTGATGCCCGCCGCGATGGTGCTCGAACTGTTCTGGCACGCCGGTCACCGCCTCGATTCCCCGCACGTCGCGGAACTGACCCTCGAAGCTCCGCTGGTTCTCACCGAACAGGGCCCCCTAGCCCTCCAGTTGGTCGTGTCCGCCCCGGACGACACCGGCCGCCGCTCGGCGAGCCTGCACTCGCGGCCCGCTCAGGCGCAGTCGGACGAGCCGTGGGCCCGTCACGCCGTCGGCGTCCTCGCGGCCGCCGAGCCCGCTCCGTCGGAGAACCTGGCGGCCTGGCCGCCGGCGGGCGCGACCGCCCTCCCGGCCGCGGGCCTGTACGACCGGCTGGCGGAGCGCGGCTTCGACTACGGCCCCGCCTTCCGTGGTCTGCGGCAGGTCTGGCACCGTGGCGACGAGCTGTTCGCCGAGGTCGCGCTGCCCGACCAGGCGGCCGCCGTCAACGGCTTCACCCTGTCGCCGATGATGCTCGACGCGGCGCTGCACACCCTGCTCGCGCGGCAGGAGGACGCGGACGTACGGCTGCCGTTCGCCTGGTCCGGCGCGTCGCTGTACGCGACCGGCGCCGAGACCCTGCGGGTCCGGGTGACCGCCGCCGGGGGCGGGGACGTCGCCCTGCTGCTGGCGGACGAGTCCGGCGCGCCGGTCGCCTCGGTGGAGGCGCTGGCCGTCCGCCCGGTGACCGCCGAGCAGTTGGCAGCCGCCTCGGGCGGGCGGGACCCGCTGTTCGAGATCGAGTGGATCACGGCCGGCCCGGCCTCGGTGGAGCAGAACGCCACCGTCCCGGACGGACCGCTCAGCGAACTCGCCGAGCACGGCGCCGTACCGGCCACCGTGTACGCGCGTGTGCGCGCCACGGACGAGGCGGGCGGCACCACCCCGGAGGCCGCTCGCCATCTCCTCGTGAGCACTCTGGGCCTGCTGCAGGAGTGGCTGGCGGAGGAGCGGTTCGCCGCGTCCCGGCTGGTCCTGGTGACACGCGGCGCGGTGGCCGTCGAGGACGACGCGCCCGTCGACCCGGCACAGGCCGCCGTCTGGGGCCTGGTCCGCTCCGCCCAGACCGAGCACCCCGGACGCTTCGTCCTCCTCGACACCGACACCGACAGTGACGACCTCCCCGCCCTCCCCGACGAGCCCCAACTCGCCCTACGCGCCGGCACCTTCCACGCCCCCCGCCTGCGCCGCACCACCCCCACCGACTCCGCACAACCGATCACCCTCGACGGCACCGTCCTGATCACCGGCGCCAGCGGAGCCCTCGCCACCCTCACCGCCCGCCACCTCATCACCCACCACGGCGCCCGCCGCCTCGTCCTCGCCTCCCGACGCGGCCCCGACAGCCCCACAGCAACCGAACTCGCCGACCTCGACGCCGAGATCCACCACACCACCTGCGACGTCACCGACCGCGAGGCCCTCGCCCACCTCCTCCACGGCATCGAGGACCTCACCGCCGTCATCCACTGCGCCGGCATCCTCGACGACGCGCCGATCGAGACACTCGACGCCCAGCGCCTGGACCGCGTCCTACGCCCCAAAGCCGACGCCGCCTGGCACCTCCACGAACTCACCCGCGACCGCGACCTCACCGCCTTCGTCCTCTACTCCTCCATCGCCGGCACCCTCGGCAACCCAGGCCAAGCCAACTACGCCGCCGCCAACGCCTTCCTCGACGCCCTCGCCCACCACCGCCGCACCCACGACCTACCCGCCACCAGCCTCGCCTGGGGCCCCTGGCACACCGGCATGGCCGCCGAACTCACGAACACCGACACCACCCGCATCGCCCGCACCGGCATCACCCCCCTCACCGACCACCAAGGCCTCACCCTCCTCGACACCGCACTGAGCACCGACCGCGCGGTGACCGTCCCCGTCCGGCTCGACCTGGCCGCCCTGCGCACCGCGCCCACGGCCCCGGTCCTGCTCGCCGGGCTGGTCCGCACCCCGCGCCTGCGTCACGCCACCGCCGCGACCGCCGGCTTCGCCGCCGAGCTGCTGGCCGCCCCGGCCGAGGAGCGCGCGGCGCTGCTGCTGCGGGCCGTCCGGGAGCAGGCGGCCGAGGTGCTCGCGCACCGGGACGCGTCGGCGGTGACGGCCGACCGGGCCTTCGTCGAGCTGGGCTTCGACTCGCTGACCGCGCTGGACCTGCGCAACCGCCTCAACACCCTCACCGGCCTGCGCCTGCCCTCCAGCCTGGTCTTCGACCACCCCAACCCCGAAGCCCTCGCCCGCCACCTCGGCAACGAACTCCTCGGCGACCACCTCCTCGGCACCACCGAGGAGTCGAAGAACACCACCACCCGGACCATCGACGAGCCCATCGCCATCGTCGCCATGGCCTGCCGCTACCCCGGCGGCGTCCAGACCCCCGAGGATCTCTGGCACCTCGTCGCCTCCGGCACCGACGCGATCGGCGACTTCCCGGCCGACCGCGGCTGGGACCTCGACGGCCTCTACGACCCCGACCCCGACACCGCGGGCAAGTCCTACGCCCGGACCGGCGGATTCCTGTACCAGGCCGCCGAGTTCGACCCCGCCTTCTTCGGCATGAGCCCCCGCGAGGCCCTCGCCACCGACCCCCAGCAGCGCCTCCTCCTCGAAACCGCCTGGGAGGCCTTCGAGCGCGCGGGCCTCGACCCGACCACCCTGCGCGGCAGCCGGACCGGCGTCTTCACCGGCGTCATGTACCACGACTACGCGAACGGCGGCTCCGGCTCGGACGGTCTGGAGGGCCACCTCCTCACCGGCACCACCGGCAGCGTCGCCTCCGGCCGACTGTCCTACACCTTCGGGCTGGAGGGCCCGGCCGTCACCATCGACACCGCCTGCTCCTCCTCCCTCGTCGCCCTCCACCTCGCCGCCCAGGCCCTGCGCAACGGCGAATGCGACCTCGCCCTCGCCGGCGGCGTCACCGTCATGGCCACGCCGAGCGTCTTCGTCGGGTTCAGCCGCCAGCGCGGCCTCTCCCCCGACGGGCGTTGCAAGGCCTTCGGCGCGGGCGCGGACGGCACCGGCTGGGGCGAAGGCGTCGGCCTCCTCCTGGTCGAGCGGCTCTCCGACGCCCAGCGCAACGGCCACCGGATCCTCGCCGTCGTCCGCGGCAGCGCCGTCAACCAGGACGGCGCCTCCAACGGCCTCACCGCCCCCAACGGCCCCGCCCAGCAACGCGTCATCCGCCAAGCCCTCACCAACGCCCACCTCACCACCACCGACATCGACGCCGTCGAAGCCCACGGCACCGGCACCCCCCTCGGCGACCCCATCGAAGCCCAAGCCCTCATCGCCACCTACGGCACCGACCGCGCCCCCGGCCACCCCCTCCACCTCGGCTCCGTCAAGTCCAACATCGGCCACACCCAGGCCGCCGCCGGCGTCGCGGGCATCATCAAGATGGTCATGGCCATGCGCCACGGCACCCTGCCCCGCACCCTCCACGCCGACCAGCCCTCCACCCACATCGACTGGACCGACCAGAGCATCCAACTCCTCACCCACCAGCAGGAATGGCCGACCCTCGACGGACGCCCCCGCCGCGCCGCCGTCTCCTCCTTCGGCATCAGCGGCACCAACGCCCACGTCATCCTCGAACAAGGCCCTGCGCCCACGTCCTCCGAGACCCCCGACACCCCGGCGGCCGCTCTTCCCTACCTGCTCTCCGCCAAGTCCCGGAAGGCGCTCCAGGCGCAGGCCGCCCGCCTCCTCGGCGCGCTCGCGGACGGCACCACCGACGGCGGCGCCACCGGCACCGCCCTCGCCCGCTCGCTGGCCACCACCCGCGCCCTCCACGAGCACCGCGCCGTCGTCACGGCCGCCGAGCCGACCGCCCTGCGCGAGGCGCTGGCCGCCCTCGCCGAGGGCCGGACGGCGGCGAACGCGGTCGTCGGCACGGCGCAGCCGGCCGGCCGGACCGCGCTGGTGTTCCCCGGCCAGGGCTCGCAGTGGCTCGGCATGGCCGTCGAACTCCTGGACACCGCACCGGTGTTCCGCGGCCGGATCGAGGAGTGCGCGGCGGCGCTGGCGCCGTACACGGACTGGGACCTGCTGGACGTGCTGCGCGGCGTCGGCGACGAGGCGTCGCTGGAGCGCGTGGACGTGGTGCAGCCGGCGCTGTGGGCCGTGATGGTGTCGCTGGCCGAGCTGTGGCGCTCGTACGGGGTCCGGCCGGACGCCGTGGTCGGCCACTCCCAGGGCGAGATCGCCGCGGCCGCCGTGGCCGGCGCGCTCTCCCTGGACGACGCCGCCCGGGTGGTGGCGCTGCGCAGCCGCGCGCTGCGGCGGATCGCCGGGAAGGGCGGGATGGTCTCCGTCCCGCTGCCGGTCGCCGAGGTCCGCGCGCGGATCGCGGAAAGGCCGGAGGAGTTGAGCGTCGCGGCGGTCAACGGCCCCGCCGTGACAGTGGTTTCGGGTGACGCCGACGCGCTGCGCGAGCTGGTCGCCGGCTACGACCGCGAGGAGGTGCGGGCCCGGGTGATCCCGGTCGACTACGCCTCGCACTCGGTGCACGTGGACGCCATCCGGGATGAGGTGCTCGATCTGCTGGCCGGCATCGAGCCCCGCTCGACGGGCGTGGCCTTCTACTCCACGGTGACCGGCGGGCCGGTGGACACGGCCGGGCTCGACCCGGAGTACTGGATGCGCAACCTGCGGCAGACGGTGCTGTTCGAGCAGGCCGTGGACGCGCTGCTGGCCGACGGCCACCAGGTGCTCGTCGAGTCCAGCCCGCACCCGGTGCTGACCATGGGCGTGCAGCAGGTGGTGGAGGCCGCCGGGCGCGAGGACCGCACGGTGGTCACCGGGTCGCTGCGCCGGGGCGAGGGCGGGCTGCTCCGCTTCCTCGCCTCCGCCGCCGAGGTCCACGTCCGCGGCGGCTCGGTGGACTGGGCGGCCGTGCTGCCGGCCGCGCCCCGGGTCGAGCTGCCGACCTACCCGTTCGAGCACGGCAGCTACTGGCTGGCCCCCGGCGCGAGCGCCTCCGACGTCGGGTCGGCGGGCCTGAGCGGCGCCGGGCACCCGCTGCTGGGCGCCGCCGTGGAGCGGGCGGACGAGACCGGGCCGCTGTTCACCGGCCGGGTGTCGCTGCGCTCGCACCCCTGGCTGGCGGACCACGCGGTGCTGGGCACCGTCCTGGTGCCGGGCGCGGCCCTGGTCGACCTGGCGATCCACGCGGGTGACCGGGTGGGCTGCGGCCGGGTCGAGGAGCTGACCGTCGAGGCGCCGCTGACGGTGCCGCGGGAGGGCGCCGTCCGTCTCCAGGTGCTGGTGGACGCGGCGGACGCCGAGGGCCGGCGCCCGCTGGCGGTGTACTCCCGTCCGGACGGCGCCCCGGAGGAACGGCCGTGGACCCGGCACGCCACGGGCACCCTGCTGCCCGGCGGGAACCCCGGCGGCAGCCCCGCCGACAGCGCCGCCGACCAGGGCTGGTCCTGGCCCCCGGAGCGGGCCGTGGAGGTCCCGGTGGCGGACGCCTACCCGCTGCTGGCGGCGACCGGCCTGGAGTACGGTCCCGGCTTCCGGGGCCTGCGGGCCGCCTGGCGGCGCGGCGACGAGCTGTTCGTCGAGGCCGCGCTGCCCGAGTCCGCCGCGCCGGGCGCGTTCGGCCTGCACCCGGTGCTGCTGGACGCGGTGCTGCACGGCCTCGCGCTGAGCGGCGCCGGGGACGCGCCGCGGCTGCCGTTCTCCTGGTCGCGGGTGTCGCTGTTCGCGACCGGCGCCCGGACGGTCCGGGCCCGGATCGCGCCGACCGGCCCGGACACCGTGTCGCTGGACCTGGTGGACACCGCCGGCGCGCCGGTGGCCTCGGTCGGCGCGCTGACCGTCCGTCCGGTGAGCGCGGCGCAGCTGGCACCGTCCGCGCCGGACGCCGACGACCTGTTCGCGGTCGACTGGAGCACCCTGCCCGAGCCCGCCGGCCCGTTGGCGGAGCCCGAGGGCTGGGCGCTGCTGGGCGAGGACACCGTCGGCCTGGCCGAGCGGCTGCCGCTCGCCGCCGCGGCGGACCTGGACGGCCTGGCCGCGGCCGGCGTGCGGACCGCGTTCCTGTGCGCCGCCGGCGCGCCGGAGGTCCGGTCCGCCGCCGTACGGGTGCTGGAGACGGTCCGCGCCTGGCTGGCGGACGAGCGGTTCGCCGAGGCCCGGCTGGTGGTGGTCACCCGCCGCGCGGTGGCCGTGCACGCCGGCGAGGACGTGCCGGACCTTCCCGGGGCCGCGGTCTGGGGCCTGGTCCGCTCGGCGCAGACCGAGCACCCGGACCGCTTCGTGCTGCTGGACCTGGACGGGCGGGCCGCCTCTGCGGCGGCGGTGCCGACCGCGCTGATGGCGGGCGAGCCGCAGCTGGCGGTGCGCGACGCGGCCGTGCTGGTGCCGAGGCTGGCCCGGGCGGCGGCCGGCCGCGGCCTGGCGGCCCCGCAGGACGGCCCCTGGCAACTCGACGTGACCGCCAAGGGCAGCCTGGACAAGTTGGCCCTGGTGCCCTGCCCCGAGGTCGAGGGCCCGCTGGCGGAGGGACAGGTCCGGCTGGCGGTGCGGGCGGCGGGCCTGAACTTCCGGGACATCCTGATCACCCTGGGCATGGTCCCGGACGACGGCCGCCCGGCCGCCTCCGAGGGCGCCGGCGTGGTGCTGGAAGTCGGCCCGGGGGTCACCGGCTTCGCGCCGGGTGACGAGGTGATGGGCTTGATCGGCAAGATCGGCCCGGTCTCGCTCGCCGACCACCGGCTGCTGGCCCGCAAACCGTCCGGCTGGAGCTTCGCCGAGGCGGCGGGCGCGCCGGTGGTGTTCCTGACCGCCTACTACGGGCTGCGCGACCTGGCGAAGGCCCGGGCCGGGGAGTCGCTGCTGCTGCACGCCGCCACCGGCGGCGTCGGCATGGCCGCCCTCCAACTCGCCCACCACTGGGGCCTGGAGGTCTACGGCACCGCCAGCACCCCCAAGTGGGACACCCTGCGCGCCCTCGGCTACGACGAGGACCACATCGCCGACTCCCGCACCCTCGACTTCGAGGAACGCTTCCGCAAGGCCACCGACGGCCGCGGCGTCGACATCGTCCTCAACTCCCTCGCCCACGAGTACGTCGACGCCTCCCTGCGCCTGCTGCCCCGCGGCGGCCGCTTCATCGAGATGGGCAAGACGGACAAGCGGGACGCGGCGGAGGTGGCGGCGGCGTACCCGGGCGTCGCGTACCGGTTCTTCGACGTCATGGACCCGGGGCCGGAGCACGTCCGGTCGATGCTGGGGGACCTGGTGGAGCTGGCCGACCGGGGCGTGATCACCCCGGTGCCGGTGACGGCCTTCGACATCCGGCGGGCGCCCGAGGCCTTCCGCTACCTCGGCCAGGCCAAGCACACCGGCAAGGTGGTCCTCACCCTGCCCACCCCGCTCGACCCCGACGGCACCGTCCTGGTCACCGGCGGCACCGGCGTCCTCGGCAGCCGCCTCGCCCGCCACCTCGTCACCCGCCACGGCATGCGCAAGCTCGTCCTGACCAGCCGGCGCGGCGCCGGGGCACCGGGCGCGGCCGAACTCGCCGAGGACCTGCGCGGGCTCGGCGCCGAGGTCGTCCTCGCCGCCTGCGACACCGGCGACCGTACGGCCCTCGCCCAACTGCTCGACGGCATCACGGACCTGACCGCCGTCGTGCACACCGCCGGCACCCTCGCCGACGCCACCCTCGAAGGCCTCACCCCCGACCACCTCGACCGCGTCCTGCACCCCAAGAGCGACGCCGCCCACCACCTCCACGAACTCACCCGCGACCGCGACCTCGCCGCCTTCGTCCTCTACTCCTCCGCCGCCGGCACCCTCGGCAACGCCGGACAGGCCAACTACGCCGCCGCCAACGCCCACCTCGACGCCCTCGCCCACCACCGCCGCACCCACGGCCTGCCCGCCACCAGCCTCGCCTGGGGCCTGTGGGACGAGGCCAGCGAGATGACCGGGAACATGAGCGAGACCGACCGGGCCCGGATGGGCAAGGGCGGCTTCCTGCCGCTGGGCACCGAGCAGGGGCTCGCCCTGTTCGACGCGGCCTTCGACGCCGACCGGGCGGTGCTGCTGCCGGCCCGGCTCGACGTCCGGGCCCTGCGGGACCGGGCACCGGCGCTGCTGGCCGGCCTGGACCGCACCCCGGTGCGCCGCACCGCCGGTCAGGCGGAGGCGGACGGCGGGGCCTCGGCCCTGCAGGTGCGGCTGACCGGCCGGTCCGCGGCCGAGCAGTCCCGGCTGCTGGGCGAGCTGGTACGGGACGACGTGGCCGCCGTCCTCGGCTACGGCCCCGGGGACGCCGTCCAGACCGGGCGCAGCTTCAAGGAGTTGGGCTTCGACTCGCTCACCGCGCTGGAGCTGCGCAACCGGCTCAACGCGGCCACCGGCCTGCGGCTGCCCGCCACCCTGGTCTTCGACCACCCGACCGTGGAGGTGCTGGCCGAGCACCTGCGCTCGCTGGTAGCCCCCGAGCCGGTGGCCCCGGCGCAGACCGTGCTGGCCGAACTGGACCGGATCGAGGCGGCGTTGGCCGCGCTCGAGGCCGAGGAGGGCGACCACGGCCGGATCACCGCCCGGCTCCAGGCGCTGCTGTGGAAGTGGAGCGGCCCCCAGAGCGCCGGCTCCGCCGCGGACGGCACCGAGGAGGGCGACGACCTGGACCTCGCGACGGACGACGACCTGTTCGACGTCCTCGACAACGAACTCGGCCTCGGCCGGTGAACCCGCCGGCCCGGTCGCCGCACCCCGGCGGCCGGGCCGGCCCACCCGCTGACACCGAAGCCCCAGCAAAGGAAACGACGGAGATGCCGAACACCGCCAACGAGCAGACCCTGCGCGACTACCTCAAGCGGGCGACCACCGAACTGCGCACCACCCGCCGCCTGTTGAGCGAACAGCAGGAGCGCGCCCACGAACCGATCGCGATCGTCGGCATGAGCTGCCGCTTCCCCGGCGAGGTCGGCTCGCCCGAGGAGCTGTGGCGGGTGCTGGAGTCCGGCGGCGACATGATGACCGGCTTCCCCACCGACCGCGGCTGGGACGTCGACTCGCTGTACGACCCGGAGCCGGGCCGCCCCGGCAAGGTCTCCACCCGCACCGGCGGCTTCCTGCACGACGCGATGGACTTCGACGCCGGCTTCTTCGGCATCAGCCCGCGCGAGGCCCTCGCGATGGACCCCCAGCAGCGCCTGCTGCTGGAGACCACCTGGGAGGTGTACGAGCGGGCGGGCATCGACCCGGCCTCGGTGCGCGGCAGCCGGACCGGCGTCTTCCTCGGCGTCATCACCCAGGGCTACGGCGGCAGCGACCCGCGCGCCTCCGGCGAGGACCTGGAGGGCTACCTGCTGACCGGCACCACCGGCAGCGTGGCCTCCGGCCGGGTCGCGTACACCTTCGGGCTGGAGGGCCCGGCCGTCTCGATCGACACCGCCTGCTCCTCCTCGCTGGTCGCGCTCCACCTGGCGGTGCGGGCGCTGCGCAACGGCGAGTGCACGATGGCGCTGGCCGGCGGCGCCACCGTGATGTCCACCCCGGGCATCTTCCTGGAGCTGAGCCGCCAGCGCGGTCTGGCGGCGGACGGCCGCTGCAAGGCCTTCGCCGACGCGTCCGACGGCACCGGCTTCTCCGACGGCGCCGGGATGCTGCTGCTGGAGCGGCTCTCCGACGCCCGCCGCCACGGCCACCGGGTGCTCGCGGTGGTCCGTGGCACCGCCCTCAACCAGGACGGCGCCTCCAACGGGCTGACCGCGCCGAGCGGAACCGCCCAGCAGAAGGCGATCGAGCAGGCGCTCGCGGACGCCGTGCTGACCCCGGCGGACGTGGACGCGGTCGAGGCGCACGGCACCGGCACCACCCTGGGCGACCCGATCGAGGCCAACGCCCTGCTCGCCACCTACGGGCAGCACCGCCAGGACGGCGAGCCGCTCTGGCTGGGCTCGGTGAAGTCCAACATCGGGCACACCCAGGCCGCCGCCGGGGTGGCGGGCATCATCAAGATGGTCATGGCGATGCGGCACGGCGTGCTGCCGAGGACCCTGCACGTGGACGCGCCGTCGCGGCACGTGGACTGGACCTCCGGCGCCGTCGAGCTGCTGACCGAGGAGCGCCCGTGGGCGTCCTCGGCGGAGCGCCCACGCCGGGCGGGGGTCTCGGCGTTCGGCATCAGCGGCACCAACGCGCACGTCATCCTGGAGCAGGCGCCGGCCGAGGAGCCGGCCGACGCGGCCGAGTCCGGCGGCGAGTCCGGGGCTGAGCCCGCGGTGCTGCCCTGGCTGCTGTCGGCCCGCTCGCCGGAGGCGCTGCGCGCCCAGGCCGGGCGGCTGCGCGAGAGCCTCGCCGACCCGGCGGTGCGTCCGGCGGACGCGGCCCGCTCGCTGGCGCTGACCCGCTCCGCGCTGGAGCAGCGCGCGGTGGTGGTCGGCGCGGACCGCACCGAGCTGCTGGCCGGGCTGGACGCGGTGGCCGACCCGGCCGGCGGTCCGGCGGCCGCGGTGGTGCGGGGCGTGGCGGACGCGCCCGGGCGGACGGTGTTCGTCTTCCCCGGCCAGGGCTCGCAGTGGCTCGGCATGGGCACCGAACTGCTCGACTCCTCCGAGGCGTTCGCCGAGCGGTTCCGGGCCTGCGCGGCGGCGCTGGCGCCGTACACCGACTGGGACCTGCTGGACGTGCTGCGCGGCGCCCCGGGCGCCCCGGGCTTCGACCGGGTGGACGTGGTCCAACCGGCGCTGTGGGCCGTGATGGTGTCGCTGGCCGAGGTGTGGCGCTCGTACGGGGTGCGGCCGGACGCCGTGGTCGGCCACTCCCAGGGCGAGATCGCCGCCGCCGCCGTCGCCGGCGCCCTCTCCCTGGACGACGCCGCCAAGATCGTCGCCCTGCGCAGCCAGGCCCTCGCCGCCATCGCCGGACAGGGCGGCATGGCCTCCATCCCCCTACCCGCCGAGCAGGTCCGCGAACGCCTCACCGCCTACCCGGGCCGCCTCGACGTCGCCGCCGCCAACGGCCCCGCCACGACAGTCATTTCGGGCGACACCGACGCCCTCGAAGAGTTCGTCACCGCCTGCCGGAACGAGGACATCCGGGCCAGGACCATCCCCGTCGACTACGCCTCCCACGGCCCCCACGTCGACCAAATCCGCGACGACCTCGCCCGCCTCCTCACCGGCATCACCCCCCGGGCCACCGACACCGCCTTCTACTCCACCGTCACCGCCCAACCCCTCGACACCACCCGACTCGACGCCGACTACTGGTTCCGCAACCTCCGCCAACCCGTCGAATTCGAACGCACCATCCGCACCCTCGCCACCGACGGCCACACCATCTTCATCGAATCCAGCGCCCACCCGGTGCTGACGGTCGGCCTCCAGGACACCCTGGCGGCGCTCGGCCCGGCACTCGGCCCGGTGACCGTCACCGGGACGCTGCGCCGCGACGACGGCGGGCCGCGCCGGGTGCTGACGTCCGTGGCGGAGGTCTGGGTCCGCGGCGGCCGGGTCGACTGGGCCGGCCTGCTGCCCGGCGGCGCCGACGTGGAGCTGCCCACCTACCCGTTCCAGCGCACCCGCTACTGGCTCGCCCCGGCCGCTCCGGACGCCGGGCAGGGCCGACTCGCGCCCGCCGAGGCGGAGTTCTGGGCCGCGGTCGACCGCGAGGACGTGCCGGCCGTCGCCGGGACGCTGGACGTCGCCGAGGACGCCGCGCTCGGCAGCGTGGTGCCCGCGCTGTCCTCCTGGCGCCGCCACCGGCTGAACGGCGCGGCCGTGGACCGCTGGCGCTACCGGGTCGAGTGGCAGCGCCGCCCCGACCGGGCCGACGCGCCGCTGAACGGCCGCTGGCTGGTCGTGCTGCCGGAGTCGGGCGCCGCGCCGGAGACCGTACGGGCCGTGCTGGACGCGCTGGCCGCGCGTGGCGCGCAGGCCGTCCCGGTCCCGCTGGCCGGGGCCGACCGGGCCGGGGCCGCCGGCGCGCTGCGGGCGGTGGCCGACGGGGAGGCCGTCGCCGGGGTGCTCTCGCTGCTCCCGCTGGACGAGCGCCCGTACGCCGGCCCCGCCGACGACCGTACCGATCCCGGCCTGCCGACCGGGCTGGCGCAGAGCCTGGCCCTGGTCCAGGCGCTGGCCGGGGAGGGGCCCGTCCCGCTCTGGACGGTCACCCGGGGCGCGGTGTCCACCTCCGCCGTCGAGGCACCGCTGAGCCCCGCCCAGGCCGCGGTCTGGGGCCTGCTGGGCGTGGCCGGCGTCGAGCTGGCCGGGCTGCGCGGCGGCCTGCTGGACCTGCCGGCAGAGCTCGACGCCCGGACGGCGGCCCGGCTGGCGGCCGCCGTCGGCGGCGAGGAGGACCGGCTGGCCGTGCGCCCGGCCGGGGTGTTCGCCCCGCGCCTGGTCCGCTCCGCCCGTCCGGAGTCCGCCGCGCCGCACTGGCACCCGCGGGGCACCGTCCTGGTGGTCGGCGGCACCGGCGGGCTCGGCGGGCACGCCGCCCGCTGGCTGGCCGGGCGCGGTGCCGAGCACCTGGTGCTGGTCGGCCGGCGCGGGCCGGCCGCCCCCGGCGTGGACGCGCTGACGGCCGAACTGGCCGCCGCGGGCGCCCGGGTGACCGTCGCCGCCTGCGACGCCGCCGACCGCGCCGCGCTGGCCGGGCTGCTGGAGCGGCTGGCCGCCGACGGCGAGCGGGTCACCGCCGTGGTGCACGCCGCGGGCGTGCCGGCCGCCGAGCCGGTCGAGCGCCTGGACCTCGCCGCGCTGGCCGCCGCACACCGCGCCAAGGCCGTGGTCGCCGAGAACCTGGACGCGCTGACCCGCGGCCTGGAACTGGAGGCCTTCGTCCTGTTCTCCGCCCTCTCCGGCACCCTGGGCCTGCCCGGCCAGGGCGGCTACGCGGCCGGCACCGCGCAGTTGGAGGCGCTGGCCCGGCGCCGGGCCGTCGAGGGCCTGCCGGTCAGCTGCGTCGGCTGGGGCCCGTGGGACGGGGCGGGGTTGACCGAGGACGCCGGGACCGCCGAACTGCGCCGGCGGCACGGCGTGCCGGCCATGCCCGCCGCCCTGGCGCTCACCGCGCTGGCCGACGCCGTGGACGCCGCCGAGGCGCCGCTGCTGGTCGCCGACATCGAGTGGGACCGCTTCTTCCTGGCCTTCACGGCCGGCGGGCGCCGCCCGCTGATCGAGGACGTGCCGGAGGTCCGGCGGCTGCTGGCCGACGGCGCCGGCGGCGCGCCCGCCCGCACCGCGCAGGGCTCGGCGCTGGCCGGCCGGCTGGCCGGGCTGTCCGAGGCCGACCAGCACCGGCTGGTGCTGGACGCGGTCCGCGGCCAGATCGCCCTGGTGCTCGGCCACCGCAGCGGGGACGCCGTCCGCGCCGAGGCACCGTTCAAGGAGATCGGCTTCGACTCGATCACCGGGGTCGAGCTGCGCAACCGGCTCGGCGCGCTGACCGGGCTGACGCTGCCGGCCACCCTGGTCTTCGACCACCCGACACCGGCCGCGCTGGCCGCCTACGTCCGCGCCGAACTGCTGGGCACCCCCGGCGAGTCGGCCGTCACCGCGCGCGCCGTCGCGACGGACGAGCCGCTCGCCGTGGTCGGCATCAGCTGCCGCTTCCCCGGCGGGGTCCGCTCGCCGGAGGACCTCTGGCGCCTCGTCGAGTCGGGGACCGACGCCGTCACCGACTGGCCGGCCGACCGCGGCTGGGACGCGGCCGGGCTCTACCACCCGGACCCGGACCACACCGGCTCCACCTACACCGTGCGCGGCGGGTTCCTGGACGCCCCGGCCGAGTTCGACGCCGCGTTCTTCGGCATCAGCCCGAAGGAGGCGACCGCGATGGACCCGCAGCAGCGGCTGCTGCTGGAGTCCGCCTGGGAGGCCTTCGAGCACGCCGGGCTGGACCCGCGCGCGCTGCGCGGCTCCGACACCGGCGTCTTCGTCGGCATGACGTACCAGGACTACGCGGCCCGGCTGCACGGCGCCCCCGAAGGCTTCGAGGGCCACCTGATGATGGGCAACACCGCGAGCGTCGGCTCCGGGCGCCTCTCGTACACCTTCGGGCTGGAGGGCCCGGCGGTGACCGTGGACACCGCCTGCTCCTCCTCGCTGGTCGCGCTGCACCTCGCGGCCCAGGCGCTGCGCAGCGGCGAGTGCTCGCTCGCGCTGGCCGGCGCGGTGGTCGTGATGGCGACTCCCGACATGTTCGTGGAGTTCAGCCGGCAGCGCGGCCTGGCGGCGGACGGCCGGTGCAAGGCCTTCGGCGCGGAGGCGGACGGCTTCGGCGCCTCCGAGGGCGTCGGCCTGCTGGTGGTCGAGCGGCTCTCGGACGCGCGGCGCAACGGGCACCGGGTGCTCGCGGTGATCCGCGGCACCGCCGTCAACCAGGACGGCGCCTCCAACGGCCTGTCCGCGCCGAACGGCCCCGCCCAGCAGCGGGTGATCCGGCAGGCGCTGGCGGGCGCCGGGCTCACCGGCGCCGACGTCGACGCGGTCGAGGCGCACGGCACCGGCACCCCGCTCGGCGACCCGATCGAGGCGCAGGCCCTGCTCGCCACCTACGGCGCCGGGCGCGACCCCGAACA
This sequence comes from Kitasatospora sp. NPDC092039, assembly GCF_044756065.1. Taxonomy (NCBI): domain Bacteria; kingdom Bacillati; phylum Actinomycetota; class Actinomycetes; order Kitasatosporales; family Streptomycetaceae; genus Kitasatospora; species Kitasatospora sp. NPDC092039. Next base: position 409,948 of record NZ_JBIVSD010000002.1, on the reverse strand, counting down.
GCCGCTCTGGCTGGGCTCGTTGAAGTCCAACATCGGCCACGCCCAGGCGGCGGCCGGGGTCGGCGGCGTCATCAAGATGGTGATGGCGATGCGGCACGGCGTGCTGCCGCGCACCCTGCACGTCGAGCAGCCGTCCCCGCACATCGACTGGAGCGCGGGCACCGTGCGGCTGCTCGCCGAGGCCCGGCCGTGGCCGGAGCCGGCGCGCCCGCGCCGGGCCGCCGTCTCGGCCTTCGGCATCAGCGGCACCAACGCCCACGTGATCCTGGAGCAGGCCCCGGCGGTCGAGCCGGTGGCGGAGCGGGCGCCGGACGGGCCGGTGCCGGTGCTGGTGTCGGCCAAGTCCCCGGCGGCGCTGCGGGCCCGGGCCGAGCAGCTGCGCGCCCTGCTGGCCGCCGAGCCGACCCTCACCCCGGGCGCCCTGGCCCACGCGCTGGCCCTCCACCGGGCCCACCTGGAGGAGCGGGCCGTGCTGGTCGCCGACGACCGGGCCGGGCTGGACGCCGCGCTGGCGGCGCTGGCCGCCGACGAGCCCTCGCCCGCCATCGTCGGCGGGACGGCCCGGCCCACCGGGCGGACGGTGCTGGTGTTCCCCGGCCAGGGCTCGCAGTGGCTCGGCATGGCCGTCGAACTCCTGGACACCGCACCGGTGTTCCGCGACCGGATCGAGGAGTGCGCGGCGGCGCTGGCGCCGTACACCGACTGGGACCTGCTGGACGTGCTGCGCGGCGCCCCGGGCGCCCCGGGCTTCGACCGGGTGGACGTGGTCCAGCCCGCGCTGTGGGCCGTGATGGTCGGTCTGGCGCGGCTCTGGGAGGGCCTCGGGGTGCGACCGGACGCCGTGGTCGGCCACTCCCAGGGCGAGATCGCCGCCGCCGCCGTCGCCGGCGCCCTCTCCCTGGACGACGCCGCCAAGATCGTCGCCCTGCGCAGCCAGGCCCTCGCCGCCATCGCCGGACAGGGCGGCATGGCCTCCATCCCCCTACCCGCCGACCAGGTCCGCGAACGCCTCACCGCCTACCCGGGCCGCCTCGACGTCGCCGCCGCCAACGGCCCCGCCACGACAGTGATCTCGGGCGACACCGACGCCCTCGAAGAGTTCGTCACCGCCTGCCGGAACGAGGACATCCGGGCCAGGACCATCCCCGTCGACTACGCCTCCCACGGCCCCCACGTCGACCAAATCCGCGACGACCTCGCCCGCCTCCTCACCGGCATCACCCCCCGGGCCACCGACACCGCCTTCTACTCCACCGTCACCGCCCACCCCCTCGACACCACCCGACTCGACGCCGACTACTGGTTCCGCAACCTCCGCCAACCCGTCGAATTCGAACGCACCATCCGCACCCTCGCCACCGACGGCCACACCACCTTCATCGAATCCAGCGCCCACCCGGTGCTGGTGATGGGCGTGCAGCAGACCCTGGAGGCCGCCGGCGCCGAGGACGCCGTGGTCACCGGCACCCTGCGCCGCGACGACGGCGGGCCGCACCGCCTGCTCACCTCCGCCGCCGCCCTCTGGACGCACGGCGCCGAGCTCGACTGGAGCGGCCACCTGCCCGCCACCGCCCCGCACGTCGAGCTGCCGTCCTACCCCTTCCAGCGCACCCGCTACTGGCTGGAGGCCCCCGTCCGGGCGGCCGACGCCGCCGGTCTCGGTCTGGAGGAGGCCGGCCACCCGCTGCTCGGGGCGGCCCTGCCGCTGGCCGAGGGCGAGGGCATGACGTTCACCGGCCGGCTCTCCCGCCGCGCCCAGCCGTGGCTGGCGGAGCACACCGTGCTCGGCACGGTGCTGCTGCCGGGCGCCGCGTTCGTCGAACTCGCCCTGCACGCGGGCGAGTCGCTCGGCTGCGACACCCTGGCGGAGCTGACCCTGCGGGCGCCGCTGGTGCTGCCCGAGGACGAGCCGGTGCAGCTGCAACTGTCCGTCGCGGCCCCGGCCGCCGACGGCTCGCGCGCGCTGAGCGTGCACTCCCGCACCGGCGGGCGGGCCTGGACCTGCCACGCCACCGGCACGCTCACCGAGGGCTCCGGCGCCGAGCCGTTCACCCTCGCCGCGTGGCCGCCGCCCGGCGCCGAGCCGGTCGACCTGGAGGGCCTGTACGACACGCTGGCGGAGGCCGGGCTGGCGTACGGCCCGACCTTCCGCGGGCTGCGCGCCGCCTGGCGCCGCGGCGGGACGGTCTTCACCGAGGTCGCGCTGCCGGAGGGCGAGGCCGCCGGGTTCGGCCTGCACCCGGCGCTGCTCGACGCGGCGGTGCAGGGCATCGGCCTGACCGCGCTCGGCGGCCGGGGCGTCGCCCTGCCGTTCGCCTGGTCCGAGGTCACGCTGCGGGCCGTCGGCGCCCGGGCGCTGCGGGTGGAGCTGACACCGGCCGGCCCCGACGCGGTCGCGCTGCGGCTGGCCGACCCCTCCGGCGCGCCGGTCGCCTCGGTGGAGTCGCTGGCGGTGCGCCCGGTCACCCCGGAGCAGCTGCTCGCGGCCGGCTCGGGCCACCAGGACGCCCAGCACGTCCTCAGCTGGAGCCCCGTGGCCACCGGGGCCGCCGAGGTGCCCGCACCGTCCGGCAGCTGGGCGCTGCTGGGCGCCGACCGGTTCGGCCTCGGCGACCGGATCGCCGCCGCGTACCCGGACCTCGCCGCCCTGGCCGCCGCCGTCGAGGCCGGCGCCGCAGTGCCCGAGGTGGTCCTCACCTGCGCGCCGCCGGCCGGTCCGACCGAGCTGCGCGCCGCGCTGCTCCCGGTGCTCGCACTGGCCCAGGAGTGGCTGGCCGACGACCGGTTCGCCGGCTCCCGGCTCGCGGTGCTGACCCGGGGCGCGGTCGCGGCCCGGCCCGGCGAGCACCTGGACGCGCTGCCGGAGGCCGCGCTCTGGGGCCTGGTGCGCTCCGCCGAGTCGGAGCACCCCGGCCGCTTCCTGCTGCTGGACGTGGACGCCGCCACCGCCGATCCGGCCGCCGCGCTGGCCACCGCGGTGGCCTCGGACGAGCCGCAACTCGCCCTGCGGGAGGGCTCGCTGTTCGCTCCCCGGATCACCCGGGCGAACGCCGAGCGACTGCTGGCCGAGCCCACCGGGGTCGCGGCCTGGCAGCTCGCCGTCACCGGCGAGGGCGGCTTCGACGACCTCGCACTGACCGACTTCCCGGAGGGTGTCGCAGAGCTGACGGACGGTCAGGTCAGGATCGCCGTCCGGGCGGCCGGCCTCAACTTCCGGGACGTGGTGCTCGCCCTCGGCCTGGTCGCGGACGACGGACGGGCGGCCGCCACCGAGGCCGCCGGCGTGGTGCTCGAAGTCGGCCCCGGCGTCACGGACTTCGCGGTGGGCGACCGGGTGATGGGCCTGCTCTCGGCCGGGGTCGGACCGGTCTCGGTGGCCGACCACCGCCTGCTGGCCGAGGTCCCGTCCGGCTGGAGCTTCGCCCAGGCCGCGACCGTCCCGGCCGCCTTCCTCACCGCCTACTACGCCCTGCACGACCTGGCGAAGGCCCGGGCCGGGGAGTCGCTGCTGCTGCACGCCGCCACCGGCGGCGTCGGCATGGCCGCCCTCCAACTCGCCCACCACTGGGGCCTGGAGGTCTACGGCACCGCCAGCACCCCCAAGTGGGACACCCTGCGCGCCCTCGGCTACGACGAGGACCACATCGCCGACTCCCGCACCCTCGACTTCGAGGAACGCTTCCGCAAGGCCACCGACGGCCGCGGCGTCGACATCGTCCTCAACTCCCTCGCCCACGAGTACGTCGACGCCTCCCTGCGCCTGCTGCCCCGCGGCGGCCGCTTCATCGAGATGGGCAAGACCGACGTGCGCGACCCGGAGGCCGTCGCCGCCGCGCACACCGGGGTGGAGTACCGGACCTTCGACGTGCTGGACTCCGGCCCGGAGCACGTCCGTTCGCTGCTGCGCGAGCTGGTCGCGCTGGCCGAGCAGGGCGTCGTCGCGCCGCTGCCCGTCACAGCCTTCGACATCCGGCGGGCGCCCGAGGCCTTCCGCTACCTCAGCCAGGCCAAGCACACCGGCAAGGTGGTCCTCACCCTGCCCACCCCGCTCGACCCCGACGGCACCGTCCTGGTCACCGGCGGCACCGGCGTCCTCGGCAGCCGCCTCGCCCGCCACCTCGTCACCCGCCACGGCATGCGCAAGCTCGTCCTGGTCTCCCGGCGCGGCGCCGACACCCCGGTGACCGCCGATCTCGCCGACCTGGACGCCGAGATCCGCTACGCCGCCTGCGACGTCACCGACCGTACGGCGCTGGCCGAACTCCTGGACGGCATCACGGACCTGACCGCCGTCGTGCACACCGCCGGCACCCTCGCCGACGCCACCCTCGAAGGCCTCACCCCCGACCACCTCGACCGCGTCCTGCACCCCAAGAGCGACGCCGCCCACCACCTCCACGAACTCACCCGCGACCGCGACCTCGCCGCCTTCGTCCTCTACTCCTCCGCCGCCGGCACCCTCGGCAACGCCGGACAGGCCAACTACGCCGCCGCCAACGCCCACCTCGACGCCCTCGCCCACCACCGCCGCACCCACGGCCTGCCCGCCACCAGCCTCGCCTGGGGCCTGTGGCAGCTGACCGACGGCATGACCGGACACCTCGACGCCACGGACCGTTCCCGCGTCGCCCGCAGCGGCATCCTGCCGTTCACCGAGGCGGAGGGGCACGCGATGTTCGACGAGGCGGTCCGCGGCGCGGCACCCGTCGCGATCCTCAACCGCTTCGACCCGGCGGCGCTGCGCACCCGCGCCGACGCCGGGATGCTCCCGGCCGTGCTGCGCGCGCTGACCGGGCGCCGGGCCCGCCGGGCCGCCGCGGCGGCCGAGGCCGGCGGCGAGTCGCTCACCCGCCGGCTGGCCGGGCTGGGCGCCGAGCAGCAACTCGCCGTCGTGCTCGACCTGCTGCGCCGGCACGTGGCGACCGTGCTCGGGCACGCCGACCCCGAGGCGGTCAACCCGGGCCGGGCGCTCAAGGAGCTGGGCTTCGACTCGCTCTCCGCGGTCGAGTTCCGCAACCGGGTGAACGTGGCGACCGGGCTGCGGCTGCCCGCCACGGTCGTCTTCGAGTACCCGACCCTGGACACGCTCGGCCGCTTCGTCCTCGCGGAGCTCACCGCCGCCCCGGCCGCGCCGGCCCCCGCGCCGAACGTGCTGGACGAACTCGCCCGACTGGAGGCCGGGTTGTCCGCCCCGGCCGCGCTCGACGGAGCCGTCCGGGACGCCGTCGCCGACCGGCTGCGCGAGCTGCTCGACCGTCTGGGCGCGGCCGCGGCGGCCGACGGCGCGGGCCAGGACGTCGGCGAGCGGATCGGCCGGGCCAGCGACGACGAGATCTTCGACTTCATCGAGAACGAGCTGGGGCTCTGACCGGGCTCCGAGGGGGACCACCACCATGACCGACACCACACCCACCGGTGCCGTGAGCACCGAGGAGAAGCTCCGCGAGTTCCTGCGGAAGGTCACCACCGAACTGCACCACACCCGCCGCCTGCTGGCCGAGCGGCAGGAGCGCGCCCACGAACCGGTCGCCGTCGTCGGCATGGGCTGCCGCTTCCCCGGCGGGATCGACTCCCCGGACGCCCTGTGGCGGTTCGTCGCCAGGGGCGGCGACGCCATCGGCGACTTCCCCGCCGACCGCGGCTGGGACCTCGCCGCGCTGGCCGACGAAGCCCCGGACGCCCGCGGCACCTCGTACGTCCGGCACGGCGGGTTCCTCGCCGACGCGGGCGCCTTCGACGCGGTGTTCTTCGGCATCAGCCCGCGCGAGGCCCTCGCGATGGACCCCCAGCAGCGCCTGCTGCTGGAGTGCGCCTGGGAGGCGCTGGAGCACGCCGGCATCGACCCGCGCACGCTGCACGGCAGCCGCACCGGGGTGTACGCCGGGGTCGTCCACCAGGACTACCTGGCCAGGCTGCGCACCGTCCCCGCCGAGCTGGAGGGCTACCTCGGCACCGGCAGCTCGACCAGCGTCGCCTCCGGGCGGATCTCGTACGCGCTCGGGCTCACCGGCCCGGCCGTCACGGTGGACACCGCCTGCTCCTCCTCGCTGGTCGCGGTGCACTCGGCGGTCCGGGCGCTGCGGGCCGGCGAGTGCGACCTGGCGCTCGCCGGGGGCGCCACGGTGATGGCCACGCCCGGCATCTTCCAGGAGTTCAGCCGCCAGGGCGGGCTGTCCCGCTCCGCCCGGTGCAAGGCCTTCGGAGCGGACGCGGACGGCACCGCGTTCGCCGAGGGCGCGGGCCTGCTGGTGGTCGAGCGGCTCTCCGACGCCCGCCGCCACGGCCACCCGGTGCTCGCGGTGATCCGGGGCAGCGCGGTCAACCAGGACGGCCCCTCCAACGGGCTGACCGCCCCGAACCGGCAGGCCCAGGAGGACGTCATCCGGGAGGCGCTCGCCGACGCCCGGCTGTCCGCCGCCGAGGTCGACGCCGTCGAGGCGCACGGCACCGGCACCCCGCTCGGCGACCCGATCGAGGCGCGCGCCCTGCTCGCCACCTACGGGCAGGGCCGCGGCGGGGCCGCCCCGCTGCAGCTCGGCTCGCTCAAGTCCAACCTGGGGCACACCCAGGCGGCGGCCGGGGTCGGCGGCGTCATCAAGACGGTGCTGGCGATGCGGCACGGCGTGCTGCCGCGCACCCTGCACGCCGAACAGCCCACCCCGCACGTCGACTGGGCCTCCGGCGCGGTCGAACTGCTCACCGAGGCCCGGGAGTGGACCACCCCTGACGGCCGCCCGCGCCGGGCCGGGGTCTCCTCCTTCGGCTTCAGCGGCACCAACGCGCACCTGATCCTGGAGCAGGCGCCCGACGAGCAGCCGACCGGGCAGGCCCCCCAGCCGCGCCCGCTGCCCGAGCCGCTGCCCTGGCTGCTCTCCGCCGCCGACGCGGAGGCACTGGCCGCCCAGGCCGAACGGCTGCTCGCCCACCTCGACGGGCAGCCCGCCGAGCGCTTCGCCGACCTCGCGTACGCCACCTGCACCACCCGGGCCCACCTGGCCCACCGCGCGGCGGTGCTGGGCAGCGCGCCCGAGGAGGTCCGCCGGGGGCTGGCCGCGCTGGCGGGCGGCGGGCAGGCCCCGAACCTGGTGCGCGGCTCGGCTGTCGGTCCGGGCTCGGGAGCCGTACCCGACGGGGCCGGGGTCGCCGCGCTGGCCGCGGCTCATGTGGCCGGCGCGACGGTGGACTGGGCGGCGCTGTTCGCCGGCACCGGCGTCCGGGCGGTCGGGCTGCCGACCTACGCCTTCCGCCGGGAGCACTACTGGCTGCTGGACGAGCCCGCCGCCGGAGCCCTCTCCGGCCCCACCGTCAGCGGCACCGGCGAACTGGTGCTCAGCGGCCGCACCGAGTGGCGGCCGCTGCCCGAGGAGACCGGCGTGCCGCTGCACGGCACCTGGCTGCTGGTCACCCCGGCGGGCGGCTCGGGCGACGACCGGGCCGCGCGGGCCGCCGCCGGTCTGGCCGAGCACGGCGCCGCGGTCGCCGCCGTGGCGCTGCGGGCGGAGGAGCCCGCCCGGGCGCTCGCCGAGCGGCTGCGCGCGGCCGCCGAGCGCAGCGGTCCGCTGGTCGGCGTGCTCTCGCTGCTCGCCGCCGGCGGCGACGAGCCGCAGGACCACCGCGCCACCGCCCGGGCCACGGCCACCCTGACCCGCGCCCTCACCGAGGCCGGGCTGGACACCCCGGTCTGGTCCGTCGGCGAGCCGGCGGCGGACCGGCCCCCCGTCACCGCCTGCACCTGGTAGGCGGAGGACGCCTCCGGACCCGGCTGCCCTGGGCTGTCAGCCGTTAGGCTCCCCCCTGCTCGGATTCGCCACCGAGCAGGGGGGAGCCCGTCGTGTCCATCGTGTCCATCGAGTTCGTCCGCCGGCTGGACGGCCTGGTGTACCGCTTCGACCCGGACGGCGTCTTCCACGGCCGACCGTCGTACCGGCGGCAGGACCTGGACCTGTGGTGCCGGTGGCTGCCGGAGCGGGGCTGGTGCGTGGTCGACGCCGAGGGGGTGCCCAACTCCGGCCCGCTGCTGGGCGAGGACCGGCACCGGGCGCTTCCGCCGGCCGGGCCGTGGCGCAGTTGGAAGGCGGGCCGGTCGTACCTCTACGACCTGCGCCACCTGGGCGGGGAAGCGACCAGTGCCTGACGGTCCTCAGACCCGGTCGAGCGGGCGGTGCGGGCCGTCCGGCAGCTCGACGGCGATGGTGTCGCCGGGCCGGACGTGGCCGCCGGTGCGGACGACGCCCATGATGCCGGCGCGGCGCACGATCGTGCCGTCCTCGGCGCGGCCGACGACCTGCTTGAGCAGGCCGGGCCGGTAGGCGTCGATCTGGGCGCACGGGTTGCGCAGTCCGGTGATCTCCACCTCCGCTTCCGGGCCGATCCGCAGCACCGCGCCGACCGGCAGGCCGAGCAGGTCCACGCCCTCGGTGGTGATGTTCTCGCCGAGCGCGCCGGGTGCCACGTCGAAGCCCGACTCGGCGAGTTCGGCGAGCAGTTCGCGGTGGATCAGATGGACCTGGCGCAGGTTGGGCGCGGTCGGGTCCTGGGCGACCCGGGAGCGGTGCTTGACCGTCACCCCGGCGTGCACGTCGCCCTCGACGCCCAGCCCGGTGAGCAGCGTGACGCCCTCCCGGTTCGGCTTGGTGAACGAGTACTCGGCGTTGCTGCTGACTGCCACCACGGTGCCGCTCATGCTGCGAACCCTTCTTGCTCACGGACGTTCGATCGCCCCGGAAGCATAGCCACCCGTTACGGGCGGACCTCCGCGTGCGCCCGTTCGTCTGCGGCGGCGAGCCACAAGTACACCGGCGGGAGGCCGAGTTCGATCGCCATCAGCAGTAGCTGGAACCCGTGCGGCCGGCCGTCCGCCGCGATCGACAGCACCCGCGCGAGGCCGCCCAGCAGCATCACCGCCGACAGCCACCGCACCGCCCGGGCGGGCACCGGCGCCTGCCGGGCGACGTGGATCCAGGCCGCGCCGTACCCGGTGAAGACCGCGCCCATGAAGCGGCCGAAGCTGTCGACCGTCGGGCCGGCGTCCGCGATCCCGGGGATCGCGGCGTTCCCCAGCAGGATGTGGAAGAAGCCGATCGCCACGCAGGCGACCCCCATCGTCCACGTGAGCACCCGTAATGCCCTGGCCATGACCCACCCACCCCTCGCAGAGGTCCGGTCGACACGGTTGACACGTGTCTACTAAGCGTGCGACACCAGGCTAGCGCCGCCAAGTAGACACGTGTCAAGTAACCTGGCCCGCATGCCAGTCCACGAACGCCGCCGCCGGCTCGCCCCCGCCGAGCGACGCGCCCAGCTGCTCTCCGTCGGTGCCCGACTGTTCGCCGAACGGCCGTACGAGGAGGTGCTGATGGAGGAGGTCGCCGAGCAGGCCGGGGTCTCCCGCGCGCTGCTCTACCGGCACTTCGCGAGCAAGCACGAGCTCTTCGCCGCCGTCTACCGGGAGGCCGCGGACGACCTGCTCGCCAGGAGCCGGTTCGACCCGGCCGACACCCTGGTCGAGCAGCTGGTCGAGGGCATGGACGCCCATCTGGACTACTTCGTCGCCAACCGGCACGCCGTGCTCGCGGCCAACCGCGTGCTGGCCGGGGACCAGGTGATCCAGACCATCATCACCGAGGAACTCGACGCCCTGCGCGACCGGCTGCTCGGCGTCCTCCCGCTCGCGGACGAGCGGGCGCGGCAGGCGGTGTCCCAAGTCCTGCGCGGCTGGCTGGTGTTCGTCCGGGTACTGGTCCTCGACTGGCTGACCGAGGAGACCTGCACCCGCACCGAGCTGCGGAACGCCTGCATCGGCGCCGTGCTGGGCGCGCTCCGGCCGCTGCTGCCCGTCGATCCGGCACCCGGCTGGGAGCGCCGAGGGCATACCATCGGGGCGTAACGGGAGAAGCGCCACAAGCGTCCAAGTCCCTATGAATATATGACAATTGGATGCGCCGACTCCCCGACCTGACGGACCTCCGAACTCCGCGAAGGGACCCATGGACTCCGCCGCAGCCGACACCCGGACCACCCTGCCCCCGCTCCACCGGCTCCCCACCACCCCGGCCCAGCCGCCCCACCCCACCACCCTCCCGGACGGCACCCCCGCGTGGCTGATCACCCGCTACCACGACGTCCGCCAGGTCCTCGGCGACCCCCGGGTCACCCGGGCCGACCTGCATGACGTCGGCACCGCGGGCGCCACCGCCGACGTGGCCGCCAACCCGGCGTCCCTGTTCAACCAGGACGGGCCCGCCCACCGCCGGCTGCGCGGCACCGTCCAACGGGCCTTCACCCCGCGCGCCATCGCCGGCTGGCAGCCGTGGGTCGCGGCCGCCGTCCAGCAGTCCGTGGACCGGCTGGTCGCCGCCGGCCCGCCGGCCGACCTGGTCCCCGCGTTCGCCCGGCCGGTGCCGTTCGCCGTCACCACCCGGCTGATGGGGCTCGACGGGGACGGGCCGGACCACCTGGACGAGGAGCGGCTGCACCGCTGGACCGTCGCCCTGCTCGCCCAGGGCGACGGGCAGAGCGACGAACAGGGCGACGGGCCGGCCGGCGCCGACGGGGCCGACCACGGCGACACGCTCGCCGAATTCGGCGCCTTCATGGGCGAGTTGGTCGCCCGCCGGCGCCGCGAGCCCGGCGACGACCTGGTCAGCCGGCTGGTCCGGGCCGCCGACCAGGACGGCGGCGTCCCCGAGGAGTCACTCGTCTTCCTCGCCGCCGGGCTCACCGCCAGCGGCAACGAGAGCGTCGCCGGGGCGCTCGCCAACGCCCTGGTCTACGTGCTCGGCGAATGCCCCGAGCACTGGCCGCGCCTCGCCGACCCGGACGTCGCCGAGCGCACCGCCGAACGGCTGCTGCACTACATCCCGCTCGGCGACGACGAGGCGACCATCCGCCGCACCACCGCGCCGATCGAGGTCGGCGGCGTCACCGTGCCGGCCGGCGCGGTCGTCGCCGTCAGCCTCGGCAGCGCCAACCGCGACCCGGCCGTCTACCCCGACGGCCTCGACGCCGACCTCGGCCTGCCGCTGCCCGCCCCCACCCTCGCCTTCAGCGCCGGCCCGCACTACTGCATCGGCGCCTGGCGGGTCCGGCTGGAGATGCGCGAGTCCCTGCACCGCCTCGCCACCGCCCTGCCGGGCCTGCGCCTCACCGTCCCGGTCGCGGAGCTCGCCTGGCAGCTCGGCGGCACCACCCGGAGCCCGGCCCGCCTCCCGGCGGACTGGTAGCCGCCCGGTGGACCGGTAGGGCCCGGGGCGCCGCGTCGGTCGGCGCCCCGCTCGGCGCCACCCGTCGAGCAGGCGCCGACCGCCGCTCCCGGGGCCGCCCGAGGGCGCCGGCGCGCCGGACGTCCCCTCGCCACTGCGCGCACGGCCGGGCCCGCCGCCCCGACACCCGTACCGGTACCGGTACCGGTGAAGTCCCGCCGGACAGCGGCCGTTCCCCCGCACGGCTCAGCCGAACAGCCCGTCCCCCAGCGTCCCGCCCGCCGGTGCGCCCGGCAGCACGTAGGCCACCGCCGAGGCCGTGTGCTCGACGAAGGCGTTGAGCGCGTCGCGCGCCGCCAGCCGATTCTGGACCCGGGTGAACTGGGCCGGGTCGCGCACGAAGGCGCAGAACAGCAGCCCGCGGTCGCCCGGGCCGTCGTCGTAGCTGTAGCCCCGGCGCAGCATCCGGGCGCCGCCGTCCAGCCGGGGGCTGGAGAGCCGGACGTGCGCGGTGGCGGGGATGACGTACGAGCCGTCCGGGTTCTTGGCGTAGATGTCCGGCTCGTCGTGCTCCGCCGTACCGGTGAGCGGGGCGCCGTCGCCGGCCCGACGGCCCATCACCTGCTCCTGGCGGTCCCCGGGGAGGGCGGCGAAGGCGGCGGTGTCCATCCGGATCCGGCGGTAGACCAGTACCGTCCCGTGCTCGTACGGCCCCGGCGGGCCCCAGACCCACTGCCCGGCGTCCGTGCCGTCCGGGTTCGCCGTGCCGTCCTTGAAGCCGAACAGGTTGCGCGGGGTGGCGCCGGCGGCCGTCCTGGCCAGGAAGCCGGACTGCGTCCAGCGCACCGTGGCACCGGCTGCCCGGGCCGTCGCGCCCACCTGCTCGGCGACCACCGACAGCGGCCAGCGGTCCTCGGCGCACAGCTGGACCACCAGGTCGCCGCCGCCGCGCGCCGGGTCGAGCCGGTCCCCGGGGAAGTCGGGCAGCCCGGCCAGCAGGGCGGGCGGAACGTCCAGCCCCAGCCGGGCGGCGAGGCCGGGACCGACCCCCACCAGGCTGCTCAGCCGGGCCGGTCGGCCGTCCCGCAGCCGCGCGTCCGCCGGTTCGTCGCCCGCCGCCTCGGCCAGCACCCGGGTCAACCCGCCGAGCAGGCCGCGCAGGGCGGCCCGGCCGTCCGAGGTCGCGGCGGGCGCCAGGTCGAGGGCCAGCAGCTCGGTGGCCGGCTGCTGCGGGGCGGTCACCCCGGACTGCCGTTCGCCGTGGAAGGGCACCGCCGACGGTTCCGGCGGCGCCGCCGCCCGGCCCCGGCCGTCCCGGGCGTTCCCGCCGCCCAGCGCCAGCGCCGTGACCCCCGCGCCGAGCCCGGCGGCCACCACCGCCCCGCCCGCGAGCAGCCCCCTTCGATCCACGCCGCCGCCCCTGACGGTCGGTGGCTGGTCCTGCGCCTTTCCGGTTTCGGCATGCATGGGCGACATTGGAGACGATAGAACACGCCGTATGCAACTTTTGACCACACGTCACCTGCGCTCCGGCACAACCCCCTCACCCGGGGCCCGGACCGCCAGGCGCCTGCCCGCGCTGCTCGCCGCCGCCGTCCTCGCCCTGGCCGGCTGCTCCTCGGGCGGCTCGTCCTCCTCCGACGCCAAGCACCCGGGCGGCACGGTCGTCCGCGTCCCGCAGCACTTCCCGACCATCCAGCAGGCCGTGGACGTCGCCCGGGAAGGGGACACCGTGCTGGTCGACCCGGGCACCTACCGGGAGAGCGTGCGCCTCACCAAGCCCCGGATCGTGCTGCGCGGCACCGACCGCGACGCCGTGGTCCTGGACGGCGGGCTGCGGCTGGTCAACGGCATCACGGCGACCGGCCCCGGCTCGGTGGTGGAGAACCTCACCGTCCACGGCTACCTCGCCAACGGCGTGCTGTTCACCGGCGTCACCGACGAGAAGCTCCAGCAGCGCGGCGCCGGCGGCTCCGCCTACGACCCGCTGGACACCGCCCGCTTCCCGGTCGTCGAGGGCTTCCGGGCGAGCAACGTCACCTCGTACAACAACGGCCTGTACGGCATCTACGCCTTCGACGCCCGCGGCGGCGTCATCGAGGACTCGTACGCCTCCGGGCAGGCCGACTCCGGCATCTACGTCGGCCAGTGCAAGCCCTGCGACACCCTGGTGCGCGGCAACACCGTCGAGCGCAACGCCGTCGGCATCGAGCTCACCAACGCCTCCGACGGGGTCACCATCGTCGGCAACCGGATCAACGGCAACCGGGTCGGCGTCACCGTCAACTCCAACGACCTGGAGGCCCTAGCCCCGCAGCGCGGCGCGGTGATCGCGGGCAACGTCGTCACCGACAACAACGCCTCCGACACCCCCCAACAGGCCGACGGCGCCTGGGGGATCGGCATCGGGATCGGCGGCGGCACGGCCAACCAGGTGCAGCGCAACCTGGTCCGGGGCAACCGCGCGGCCGGCATCGTGATCACCGACCCGCCCGGGCACCCCGCGAGCGGCAACCGGGTCGAGGACAACCGGGCCACCGGCAACGGCACCGACCTCGTCCTGGCCTCCGTCGACCCGGCCAACTGCTTCAGCGGCAACCAGCCGGCCGTGCAGAGCCCGGACGGCCTGGAGACGCTGGCGGGCTGCGCCGTCCAGGGCCGCACCGCCCCGCCGTTCGGCCGCAGCACCCCGGTCCAGGCGCCGCCCGGCATCCCGTTCAGCCAGGTCCCGGCGCCGCCCGCCCAGCCCTCGCTGCCCGACCCGACCGCGCCCGGCCGCCCGGCCACCGGCCTCCCGGGCCCGGTCGACCCGGGCGCCTACCCGCTGCCGGAGGCCGCGGACGCCGTCCCGAAGCACTGACCCCCCGCCCGGTCCGGGCGCGCGCCCGGCTCCCGGGCCCGCGCCCGCCGGCCGGGAAGCGGTCGGGCGGTCGGGCGGTAGGGCGGTAGGGCGCAGCGGCCCGCCCGGGACCCGGCCGCGCCAGCCGGGAGCCGCCTGCCCCACCGACCGCCCCGCCCGGACACTCCGGGCACCTCAGGATGAGCCCGACACCCTTGCCGACACGGACAGTTCGGGACACCTCAGGCAGTTCGGAAACCACCCGGGAAGTCCTCCGCGGACATGACATACTGCCTCGGTGACCTCAGCTGACCTGGCCGCGAAGCCGTCCAAGAGCCGTCCCCGACTGGGCCGGAAGTTCAATCTGCTGTGGTCCGCGTCGGCGATCTCCTCGGTCGGCGACGGCATGCGGGACTCCGCCCTGCCGCTGCTGGCGGTGGCCGTCTCCGACTCCCCCAGCGCGGTCTCCGTGGTCTCGGTCGCCGCGTCGCTGCCCTTCCTGGTGATGTCCCTGTACGGCGGGGTGCTCGCCGACCGGGCCGACCGGCGGCGGCTGATGTGGACGATCGACGCCGCCCGCGCCGCGGTCGTCCTGGGCTTCGCCTGCTGGGTGCTGGTCGCCGACCCTCCGCTGGTGGCGCTCGCCGCGCTGGCCTTCCTGCTCGGCTGCGGCGAGACGGTCTTCTCCAACGCCGCCACCTCCGCCGTCCCCGAGCTGGTCCGTCCCGACCAACTCGACGCCGCCAACGGCCGGTTGCAGGCCAACATGCTGGTCGGCGGCAACCTGATCGGCCCGCTGGTCGGCTCCGCGCTGTTCGCCGTGGCCGTCGCCGCGCCCTTCACGGTGGACGGCATGTCCTTCGCGCTCGCCGCCGTCCTGGTCGCCGCCACCGGCCGTTCCACCGCCCCGCGCACCCGGGCCGACCGCCGCCCGGTGCTCACCGAGATCCGCGAGGGCGTCGACTGGCTGCTGCACCACCGCGACGTGCGGATGCTCGCCGTGCTCTCCACCCTCGGCGCGCTGGCCTGCTTCACGGGCACCACCATGGTGGTCCTGGTGGTCACCAAGGTCATCCACGCGCCCGCCGCCGCCTACGGCATCGTCCTCGCGGCCGGCGCCATCGGCGGCACCGCCGCCAGCACCCTGGCCGGCCGGCTCAGCCGGCTGCTCGGCCGGGGCGCCCGGATCGCCCTCGCCTTCCTGCTGATGGGCGTCTCGCTGATCCTGATCGGCCTGAGCACCACGGTGGCCGAAGTGGCCGCGCTGTACGCCGTGATCGGCTTCGGGATGGTCACCTGGAACATCCAGGCGATCTCGCTGCGCCAGCAGGCCGTGCCGAAGGAGCTGCTCGGCCGGGTCAACAGCTGCTACATGCTGCTGAGCCGACTCGGCATCATGGCCGGTGCCGCCCTCAGCGGTTGGATCGCCTCCACCGTCGGCGTCCGCACCCCGCTCCTGGTCGGCGGCGGCCTGCTGCTGGCCCTGCTGGTCGCGGTGCTGCTCCTGCTGCCGCGGATGACCGCGATGGAGAGCGCCCCGACCGCCGCCCCGGACGCCGAGTAGCCCACCCGTCGGAGGGGCCTTTCGCGTTCTCCCTCCCGACGGCCCCCACCGGCCGATATGGTGACCCACGGGGTGGGCCGGCGAGTCCGACCGGCGAACAGCTGCCGCATGACCCGAGGAGAGCCGTGAACGCCAACCACCCCACCCCCGCGGACCGGTCGACCGCCTCCGACGCCCCCGGTGTCCGCGTGCCGCCGGTCGGCCTCGGCCCGCTGGTGCGGACCGACGGCGGCTGGTTCATCGGCGACCACGGGAGCCGGGCCCACCTCGCCGTCCTCCCCGAGGGGTTCGAGCACCGCGTCACCGGCCAGGAGCCGTTCCTGGTGCCGTGGGACCGCCTGATGAGCCTGGAACTCGGGGTCACCAGCGGACGCTTCTTCAGCACCCCGGCCGGCGGCCTCCTGACCAGGCACGACGGGATCGGCGCCCACGGCTCCTGGCTGGACACCATGGTCCGGCACCCCTACGACGTGTGGCGGCCCCGGTTCGTCCACCACCGCCACTGGTACCCGATGCCCGAGATCACCGTGCTGCGCCAGCTGCTCGGGAACGTCGTCGACCTCGGCCGGGTGCACCGGCTCGGCGACGACGCCTGGCTGACCTCGGTCGTCGAGGCGCTGGCGGCGGACCGCCTGCTGCGCCGGTGGCGGACGAGCAGGGCCGTCGCGGACGGCGTGAAGGAGATCATCCTCCGCGGCGCCTGACGCCGCCCCGGCCTCCCGGGCCGGCGGCCACCGGCCCGGAGCACGCCGCCTGGGTCCCGCACAGGAAGTCGGCGGGGCCGACTTCTCAGGCCGGCCCCCGGCGCCGGCCACCGGCCGCGCCGAGGACGCGGCGCACCAGCGGCCGGATCCGGGGCGGCCCCAGCAGCGGCGCCCGGGCCACGCACAGGGCGAAGAGGAGCTGGCCCAGGAGGGGGACGAGCAGGAGCGGCGGGAAGAACAGCAGGAACCAGAGCGGCAGGAGCAGCAGCCCGGCCAGCCGACCCCGGAACGCCGTGCCCGTACGGGTGCTGAACAGCGAGTGGAGGACGCAGATCGCCACGGACGGGATCCCGACGAGGGCCACGAACCCCCGCACGTCGCCCGCCGCGAAGCCGCCGCCCGCCGCCGACGCCACCAGGAGCACCCCCGCGAAGGTGAGGGCGTAGCGGACCGCCAGGTCGGCGAGCCGCAGCCCGATGAGTCCCAGGTTCCGCCACGGCGTGCTCGGGTCCACGGGAGGCTCCTTAGTTCCGCGTCGGCGGTGGCCGGCGCGGAAGATCATGCCAGGAATACTGAACGCGTTCAATTGCCATCTCGCGCACGGCGCTCCGGATCGCCGGCCGGAACCGCGCGGGACGTCGGCAACGACGCGGAGGCCACGCCGCGTCAGCTGTGGACGAGGCGGCTCCACCGGACACCGCGTCCCGGCGGGCCGCGCCGGGCCCCATCAGGGCGCGGTCAGCACCATGTCAGCGAGCCGAGGGAGCATGTGCGGAGCGGGTGTGCCCGGTGTCCCCGCGCCCCGACCCGGAACGGAGTGTGCGACATGTCGAACCCCTTTGACGACGCGGACGGGACCTTCCTGGTGCTGGTGAACGACGAGGGCCAGCACTCCCTGTGGCCCGCGTTCGCCGAACGGCCGGACGGCTGGACGGTGGCCCTGGCCGAGGGGCCGCGCGAGGACGCGCTGGCCTACGTCGAGGCCAACTGGACGGACATGCGCCCGCGCAGCCTGCGCGAGGCCTCCACCGCCCGGGCCTCGTAGGCCCGGTCCGATCCCACCCGAGGAAGGGCCCGGTCCACCCGCGCGGGTACGGCCGGGCCGCGTCGATTTCCCCCTCATCGACACGGAACGGGGACCCTCATCGTGCAAAGGATCCACTTCACCGCCGCCGACCTCGCCAGAACCCGTCTGAAGAGCACCCTGGGCCCGCTCGTGGAGTCGGCCTTCGCCCGCGACCTGCTCGACCGCGGCGTCAGCGCGCCGTACGCCCGGTGGCGAAAACAGGTGAACGAGCGCCTGCCCCGCCGGCCGGCGGCCCGCCCGCACGGTCGGCCGGAGCACGACGTGGAGGCGCTGCTGCGGCAGGCGCTCCGGTACGCCGAGGAGCCCGACGCGCCGCCCGGCGCGGCCGAGGTGCCGGAGCGCCCGGGGGCGGGCGTGGACGCCTGCCTGCTGGAGGCCTGGCAGCTGGCCGTGGCGCCGTTCTGGCAGCACCTGCACGCCTACCTGGTGGCCGAGTGCGAGGCGCGCGGCCGGGCCGTGATGGCCGGCGGGGTGGAGCTGCTGCTGTCCACCGCGCACCCGCGGATGACCTGGCGGGCGCCGGTGCTGGAGGTCCCCGGCGGCCCGGACCAGGACATCCGGCTGGGCGGCCGGGGCCTGGTGCTCACGCCCTCGGTCTTCCTCAACCACCGGCCGGGCGTGGCGATCGACGCCGAGGGCCCGGACGAGCAGGTGGTGCTGGTCTTCGCGGCCCCGCCGCACGCCCTCAAGGGCGCGCAGCTGTGGCAGGAGCGCGACCGCAGCACGCGGCCGCTCGGCGCCCTGGTCGGCCAGACCCGGGCGGCCGCCCTCCGGGCCCTGCGGGCGAGTTGTACGACCAGTCAGCTGGCCGACCGGCTGGGCATCTCGGCGGCCAGTGCCAGTCAGCACGCGGCGGTGCTGCGGCAGACCGGGCTGATCACCACCCGCCGGGTGCGCAACACCGTGCTGCACTCCGTGACACCGCTCGGCATGGCGCTGCTGGACGGCGGGCCGGTGCGGCCGGTGCCCGCGATCGGGAACCGCGACCGGGCCGACCGGGCCGACCGCCCGGTTCGCGGCGTCCGGCCCCGGAGCACCTCGCGCCTCCTCGCGTCCTAGCCGGCCGCCGGCCCCACCGCCGTGGGGGGGGGCCCCCCCCCCCCCCCCCCCCGCGGCGGGGGGGGGGGGGGGGCCGGCCCCGCCCCCCCCGGCCCCCCCGCCGCGGGCGGCCCGCCCGCCCCCCCCCCCCCGGGGCCCCCCCCCCCCCCCGCCCCCGGGGGGGGGGGGGGGGGGCGGGGCCCCACGACCGTCCCGGCCCGCCGGGATCAGCTCCGCGGCCAGGCCCGGAACTGGCGCAGCCCGTACAGCAGCGGCCGCTGGTGGTGGCGCCGTACGACCCGGCGGACCTCGCCGTACACGGTGACGTGGTCGCCCACCCGCTGGGTCAGCACCACCCCGCAGTCGGCCACCGTGTGGGCGTCGCGCACCAGGTGCGGCCCGGCCGCGTCCGGGGTCTGCTCCCAGGGGAGCAGCTGGAACCGGTCCGGGTCGCCGGAGGCGAACAGTTCGGCGGTCCCCTGGGCGTCCTCGTGCAGCAGGTTGACCGCGAACAGGCCGCTGTCGGTGACGGCTTCGAGCGTGGGGCTGCCGTCGCGCAGGCAGACCAGGAGGGTCGGCGGGTCGAGTGAGACGCTGCACACGGCGGAGCAGGTCATGCCCCTCGGAACGCCGTCGGGGTCGGTGGCGGACACCACGCTCACGCCCGTGGGGAACCCGCTCATCATGGTCCGGAACTCCTCGGGAGCGGCCCCGGCCGTCTTCACGGCCCCTGCCGTCCCCACCGCCCCGGTCCGCACGCGGACCGGTTCACCGGCGTACTCGGTCATCTCGCACCGCTTTCTGTCTCGACGGACTCCCTCGGCGCCACGGCCGTCGCGCTGATCGCCTCCGCGTCCGAGGCCGCCTCCGCGGCGGCCGGGCGGCCCTCCATCCGGTCGAACAGCTCCAGCAGCGGCCCGGTGGCCGCCGTGGTGGCCAGCGCCATCACCACCAGCGCCAGGACCATCGGCGCGGGCAGCACCCCGGAGGCGTAGCCGGCCTGGAGGACGATCAGCTCGGTGAGGCCGCGGGTGTTCATCAGCGCGCCGATCCGCCGGGCGGCGGGCGGCCGCTGGCCGCCCAGCCGGGCCCCGAGGTAGCCGCCGAGGCCCTTGCCGAGGAAGCCGAGCAGGACCGTGGCGGCGATCAGCACCGCGGAGGTGGCGGAGAAGGCGCGGGTGAGCACGGTGACCCCGGTGACCACGAAGAAGGCGGGGGTCAGGAACTGCCCGGACCGGGAGACCGTGGACACCACGCGGGTCCACGGTCCGCCGTCGTCGTGCGGGACCGCCAGCCCGGCCAGTGCGGCGCCGAGGATCGACGTCATGCCGAGGTGCTCCATGGCGAAGGCCACCGCGAGGGCGGCCGCCCCGACCAGGACGGCCATCCCCCGGGGCGAGCGGCCGCACAGCCGGGAGGCGGCGCGGGTGCCCAGCGCGTAGCGGATGGCCAGGGCGCAGAGCACGCCGACGGCCAGGGCGCGCAGCGAGTGCAGCGAGCGCGCCAGGTCCCCGGCGCCGAGGCTGATCGCCACCGAGAGCAGCAGCCAGCCGAACGCGTCGATGACGACGGCCGAGGCCAGCGAGAGCCGGCCCGGCACGGTGTCGCCCATCCGGCGGTCGGCCAGGATGCGGGCCATCACCGGGACGGCGGTGATGGACATGGTGACGGCGACCATCAGGAGGTAGGCCGGCAGCGGGGCGCTGCCGCGGGCCGCCCGGTCGCCGGTGAGCGCGACCAGTCCGACCAGCACGCAGCCGGTGGCCAGCGGCGGCACCAGGGCCCCGGCGGTGATCCAGGTGGTGGCGCGCCGGGGCAGGCGGTCCCGGCCCCGGCGCAGCTTGTGGGCGAGGCCGACCAGGAAGAGCACCAGGGCGGCCTCGGCGACGTTCTTGACGAGGCCGAGCACCGGCCCCGGCAGCACGTCGTCGAAGGCGGGCCGGCCGACCAGGGCGATCACGGCGGGCCCGGCCAGCAGGCCCCCCGTGATCTCCCCGATCACCTCCGGCTGCCTCAGACGGCGCGCGACTCTCCTCCCCGCCACGGCGATCAGCAGCACGACGCCGAGGACGGCGGCCGCGTGCGCGACGTGGATCAGGAACTGGAGGACGTCCATGATGAACGGGCCCCTTCCCGGGGATCGGCGTCAGCGCATCCGGGCGAAGTAGTCGTACGCCTTGGGCAGGGTCGCGACGAGCCGCTCGGTCTTCTCCCGGATCTGGGCGAACTCCCGTTCCGCGGCGGCGCCGTCGGACAGGTCCAGGGCCGGCGAGTGCGCCACGTCGATGCCGCCCATGCCCAGCAGGACGCACATGTAGGAGTACGGCGGCAGGCCGTGGTAGTACGGGAAGACCGTTTCGGAGTCGGGGAGCCGGGACTTCCAGAGTTCGAGCCGCTCGGCCAGCGAGTCGGGGATGCTCCGGGTCTTGGTGTCCCGCCAGTACTGGGTGTCGGTGCGCTTGGCCGCGACGTAGTGCAGCACCAGGAACTCGCGCACCCCGTCCATGACGTGGGCGACGGCCCGGTTGTAGAGGTCGCGCGGGACCGGGTTCCAGTCCTCCGCCGGGAAGTACTTGACCAGTTGCTCGATGGCGTGGTGGATGAAGAAGATCCCGGTCGACTCCAGCGGCTCGACGAAGCCGCTGGCGAGGCCGATGGCCACGCAGTTGCGGGACCAGGAGTTGCGGCTGCGGCCGATCCGCATCCTGATGTGGTTGGCCTCGACGTCGGCGGCGGCGGGGCCGACGAAGGAGCGCAGGGTCCGCTCGGCCTCCTCCGGGGAGAGGTAGTCCTTCGCGTAGACGTAGCCGGTGCCGACCCGGCCCATCAGCGGGATCGTCCAGATCCAGCCTGCGTCCTGGGCGGTGGCGGTGGTGCACGGCAGCATGCCGCGCTTCTCCATGTCCATCGGCACCTGGAGCGCGACCGCGCTGTCGTTGGGCAGGGTGTCCTGGTAGGAGATGAACGGCTCCTCCAGCGCCTGGTTGAGCAGCACGCCGCGGAAGCCGGTGCAGTCGACGAAGAGGTCGCCGGTGAGCTCGCCGTGCTCGGCGGTGCGCAGTGCGCTGATCCAGCCGCGCTCGTCGAGCTTCACCTCCTGGACGTCGTCGACGATGCGCCTGACCCCTCTGTCGGTCGCGTACTGCGTCAGGTACTTGGCGAGCAGCGCGGCCTCGAACTGGTAGGCGTACGGGAACTGGGTCTTGCCCTGGTGCTCGGACATGGTGAGGCCCTGCATCTCGTCCGCGCCCTCGTCGAAGGGCTGGTCGATGAGGGTGCCGTCGAGGTGGCGCGGGCTGAGGCCGGCGTCGATGACCGAGGCCATCACGAAGCAGTCCTTGTCGAACCGGCCGGTGGGGCCCTGCTTGAGCCACCAGTCGGTGAGCGGGAAGCCGTTGACCGAGCGCATCTGCTCGAACGGGTGGTAGAAGTAGTGGCCGGGCTCGCGCCAGTTCTCGAACCGCACGGCGAGCTTGTACGTGGCGTTGCAGGCCGGCATCCAGTCCTTCTCCTTGAGCCCGAGGAACTCGAAGAAGTGGCGGATGTCGCTGAAGGTGGCCTCGCCGACGCCCACGGTGGAGACGTTGCCGGACTCCACGAGGGTGATGTCCACCCGGTCCCCGAACGCGGCCTTCAGGTACGAAGCCGTCATCCATCCCGCTGTTCCGCCGCCTACGATCACAACCCGGTCGAGCACTGGTGACTCCTCTTCGGTGGTCCACGTGTTCCGGCAGGGGTGGTGCCGGATACCGGCAGCGGTGGCGCCGTAGGTCGTCACCCCGCTGGAAGAAGCTGAGGGCGGCGCCACCAGAGAGTGACTCTAGGCAACGGCGTAAGGTCCGACCAGGTCATTTGGCACTGGCCGAAAGTCGCAGGTCGGGTTGATCCGTACCTGTCGACGAATCGAACACCTGACGGTTCGTCAGCGCGGTGTCAGCGCAGGTCAGCGACACTGCTGTGGCCAGATCTCCCCCCGAGACGGAGCCAGCCATGACCCAGCAGAGGCCGATCCCGCAGTTCGCCGTGATCCCCGGCGCGCAGGTGCACAGCGTGCTGTCCGGCAACGAGAAGCACACCCTCGACCTGGTCGCGGCGACCTACCGGGTGCACGGCGAGGGCGCCACGGTCAACCCGCCCTCGTACTTCCTGCGCTTCCCGGACCGGCCCTCCTCGCGCATCATCGCGCTGCCGGCCTCGGTGGGCGGCGACACCCCGGTCGACGGGATCAAGTGGATCTCCAGCTTCCCGGAGAACGTGGCCTCCGGCCTGCCCCGGGCCTCCGCGGTGCTGGTGCTCAACGACCCCGCGACCGGCTACCCGATCGCGTGCCTGGAGAGCTCGATCATCAGCGCCGCCCGCACCGCCGCCTCGGCCGCGCTGGCGGCCGACCTGCTCTGCGCCGGCCGGCCCCGGCCGCGGCGGGTCGGCTTCATCGGCACCGGCCTGATCGCCCGGCACATCCACACCTACCTCGCCCGCACCGGTTGGGAGTTCGACGAGGTCGGGGTGCACGACCTGTCCGCCGAGCACGCGGCCGGCTTCCGCGCCTACCTCGAACGCGCGGACCCGGAACGCTCTGACCCGCAACGCCCGGACGCGGAACGCCCGACCCCGGAAGGCGCGGGCCCGGCGGACACCGGCGAGGCGGGCGCCGGCGCCGCGCCGCGGATCACCGTGCACGCGAGCGCCGAGGAGCTGGTCCGCTCCTCGGACCTGGTGGTCCTGGCCACCGTCGCCGCCGCGCCGCACGTCACCGAGCCCTCGTGGTTCTCCCACAACCCGGTGGTGCTCAACGTCTCGCTGCGCGACCTGGCGCCCGAGGTGCTGCTCGCCTCGGCCAACGTGCTGGACGACGTCGAGCACTGCCTGAAGGCCGACACCTCCCCGCACCTGACCGAACAGCTCACCGGCAACCGGGACTTCGTCGACGGCACGCTCCACGAGGTGATGGCCGGGCGGGTGGCGGTGCCGACCGACCGCCCGGTGGTGTTCTCCCCGTTCGGGCTCGGCGTTCTCGACCTCGCGGTCGGCAGGTTCGTCTACGATGAACTGGCGGCCCGGGGCGAACTCGCCGTGGTGGAGGGTTTCTTCCACGAGCTGGACCGCTACGGCCGGAACACCCGGCAGCCGTAGCCGCCGCCCCGACTCCCCATGGACAGCTCAACCCGTCACCTGTAGCATTCTTCTGACAGGTCGACAGATCAGGACCCGCCGTCACGGTGCGTCCCCGTCGACCCGTCCCGGGCGGTGCGGCGAGGCCGCGCCCCCGCCTCCGAGCAGGGCGCCGGATCGCTCCCCCGTCGATCCGGCGCCCCCCGGCTGTCATGGACAGCGCGTGTCATACCACCCGTCCACGGCTCCCCCGCCCGGCTGGTATCTCCCGCTCCGCACCGGCATCGCGCAGACTCGCCTGGACGGCTCGGAAATTGGGGGATGCTGTTTTGGAAATCAAGCTTCTCGGCCCACTGCTCCTGTCGCACGAGAACGCGCACTACACCATGGCGTCGAAGCGGACCAGCGTCGTGCTGGCCCTGCTGGCGACCTCCCCGGGGATACCCGTCCCGTTCGACGAGATCGTGGACGAGTTATGGGGCGACCAGCCGATGGCCAATGCCCGCAACGCCCTCCAGGCGAATGTCGGCCGGCTGCGCCGGCTGCTGGAATCCGTGACCGGCCGCAAGGGCGACGAAACCCTCCGCACCGCCAACGGCGGCTACCTCCTCGACGTCCCGCCGGACGCCATCGACGCCCACCGCTTCCTGCGGCTCTCCGACGAGGGCGGCGACCTCGTCCGCCGGGACCCGGCCCGCGCCATCGCGGCCCTGGAGCAGGCGCTCGCCCTGTGGCGCGGCGGCGCGCTGATGGACTCCTGCGACGGCCTGCGCTGCCGGATCCGGGCGGACCACCTGGAGGAGCGCAGGATCAGCGCGTACGAGGACCTGACCGCCGCCAAGCTCGCCGTGGACTCGGCCCGCGTCCCGGTGTCCGAACTGCGGCAGCTCGCCGACGAGCACTCCGAACGGGAGCGCCTGAGCGAGCTGTTGATGCTGGCGCTCTACCGCGACGGCCGGCAGGCCGAGGCGCTGGAGGTCTTCCACAGCACCCGTCGGCGCCTCGCCGACGACCTGGGACTGGAGCCCGGCCGGGCGCTGCACCACGCGTACCAGGCGATCCTGCGGCAGGCCGACCTGCTCGGCGAGCCGCGGCGGGCGCTGGACTTCGCCGGACCCGTACCGGCCTGATTCCGTTTGGCATATGCCCGTTCCGGAACACCCGGAACGGCGATCATCGTTCGTGCCGTTTCCGGGCCCGCAACCACCGCCCGATTTCACCCCGTTCGCACCTGTCCGGCTGTGGACGCTCCAGGATCGCTCTGTTAGCGTGGCGACCGCCTTGGAATTTTCCTGGTGGCTACGCGAGGAAGTGGAAATCGCGGACGGGGGCCCAGTGGACGTCGAGTTGAGGCATGCCAAGATCGTCACCACCATCGACCGGCTGGGCAGCATTTCCAGAGCCGCCGCCCAATTGAGCCTCCCGCAATCGAGTCTCACCGCGCAATTGAAGCGGATCGAAAGGGCGGTGGGCGGCGAACTGTTCGTGCGGACCAGGACCGGAATCGTTCCGACCGCCTTGGGAGAGCGGATCATCC
This sequence comes from Kitasatospora sp. NPDC092039, assembly GCF_044756065.1. Classification (NCBI taxonomy): domain Bacteria; kingdom Bacillati; phylum Actinomycetota; class Actinomycetes; order Kitasatosporales; family Streptomycetaceae; genus Kitasatospora; species Kitasatospora sp. NPDC092039. The sequence continues at coordinate 384,866 of NZ_JBIVSD010000002.1, read as the reverse complement.
CGATGCTGGCCGAACTCGTCCGGCACGCCGACCGGGTGATCGCCGAGGCGACCGCGCACTTCACGGAGGTGTTCCGGTTCGGGAACGCCGAGTGGACGCCGCCGTCGCTGCGCAGCGCGCTCAAGTCCGCCCTGCCGGTCAAGGAGGTGCAGACCGAGACGCTCAGCCCCGACGCGGCCATCGCCCAGGTGTCCCGCGGCGCCCTGCACGCCGCGATGGTGCCCGGAGTCGCGCTGGCCGCCTCGACCGAGGCGGACGAACTCGCCCTGGCCAGTACGGTGATCGTGCGGGAGCCCGTCTGGGTGGCGCTCCCGCACGACCACTGCCTGGTCGGCCAGGACGCCGTGAGCCCGGCACAGCTCGCCTCGCTGCGGTGGGTCCGCTACACCCGCGACCACTGGTTCCACCCGATCGAGAAGCAGTTGTTCGCCTCCGTCGGCCACGCCGAGCTGGAGGTCCTCCACTACGTCGACGGCCACCACGAGGCGATGAACTGGGTCCGGGACGCCCGGGCCGCCGCGCTGACGCCTCCCACCGGCGCCACCCGCGAGGTGCGGCTGGTCCCGATCTCCGTCGCCGAGGGCACCGACATGCTGCTGGTGTGGCGCAGCGACTCGGTGACCTGCGACATCCAGCGAAGACTCCTGAACACGCTCCGCCGCTACTACTGCGAGTACGCCCGCACGATCCCCTGGTACTGGTCGTGGGTCACCCAACACCCCGACGAGTTCAAGGAGTTGGAGTCCTTCCTGCCGCCCCGGGCGCCGTTCGGCCCGCCCGGCCGACCGGGCCCGGACCGCTCCGGGCCCGGGGCCGGGCCCGGGGCCGGTCACAGGGTGGCGAGCGCCTCGGCCGGAGGCGTCCGCAGGGCCGCCCCGGTGGCCGAGACACTGGCCAGGGCGGTCAGCGCCCCGACGAACCCGACGATCGAGAGGTAGATCCAGACCGGTCCGCGGGGCATCCAGGAACCGTCCAGCGCCATCCCGAAGGGCGCGAGCGTCGCGCCGGCGACGAAGGTGCCGAGCACCGTGCCGACGGTGGTGACCAGCACCGACTCGATGCCGGTCATCGCCAGGATCTGGCCGGGGGTGGCACCGACGAGCCGTTGCAGGGCGAACTCCCGGCGGCGCTCGGAGGCCGCCACCACCAGGGTGTTGACCAGCGAGATCACCGCGTACGCGATGATGCTGCCGGCCAGCAGGTAGTCCACCCAGGCGCCGACCCCGTCCCCGCCCTGCGCGGCGGACAGCGTGGTCTGGAGGTAGATCAGCGCGGTGGACAGCCCGGTGGCCAGCATCACGGGGCTGACCGCGCCCGCGATCCGGATCCGCCGGGCCCGGGCGTTGTCCATCGCCAGGTCCCCGGTCAGCCCGAACAGCGCGCGCAGCGGGCGGTGGAACACCGCGGTGAGCGCCTTGGTCAGCCCGGGGCTGAGCAGGGCGATCCCGCCGGCCCAGAGCATCGCCGAGGGGCCGGCGGTGCTGGCGGCGACCTCGCCGTTCATCACCGTTCCGGTGACCACGGCCAGGGCGGTGCCGCCGGCCAGGCAGAACACCGCGAAGGCCAGCCGCGGGCCGCTCAGCCAGCGGTGCTGGAGGCGGGACTCCGCGAGCGCGTCGGCGGGCCGGGACAGCGCCGCCCGGCGGGAGGCGATGAAGGCCGCGCTCAGCGCGGCGAGCAGCGAGGTGCCGCCCGCGGTGAGCATCGGGATCCAGCCGGCGGTGTAGTCGATCCCCTTGGGCACCACCCCGCTGGCCGCGATCTGCTCCAGCATCCACTCGCCGGCGAGGTAGCCCGGCGCCAGGGCGAGGGCGACGGCGACCAGCGCGACCGCCAGGGTCTCCACCACGATCATCCGGCGGAGCTGTCCCGGCAGGGTGCCGATGGCGCGCAGCAGCGCCATCTCGCCGAGCCGCTGCTGGACCACCAGGGCCAGCGTGGAGCCGACGATGAAGACGGTGACCATCGCGGCGATGCCGCCGAACACCGCGGACATCGAGATCAGCCGGCTGGCCGCCTGCTGGGTGCCCGGCGGGACGTCCGCGAACGGTGGCACCCGGTGGCGGATGCCGGTCTCCATCAGGCCGCCGCAGGCGGTGAGGATCACCGCGCCGAAGAACAGCGCGACGGTGGAGGCGACGAAGCTCGTCCGGCGGAACCGCAGGGTCTGCAGGGCCAGGGTGAACATCAGCGGGCCGCCTCTCCGCCGCGGGTGACGCGGGTGACGTTGACGTCGGGGCCGGGGCTGTCGCCCCAGGCGCCGAGCCGGGTCATCCGCTCGGCGATGGTGTCGGCCGAGGCGCCGCTCAGCTCGTCGACGATCCGTCCGTCGGCCAGGAACAGCACCCGGTCGGCGTAGGAGGCGGCGACCGGGTCGTGGGTGACCATGACGGCGGTCTGCCCGTCGCCGTGGACGGCCTGGCGCAGCAGCCGCAGGATCTCCACCGCGGTGCGGGTGTCCAGCGCGCCGGTCGGCTCGTCGCCGAAGAGCACCGCGGGCCGGGTGATCAGGGCCCGGGCGATGGCGACCCGCTGCTGCTGGCCGCCGGACAGTTCACCGGGCCGTCGGTCGCCGCGGTCGCCGAGGCCGACCTGCTCCAGCACCCGCTCGACGCTCTCCCGTGCGGGCCTGCGCCCGGCCAGCCGCAGCGGCAGGGCCACGTTGTCGGCCACGCTGAGCGCGGGCAGCAGGTTGAAGGCCTGGAAGATGAAGCCGATCCGGTCCCGGCGGAGCCTGGTGAGCTCCTTCTCGCCGAGCCCGGCGAGTTCCAGGCCGTCCAGCGAGACCGAGCCGGAGTCCGGCCGGTCCAGCCCGGCGGCGCACTGCAGCAGCGTGGTCTTGCCCGATCCGGACGGTCCCATCACGGCGGTGAAGGTGCTGCGGCCGAAGCCCACCGACACGTCGTCGAGGGCGACGACCCGGTTGCGCTCGTTGCCGTAGCGGCGGCAGACGTTCCTCAGTCGCACGGCGTCGGCGATGCCGTGCACGGTTGCGGTGGTCATGGGCATCTCCTGAGTGACCGGGCCGGATATCAGTGTTCGTCGACGCTTCGCAGCAGGTCCTCCACCGACGCCAACCGGGCGGTCAGCGCCCGCAGTTCACCCCGGAGAAGTTTCTGGCCGGCCAGTGTGTCCTCGGCCAGCCGCCGGTAGGCGGCCATCGCCGCGGCGTCCGCGCGGTGCCGCTGGAGGGTGAAGTACGAGACGATGCTGACGCTGATCCCGCCGATGACGATCAGTGTGATGACGATGGCGATCACGCCGCCACTCATGAGGGTCCCTTCTGTTCCTTCGCGCGCCGTGCTTCCTGCCGACGCCGCGTCTCCTTCAGGCGTCGTGCTGGGTCCGCTCGACCTGCGCCCGGTCCTCCCGGAGGGCGGCGATGACGGTGTCGACCGTGACGTGGATGTCGAACGGGGTGAGTTCGAAGAACTTCATGGCCTTCCCGTCACCGGAGAGCTCCAGCGCGCCGGCCACCAGGCCGGCGTGTTCGAGCCGCTCCAGGTGCATGTAGAGCAGCGGCCTGGACATGCCGAGCCGTCGGGCCAGTTCGCTGACGTGGACCCGGCCCTGCGCCAGTTCGCCGATGATCCGCAGGCGCTGGGTGTGCCCGACGGCGGCCAGCAGGGCCAGTAGCTCCGCGCTTGTCAGCACCCCCACCCTCTTCCTCCTACCTGAAAGTTGAGACTGACAGGTGTGAGCAAGCACTGTCAAGCCGACCAACGACCGTCAGCTGTACGTCAGTTGCCCGTCAGCGCGGCCGAGAAGAATTCAGATCATCAATCTGTCGCACCCACCCTCACCGGGAGGCGAAATGCCCAGCACCGCGGTCGTCACCGCCGAACAGCGCGCCCAGATCAAGGACATCGTCTGCGACATCCTCGAACTGGAGGCCGAGGAGGTCACCGACACCAGCCGCTTCAAGGAGGACCACAACGCCGACTCGCTGGGCGCCATCGAGATCCTCTCCTCGCTGGAGCGCACCTTCGGGATCGAGATCGACCAGGCCGAGCTGATCCGGATGGTCAACCTGGACGGCGTCGTCGCCGTCGTCCAGGAGAGCCTGTCCAAGTAGCCCGCCACAGCGCCGAGTCGACAGAACGGAGTCAGCAATGGCGAGCAGCGGGCACCGGCCACCGCGCCGGGTCGTCATCACCGGGCTGGGAGCGGTCACCAGCATCGGCACCGGGGCGGCCGAGTTCCTCGGCGGACTCCGCAGCGGCCGCAGCGGCGTCAAACCGATCACGTCCTTCGACACGACGGGCTACGCGCACGCGAACGGCTGCGAGATCGACGACTTCGACCCGGCCCAGTGGATCGAGCACGGAGATCCCGAAGAGCTGGGCAGGGCCAGCCAGTTCTCCGTCGCGGCGGCGAGGATGGCGGTGGCCGACGCGGGGCTCGACCTGGAGGAGCTGCGCGCCCGGCGGGTCCTGGTCTCGGTCGGCACCACCGACGGCGAGTCCCGCGACCTCGACGCCCTGACCGAGCGCCAGCTCCGCCAGGGGCCCGAGGACCTGCCCGCCGTGGTGGCCCGCCGCTCCTCGGCCGGCCTGCTGTCCAGCAGCGTGGTGCGCGAGCTGGAGCTGGTCGACGTGGAGGCCGTCACCATCGCCACCGCCTGCGCCGCGGGCAACTACGCCATCGGCTCCGGCTTCGACGCCATCCGCTCGGGCGAGGCGGACGTCGCCCTGTCCGGGGGCGCCGACGCGGTCTGCCGCAAGACCTTCACCGGCTTCTACCGGCTCGGCACCATCGCCCCGGAGGTGAGCCAGCCCTTCGACGTCGACCGCAAGGGCATCCTCACCGGCGAGGGCGCCGGCGTCCTGCTGATGGAGAGCCTGGAGTCGGCGCTCGCCCGCGGCGCGGACATCTACGCCGAGGTGCTCGGGTACGGGCTGAACTGCGACGCCCACCACCCGGTCGCCCCGGACCAGGACAGCCTGGCCGCCTGCATCGAACTGGCCCACCGCAACGCCGGGGTGAAGCCGGAGGACATCGACTTCATCTCCGCCCACGGCACCGGCACCAAGGCCAACGACGTGACGGAGGCCGGCGCGATCCGGCAGGTGTTCGCCACCCCGCCGCCGACCGTCTCCATCAAGTCCATGCTCGGCCACACCATGGGCGCGGCCAGCGCCCTCGCCTCCGCCGCCTGCGCCCTGGCGATCAAGGAGGGCTTCATCCCGCCGACGATCAACCACCGCCGGACCGATCCGGAGTGCGGCCTCGACCCCGTCCCCAACCGGGCCCGCACCGCCGAGGTGCGCATCGTGCAGAACAACGCGCTGGCCTTCGCCGGCAACAACGCGGTGCTCATCCTCGGCGCGTACCGGGACGACCCGCGGGCGGGGCGGGCGGACCCGGGACAGCCGGACGCATGAGCGCGCCGATCCCCCGGCTGCGCAGGGCCGCCGAGGGCCCCGACCCGATCCGGGTGCTGCTGCTGCACGGCCTGGGCGGCAAGCCCTCGGTGTGGAGCCCGCTGGTGCGGCGGGCCGGGGCCGCCTTCGAGCTGTGGGACGTCGAACTGCCGTGGCGCGCCCAGTCCGAGGGCGACGGCTGGGGCGCCCGGCCCGATCCGGGCCGCTTCCTGGTCGAACTGCTGGACGAGCGGTTCGACGCCGTCGTGGCCCACTCGTACGCGGCGAACCTCGTCGTCGAGGCGACCGCGGCCGGCCGGACCGCACCCCGGCCCACCGTCCTGATCAGCCCGTTCTACCGGCCCAGCCCCAAGGACTTCGACTGGTCGGTGATCTCGTACTACCTGAACGACTTCCACCGCGTCTTCGAGGAGGCGCTGGAGGTCGGCGAGACCGCGCGCTTCGCCCGCTCCCACCGCGACTGGATGGCGCGCCAACTGCGCGACCAGGTCGGGCCGTACGGCTGGATGCGGTTCTTCGAGGCCTATCTGCGCTCCCCCACGCTCGACCTCGGCGCGGTCCGCTCGCCGCTGCTCGTGCTCTCCGGGCAGCAGGACACCGCCGCCCCGCCCGAGGACGGCCGGGCGCTCGCCGCCCGGGTGCCCCGGGCGCGGTACGAACCCCTGCCGGGCTGCCGGCACTTCCCGATGGTCGAGCGGCCCGACCTGGTCGCCCGGCTGGTGTGCGACTTCCTGCGCACCGCCGTGGCCGGGGCGCCGCCCGCCGACGCCACCACCCTCTCACCCCTGGAGTCGCCATGACCAGCAGTGCCCCGGCCGCCGACCCGACCACCCGGGTCGAGCTCCGCCCGCGCTACGAGGGCTCGAACATCTGCACCTGGATCGGGTTCAAGCACGTCAACTACCTGGTCGAGGAGGCCGTCTACGACCACGCCCGACAGCACGGGTTCCCGCCCGGGGAGCTGTTCGAGCGGTACGGCCTGGGCGTCGACCTCACCGACCTCGACACCAAGATCCTCACCGCGCTGCACATCGACGACGTCGTGACGGCCACCGTGCGCCGGCTGCCCGCCCAGGACGACGGGCTGCGCCTGGGCGTGGAGCTGACCGTGGAGCGCTCCGGCGAGACCGTGAAGGCCGTCGCCGCCAAGGTCACCCTCCACCTGAGGTCCGACCCGCGCGGCCACGCCGTCGCCGAGCCGCCCGCCGAGCTCGCCGCCCTGACCGTCGACCGGCTGGGCGCGGGCGGCGCGCCCGTCCCGCTGGAGCCCGGCGCCGACCCGCTCGAACAGCTGACCGCGGGGCGCAACGCCTTCGGCTGGGCGTGGCGGATGCCGTACTTCTACTGCCACTTCACCGAGCGGGTCCAGATGTCCGGCTACCTGCGGCAGATGGAGGAGGTCGTCGACCTCTTCCTGGCCGACCGCGGCGTCTCCATCAAGACCCTGCTGGACGAGCAGGACTGGATCCCGGTCGTCCCGCACTCCCGGATCACCGTCCTGGACGAGGCGCTGATGGAGGAGACCCTCTACACCGTCTACACCGTCGAGAGCGTCTTCAAACGGCTGACCTACACCGCCCGGATGGACGCCTACGTGCTGCGCGACGGCGTCCTGGTGCCGACCGCCACCGGCCGGATCACCCACGGCTGGGCGGTGATCGAGAACCGCCGCGACTGGAGCCTGGTCGACTTCGACGACCGGCTGACCGACGCCCTGACCGGCAAGGCGGGCAGGGCCCTCGGTCGGGGCCGGGTATGACGGCCACCGACAGTCCGGCCCGGGCCCGGCCGGCCGACGCCGCGCCCGCGGTGCGCGAGCCGGTGTTCTCCGCCTGGTCGGCGGTCTCCCCGTTCGGGGTCGGCGCGCGGGCCTTCGGCGCCGGGCTGCGGTCGGGCGCCGGCGCCGTCACCGCCCTGGACCGCACCGCCTACCCGGGCCCGTACGAACAGGCCGCCCTGGTGCCGGACTTCAGCGCCGCCGGCGCCCTGGGCCGCAAGGGCACCAGGACCATGGACCGGGTCACCGCGCTCGCCGTGCACACCTTCGGCACCCTGCTCGACGGCTGCGGGTCCGGCCTGCTGGAACGCCCCGAGCGGGTCGCCCTGGTGCTGGGCACCGGCTCGGGCAGCGTGCAGAGCATCATGGACTTCACCAGGGACTCGCTGACCGGCGACCGCCCCTACCTGGTCGACCCGGCCAGGTTCCCCAACACCGTGATGAACCGGGCCGCCGGCCAGTGCGCGATCTGGCACGGCATCAAGGGCCCCAACAGCACCATCGCGGGCGGCTGGTCGGCCGGTCTGCTCGCCCTCGGCTACGCCGCCCGGCTGTTCCGCGGCGGGCACTGCGACCGGGTGCTGTGCGGCGCCGCCGAGGAGTACTCGGTCCAGCGCGCCTGGCTGGAGTGGCACAGCGCGGACGAGGGCGCCCGGACCCCGCTCGGCGAGGGCGGCGTGGCCTGGCTGCTGGAGTCCGCCGACCAGGCCCGGGCGGCCGGCCGGCCGGTGCTGGCGCGGCTGCTCGGCACCCGCTTCCGCGCCTACCACCGGCCCGGACAGGCCGCCGCCGCGCTGACCGAGTGCGTGCGCGCGGTGCTCGCCGAGGCCGGCGCGGACGGCCGGGACGTACGCCTGGCGGCCCCGCTCGGGGCCCCCGGCGAGGAGGCGGCGGTCCGCGCGGCCCTGCCGGCCGGCGCGGCCCCGGAGTGGATCCGGTGCCGGCCGCTGCTCGGCGACGCCTCGGCGGCCGCGACCGGCCTCCAGCTGGCGGCGGTGCTGGCCGCGGCCGACGAGGGCCGGCTGCCCGCGGCCGGGCTCGCGCTGGTGACCTGCGTCGACCGGGACGGCACGGTCGGCTGCGCGCTCCTGGGCGGCTGAACCCGGCGGCCGTCCCCGTGGGGGCCGTCGTCCATGTGACAGAGGAGGGACAGACCATGATGCTCAGAGCGTTGACCGTGGTGGAGCCGGAGAGCCGCCCCGAGCCCGGCGGCACGGCCGGCGAGCCGGTGGCGCGGCACGTCCGGGGCACCGTCGTGCTGAGTGCGGACGAACCGTTCCTGCGCGGGCACTACCCCGGCCTGCCGGTGGTCCCCGGCTTCGGCCTGGTGCAGTACGTCCACGAGCTGGCGGCCGCGGCCGCCGTGCCCTGCCCCGGCCTGGCCGAACTCACCCGGGCCCGGTTCCTGAGCCCGGTGCGGCCCGGCGAGGAGGTCGCCGTCGACGCCCGGATCCAGCGCGACCACGACGGCGTCCGGGTTTCCGCCCGGGTCTCCGCCGACGACCGCCCCGCCGCCGAGATCGCCCTGTTCTACCCCCGGGAGGTCCTGTGAAGGACACCGCCGCCATCAAGTCGGTCGTCCCGCACCGCCACCCCGCGCTGCTGGTCGACCGGATCGCCGAGATCGAACCGGGCCGCCGGCTGGTCGCGTACAAGGCGGTCACCCTCGCCGAGCCCGCCTACCAGGACGTGCCCGACGACGCCCCCAACGAGGAGTACGACTACCCGCTGGGCCGGCTGCTGGAGTCCTGGGCGCAGTGCGCGGTGCTGCTCGCCTGCTGGGAGAAGCCGAACGCCGACGTGCTGACCGGGCAGGTCGTGCTGCTGGCCAGGACCCGGGACGTCCGGGTGATCGGCCCGGTCCGCCCCGGCTCGGTCATGGTGCACGAGGTCACCATGGTCCGCGACCTCGGCGACACCTTCATCACCTCCGGCCGCAGCACCGTGGACGGCCGGCCGGTGCTGGAGGTCGGCCAGTTGACCCTGGCGCTGCGCCCGGCCGAGGTGCTCCGGGCCCCCGGAACCACGACCGGCGGGAGGCCGTGATGTCCGCACGACGGGTCGCCCTGGTGACCGGCGGGTCCCGGGGCATCGGGCGCAGCGTGGTGGCGCGGCTCGCCGCCGACGGCTACGACGTGGCGTTCTGCTACCAGTCCCGGGAGGAGGCCGCGGCGGAGACCGCCAAGGAGGCCGAGGCGGCCGGCGCCCGGGTGCTGGCCCGCCGGGTCGACGTGGCCGACCGCGCGGAGGCCGAGGCCTTCGTCCGGGCGGCCGAGCAGGAGCTGGGCCCGCTCCACGCGGTGGTCTCCTCGGCCGGCATCGTCCGGGACAACCCGCTGGTGCTGCTCACCGAGCAGGCCTGGCAGGACGTCATGCGGGTCAACCTGGACGGCACCTACCACGTCTGCCGGGCGGCGGTGTTCGCCATGATGAAGCGCCGCGCCGGTGCGCTGGTGACGATGTCCTCGGTGGCCGGCGTGTACGGCAACGCCACCCAGACCAACTACTCGGCGTCCAAGGCCGGGATCATCGGGTTCTCCAAGGCGCTGGCCAAGGAGGTCGCCCCGCGCGGCATCCGGGTCAACGCCGTGGCGCCCGGCTTCATCGAGACCGACATGACCTCCGGCCTGGCCGAGGACGTCGGCGGCGGCCTCGCCGCCCGGATCCCGCTGGGCCGCTTCGGCCGCCCCGAGGAGGTCGCCGACCTGGTGGCCTTCCTGCTGTCGGACCGCGCCTCGTACATCACCGGGCAGGTCTTCGGGGTCGACGGCGGGCTGGTGCTGTGAGCGGCTCCGGCAGGGCGCCGCGGTTCTACTTCTCGCTGCGCAGCCCGTACTCCTGGCTCGCCTACCGGGAGCTGCTGGAGCGGCACCCGGACGTGGCCGACGCGGTGGAGTGGCGGCCGTTCTTCGAGCCCGACCCCACCAGCGAGCGGCTGCTGGCCGAGCTCGGCGGCACGTTCCCGTACACCGCGATGTCCCGCGCCAAGCACCTGTACGTCCTCCAGGACGTGCGGCGGCTCACCGCCGCACGGGGAGTGGAGTTCCGCTGGCCGGTGGACCGCGACCCGGTGTGGGAAGTGCCCCACCTGGCCTACCTGCTGGCCGTGCGCGGGGGTCGCGGCCCGCAGTTCGTCGCGGCCGCCTACCGGGCCCGCTGGGAGGAGGGGCGGGACATCTGCGACCGTACGGTCGTCGCCGGGATCGCGGCCGGACTGGGCCTCGACCCGGTGGCGGCGGCGGGGGCGAGCGACGATCCCGAGCTGCGCCGGCAGGGGGCTCGGCTGCTCAAGGACATCTGCGACGACGGGGTGTTCGGCGTGCCGTTCTTCGTCCAGGGCTTCAGCCGCTTCTGGGGGCTGGACCGGCTGCCGGACTTCGTCGCCCACCTGCGGGCCCGGGCGGTGCCCGCCGGGGCACTGCCGCCGCCGGCCGCCCCGGCGGTCGGGCTCGGCGCCCGGTCCGTCGACGACGGCCACGCCGGCGGCTGCGGCTGACCGGCCCGCGAACGGCACGAACCGGAACGGAACGCTCGACGGGGAACGGCCCCGGCGCTGCTGCGCCGGGGCCGTCCCATGTCGCGGCGGCTACGTACGGACCGGCACGCTCCGGTAGAGCTCGGCGATGCACGCGCGGGAGAGCGCGGCCAGGCTGGAGACCATCAGCTCCGCCGGCAGGCCCGCGCTGCGGTAGGCGAGCGGCAGCTCGGTGCAGGCGGCCACCACCGGCAGCCGGCGGCGCCGCCACAGCCCTCCGACGGCCTCCCGGAAGGCGGCGCCGGCCTCCTCGACCCGTCCGGCCTTCACCCGTTCGGCGGCCCCGTGGACGGCCTGCTGCGTCCCGTCGTCCGGCAGCAGCAGCCGGTAGCCGCGGGCCGCGGCCCGCCGCTGGTAGAGGCCGCTGAGCACGGTCCCGGTGGTCGCCGTGAGCCAGCCGCCGTCCGGGCTCAGCCGGACGGCCTCGTCCAGGGTGGCGTCGACGATGTCGACCACCGGCACGGGCGAGGTGGCGGCGAAGCCGTCCAGGAAGACGTGCGCCGTGTTGCAGGGCACCGCCAGCAGGTCCGCGCCCCAGCCGACCAGCGTGCGCAGGCCCTCCCGCACCCGCCGGGCCGGCTCCTCGTCGCCGCCGAGGATCGCGGCGGTGCGGTCCGGGATGCCCGGCTCGGACAACAGCAGCAGCCGGGGGTGCTGCTGGTCCCGGGCGGCCGGCGCGTCGGCGGCGAGCAGCCGCAGGAACTCCGCGGTCGCCGCCGGGCCCATGCCGCCCAGTACGCCCAGGGTCCGCTCGGGGGCCCGTGCCGTCAGCGCTGTCATGGCTCGACTCTGGACGGGTGCGCTGACCTGGAACTGACATTCGCCTGACGTCCGCCGTTTGGGGGAACTCCCCATCAGGACAGGGGGGTTAGCCCCATGGTCCGCCGGTTTTCCGGCGCGCTAGCGTCGTGGGGTACGCCCCGCGACGGGGCCTTTTCCGGCAACGCCTTCCAGATCTGGGGAATGACATGCGCCAGCAGTCCGGCCGTCTCGCGTCCTTCGTCGTCCTCGCGGCCGCCGTGGGCGGTCTGAGCGCCTGCGGCTTAGCTCCCGACAACACCTTCGACGACGACGCCACGGTGGGCGACAGGATCACCGCGGTGAAGCTCGACACCACCTCCGGCGGGGTCACCCTGCGCGGCAAGGAGGGACTCGACAGGATCTCCGTGCACCGGTCGGTCAGCTACAAGAACGACAAGCCGGGCGCGACGAGCCGGGTCGAGAACGGCGTCCTGGTGCTCGGCGGCTGCGGCCAGTACTGCTCGGTCACCTACACCGTCGAGGTCCCCGCCGGGCTGCCGGTCACCGGCCAGACCTCCTCCGGCTCGGTCAGCCTCTCCCAGGTCGGCAGCGTGCAGGTGTCCACCCACTCCGGCGGGGTCAACCTGGACGGGGTGAACGGCAGCGCGGAGGTGAAGACCACCAACGGCGCCATCAGCGGGCGCGGGCTGAACGGCGACCGGATCCGGGCCGAGACCCACAACGGCGCGATCAACATCACCTCGACCAAGCCGCAGGACGTCTCCGCGTCGACCTCCAACGGCGCCATCACCCTGGTCGTGCCGGCCGCCAAGTACAAGGTCTCCGCGAAGACCGGCAACGGCCACAAGGACATCGGGGTCTCCGACGACCCGTCCGGCCAGTACCAGCTCACCCTGAGCACCAGCAACGGACGCATCTCGGTCAAGCAGGCCTGACGCGACCTCAGGGGCCGCCTCGCCGATCACTCCCTGATCCGGGCTGATCGACGACACGAGCCCAGCGGCTGCCTGCCGTCCGGCGATCAGCCGGGCGTCAGCAGCCTGTCAGCGTTCCCGGCGACTCTGGTGGGGCTCCGATCCTTGTCGCGAGGAGGCCCCGTCGCATGACGTCGATAGAAGCGGTATCGAGCTACCTGCCACCGACGGTCTCGGTCGAACAGCTGCGGGAGCCGCTGGGGCTGACCGACCAGCAGGTGCGCCGGTTCACCAGGCTGTACGGCCTGGACCGGATCTGCCAGGCGCCCGACCAGTCCGAGGCGGAGCTGCTGACCACCGCGGCGGGCAAGCTGGAGGCCCTCGCCGGGCAGGAGGACCGGATCCGGTACGTGGTGCGCGCCAAGGGGCTGCGCACCACCGCACCGTACCCGGTCAGCCCGCTGCGGACGGTCCGCGAGTCGCTCGGGCTGCGCCGGGCGAAGGTGTTCTCGGTGGCCGACCACGGGTGCGCGACCGGCCTGCTCGCGGTGGACGCGGCCGGCACCCTGCTGGCCGAGGACGGGGACCCGGACGCGCTCGCGCTGGTCCTGGCCGGCGACAAGACGCTCACCCCGTTCTCCCAGTGGGTCGAGGACGTCTCGATCATGGGCGAGGGCGTCACCGCCCTGCTGGTGGGGGCCGGCGGCGACCGCAACCGGGTGCTCGGCTACCACGCCCGCATCCACGGCCGCGAGGACGGCGTCATCGACCTCGACGCCGAGGGCGCCCGCGAGGCCAAGCGGATCTACCAGGACGCGATGGCCGAGGTCATCGACGGCGCCCTGGCCGCGGCCGGGCTGGCCGTCGGCGACCTCGACCTGGTGCTGCCGCACAACGTCAACCGGGTCTCCTGGACGGTCGCCGCCAACGCGCTCGGCATCGACCGGGACCGGATCTTCCTGGAGAACATCGCCCGGACCGGCCACTGCTTCTGCGCCGACCCCTTCATCAACTACCAGTCGGCGCTCGAACTCGGCCTGCTGCGGCCCGGGGACACCTATCTGATGACCTCCGCCGGGCTGGGCCAGTCCTTCGCCGCGATGGTCGTGAGGCACTGATGGGCGCCCACCCGGGGCCCCCGGCCACGGACTTCGCCGGCCGGCTGTCGCTCGCCCTGACCGGATCGCCGGACGCCCGCTTCCTCTTCCTGGGCAACTTCGAGGTGGAGCAGCAGTGGGCGCTGGGCGAGCACACCCTGCCCCGGCTGTCCGCCGCCGCCTCCAGCGCCGTGGTCAACCGGATGGACGAGTTCGCCCTGCTGCTGGCCGGCGGCCGCGACCACGTGGTGCTCAAGACCCGCCCGGACCGGGACTACCTCGGGTACCTGGCCGGGCTCGGCCTGGAGCTGCCGCGCGTCCACGTCCCGGCCGTCCAGGACCCGCAGCGCACCGTCACCGAGGACGCCCTGGCCGACCCGGCGCTGCTCGCCGCGCTGGCGGGCCTGGCCGCCGAGGGCTGCCGGATCGCCGTCCACGGCGTGTCCGAACCGGAGGAGCGCCTCGCCGCGGCCACCGGGCTGCCGCTCGCCGGGCCGGACGCGGCCACCTGCAAGGCCGTCAACAGCAAGGTGTACAGCCGCCGGATCGCCGACGAGCTGGGCCTGCGCCAGCCGAGGGGCTGGGCCTGCGAGACGCTCGCCGAACTCGCCGCCGCCTTCGCGGCGGTGGACGCCGAACTCGGCGACGGCCGGGCCGTGGTGAAGGAGGCGTTCGGCGTCTCCGGCAAGGGCATCGCCCGGCTGACCAGCCGGCGCCGCGGCGAGCGCATCCTCGGGTTGGTCGCCAAACAGGTCGAGGGCTCCGGCCGGGAGCGGATCGCCATGGTCGTCGAGGAGTGGGTCGACAAGGTCGCCGACCTCAACTACCAGTTCACCGTGGGCCTGGACGGCTCGGTGGCGTTCGACTTCGTCAAGGAGCAGCTGACCGAGGACGGCGTCCACAAGGGCCACCGGATGCCCGCCCGGCTCACCGCCGCCCAGGTCGACGAGCTGCGCACCGCCGCGGACCGGCTCGGCAAGCGGCTGGCCGCCGACGGCTTCCACGGCGTGGTGGGCGTGGACGCCATGGTGGACCCGGACGGCGGGCTCTACCCGGTCGTGGAGATCAACGCCCGTAACAACATGTCCACCTACCAGGTCCGTCTGCAGGAACGGTTCGTCAAGCCGGGACAGGTCGCCGTCGCCCGCCACTACCCGCTGCGGCTGACCGAACCCCTGGCCTTCGACGAGCTGCGCCGGCTGCTCGACGGCCTGCTGCTCGACCCGGCCGCCGGCCGGGGCCTGCTGGTGAACAACTTCGCCACCGTCAATGCGGCGTTCACCGGCGGCGGCGCCCCCGTCGACGGCCGGCTGTACGGGATCGTCGTCGCCGACTCGGCGGAGGAACTGACCACCATCGACGCGCAGATCGCCGTCCGCCTCGACGGACGGGAGAGGGGAGACCGGCCGTGAGCGGAGTCTTCGAGATCCAGGGCACACCCGTCACCGAGATCGCCGAGCGGTACGGCACCCCGCTCTTCCTCTACGACGGGGACGCCCTGACCGGGCGGATGCGCGAACTGCGCGAACAGCTGGACCCGCGCCTGCAGGTGTTCTTCTCGCTCAAGTCCAACCCCAACCTGGCGGTCTGCGCCCTGCTCCACGCCCACGGCGCCCGCGCCGAGGTCTCCTCGCTCACCGAGCTGCGCACCGCCCGGCGGGCCGGGGTGGCCGGCCCGGACATCATCTTCCTGGGGCCCGGCAAGAGCCGGGAGGAGCTGGTCGCCTGCCTGGACGAGCGGATCGCGGCGATCGTCTGCGAGTCCTTCCAGGAACTGGCGCTGATCGACGAACTCGCCCGCGAGCGCGGGGTGGTGGCCCCGGTGGCGCTGCGGGTCAACCCGAGCTTCTCGGTCAAGGGCTCCGGCCTCACCATGGGCGGCAAGGCCCGCCAGTTCGGCATGGACGAGGCCCAACTGCTCGCCGATCCGGGCCTGGTGGCACGCCACCCGGCGGTGCGGGTGATGGGCGTGCAGGTCTACATGGGCACCCGCATCCTGGTCGAGGACACCGTCGTCGAGAACACCGAGCGGATCTTCGCGCTCGCCGAACGCCTCTCCGCCGCCCTCGGCTTCCCGCTGGAGCTGGTGGACGTCGGCGGCGGACTCGGCGTCGCCTACTTCGACGGCGAGCGGGACCTCGACCTGCCGAAGCTCGCCGCCGGGATCAACCCGCTGGTCGCCGGGTTCGCCGAACGCCACCCCGGCACCCGGCTGGTGATGGAACTCGGCCGCTACCTCACCGCGCTGGCCGGCACCTACGTCACCCGGATCCGGTACGTGAAGGAGTCGCTGGGCGAGCGCTTCGCGGTCGCCGACGGCGGCACCCACCACCACATGGCGGCGGTCGGCATCGGCTCCTTCGTCAAGCGCAACTTCCCGATGCGGCTGCTCAACCGGATCGACGAGCCCGCCACCGAGGTCTGGAACGTCACCGGCCCGCTCTGCACGCCCAACGACACGCTGGCCAAGAAGGCCGAGCTGCCGCCGGTGCGCCCGGGCGACCTGCTCGGAGTGCTGCGCTCCGGCGCGTACGGGCCGACCGCCTCCCCCGTGCACTTCCTCAGCCACGGCTACCCGGCCGAGGTCCTGGTGCTCGACGGCGAGGCGCACCTGGTCCGCGAACCCGACCGGCCCGAGGACCTGCTGCGCCACCAGCGCCCGATCGCCCCCGAACTCCTCCGGCGCGCCTGAGAATCCGCGCCCGAGAACCCCCCCGC
This sequence comes from Kitasatospora sp. NPDC092039, assembly GCF_044756065.1. Taxonomy (NCBI): domain Bacteria; kingdom Bacillati; phylum Actinomycetota; class Actinomycetes; order Kitasatosporales; family Streptomycetaceae; genus Kitasatospora; species Kitasatospora sp. NPDC092039. The sequence goes on along the minus strand of NZ_JBIVSD010000002.1, from coordinate 368,679 downwards.
CCACCCACCGGAAGGAGTGCTGACCATGACCGGAGCGACCGGCACGGACCGCGCGCGGATCGTCACCGAGATCTCCGCCGCCCTCGGCGAGGTGCTCGACTACGACCTGCCCGAACTCACCGAGGAGTCCCGGCTCTTCGACGAGCTCGGCCTCGACTCGACCGGCGTCTTCGAGCTGCTGATGCGGCTGGAGGAGTCACTGGACGTCGAGTTCGACACCGACTCCCTGGAGATGGCCCACTTCGCGAGCGTGCGCTCGCTGGCCGACTTCGTGGCCACGGAACTGGACGGCTGAGGATGCCGGTCCGGACCGCACCGACGAAGGGCCCCTGGGAGGCGCCCGCCGTCTTCCCGCTCGGGCTCGCCGCGATCACCCACCGGAGGTTCCCGCCGGGCTCGGCACGGATCGACGACGCCTTCTCCCGGCGCCACTTCGCCGACCTGACGGCGGCCTACGGCGTCGACCACCGGCCGGACCTGGTCCAGGACGCGGCCGGGAACACCTTCGCCGCGATGGCCGGGGAACTGCTCGCCGGGCTCGGGCCGTCGGACCCGTCGGCCCCGCGCGACGCCCGGGGCACGCCGGTCGACCTGGCGGTGGTCGCCCACGCCACCCCGGACCTGGACTGCCGGCTCGCCGCGGTCACCGCCCTGTCCGAGCTCGTCCCCGGCGGCCCGCTGTCCTTCACCGTCTCCGAGTGCGGCTCCAACGCCCCCTTCGCCGCGCTGCGGCTGGCCGCCGCCTACGCCCGGCGGCACGGCCACCGCAGGGTCGCGCTGTTCGTGCTCGACCAGGCCACCTTCCCGTACGAGAGCGGACGGGAACTCGCCGGCGACGCCGGTCTCGCGCTGCTGCTGACCGACACCGGCTCCCTCGGCCGGCTCACCCTGTGGCAGCGCACCGGCACCGGCCCGGACGACGTGGCGGCGGCCGTCCGCACCGCCCTGGCCGACCTGGACGCCACCGGCTGCCCGGTGGTCGCCGGCGCCGCCGTCGACCCCGCGCGCGACCTGCCGGGCCACCCCGGCCGGATCGTGCGCACCCCGCCGGGCCACCCGGCCTCCGGCGCGCTCACCGCCCTCGCCGCCGACCCCGCCTGGTCGGCCGGCCGGGAGCAGCGGATCGTCGTCGTCGACCACGAGCCCGACACCGGCGACCTCGCCGTCTGCCTGATCGAACGGGGCGGTCGATGACCACCGTGACGCGGCAGGACGCGGGCCTGTGGACCCGCTGCCGGGACGCCGCCCGGCACCAGGGCCTCGCCCCGGCGCTGCGGCTGCTCGGCTCCTCCCTGACGCCCGGCCTGCTGCCCTGCGGTCCCGGCGGGCACACCGTCGCCGACGCCGGGACCTTCGCCGCGGCCGACTGGCTCTGGGTCGACGGCACCACCCGGCCGCGCCGCCCCGGCGACGAGGCCGTGCTGTCGCGCACCCCGCTGCCCGGCGGCGAGGTGGTCGCCGCCGCCGTCACGAGCGCCCCGCCGTCGGCCGGGCGCAGCGCGGCCGAACGGGACGCCGGCTCCGCCTTCGTGCTGGGCCTGGCCTGGGTGCGGCTCGGGCTGTCGGAGTCGCTGCGCTCGGAGTGCCTGGGCTACCTGGGCCGGCGCCGCAGCGGCGACACGTACCTGCTGCAGCAGCAGCTGGTGAAGGGCACCGTCGCCGAGGCGGTGGCCGACCACCTGGAGGTCCAGGCGGTGCTGTCCGGCGCCGGCCCCGGCGACCTGTCCGCCGCGGTGCTGGCGGACCTGCACGCCCGGATCACCGCGGCCGACCGCGAGCAGGTCCGGCTGCTGGGCGCCAGCGGCTACCTGCGGGACGGCCCCGGGATGCCCTGCTACCTGTCGGAGCTGGTGGCGGAGGTCTTCGTGACCGGGGAGGAGCCGCGGTGACCGGGCCGGACGGGCACCTGGCCGCGCTGCGCGCCCGGGTGCGCGAGTGGGGCGCCGACCTGCGCCCGCTCGCGCTGGAGATCGACCGCGACCCGGAGGCCATCCGGCACCACCTGGACCTCCCGGCCGTCCGCTACCTCGCGACGATGGGCATCCCGGCCGAGTACGGGAACGAGCCGGAGAAGATCGACGGGCACCGCCACTGCGGCGACTCGGCGCTGGAGCGCGCGGTCGTCATGGAGGAGCTCGCCCGCGCCGACGTCGGCTCGATGGTCGCCTCCCCGGGGCCGTTCCTGGCCGGCGTCGCGGTCGGCCTGTGCGCCGACGAACGGCAGAAGCAGTGGTTCTACGGCCGGATGCTGAGCGAACCGCTGTGGACCTGCTTCGCGCTGACCGAACCGGACCGCGGCTCGGACGCGACGGCCCTGACCACCGCGCTGACCCCCGCCCCGGGCGGGGCGCTGCTGAACGGCGAGAAGCGCTACGTCGGCAACGCCTCGCGGGCCCGGCTCGCGGTGGTCTTCGCCCGCACCCGGCCCGGGCCGCTCGGCATCACCGCCGTGCTGGTCGACACCGCGACCCCCGGGTTCCACGCCGAACCGCTGGACATGCTGGGGCTGCGCGGCGCCCGGATCAGCTCGATCCGGCTGGACTCGGTGGCCGTCCCCGAGGAGCGGTTCCTCGGCCGCCACCTCCCGGCCAGCCGGCGCGGGGTGTGGGCCTTCGTCCAGACCTTCAACCTGCTGCGCCCCGGCGTCGCGGCGATCGCGGTGGGCATCGCCCGCGCGGCCCACGACTACGTGGCCGAGCACCGCGGCCCGCTGCGCACCGCCGAGCGGGAGCGGCTGGACGCGCTCGGCCGCCGGATCGACGCCGTCCGCCACCTGGTGCTGAACGCCGCCGCGGCGGTCGACGCCCGGCCGGCCGACGGGCACCTCGCCTCGGCCGCCAAGCTGCGCGCCGCCCGGCTCGCGGAGGACGTGACGCTGGCGGCCTGCGGGTTCTTCGGGCCCGGCGCCCGGCTGGCGCACCCGGTGCTGGACAAACTCGCCCGCGACGCCCGGGCGATGGAGTTCCTCGAGGGCGCCGCCAACATCCACAGACTGAACCTCTTCCAGGGGCTGCTCACCGGGAAGGTCGGGCGCGCCCCGGGCGCGGCCGACGACCGGCCCTGAGGCTCGGACCAGGGCTTTCGCCCCATCAGCTGCGGATCAGTGCGACGTCAGCGCGTTCGGAAACCATGGGGCCATCGCTTCGGACCGATTGGGCACCCGCTACCACGGAACGACCGGGTGGGAGTAGACGCATGCCAGTTATCACGACACCGCAGGAATTCGACGTCGAGGACCTGTACGTCGACCTCCGACGGATGGTCGGCCGTCCGCTGTACCTCAAGTGCGAGGGGTTCAACTTCGCCGGCTCGGTCAAGCTGCGGGCGGCGAGCGAGATGGTGGACTCCGCCCTCCGGTCCGGGCAGCTGCGGCCGGGGATGACGGTCGTGGAGAGCTCCTCCGGCAACCTCGGCGTGGCGCTCAGCCTCGTCGCGGCCAGCCGGGGGCTCACCTTCGTCTGCGTCACCGACTCCCGCTGCACCTCCGTCTCCCGGCGGCTGATGCAGCGCCTGGGCGCCGACGTGCGGGTGGTGACCGAGCCGGACCCGCAGCGCGGCCTGCTCGGCGCCCGGCTCGACCTGGTCACCCGGCTGTGCGCCGAGCACCGGGACTTCCACTGGCTGAACCAGTACGCCAACCCGGGCAACTGGACCGCCCACTACCGCACCACCGGGCCGCAGATCGCCAAGGCCTTCCCGGAGCTGGACGTGCTGTTCGTCGGCGCCGGGACCACCGGCACCCTGATGGGCTGCGCCCGGTACTTCCGGGAGAACAACCCCGGGGTGACGATCGTCGCGATCGACGCCGTCGGCTCGGTCAACTTCGGCCACGAGCCGCGCGGCCGGCTGATCCCGGGCATCGGCACCAGCGTCCGGCCGCCGATCCTCGACGAGTCCTACGTGGACGACACCGTGCTGGTCCCGGAGACCGACACCGTCCGGGCCTGCCGCGCCCTGCTGCGCGAGGGCTTCCTGCTCGGCGGCTCGACCGGCACGGTGCTCAGCGGGGCCACCCGCTGGCTGCGCGCCAACCGGCCGGACGAGGAGCTGACGGCGGTGGCCATCGCGCCCGACCTCGGCGAACGCTACCTGGACACCGTCTACGACGACGCGTGGGTGCTGGACTCCTTCGGCCCGGACGCCCTGGACGGCGCGGCGGCGCCGCCGCCCGGCACCGGCCTCGCCTCGATCGGCCCGACCTCCGTGGGGAGCCTGTGATGACATCGGTCCTGGGGACCACGCTGCCGCTGACGGCCGGCCAGACCGAGATCTGGCTGGACGTCCAGGGGCCGGACGGGAACAACGCATACAACTCGGCCGGCTACCTGGACGTCCGCGGCCCGCTGGACCGGGCCCGCTTCCGCGCCGCGCTGGCCCGGCTGGTCGAGGAGGCGCAGTGCCTGCGCGCGCAGTTCCTCGACGTCGACGGCGAGCCCCGCCAGCGCCTGCGCGAGATCGCCGGACTCCCGCTCGACGAAGTCGACTTCAGCGCCGAGGCCGACCCGTCGGCGGCGGCTGCCGGCTGGATGGACGCGGACCTGGCGAAGCCGTACGACCCCGCCGGCTTCCCGCTGTTCCGGCTCGCCGTGCTCACCCTCGGCCCGGAGCGGGCGTTCTTCTACCTCTCCGTCCACCACCTGCTGTGCGACGGCTTCAGCCAGGTGGTCCTCTGGCGCCGGCTGGCCGAACTGTACGGGGCCGACGGCGGCGACACCGGCCCGGCGCTGCCCCCGCTGGCCGACCTGCTCGCCGCCGAGGCGGCCCACCGCGGCTCCGAACGGGCCCGGCGGGACGCGGAGTTCTGGCAGCGCCGGTTCCCCGAGCCGCCGGAGCCGGCCGACCTCTCCCACCGGGAGCCCCCGGCGGCCCCGCCGCGCGGCTTCCTGCGCCGCACCGCCGCCCTGTCCCCCGCCACCTGCGCCCGCCTGCGCGCCACCGCCGGCCGCGCGGACGTCACCTGGCCGACCGCGGTGATGGCCGCGGTCGCGGTGTACACCCAGCGGATGACCGGCGTCGAGGACGTCCTGCTGACCTTGCCGGTGACCGCCCGGCTGACCGCCCACGAGCGGTCGATCCCCGGGATGCTGGCCAACTACCTGCCGCTGCGGGTGCCCGTCCGCCCCACCCTGACCAAGGCGGGCCTGCTGCGGCGGACCTCCCGGGAACTCGCCCAGGTGCTCCGCCACCAGCGCCACCGGGTCAGCGCGATCCGCCGTGCCATGGGGCTGCGCAGCGACGACCGGCGGCCGTTCGGACCGTTCGTCAACCTGCTGCCGCAGCAGACCGAGCTGGCCCTCGGCCCGTGCACCGCCCGGGTGGTCAACCTGTCGACCGGGCTGATCGACGACCTGATGGTCACCGTGGTCGAGACCGCCGGGGCCGGCATCGAGCTGCACCTCAACGGCAATCCCGACCGCTACACCGGGGCGGAGATCGACCGGCACCTCGCCCGGCTGGTGGACTTCCTGGACCGGTTCGCCGAGGCGGCGGACGACCGGCCGGTCGGCGGCCTGGCCGTGGCCACCGGGGACCGCTCCGACTGGCTGCGACGGGCGAGCGGGCCGCAGCGCCCGGCGGAGTTCGACTGCCCGGTGGCCCGGATCCGCGAGGTCGCCACCCGGCACCCCGGGGCGGTCGCGGTCGTCGAGGACGGCGGCACGACCGGCTACGCCGAACTGGTCGGCCGGGCGAGCGCCCTGTCCCGCCGGGTGGACGGCACCGGCCCGGTCGCCCTGCTGGTCGCCCCGGGCGCCGACTTCATCGCCTCGGTGCTCGGCGTGATCGGCGCCGGCGCGGCCTACGTCCCGCTGGACCCGCACGCGCCCGTGGCCAGGACCGTCGCCCTGCTCGTCGACAACGGGATCGGCACCGTGGTCGCGGACGCCGCCCACCGGCCGCTCGCCGAGCGGGCGGTGGCCGCGGCCGGCCGGCCGATCCGGGTGCTGGAGGTCTCCGCGCGGGACCGGGACGCCGACGACGACCTCGCGCCCGTCCTCGGCGCCCCGCTGGACCTGGCGTACGTGATCTTCACCTCCGGGTCCACCGGGGCGCCGAAGGGCGCCATGGTGCACCGCGCGGGGATGGTCAACCACCTGCTGGCGAAGGTCGACGACCTGGCGCTGGACCGGGCCGACACCGTGGTGCAGAACGCCCCCGTCACCTTCGACGTGTCGGTGTGGCAGATGCTCGCGCCGCTGGTGGTCGGCGGCCGGGTGCGGGTGGTGCCCCGGGAGACCGCGGCCGACCCCGACCTGCTGTTCGCCCTCGCCGACACCGAGGGCGTCACCGTCCTGGAGGTCGTCCCCTCGCTGCTGCGCGCGGCCCTGGACTCCTGGGACCTGACCGCCGGGGCCCCCCGGCTGGCCGCGCTGCGCCACCTGGTGGCGACCGGCGAGGCGCTGCCCGCCGACCTGTGCCGGCGCTGGACCGACCGCTACCCGCTGGTCGGGCTGGTCAACGCGTACGGGCCCACCGAGTGCTCGGACGACGTCGCCCACGCCCACCTCGGGCCCGGGGGCCCGGCGCGCGGCTCCGTCCCGATCGGCCGCCCGGTCCGCAACACCCGGCTCTACGTGCTCGACGACGCCCTGCTCCCGGCACCCCAGGGCACGCCCGGCGAACTGTACGTCGGCGGCGCCGGCGTCGGCCGCGGCTACCTGGCGGACCCGGCCCGCTCCGCCGCCGCGTTCGTGCCCGACCCGTACGGCCCGGCGGGCAGCCGGATGTACCGCACCGGCGACCGCGTGGTGTGGGACGGGGACGGGCAGCTCGTCTTCCTGGACCGCCGGGACAACCAGGTGAAGGTGCGCGGCCACCGGATCGAGCTCGGCGAGATCGAGGCGGCGCTGCGCGCGCTGCCGGACGTCTCGGACGCCGTGGTGCGGGCGGTCGACGGCGCCGGCGGCGGCAAGCGGCTGGTGGGCTACTGCGTCCCGCGCGCCGGGGCCGAGCTGCGCCCGGCCGCGGTCCGCGAGCGCCTGGCCGCCGTCCTGCCGGACCACCTGGTGCCGCGCGACGTCCTGGTCCTGGACGCCCTGCCGCTGACCGCGCACGGCAAGGTCGACCGCCGGGCGCTGCCGGACCCTGGGCCCGCCGCCGAGGCCCCGGCCCGGCCGGACACCCCGCGCAGCCGGGCCGAGGAGATCGTCTGCGCCGCGTTCGCCGAGGTCCTCGGCGTGCCGGAGGTCCGTCCCACCGACAACTTCTTCGAGCTGGGCGGGGACAGCATCAGCGCCATCCTGGCGGTCGGCCACGCCCGCCGGGCCGGACTGACCGTCACCCCGCTGCAGATCCGCACCCACCACACCCCCGCGGCCGTCGCGGCGCTCGTCGCGCCGGGCTCCCCGGGTGCGGCGACCCGCCCGACCGCCGCGGCGGACGACACCGGCGAGATCGAACTCCTGCCGATCGCCCACCAGTTGCGCGAGGACCTGGCCGTCCTGGACGAACGCACCCGGCAGTACAGCCAGTACCAGGTGCTCACCACCCCCGCCGGCCTGGACCTCGACCGGCTGACCGCGGCCGCCGCCGTCCTGCTGGACCACCACGCCGCGCTGCGGTCGCGGCTGACCGTGGTGGCCGACGGCCTGTGGTCCCTGGAGGCCCTGCCCGAGGGCGCCGTCCGGGCCGCCGACGCGGTCCGCCGGGTCGACGTCTCGGCGCTCGCCGACGACCCGGACGCGCTGGCCGCCGCCGTCGGCGAGCAGATCGACGCGGCCCGCGCCCGGCTGGCCCCGGAGGCCGGCACGGTGACCCAGCTCGTGCTGCTCGACGCCGGCCCCGGCCGCCCCGGCCGGCTCGTGTGGCTGACCCACCACCTGTGCGTGGACGGGATCTCCTGGCGCGTCCTGGTCGACGACCTCGCCGCCGCCTGCCGGGGCCTGGACCCGGACCCGGTCGGCACCTCCTACCGCCGCTGGTCGCAGCTGCTCGGCGAGCAGGCCCGCGCCGCCGAGCGGGTGCGCGAGTTCCCGCTGTGGGCCGAGCAGTCGGCGGCCCGGGAGCCGCTCGGCGCCCGCCCGCTGGACCCGGAGCGCGACGTGTACGGCACCGCGCACCGGCTCCGGCTGGAGCTGCCCGCGGACACCACCGCGGCCCTGCTCGCCGCCGCCCGCCGCGGCTACGGCGGGGAGATCAACGACCTGCTGCTGACCGGCCTCGCGCTCGCCGTCGCCGACTGGCGCCGGCACCGCGGCCGCCCGGCCGGCGCCGTCACCGTCGAACTGGAGGGCCACGGCCGCGAGCCGTTCACCGACGAGGCCGAACTCTCCCGCACCGTCGGCTGGTTCACCAGTGTCTTCCCGGTGCGGCTGGACCTCGGCGACGCCGCCCGGGAGCCGCTCGACGCGGCGGTGCGCCGGGTGCGCCGGCAGCTGGGCCGGCTGCCCGACCACGGGCTCGGCTACGGGCTGCTGCGCCACCTCAACCCGCAGACCGTCGCCGCGCTGGCCCGGCACGGCGTGCCGGAGCTCGGCTTCAACTACCTCGGCCGCTTCCAGACCGACCGGGACGAGAGCGCCGGGGACTGGCTGCCGGACTCCCGGCACGCCGTCGTCGGCACCGGGGTGCACCCGCGGATGCCGCTGCGGCACGTGCTCGCGGCCACCCCGGTCACCGAGGACCGGCCGGACGGGCCGCACCTGGTCGCGGACTGGCTCTGGGCCCCGGAGGCGCTGGCCGACGAGGACGCCGAACACATCGCCCACGCCTGGTTCCGCGCGCTCGAAGCCCTGGCCGCCCACGGCTCGCCCGCCCAGCGGGGCGGGGCCGCCGCGGCGGCCGGGGAGGCCCTGGAGCTGTCACCGCTCCAGAAGGGCCTGATCTTCCAGACGGAGTTCGACAAGCAGGGCATGAACTCCTACCTGATGCAGGCCGTCCTCGACATCGAGGGGCCGTTCGACCCGGCCGCGCTGCGGGCGGCGGCGGCCGCCCTGCTGGCCCGCCACGACGGCCTGCGGGTGCACTTCCCCGAGCGGTCCACCGAGGACGCCCGGCAGGTCGTGGCCGCCGAGGTGCCGGTGCCCTGGGAGGAGGTCGACCTGTCCGGCCTCCCGACCGCGGCCGAGCAGGCGGCCGAGGCCCAGCGGCTGACCGACGCGGACTGGACCCGCGGCTTCGACCTGGCCCGGCCCCCGCTGCTGCGCTTCACCGTGATCCGGCTGGCCCCCGACCGGGTCCGGCTGCTGTGGACCCTGCACCACCTGCTGGTGGACGGCTGGTCGATGGGCGTGATCGCCCAGGAGCTGTTCACCCTGTACGCCACCGGCGGCGACCCGTCCGCCCTGCCCCCGGCGCCCTCCTACCGGGCGTACTTCGACTGGCTCGCCGCCCAGGACACCGAGGCCGCCCGCGCCGCCTGGCAGCGGGCGCTGGACGGGCTGGGCGAGCCGCTGCGGCTGGGGACGGCCGACCGCCCGGGCGACCCGGGGCTGCCCGAGGCCGTCGACCTCGCCCTCCCCGAGGAGCTCACCGCCCGGCTGGTCGCCTGGGCGCGCGCCGAGAACCTCACCCTCAACACCGTCCTCCAGGGCTGCTGGGCGCTGCTGCTCGGCCGCCTCACCGACGCCTCCGACGTGGTGTTCGGCGCGGTCAACTCGGTGCGGCCGCCGGAGCTTCCGGGCATCGAGTCGCTGGTCGGCCTCTTCCTGAACATGCTCCCGGTGCGGGTGCGGCTCGATCCGGACCTGCCCGTCGCCGAGCTCTTCCACCGGATCGACGAGGAGCAGACCGCCCTGCTCGACCACCGCCACCTCGGCCTGGCCGAGGTGCAGCGGATCGCCGGCGCCGGCGAGCTGTTCGACACCGTGTTCAGCTACCAGAACCAGCCGCAGGCCGACGTCGGCCGGCTCAACGCGCTGGTGCCCGAGCTGCGGCTGGGCGACGCGCGGACCCGGCTGGCCGGCGAGCGCGGCCTCGCGGTGCTCGCGTACCCGGACACCCGGCTGACGCTGAGCGCGCAGTTCCGGCCCGACCGCTACGACCGCGGCGAGGTCGTGCGCATCCTGGACCGCTTCGCGCACGTGGTGGAGAGCGTCCTGGCCGCCCCGGACGTCCCGGTCCGCCGGCTGCCGCTGCTCACCGACGAGGAGCAGCACCGGATCCTCGGCGACTGGGCCGGCCGGGCCGACGCCGCCCCGCGGACCGTGGTCCCCGCGCTGTTCGCCGCCCGGGTCGACCAGGCGCCCGAGGCCGTGGCCGTGGTCTTCGAAGGCCGCGAGACGACCTACCGCGAACTGGACGAGCGGTCGAACCGGCTGGCCCGGCTGCTGATCGCCCGCGGCGTCGGACCGGAGCGGATCATCGCCCTGGCCGTACCGGACCCGGTCGAGATGACCTGCGCCGTCCTGGCGGCGCTCAAGTCCGGCGCGGCGTACCTGCCGATCGACCCCAAGTACCCGGCCGACCGGACCGCCTTCATGCTGGCCGACAGCCGGCCCGCCGTGCTGGTCACCACCCGCGACCTCGCCCCGCGGCTCGCGGACGGCGGCCGCGCCGCGGTGCTGCTCGACGACCCGGCCACCGCGGCAGAGCTGGCCGCCCTGGCGCCGAACGCCCCGCAGGACGCGGAGCGGACCGCCCCGCTGCTGCCCCGGCACCCGGCGTACGTCATCTACACCTCCGGGTCGACCGGCCGGCCCAAGGGCGTGACCGTCGACCACTCCGGCTTCGCCGCGATGGTGGCGAGCCTGATCGAGCGCTTCGGCGCCGGCCCGGACACCCGGGTGCTGAAGTTCGCCTCGTTCAGCTTCGACGCCTCGGTCTGGGAGCTCAGCCTGTCGCTGCTCGGCGGCGGCACCCTGGTGGTGGCCGACGAGGAGTGCCGGGTCCCCGGCCGGCCGCTGGTCGACCTGATCCACCGCCACCGGGTGAACCTCGCCGGGCTGCCGCCGGTGGTCGCCGCCGCGCTCCCGGAGGGCACCCGGCTGCCCGCCGACCTGACCATGGTCGTCGCCGGTGAGGCCTGCCCGCCGCACGTGGTGGCCCGCTGGTCCGGGCGGCTGCGGATGATCAACGGCTACGGCCCCACCGAGGCCGTGATCGCCTCCACGGTGAGCGAGCGGCTCGGCGGCGCGGGCCGGCCCCCGATCGGCCGGCCCACCCGGGCCCACCGCGTCTACGTGCTGGACTCCGCGCTGCGGCCGGTCCCGGCCGGGGTGGTCGGCGAGCTCTACGTCGGCGGCAACCTGGCCCGCGGCTACCTGGACCGGCCCGGCCTGACCTCCGAACGCTTCGTCGCCGACCCCTTCGGCCCCGCCGGCGAGCGGATGTACCGCACCGGCGACCTGGCGAGCTGGCGCCCCGACGGCCAACTCGACTACGCCGGACGGGCCGACGACCAGGTGCAGCTGCGCGGCTTCCGGATCGAGCTGGGCGAGATCGAGTCCGTGCTGACCGGCCGGCCCGAGGTGGCGCAGGCCGCCGTCGTGGTCCGCACCGACGACGGCGAGGACCGGCTGGTGGCCTACGTGGTCGCCCGGCCCCCGGCCGTACCGGACCCTGCCGCGCTGCGGGAGCGGGTCGCCGATGCACTGCCCGAGTACATGGTCCCGTCGGCCGTCGTCGTGCTCGACGAGCTGCCGCTGACCCCGCAGGGCAAGCTGGACCGCCGGGCCCTGCCCGCCCCCGACAGCGCCCCCGCCCCGGCGGGCCGGCTGCCGCGCACCCCGGTCGAGGAGATCCTCGGCGGGATCTTCGCGGACGCGCTCGGCCGGGCCGCCGTCGGCATCGACGACGACTTCTTCGACCTCGGCGGCCACTCCCTGCTGGCCACCCAGGTGATCAGCCGGATCCGCTCCGCGCTGGGCACCGAAGTGCCGATCCGCACGCTCTTCGAGCAGCGGACGGTGGCCGGCGTCGCCCGGGAACTCGCGGGCGGCGGCGAGGTGCGGCCACCGCTGCGGCGCGCCGCCGACGGCCGGTCCGACGGCCGGCTCTCCTTCGCCCAGCGGCGGTTGTGGTTCCTGAACCGGCTGGAGCCCGGTTCGGCGGCCTACAACGTGACCTTCGCGGTCCGGCTCTCCGGGCCGCTGGACACCGCCGCGCTGGACGCGGCGCTGGCCGACCTGGTCGGGCGGCACGAGGTACTGCGCACCGTCTTCCCGGAGACCGACGGCGAACCCCGCCAGCAGGTCCTGGGAGCGGAGGCCTGGACCGGGCTGACCGTCCGGGACGGCGGCCCCGCCGAGGCCGCCGGGGAAGCGGGCCGCGGCTTCGACCTGTCGACCGAGATCCCGCTGCGGGCCACCCTGCTGCGCACCGGCCCGGCCGAGCACCTGCTGCTGCTGATCGTCCACCACATCGCCTGGGACGGCTGGTCCGCCGCCCCGCTCACCCGGGACCTGACCCTGGCGTACACGGCGCGGGCCCGCGGAACGGCCCCCTCCTGGGAGCCGCTGCCGGTGCAGTACGCGGACTACACCCTCTGGCAGCGGGAACTGCTCGGTGAGGACGGTGACCAGGGCTCCCTGGCCGCACGGCAGTTGGCGTACTGGACGGAGCACCTGGCCGGCCTGCCCGAGGAACTGGCCCTGCCCTTCGACCGCCCCCGCCCCAAGGTCGCCACCCACCGCGGCGGCACCGTCCCCTTCCACGTCACCACCGACACCCACCGACGGCTCGCCGAACTCGCCCGCGACAACGGCGCCTCCCTCTTCATGGTCCTCCAAGCCGCCCTCGCCGCCCTGCTCACCCGCCTCGGCGCCGGCCACGACATCCCCATCGGCTCCCCCATCGCCGGACGCACCGACGACGCCACGGAAGACCTCGTCGGCTGCTTCATGAACACCCTCGTCCTACGCACCGACACCAGCGCGAACCCCACCTTCACCCAACTCCTCGACCGCGCACGCGAAACCGCCCTCAAGGCCTACGAACACCAGGACATCCCCTTCGAACGACTCGTCGAAGTCCTCGACCCCGCCCGCTCCATGGGCCGCAACCCGCTCTTCCAGGTCATGCTGGTGCTCCAGAACAACACCCGCCCCGAGCTGTCGCTGCCGGGCGTCCGGGCGGCCTTCGAGCCGCCGGCCGCCGACTCGGTCAAGTTCGACCTGAACTTCTTCCTGGCCGAACAGCAGGACGCGCTCGCCGCCCCGACCGGGATCGACGGCTTCCTGGAGTACAGCGCCGACGTGTTCGAGCCGGCCACCGCCGAGGCCCTGGTCGCCCGGCTGGTCCGACTGCTCGACCAGGTCGCCCGCGACCCCGGGCTCCCGCTCGGCCGGCTGGACCTGCTCTCCGCACAGGAGCGCCGGCAGGTGCTCACCGACTGGAACGACACCGCCGGCGGCCACCCCGCCACCACCGTGGTCGCCCTCTTCGAGGCCCAGGCCGCCCGCACTCCCGACGCCGTCGCCGTCCGCACCGAGACCGTCGTCCGCACCGGAGCCGCCGTCGGCGCGGCAACCGCCGTCCGTACGGAGACCGCCGCCCTCACGTACGCCGAACTCGACGCCCGGGCCAACCGCCTGGCCCGCCACCTGATCGGCCTCGGGGTCGGACCGGAGCGCACGGTGGCGCTCGCGGTGCCCCGGTCGCCGCGGATGGTCGTCGCCCTGCTGGCCGTGCTCAAGGCCGGCGGCACGCACCTGCCCGTCGACCTGGCGTACCCGGCCGACCGCGTCCGGCTGATGCTGGACGACGCCGCGCCCGTCCTGCTGCTCACCGACACGGCGACCGCCGGGCGGCTGCCGGAGACCGGCCTGCCCCGGCTGCTGCTGGACGACCCCGCGCTGGACCGCGCCACGGCGGCGCTGGCCGGCACCGCCCCCACCGACGCGGACCGCGCCCGCCCGCTGCTGCCCGACCACCCGGCGTACGTGATCTACACCTCGGGCTCCACCGGCCGGCCCAAGGGCGTGCTCGGACTGCACCGCGCCCTGGTCAACCGGCTGACCTGGTTCGCCGAGGAGCTGCCCGGGCAGCGGGAGGCCGCGATCCTGGCGAAGTCGCCGGTCAGCGTGATCGACGGGATCACCGAGCTGCTGGCGCCGCTGCTGTCCGGCGGCTCCACCGTCCTGGTCGACGCCGACACGGCCCGCAGCGTGCCCGAGCTGGCGGCGGCCACCGGCCGGCACGGCATCGCCCGGCTCACCGTCGTCCCCAGCCTGCTGAACGCCTTCCTGGACGGCTTCCGGGACGGCGAGCTGTCCGGCGCGGCGGGCTGCGCGGTCTGGATCTGCAGCGGGGAGCAGCTGCCCGCCGCCACCGCCCGCGCGTTCCGACGGGCGCTGCCCCGGGCCCGGCTGCTCAACTTCTACGGCGCCTCGGAGGCCGGCGCCGTCGCGACCCGGGGCGAGGTCCTCGCCGGGCCGGACGGCGCCGACACCCTGATCGGCCGACCGATCTGGAACATGCGGGCGTACGTGCTGGACGACGGACTGCGGCCGGTCCCCCCGGGCGTCACCGGGGAGCTGTACCTCGCCGGCGCCGGACTCGCCCGCGGCTACACCGGACGCCCCGGCCTGACCGCCACCCGCTTCCTCGCCTGCCCCTTCACCCCCGGCGAGCGGATGTACCGCACCGGCGACCTCGTCCGCTGGACCCCCGACGGCCAGCTCGTCTACCTCGGCCGCGCCGACGCCCAGATCAAGATCCGCGGCTTCCGCGTCGAACCCGGCGAGATCGAAGCCGTCCTCGCCACCCACCCCACCGTCCGCAACGCCGTCGTCATCGCCCGCACCGACGGACCCGCCGGCCCCACCCTCGTCGCCTACGTCACCCCCGCCCCCGACACCACCCCCGACCCCACCGCCCTGCGCGACCACACCGCCGACCACCTGCCCGACCACATGGTCCCGGCCGCAGTCGTCGTCCTCGACGGCCTCCCGCTCACCCCGAGCGGCAAGGTCGACCGCAACCGGCTGCCCGCCCCCGACTTCACCCCCGTCGGCACCCGGCCGCCCCGCACCCCGGCCGAGGAGAGCCTCTGCGCCCTCTACGCCGAGGTCCTCGGCCTGCCCCGGGTCGGCATCGACGACAGCTTCTTCGACCTCGGCGGCCACTCCCTGCTGGCGACCAGGCTGGTCAGCCGCATCCGTACGGCCCTGGGCTCGACCGTCTCGATCCGGGACGTCTTCGAGGCCCCGACCGTGGCCCGGCTGGTCGGCCGCCTGCGCCAGGACCGCTCCGCGCGGCCCGCGCTGCGGCCCGGACCGCGACCCGCGGCCCTGCCGCTGTCCTTCGCCCAGCGGCGGCTGTGGTTCCTGAACCGGCTGGAGCCCGGTTCGGCGGCCTACAACATGGCCTTCGCGGTCCGGCTCTCCGGACCGCTGGACACCGCCGCCCTGGACGCGGCGCTGGCCGACCTGGTCGGGCGGCACGAGGTACTGCGCACCGTCTTCCCGGAGACCGACGGCGAACCCCGCCAGCAGGTCCTGGGAGCGGAGGCCTGGAAGGGGCTGACCGTCCGGGAGACCACCCCTGCCGAGGCCGCCGGGGAAGCGGCCCGGGAGGCGGCCCGCGGCTTCGACCTCGCGACCCAGCTGCCCCTCCGCGCGACCCTGCTGCGCACCGGCCCGACGGAACACCTGCTCCTGCTGGTGGTCCACCACATCGTGGCCGACGGCTGGTCCGCCACCCCGCTGGCCCGGGACCTCTCCCGCGCCTACGCGGCCCGGTCCACCGGCACCGCGCCCGGCTGGGACGCCCTCCCGGTGCAGTACGCCGACTACACCCTCTGGCAGCAGCGGCTCCTCGGCGAGGACGGTGACCAGGGCTCCCTGGCCGCACGGCAGTTGGCGTACTGGACGGAGCACCTGGCCGGCCTGCCCGAGGAACTGGCCCTGCCCTTCGACCGCCCCCGCCCCAAGGTCGCCACCCACCGCGGCGGCACCGTCCCCTTCCACGTCACCACCGACACCCACCGACGACTCGCCGAACTCGCCCGCGACAACGGCGCCTCCCTCTTCATGGTCCTCCAAGCCGCCCTCGCCGCCCTGCTCACCCGCCTCGGCGCCGGCCACGACATCCCCATCGGCTCCCCCATCGCCGGACGCACCGACGACGCCACGGAAGACCTCGTCGGCTGCTTCATGAACACCCTCGTCCTACGCACCGACACCAGCGCGAACCCCACCTTCACCCAACTCCTCGACCGCGCACGCGAGACCGCCCTCAAGGCCTACGAACACCAGGACATCCCCTTCGAACGACTCGTCGAAGTCCTCGACCCCGCCCGCTCCATGGGCCGCAACCCCCTCTTCCAGGTCATGCTGGCCCTTCAGAACAACGTCCAACCGACGCTCTCCCTCCCGGGGTTGACGGTCACCGAGGAGCCGGTCGGCGGGGACAGCGCCAAGTTCGACCTGTCCCTCGCCGTCACCGAGAGCCGCCACGAGGACGACTCCGCGGACGGTCTGGTCGGCACCCTGGAGTACAACGCCGACGTGTTCGAGCCGGCCACCGCCGAGGCCCTGGCCGCCCGGCTGGTCCGACTGCTCGACCAGGTCGCCCGCGACCCCGGGCTCCCGCTCGGCCGGCTGGACGTCCTCACGGCCGAGGAGCACCGGCAGGTGCTCACCGACTGGAACGACACCGCCACCGACGACCCCGCCGACGACCCCGACACCACGGTGGTCACCGCCTTCGAGGCCCAGGCCGCCCGCACCCCCGACGCCGTCGCCGTCGTCACGGACTCCACCGCCCTCACGTACGCCGAACTCGACGCCCGGGCCAACCGCCTGGCCCGCCACCTGGTCGGCCTCGGGGTCGCCCCGGACCGGCCGGTGGCCCTGTCGCTGCCCCGGACGGCGGAGATGGTGGTGGCGCAGCTGGCCGTCCTGAAGAGCGGCGCCGGCTACCTGCCGGTCGACCCGGCGCTCCCGGCCGACCGCATCCGGCTGATGCTCGACGACGCCGCGCCCGTCCTCCTGCTGACCGAACTCGCCATCGCCGCACGGCTTCCGCGCACCGACGTGCCCACGGTCGCCCTCGACGACCCCGAGGTCGACGCCGCGCTGGCCGCGCTGGACGACCGGCCGCTGACCGACCCCGACCGGGCCGCGCCGCTGCACGGCTCCCGGCTGGCCTACCTGCTCTTCACCTCCGGCTCCACCGGGCGGCCCAAGGGCGTCATGGTCGAGCACCGGTCGCTGATGAACCTGCTGCGCTCCGTCCGGGAACGGTTCCCGCTGGAGGCCCACGACCGGCTGCTGGCCGTCACCACCTGGTCCTTCGACATCGCCGGCCTGGAGGTCTACCTGCCGCTGCTGTCCGGGGCCGGCCTGGTGGTCGGCGCGGAGGGCGTCGCCCTGGACCCGGCCGCGCTGGCCGCCTCCCTCGAACGCGACGGCATCACGATCATGCAGGCGACCCCGGCGCTCTGGCACGAACTCGTGCTCCACCGGCCCGAGTCGGTGCGCGGGCTGCGCGTCCTGATCGGCGGCGAGGCGGTACCGCCCGCCCTGGCCGACGCCCTGGCCGCCCGGGCCGAGGAGGTCACCAACCTGTACGGGCCGACCGAGACCACCATCTGGTCCACGGCGGCCGGGCTGGCGGGCGACGGCGTCGTGACACTGGGCCGTCCGATCCGCAACACCCGGGCGTACGTGCTGGACGACGGACTGCGGCCGGTCCCCCCGGGCGTCACCGGCGAGCTGTACCTGGCCGGCGCCGGACTCGCCCGCGGCTACACCGGACGCCCCGGCCTGACCGCCACCCGCTTCCTCGCCTGCCCCTTCACCCCCGGCGAGCGGATGTACCGCACCGGTGACCTCGTCCGCTGGACTCCCGACGGCCAGCTCGTCTACCTCGGCCGCGCCGACACCCAGATCAAGATCCGCGGCTTCCGCGTCGAACCCGGCGAGATCGAAGCCGTCCTCGCCACCCACCCCACCGTCCGCAACGCCGTCGTCATCGCCCGCACCGACGGACCCGCCGGCCCCACCCTCGTCGCCTACGTCACCCCCGCCCCCGACACCACCCCCGACCCCACCGCCCTGCGCGACCACACCGCCGACCACCTGCCCGGGTACATGGTCCCCGGCGCCGTCGTCGTCCTCGACGAACTGCCCCTCAACCCCAGCGGCAAGATCGACCGCAACCGGCTGCCCGCCCCCGACCTCGCCACCGCCGGGGCCGCGCGCCGCCCCCGCAACCCCGTCGAGGAGACCCTCGCCGCGCTCTACGCCGAGGTCCTCGGCCTGCCCCGGGTCGGCATCGACGACAGCTTCTTCGACCTCGGCGGCCACTCCCTGCTGGCGGTCCGGCTGGTCGGCCGGGCGCAGTCGGCCGGCCTGCGGCTGGCGGTGGCGGACATCGTCCTGCACCGCACCGTCGCGGCCCTGGCCGAGCGGGCCCGGCCGACCGTCTCCGCCGAACAGTCCGCGGACGCGTTCTCCCCGGTCCTGCCGATCCGGCCGGACGGCGACGCGCCCCCGCTGTTCCTGGTGCACAGCGGACTCGGCTTCAGCCTGCCCTACCTGGGGCTGGCCCGGTACCTCGATCCGCGCTACCCGCTGTACGGCCTCCAGTCGCCCGCGCTGGACGCCGCCGCCCCGCTGCCCACCGACATCCGCGACGCGGCGGAGCACTACGTGCGGACCATCCGGCGGCTGCGGCCGCACGGCCCGTACCGGCTGCTCGGCTGGTCCTACGGCGGCGTGCTCGCCCACGAGATCGCCGTCCGGCTCCAGGAGGCGGGCGAACGGGTCGACTTCCTGGCCGACCTGGACGGGTACGTCGGCCCCACCGGCCGCGACGAGAGCGGGCAGGACGACCGGGAACTCCTGCTCCGCGCCCTGGAGGCGCTCGGCCACCGGCGCGGCGAACTGACCGGCCCCGGCCGCACCCGCGACGCGCTGCTCGACCTGCTCCGGCGCGAGGCCGGCCCGCTGGCCGACCTCGACGAGGAGTCGCTGCTGCGGCTGCTGCGGCTGTCGCGCCACCACGGCGCGCTGATGGAGCGCTTCGCCCCCGGCCGGTTCACCGGGGACCTCCACCTCTTCGCGGCCGCCGAGGAGTGGACCGCGGACCAACTCGCCGACCAGACCGGCCGATGGGAGCCGCACGTGAACGGACGGGTGGTCGTCCACCGGATCGCCGCGGGCCACGAGTACCTGATGCACCCCGGGCCGCAGGCCGTCATCGGCCGGCTGGTCGACGCCGAGCTGCGCCGCCTGGACGGTGGCCGGAGTACGGGTGCGGACGGGAGCTCGGCCGGTGGCCGGAGTACGGGTGCGGACCGGAGCTCGGCCGGTGGCTGGAGTACGGGTGCGGACCGGAGCTCGGCCGGTGGCCGGGATCCGCGCGAGGGCACGGACGGGGGCCGGGCATGCTGACCGCCGTCACCCCCCGCCCCCGTTCGGCCCCGCTGGCCCTGCTCGTCGAGTCCGTCGCCGTCGCCGGACGGCGGCTGCGGCGGCTGCGCCGGGCGCCCGGCCGGCTGATCGGCATCGTGATGAACCCGCTCATCTCGATGATCGTGCTCGGCTTCCTGTTCCAGGGCTCGCTGTCCTTCTCCGGCAGCGGCAGCTACCAGGAGTACATCTTCGCGGGCGTGGCGGCCCAGGTCGGCCTGGCCGGGATCGGCCCGACCGCGGTCGCCGTCGCGGCGGACCTGCGCGGCGGCCTGGTCGACCGGTTCCGCAGCATGCCGATCTCCAGACCGGCCGTGCTGCTCGGCCACACCCTCGGCGACCTGGTCGTCGGGCTGATCGGCCTGGCCGTGGTCACCGTGGTCGGCCTGCTGTTCGGCTGGCGCCCGCACAACAGCCCGCTGTCCGTCCTCGCCGGGCTCGCCCTGCTCGCCGCCTTCATGTACGCGATGCTCTGGGTCGGCCTGATGCTCGGGATGTTCTCCCGGAACATGGAGACCATCAACGTCGTCGCCGGGCTGGTCACCGTCCTGCTGACCTTCCTGTCCAACGCCTTCCAGTCCGTCGACCGGCTGCCGGGCTGGCTGCGGCTGGTCGCCGAGTGGAACCCGGTCAGCGCCGTGGTGACGGCCCTTCGGCGGCTGTGGGGCAACCCGGACGCCGCCGGCAGCGCCGCCACCCCGAACCTCACGCTCACCATCGCCGCCTCGCTCGGGGCCGTGTTCGTCCTCACCGTCCTGCTGAGCCTGCGCCGCTACCGGACCGCAGTCTCCTGACCCCGTCACAGAAACGGCCGACCATGCCCCTGGAGAACCTGGACCACCCGACGGTCGCCGGCCCCGCCGGCCCCGCGGACGTCTCCGGCCTCGACCTCGACGCCATCGACCTCACCGACCCCCACACCTACCTCGACCTCGACGTCCGGGCGATGTGGGCCCGCTTCCGGGCCGAACGGCCGGTGCACCCGCACCCGGCCACCGACCAGGGCCCGCCGTTCTGGGCCGTCTCCCGCCACGCCGACGTGCTCGCCGTCTACCGCGACAACAAGCGGTTCACCTCCGAACACGGGAACGTGCTCACCACCCTGCTGCAGGGCGAGGACTCCGCCTCCCGCAGGATGCTCGCCGTCACCGACGGTCCGCGGCACCGGGAGATCCGCAACCTGATGCTCAAGTCCTTCTCCCCGCGGGTGCTCGCCCCGGTGGTGGCCGGCGTGCACGAGCGGACCGCCGCGCTGCTGGACGAGGGCCTCGACCGCGGCTCCTTCGACTTCGTCACCGACCTCGCCGACCACATCCCGATCAACACCATCGGCGACTTGATGGACGTCCCGGTCGAGGACCGCGAGCGGCTGGTCCACTGGAACACCCAGACCCTCTCCCGCACCAGCGCCGAGCACACCGCGACCGAGGAGTGGCTGGCCCGCAACGAGATCCTGCTCTACTTCTCCGAGCTCGCCGCGAAACGGCGCAGGCACCCCGGGGACGACGTGATCAGCGCCCTGGCGACCGGCACCGTCGACGGCGAGCCGCTGAGCCAGGAGGAGGTCGTCTTCAACTGCTACAGCCTGATCCTCGGCGGCGACGAGTCCAGCCGGATGTCCTCCATCGGCGCCCTCATCGCCCTGTCCGGGCACCCCGACCAGTGGCGGGCCCTGAAGGACGGCACGGTCGGCCTGGAGACCGCCGTGGAGGAGGTCATGCGCTGGACCACCCCGGCCATGCACTTCGGCCGGCGCGCCCTGACCGACGTGGAGCTCGGCGGCCGGACGATCCGGGCCGGCGATGTCGTCACCCTGTGGAACAGCGCGGCCAACTTCGACGAGACGGTCTTCGCCGACCCGGACCGCTTCGACCTGGCCCGCACCCCGAACAAGCACGTCGCCTTCGGCTACGGCCCGCACTTCTGCCTGGGCGCCTTCCTCGGCCGGACCCACGTCGAGGCGATGCTCGCCGCCCTGCGCGACCGGGTCGGCCGGATCGACCTGCTCGGCGAGCCGGTCCGGCTCTACTCCAACTTCGTCCACGGCTACACCAGCCTCCCGGTCCGCCTCACCGCCTGACCGCACCCACGCCCTTCCCCTCCACGCCACCGACCGGGAGCCCCCCATGGACATGGCCATCCGCGCCGAGGGCCTGCACAAGCGCCACCGGGACGTCGTGGCGGTCGCCGACATCCACCTGGACGTCCGGACCGGCACCGTCCTCGGCCTGCTCGGCCCGAACGGCGCCGGCAAGACGACCACCGTGCAGATCCTCACCACCCTGGTCACCCCGGACGGCGGCCACGCCGAGGTGGCCGGCTACGACGTCGTCCGCCAACCGCAGGAGGTCCGGCGCCGGATCGGCCTGGCCGGCCAGTACACCGCCGTGGACGAGGTCCTCACCGGCCGCGAGAACCTCGTCCTGCTCGGCACCCTGCTCCACCTCGGCCGCCGCGAGGCCCGCCGCCGCGCCGACGAACTCCTGGAGCGCTTCCGCCTGTCGGAAGCCGCCGACCGCCCCGCCCGCGCCTACTCCGGCGGGATGCGCCGCCGCCTCGACCTCGCCAGCTGCCTGATCACCGCACCCCCGGTGCTCTTCCTCGACGAGCCCACCACCGGCCTCGACCCGGTGAGCCGGATGGAACTCTGGGGCCGGGTCCGCGAACTCGTCGACGCCGGCACCACCGTGCTCCTCACCACCCAGTACCTGGAGGAGGCCGACTACCTGGCCGACCAGATCGTGGTCGTCGACTCCGGCCGCGTCATCGCCGACGGCACCCCCGACGAACTGAAGCGCAAGGTCGGCAGCGAGTGGCTGGAGCTGACCGTCCGCTCCCCCGCCGACCTCGCCCCCGCCCTCGCCGCCCTGCGTCCCGCCCTCACCACCGAACCCACCGTCGACCCCCAGAAGGGCCGCCTCTCCATCCCCCTCGACGACGGCCTCAACGACATCGCCACCGTCGCCGCCGTCCTCCGCCGCACCGACATCCCCGTCGCCGACTTCACCATGCGCCGCCCCACCCTCGACGACGTCTTCGCCCACCTCACCGGCCACCCCACGCCCTGACCGCTCGGGGCTACAGGCCCAGGTCGACGGCCAGGCAGGAGTAGAAGTTCCAGGCACGCTCGGGGTCGTAGGCGGTGTTCGCCGCGCCGCCGGGGCCGGTGGCCGACTGTTCGGTCATGTCCTCGAAGCGGATGCGCTCGGGGAGGGCGCCGTAGCGGGCGTGGCGTGACTCGGCGGCGGGGTCGCCCGCGGGCTGGTTGCTCATGGCCACTCTCCTGATCGGCGGTCACGGATGACGGTTTCAGGGTGCGACCCGGATTGCCACCTGTCAAGCCGGTGACGAACAAGATGGAAGTGCGCCTGACGGCGTACACGTGTTTGGCCGGATCCACACTCCCGGGCGCTTTGTTGAAGATGCAAGGATCTGCCTCCCGGCCAGGGCCCGGGCGACGGGTCGCGGGCCGGATTTTCCGGCAGTTCCGCCACACGAAAGCAGGTGGGTCACATGTTCACACCCCAGGCAAGGCTCCGCGGCGCGGTCGTGGCCACGGCCATGGCCGCCGCCCTGGTCGCACTCGGCACCGGGGCGGCCGGCGCCGCCGGCTGGCCGCCGCTGGAGCCGGGCGCGCGGCTCTATTCCGCGGCCGACGGGCAGGGGGCGGCGACCACCGTCGACCTCGCCGACCTGGGCACGTGCCACGCGTTGGCGGCGCCCGTCCGCTCGGTGCAGGTCGCCGACGGGGCGGCGTCGGTGGTGCTGTACCCCGATGCCGGGTGCGGCGACGCCCGGGCGTGGGCCACCGGGTCGCTGGCGCAGTCCAACCTGCCGCTGGCAGCCCTGAGCTACCGGGTGGTCCCGGCGTAGCGACGTCCCATGCGGCGCCCCCGGGGGCACCGCATCCATTGATCGTCACCTCCTTGACAGGTGATGGATGGCAGCGGCATTCTCATCACCCGTCAGGGCGGTGACGGCATCGGCGATGCCGCCCGCCCATGCCGGAATCCAGGAGGGATCTGTCGTGGTGAGCATCAAGGGTGGACGCGGGCGGCTGGCGGCGAGCGTGGTCTCGGCGCTCACGGCGGGCCTGGCGCTCAGCGCCTTCGCCCTCGCCGGCACCGCCGACGGCGCGACCGCGGCCGAGGCCGAGGCCTTCGCGAACGGCCGGACCAGGCCGACCGTCGTCCTGGAGCACGGCGCCTTCGCCGACGGCTCCAGCTGGAACGGCGTCATCGCCGCGCTGCGCGCCGACGGCTACCCGGTGGTCGCCGCCGCGAACCCGCTGCGCGGCCCCGCCTCCGACGCCGCCGCGCTGCGCACCGTCCTGGACCACGTCAAGGGCCCCAAGATCCTGGCCGGCCACTCCTACGGCGGCAACGTCATCAGCCAGGCCGCCACCGACGACCCCGAGGTCAAGGCCCTCGTCTACGTGGCCGCCTTCCTGCCGGCCCCGGGCGAGAGCGCCCTCGAACTGACGAACAAGTACCCGGGCTCGACACTGCCCGACGCCCTGGACCCGGTCGGCTACCAGCAGGCCGACGGCAGCACCGCCACCGACCTGTACATCCGACAGGACGCGTTCCGCCACCAGTTCGCCGCGGACGTCCCCGCCGGCCAGGCCGCCCAGATGGCCGCCGGGCAGCGCCCCATCGCACAGGCCGCCCTGACGGAGAAGGCGACCTCCGCCGCCTGGCTGACCAAGCCCAGCTGGGCCGTCGTCACCACCCGCGACCTCAACATCCCGGCCGCGGCGCAGCGCTTCATGGCCGAGCGCGCCCACGCCGAGACCACCGAGGTCGCCGCCTCCCACTCGGTCGCCGTCTCGCACCCCCGGCTCGTCGCGGACGTCATCGAGCGGGCCGCCCGCGCCACCGCCCGCTGACGGACCGCCCCCGCACGCCCCTCTCGCCCGGTGCCGCCATGTCGGCGGCACCGGGCGCCGGCATGCCCGGGCCGTGCGGTACGGCGCCCTCCGGCGCCGCCCCGCACGGGGGTCGCGCACCGAGCCGGCGGACACCCGCCATTCGTCACCACCTTGACTGGTGACGTAGCTTCATGAAAATCTACCGTCACCGATCAGAACAGTTACTTCTCGATGAGGACACCCACCATGGCAGTCGTACGGTTCCAGCTCTTCTCCACGCTCGCCACGGAGGACGTCCTGGCGGTGCTGACCGACTTCACCCCCGCCCGCGCCGAGACCTGGCCGACGATCGACGCCGAGCACTTCGAGGTCCACGCGCTCGGCGACACCTGGGCCGAGGTCACCGAGGGAACCGCCGCCGCCTGGGAGCGCGCCCACTACGAGTGGAAGCCGGGCGGCGACACCGTCACCGTCACAACCCTCGACTCCAAGCTCTTCGGCCCCGGCGGCGGCTGGGTGTTCCGGATGACCCCGGAGGGCGACGGCACCCTGGTCGACGTCCAGCTGACCCGGCAGCCGACCACCCTCAAGGGCCGGATGCTCGCCGCGCTGCTCCCGGTCGCCGCTCCCCCGGCCCTGCGCAAGTCCTTCGCGGGGCCGCTGCGGACCGGGTGAGACCCGCCAGGGCGAAGGGGCCGACAGCACCGGCTGTCGGCCCCTTCGCCGTGCCCGGGCAACGCCCTCCGCAGGGCCGCGTGCCGGCGCGCGACGAAGGGGCCGGCGCGAAGGGGTCGACGCTAAGGGGCCGACGCGAAAGGCCCGGCCCGCGCCGTCGGGCGCGGGCCGGGCCGGGTCGGCACCGGAGGGGATCAGTGCCGGGAGGGGAGGACGCAGCGGAAGCTCGCGGCGGCGGCCGGGTCGCCGTGGCCCCGGTAGCGGGACACCTCGGGGTAGCGGCAGACGTCACGCTCGACGCTGCGCCCGGCGGCGTCGATCAGCGTGGCGGGCAGCGTCCGCGGCGCCTTGCCCTGCTCGACCCAGGCCGTCAGGGCGGCGAGGTCGTCGATCGTGCCGGCGCCCTTGTTGAGCCCGCAGTGGGCCGCACCCGGGACGAGGAAGAGGCGGTAGAAGTCGTCGACCCGCTTGGTGCCGCCCATCTTCCGCTCGACCTGCCGCCGGTAGTCGACGGTGCCCTGGGTGGGGATGAACTGGTCGGCCTGGCCGTGCCAGGTCAGCAGCTTGCCCCCGGAGTCGCGGAAGGCGGACAGGTCGGGGTCGTCGGTGCCGATGATCCGGTCGTACTCGGCCTGGGACTGCTCGAACAGACGGGTGAACTGGTCGTAGGTGATCGTCGAGACGTCGAACGACGGCTGCTTCTTCAGCCAGGTCGTCACCCAGAGCCGGGGCACCGGGAACGGCGCGCCCTTCAGCTGGCCGTTCGCGTCCCGCTCGGTGCCGGCCAGCCCCGCCAGGTCGGCGCCGACCGGGACGCCGGACCACAGCTTCCGGCCCGACGCGGTGCGCGGGCCGTCCCAGATCCTGCGCACCACGGCGGCGTCCGCGGCCGTGATGGTCAGCTCCTTCCCGTCGCAGACCACCGTGGTGCCGATCAGCCGACGCGGGTCGAAGTCGCACCGCGACGCGTCGTTGACCAGGTTGTCCCTGGCGCCGTCGAGCGGGTCGCAGGCCGCGACGGCGGCGTCGGTGAAGGCCTTGAACTCGCAGGCGGACGGGTAGGTCCGCTCGTTGTTCATGACCACCTGCGGCCACAGGGTGGCGACCTCGAACTCGTCCCAGTTGACGGCGGGCGCGTCGGCCAGGATGCCGTCGAAGTCGTCGGGGTGGCGCTGGGCCTCCAGGTAGCCCTGGCGGCCGCCGGTGGAGCACCCGTTGAAGTACGCGTAGGCGGCCGGTCGGCCGAAGTGCGCCGCGACCACCTGCTTGCCGACGAGCGCCGCCTCGTGCTGGGAGCGGGACGCGAGGTTCTCCAGCAGCGCGGTGTCGACCTCGCCCTTCGCGTTCAGTGCCCAGCCGACGTCGACGGCGTCGGCGAGCCCTCCGTCGGTGGTGGTCGCGGCGTACCCGTTCCTGACCGCCGTGCCCATCCCGACGCCGTTGTCCCCGGCCGCGAAGGCGCTCCCGCCGAGCGCCTGGAAGCGGCCGTTCCAGCCGCTGACGGGCAGCCAGGTCCGCACCTTCGCGTGGTCGTCGTCACCGGGGTGGGCGAGGGTGACCACCACCTCGCAGAACGCGGGGACACCGGTGACGGTGCCGCCCACCACCCCGGTCCCGTCGATCGTGCCGCCCGCCCGGCGGTCCGCCGTCACCGACTCCACCACCGTGCCGGCAGGGGCCCGCACGGCCGGCGCGGAACAGCCGGACGCCACGGGCACGGAGCCGTACGGGGTCTCCGCCGTCGCCGCCGGCAGGTTCACCGCGGCCAGCGCGGCACCGGTCGCGAGCACGGTCAGGAATCTCTTCATGGGTGTCCCGTCCAAGAAAACGTGGGTGTGCGCCCGGCCGCGCGGACACGTGTGTCCGGCGGCCGGGCAGGGCGGTCGAAAGCGGTGCGGCGAAGAAGGTGCCGCGAAGAAGGTGCCGCGAAAGAGTCGCGGCAAGGAGAAGGAAGAGGAAGGTGAGACCCGGCCGTACGGGCTCAGGCGTCCGGCCGGTCCCCGGGCAGCCACCGGGAGTGGTGCCGCGCCGCCCAGGAGCGGCTGACGTACCCGGTGCGCATCCCGCGCCGGGCCTCCGGGTCCTGGAGCGCCTTGCGCAGGTGGCCGAGGACCACGAACGCGATCGCCCAGGCCAGGACGTCGTGAACGAAGATCGCGCTGGTGCGGGAGACGAACGGCAGCAGGTGGGTGAACCACATCAGCAGGCCCGTCGACGCCATCACCAGTACCGCGCCGGCGATCCAGCCCGCGTAGAGCTTCTGCCCGGCGTTGAACTTGCCCGCGGGCCGCGCCTCGGGCCCGACCCGGCGCCGGCGCACGGCCCGCAGCCACTCCCGGTCGTACGGCGCGAAGCGGTTGAGCCGGCGCAGGTCCGCCCGGAACTCGGCGGAGAACAGCCCGAGCAGGAGCGGCAGCGGCAGCAGCACGCCCGACCACTCGTGGACGGTGGCCACCAGGTGGCGCCGCCCGACGAGTTGGGCCAGCGGCCC
Organism: Kitasatospora sp. NPDC092039; assembly: GCF_044756065.1. Lineage (NCBI taxonomy): Bacteria > Bacillati > Actinomycetota > Actinomycetes > Kitasatosporales > Streptomycetaceae > Kitasatospora > Kitasatospora sp. NPDC092039. The sequence goes on along the minus strand of NZ_JBIVSD010000002.1, from coordinate 341,348 downwards.
CAGGTAGAGGCAGGCCGCGGAGGCCAGGCAGAGCAGCATCAGGACGCCGGTGGCCCGGTGGACCAGGCGTTCCGCGGTGCTGAACCGCCTTACCCGGCCCGGGTGTTCAGGCCGCTTCGCCGCGCCGGTCGGCGCCGTCGAGCCAACCGTCGATGTCATAGCCGCGCTCCTCCCAGTAGCCGGGGACGACCCTGTCGGTGACCTCGATGCCGGACAGCCACTTGGCCGACTTGTAGAAGTACATGGGCGCCACGTAGAGGCGGACCGGCCCGCCGTGCGCGTGGGTGATGGGCTGGTCCTGCATGTTCAGTGCCACCAGGACGTCCGAGCGGCGCGCCTGTTCCAGCGTGAGGCTCTCGGTGTACTCGCCGTCGAAGCAGGTGAAGCGGACGGCCGCGCCCGGGGAGCGCACTCCGGCGGCGTCGAGGAGGTCCGCCAGCCGCACCCCCTCGAAGGGCGTGCGGTCCACCCGCCAGCCGTCCGTGCACAGCACGTCGTGGACCACCCGGGTCTGCGGCAGCGCGCGCAGTTCCGGCAGCGTGTACGTCTTCTGACGCTCCACCAGGCCGCTGACGCGCAGCTCGTAGTCCGTCTCGTCCTTGTGCGGCACCGAGCCGACGACGCTGTAGTACCGGAAGCCGCCGGGGTTGGGCAGCAGGCCGGTCAGGCCGGTCGCGTCGCGCTCGGAGGCGGCGGCCAGGAACCCCTCCCAGCCGCGCTGGAGGTACGGCGCCGCGGCGATCCCCGCGACGCCCGCGCCGAGCATGCCGAGTACCGCGCGCCGCCCCACGGGTGCGCCCTCGGCCCTCCGCTTCGGTTGTCCCGCCATGGTCAGTCTGCTCCTTCGGGGTGGCGACGGTCCCGGCGGGCGGCCGCTCTCCGGGGCGACGGCCGCCGGGCCCGGTCGCGGGCGGGTCCACACGTGTGACCTCGGTCGAGCACCTCGACTTCGTCACCGGTTCAACAGGTGACGATGCTGGCACGGTCGCGCTCGGCCTGTCAACGGGAGCGCCGGCGGGCCGGCGACGGCGGGCCGCGGAGCAGGCGCCCGGACGAAAGGGGCAGCGGTGAGGGGCAGTTGCCGGCCGACGCCCGCCGCGGCGCACACCTGTCCGACCGGTCGACCACCCCCGACCCCTGCTACAGTGGATGTGACCTGTAGTCGTGTGATCGAGGAGTGGCAGACGTGGCGGGTGACGACGACATCTCCGGGTGAGATCCGGATCTGACGGCCACCGGCCGGTGCTTCAGGAGCGCCGCCGAGGTGGTCCGTTTCGTCGACCCTTTTTCCCATACGTCTGCCCAGGGCAGAGGTCCGTCTCCCTGCCCTCATTCCCTTCGAGGTCATCCCATGTCCGACGCCGCCGTCGTCTGCTCGAACGTCTCCTTCGCCTGGCCCGACGACACCCCGGTCTTCCACGACCTGTCCTTCACCGTGCCCGCCGGCCGGACCGGCCTGGTCGCCCCCAACGGCGCCGGCAAGAGCACCCTGCTCAAGCTGATCGCCGGCGAACTCAAGCCCGCCACCGGCTCGGTGACCGTCACCGGACGGCTCGGCCACCTCCGCCAGAGCCTGCCGCTGACCTCCGACCTCACCGTCGCCGAGGTGCTCGACGTCGCCGGGATCATCCGGGCCATCGACGCCGTGGAGTCCGGCGACGTCGACGAACGGCACTTCACCACCATCGGCGACGACTGGGACATCGAGGAGCGCACCCGCGCCCAGCTCGACCGCCTCGGCCTGACCGACCTCACCCTGGACCGCGGCCTGAGCACGCTCAGCGGCGGCCAGATCGTCTCCCTCGGCCTCGCCGCCCAACTGCTCAAGCGCCCCGACGTCCTGCTGCTCGACGAGCCCACCAACAACCTCGACGCGGAAGCCCGGCACAAGCTCTACGACGTGCTCGCGGACTTCAACGGCTGCCTGCTGCTGGTCAGCCACGACCGCGCGCTGCTCGACCGGATGCAGCACATCGCCGAACTCGGCAACGGTGAACTACGCTTCTACGGCGGCAACTTCACCGCCTACGAGGAGGCCGTGCGGGCCGAGCAGGAGGTCGCGGAGAAGAACGTCCGCAACGCCGAGCAGGAGCTCAAGCGCGAGAAGCGCGAGATGCAGCAGGCCCGCGAACGCGCCGAGCGCCGCCAGAGCAACGCCGCCCGCAACCTCAAGAGCGCCGGCCTGCCCCGCATCTTCGCCGGGAACATGAAGCGCGGCGCCCAGGAGTCCGCCGGCCGGGCCGGCCAGATGCACGCGGCCCGGGTCACCGAGGCCAAGGCCCGGCTGGACGAGGCCGGCCGCGCCCTGCGCGAGGAGCAGCGCCTGTCTTTGGAGCTGCCCGACACCCAGGTCCCCGCCGGGCGCAACCTCTTCCTCGGCGAGGGCCTGCAGGTCCGCCACGCCGGCCGGCCGGTGTTCGCCGACGGCGGCGTCGACCTGAGCGTGCGCGGCCCCGAGCGCATCGCGCTGACCGGGCCCAACGGCGCGGGCAAGAGCACCCTGCTGCGCCTGGTCACCGGCGAACTCGCCCCGGACGCCGGGGAGATCAAGCGCAACGACGGTCGGATCGCCTACCTCTCGCAGCGGCTGGACCTGCTGGACCTCGACCGCACCGTGGCGGAGAACTTCGCCGCCTTCGCCCCCGAGCGGCCCGAGACCGAGCGGATGAACCTGCTCGCCCGCTTCCTCTTCCGCGGCGCCCGGGCCCACCTGCCGGTCGGGGTGCTCTCCGGTGGCGAGCGGCTGCGCGCCACGCTGGCCTGCGTGCTGTGCGCGGAGCCGGCCCCGCACCTACTGCTCCTGGACGAGCCGACCAACAACCTCGACCTGGTCAGCGCCGGCCAGCTGGAGAGCGCCCTGAACTCCTACCAGGGCGCCTTCCTGGTGGTCAGTCACGACGAGCGCTTCCTCGCGGAGATCGGGGTGAACCGCTGGCTCCGGCTGGCCGACGGCACGCTGAAGGAGACCGGGGCTCCCGCGGTGTGACCCTCCGACGTGTGACCCGGGCCGCGGACGCGGCCCGGGTCCCGGCAGGCCCACCCCCCTCACCTCGGAAGGCTCCCCGTGCTCCAGCACGCCCTGCTCGCCCACGACCTCGTCCGCGACCTCGGCGGCCGACGCGTCCTCGACGGCGTCGGCCTGACCGCCGCCCCCGGCCACCGGATCGGCCTGATCGGGGAGAACGGCGCCGGCAAGTCCACCCTGCTGCGGGTGCTCGCCGGCGTGGACGAACCCGACGCGGGAAGCGTCTCGCGCCCCGCGGACCTCGGTTTCCTGCACCAGGAGATGCCGTTCGAGGCCGGTGCCACCGTCGCCGCCGTCCTGGACGACGCGCTGCGCGAGGCCCGCGAGGACCTCGCGGAACTGGACCGGCTCGGCGCGGAGATCGCCCGGCTCCCGGAGTCCGACCCCGGCCACCCGGTACTCCTGGACGTCTACGGCCGGCGGCTGGAACGGGCCCGGGACCGGGAGTCCTGGGACGCCGACCGCCGGGCCGCCCTGGTCCTCGACGGGCTGGGCCTCGGCGCGCTCGGCCACGACCGCGCGCTCGGCTCGCTGTCCGGCGGGCAGCGCGGCCGGCTGGCCCTCGCCGCGCTGCTCGTCCGGCGGCCGTCCGCGCTGCTGCTGGACGAGCCGACCAACCACCTCGACGACGGCGCCGCCGCCTTCCTGGAGGAACAGCTGCGCGCGCTGCCCGGCACCGTGGTGGTGGCCGCCCACGACCGGGCGTTCCTCGACGCCGTCTGCACCCATCTGGTCGACCTCGACCCGGCGGTGGACGGACCGGTCCGCTACGGCGGCAACTACAGCGCCTACATGGGCGAGCGGCGCGCGGAACGGGAGCGCTGGGAGCGGCGGTACGCCGAGGAGCAGCAGGAGTTGGCGCGGCTGCGGCACGCCGCCGGGGTGACCGCGCACCTGGTCGCGCCGGACCGGGGGCCGCGCGACAACGAGAAGATGGGCTACGGCCACCGGGCGGGCCGGGTGCAGAACCAGGTCTCCCGCCGGGTGCGCAACGCCGCCCGGCGGCTGGAGGAACTGGAGCGCACGCAGGTCCCGGAGCCGCCGCGCCCGCTGCGGTTCGCCGTCGAGGCGCTGGCGACGGACGTCGACGCACTGGCTGCGGCCACCGACGCGCTGGCGGCGGCCACCGACGCGCTGGCGGCGGACGCCGACGCCCTACCGACGGACGTCGCCGCGATACCGGCGGACGCCGGGGCGTCGGCCGCGGACCCCGGGGAGAACCCGCGCCCCCTGGTGTCGCTCCGGAACGTCCGGGTGCCCGGCCGCCGCGCGCTGGACGCCCTGGACCTGGCGGCCACCGACCGGCTGCTGGTCACGGGCGGCAACGGGACGGGCAAGTCGACGCTGCTCGCCGTACTCGCCGGGCTCCTCCCCGCCGAGGGCACGGTGCACCGGCGCCCCGGGCTGACGGTCGGACTGCTCACCCAGGACACCGTGTTCGACAGGCCCGACCGCACCGTCCGCGACACCTACGCGCTGGCGCTGGGCGCGGCGCGCGCCGAGCGGGTGCCGCTCGGGTCGCTCGGCCTGCTGCACCCGGCGGACCTGGACAAGCCCGTCGGCCGGCTGTCCGTCGGGCAGCGCCGACGGCTCGCGCTGGCGCTGCTGGTGGCCGACCCGCCCCGACTGCTGCTGCTCGACGAGCCCACCAACCACCTCTCCCCGCGTCTCTGCGACGAACTGGAGGAGGCCCTCGGCTCCGGTCCCGGCACGGTCGTCCTCGCGAGCCACGACCGCTGGCTGCGCCGCCGCTGGCAGGGCCGCGAGCTGCGGCTGGAGCCGACCGGGGCCACGCGTCATTGCTCCCTCGGGTAGTCACCTGTCAGCATGGTGATGTGAACCTCGACCATGTCTTCGTCTGCGGGCACCCGGCCCTGGACTTCGCGGCCACGCTCCGCGCACGGCGCACCGTGCGGTTCGAGATGTTCGTGACGCCGGAGCGCCTGAACGCCTGGTACCTGGACGGCGGGCTCGTGGACACGATCACACCCGGCGACGAGCACGACCTCCGCGAGGCGAGGACCGTCCGCGAGGCCGTCTACCGGCTCGTCACCGACCGCCGACTCGGCGAGGCCTTCGACCGGGAGGCCCTCGCCGTGCTGAACGCGGCCGCGTGCAAGCCACCGGTGACGCCGCAGCTCACCACGACGGGGCGGCGCATCGAGGCGACCCCCGGGCGGGCGCTGGCGACCGTCGCCCGCCGGGCGGTCGAACTCCTCGGCGGCCCGGACGTCCCGCTGATGAAGGAGTGCGGAAACCCGGAGTGCACCCGGGTCTACATCGACCGCTCCCGGGGCCTGCGCCGCCAGTGGTGCGGCATGGAGTCCTGCGGCAACAGGATCAAGGCCGCCGCCTACCGCGCGCGCAGGAGGACCCCGGCCGCCCCGGCCGCTCGATAGCGGCCCGACAGCGGCCCGGCAGCGGCCCGGCAGCGGCCGGTACGCCGAAGGCCGGTACGCCGAAGGCCGGTGCGAAGGGGACCTCGCACCGGCCTCTGCTCGGTGGCCTGCTCGTGGAACTCCCGGGCCGGGCACGACGCCCCGTGCCCGGCCGGGGACCCTGCGGAGCGAACTCCTGGCCGCGCACCCGAACACGAACCCGATGCCCAGGCCGTACGGGCCCTGGAGTCGCTCGTCGCCAAGGGGCGCGTCGGCGCCGGAAGCAGCAGCACTCCGTCCTGTGCACCCCGGTGCGCCCCGGCCGGGGCAGCGCCGGCTGACCGGTCCGCCCTCAGGCGAAGAACGAGGCCGCCGGACCGTACCCCAGCCGCAGGACGTTCTCCGCCCAGCCCCACAGCTGCGCGCCGTCCGGCCAGGGCCGCTCCACCGCGCCGGTGGAGCACCGGTCAGGGGCGCGACGGCGACACCTGGCCGCCCGCGGACACCTGTGCGCCGAGGTTGCCATGTCGTGCCTCGCTCTCGAATCGGGGGGGTGGGGGCGGGTCCCGTGCCGGACGGGGGAGCAGGCACGGGACCCGCCGTCTGAGGGGGTGGATCAGGCGGCGACGCCGGCGTGGATGACGACCGGGACGTTGTCGCGCGTGGCCTTGGAGTACGGGCAGATCCGGTGCGCGGCGCGGGCCAGCTCCTCGGCGGTGGCCTGGTCCACGCCGCCGAGCACGGGGCTCAGGACCGCGGAGAGCGAGAACTCGCCGTCGTCGCCGTGGGTCAGCGTGATCTCCGCGGTGATGGAGGTGCTGGTCAGCCGGACCCCGCGGTCGCCGGCCGCCCGGCGGAGCGCCCCGAGGAAGCAGGCGGCCCACCCGGCCGCGAGCAGCTGCTCCGGGTTGGTCGCGGTGCCGGCGCCACCGAGCTCCTTCGGAACGGCGAGACCGGTCTCCAGCAGACCGTCGGAGGAACGGACCCGGCCGCCGTTGCGGCCCTCCCCGTCGACGTCGACGACGGCGGTGTAGCTGACTGCCATGACTGGTGCTCCCCATCTGGATCGGATCGGTGTCCGGCCGCTCCCGGCGATGCGCACAGATCCTCTGCGCCATCACCTGTTCGGCCGGTGACGCAATGATGGCAACCCATTCCGTCACCAGTCAAGCAGGTGACGCATTCTCATCGAGGGGCCAGCACAGGGCAGGCGGAAGGACAAAGAACATGCCAAAGGTGAACCGGCCGGAGGCTCGGACGTGCTATGGCCCACGGGCCGCGCACGTGCCATGCTCTCCAGGGCGACGGACGGGACAGACCGGCGGGGGTACACCGTGGAGTTCCATGTTCTCGGGACAGTCGAACTCTCCGTCGATGGAAGGCCGGTGACCCTCCGGACCAACAAACTGCGCTGCCTGGCGGCGGCACTCGCACTCGACGTCGGCCGGCCCGTACCGGTGGACACCCTGATCTCCCGGCTCTGGGGAACCGAGCCTCCCGCCAAGGCCCGGGCAGCCGCGCACTCGTACATCTCCCGGCTGCGCACCGCGCTCCGGCTGGCCCAGCACGCGGACGACGACGCGCCGCCCGCGGTGATCAACCGCAGCGCGCACGCCTACACCCTGGCCACCGATCCGCAGCGGGTCGACTGGGCACGGTACGTCCGGCTCGGCCGACGCGCGCGGTCGCTCGCCGACGCGGGCCACGACCGCCAGGCACTCGAAGTCCTCCGGCAGGCGGACGACACCTGGCGGGGCGAGCCCCTCGCCGGCCTCCCCGGCCAGTGGGCGCAGGCCGCCAGGAGCACCATGCGCGACCAGTGGCTCGCCACCACGCTGATCCGCTTCGAAGTCGAGCTCAGACTCGGGCACTTCGCCGACCTGGTGCCCGAACTCTCCGCGCTGGCGGAACAGCGCCCGACCGACGAACGGGTGGCGGGCCACCTGGTCACCGCGCTGTACGGCTGCGACCGTTTCGCCGACGCGCTGGAGGTGCTCCGGCGGACCCGGCGGTTACTGCGCGAGTACCTCGGCACCGAACCCGGGGACCAGCTCAGGCTCCTTCAGCAGCGCGTCCTCCGCCGTGCCCCGATCGGCGGGATCCTGACCCGTCCGGCGGGTGCCGCCCCCACCGCTCCCCCCGCCGCCGCTCCGCCCCCTCCCCCACCCGCCACGGCCGACCGCGGCTCCGCGCGCAGCAACTACCTCCCCGTGCTGCACCGGATGGTGGGCCGCGACGCGGAACTCCGGCGCCTCCTGTCAGCGTCCGCGGGAAGCCCACCGGACGGCGCGGGCGGCTACCTCGGAGCGGTCTCCGGCATGGCCGGCACCGGGAAGACCAGCCTGGTCGTCACCGCGGCGCACCTCCTCCAGGACCGTTACCCGGACGGCCAGTACTACGTCGACCTCCGCGCGAACGCCGGCGCCCGGCAACCGCTGGAGACCGAGGCGGTGGCCACGCTGCTGCTCAGGCAGTTCGGGATCCCGGCCGCCTCGATCCCGACCGACCGGGACGAGCTGGCGGCCCGGTGCCGCGCCCTGCTCGCCGAACGCCGGGCCGTGGTCGTCCTCGACGACGCCCTGGGGCCCGGACAGGTCCGCCCCCTGCTCCCGAGCGATCCCGCCTCCTGCATCCTCGTCGCCAGCCGCCACCGGCTCGCCGAACTCCCGTGCGGTCCGCTCTACCTCGAACCCATGTCGCCCGAGGACGCGGTCGCGCTCTTCACCGTGCTGGTCGGCAAGGAACGGGCCGACGATCCCGTGGAGATCGAGGCGCTCGTCGAGCGGTGCGACCGGCTGCCGCTCGCCGTCGACCTGGCCGCGAGCCGGTTCAAGGCCCACCCGACCTGGTCCCTGGGCCACTTCGTCCGACGGCTGTCCCGCAGGAGCGGTCGGCTGGACGAACTCCGCCACGGGCTGGAGAGCGTGGCCCTGGCCTTCGACGTCTCCTACCGGTCGCTTCCACGGCCGCAGCAGGAGGCGTTCCGCCTGCTCGGCCTGCACCCCGCTCCCGACTTCGGCCCCGACACCGCCGCGGCCCTGGTCGGCCGGCCGCTGCGGGAGACCGATCGGATCCTGGAGAGCCTGCACGACCTGCACATGCTCCAGGAGAACTCGCCGGAGCGGTACATGCTGCACGACCTCCTGCGAGAGTTCGCCGTCGATCTCGTCACGGCCGAGGAACGGCGGCAGGCGGTCCGAAGACTCGTCGACTTCGCCCTGCGGGCGGCCGATCGAGCCGACCGCAGCCTCAATCCCCGACGCTTCCGACTGGCCGTTCCCGAACTGCCGCGACACGCCCCCGTGGACGAGCTGATGGACGCGCTCGACTGGCCCGACGACAGGGCGATCAGGGGGTGGCTGGGCGCGGAACTCCCCGGGCTGGTCGCCGTGGAGAACCACGCCCGGACCAACGGCCTGGCCGAGGAGGCCGCGTGGCTCGCCCACGCCCTCGCCGACCACCTGGAGTCCGAGGGGCTGTGGCGCGAGGCCGACGAGATGCACCGGGCCGCGGCCGACCACTGGCACGGCCGCGGCGAGGACCTGGCCGAGAGCCACGCCCTCCTGGCCCTGGCCTCGGTCCGGATCCGCACCGCCCGGTACGCCCTCGCCGAGCGGGCCACGGAACGTGTCCTCGCCATCGCCCGGACAGCGGGCGACGCCGGGTGCACCGCGGAGGCGCTGGAGCGGCTCGCGAAGATCCGGTGGAGTCAGAGCGATCTGACGACCGCGTTGTCGATCCAGCGCGAGGTCGTGGAGATCCACCGGAAATCGGGGGACGAATGGAACAGGATTCGCTGCCTGAACAACCTCGGCGCGGTTCTCGTCTATGTCGGCGACCATCAGGCAGCACTGGAGTCGTTCACCGAAGCCCTACCCCTGGCCGAATCCCTGGGTGATGCGCGCCTCCGACTCCTGATTCTCGGAAATATCGGCGGCATACACCTCAGCACCCGGAATCCGATTGCCGCACGCGAAGCGTTCGAGCAGATCCTGACCATCGGGGAAAACATCCTGTCACCGAATGATCTGGCGACCGTCCGCATGAACCTCGCGGAGTCCTTGCCGCTCCCCGCCGACGCCGACCGCGCCACGGAGCTCATCCGGTCCGCGTTCCGCACCTTCCGCCAGACCGGAAACCGGCAGCTGGAGACCAGTGCCGGCAACGGACTGGGAAACGTGCACCTGGAAACCGGGCGGTACGAGGAAGCCCTGGACCAGTACGCGCGCGCCCTCGAACTGGCCCGGTCGATCGGTGCCCAGCGCGAGGCCGCCGGTGCGCTGCGCGGACTGGGCCGGGCCGAGCACGCCCTCGGTCGGACGTCCGACGCGCTCGGCCACCTCCAGCAGGCCGTGGAACTCTCCCGGCAGATCGAGGCGACGGAGGAGGAGGCCCACGCCTGCGAGGCGCTGGCCGAAGCGCAGCTCAGGGCCGGACACTTGGAGGCGGCCCGGGCGACAGTTCAGCGCGCTGTCGAGCTCTCGGAGTCGGCAAACCTGTCAGAATCGAAAGCAATGCGCAACCTTCGCAAAGATCTTGATCAATAGTCGAAGATAAATCGCCAGACTGGCCTGAAGTCAACGCTCATGCCATTATTCCTGTGATCACCAGCCCAAACGATCATCAGGAAAGTATTTCGTGGACAAATTTGCCTTGTACATGGCGGCCGCCCTGGCCGTGGCCCTGCCCGCGCTGACCGTTCCCGCGCACGGCAGGCCCGACAAAGCCGAAACGGCGTCGACCACCGAAGCCTGGGTGCCGCTCTGGGCGCTCAGGGCGGCTGCCGCGGACCCCACCGCCTGAACCGGGTCCGCGGCCCGTCACCCGGTTCACACCGCGACGCCGTACCCGGCCGACAGGCCCGGCACCCGCACGGCTCCCGGCGTCGGGCCCTGGCCCGCGCCGCCGGCCTGCCACTCGCGCGGGGAGACCCCGTAGGCGGCGCGGAACGCCCGGCTGAAGTGACTGGCGCTCACGAAGCCCCAGCGTCCGGCGACCGCCGCCACGCTCACCTGGCTGGAGGTCCGGCGGGCCAGGTCCCGGCGGGCCATGTCCAGCCGCTGGCGCTGGATCCAGCGGGCCACCGTCACCCCCTCGAAGCGGAACAGCTTGTGCAGGTAGCGCACCGACACGTGGTGGGCCGCCGCGATCCGCTCGGGCGAGAGGTCCGGGGCCCCCAGGTGCCGCAGGATGTGGTCCTTCACCCGGGCCAGGGTGGCGAGCGCGACCTCGGGCGCCTCCGGGACGGACCGGCCGCGGCGCTCGTGGGCGAGCACCGCGAGCAGGTCGAGCGCCGTGGCGGCGAGCCAGGAGGCCAGCTGCGGCTCCATCGTGTCGGCGGACCGGGAGAGGCACTCCAGGTAGGCGGCGACCAGCCGGGCGGTGCCCCCGCCGGCGTCGAAGGCCGTCGCGGTCAGCACCCGTAGGTCCTCCTCGGAGACGCCCCCGGCCGACCGCGGCCAGTGGAAGGCCGTGAGGACGAAGGGCTCCGGCAGCTCCTTGACGAACGGCCGCCCGGCGTCGGAGATCGCGAAGGTGCCAGGGCGCAGCTCCACCCGGCGGCCGTCCTGGAGCAGCCGGGCGGTACCGCGGTGCTGGAGCCCCAGGGTGAGGTGGTCCTCTCCCCCGCGGGCGATCAGCCCCGCGGTGCGCTCGACCCGCTGCGGGCCGGCCTGCACCAGGGAGACCTGGGTGGCGCCCAGGCCGTGGCTGGTGATCGTCGCGGGCGCGGGCACGCTCTCCAGCAGCGTCACGTCCAGCGGGACGAAGGTGCGGGAGACGGCCCGGTGCCAGAACTCGGCGCGGTCGGCGGGCGGTACCAGGGCGGTGTCGAGAACGACGGACATCGGTACTCCTCGTACGGCTGTCGGCCGGACCGGCCGGTCCGGTGTCGCGGTGTCGGGTGGGCGCGGACCCGCGTCGGGGCGGTGCGAGGGGGTCACCAGGAGCGCCCGTGCAGGGCGACGTGGACGGTGTCGACGGCCTGGATCAGCGCGGCCCGGGCGGTACTGGTGGGGCAGTCCGCGGCGAGCAGGAGGAAGCCGTGGACGGCGCCCTGGTAGCGCATAGCCACCACCGGGACCCCGGCCGCGCGGAGCCTGGCCGCGTACGCCTCGCCCTCGTCCCGCAGCACGTCGGCCTCGGCGGTGACCACCAGGGCCGGCGGCAGCCCGGTGAGCTGGTCCAGGGAGGCGCGCAGCGGCGCGGCGGTGGCCTCGGTCCGGCGGTCCGCCTCGGGCAGGTAGTCGTCCCAGAACCGGCGCATGTGGTCGCGGTGCAGGAAGTAGCCGGCCGCGAACCGGTGGTAGGACGGCGTGTCGAAGTCGGCGTCGGTGACCGGGCAGAGCAGCACCTGGTGGACCAGCGGCGCGTCGCCGTGCTCCCGGGCCAGCAGGGTCAGCGCCGCCACCAGGTTGGCCCCGGCGGAGTCGCCGACGGCGGCGATCCGATCGCCGTCCAGTCCGATCTCGTGGCCGTGCGCGTGGATCCAGCGGGCCACGGCGTGGCACTGCTCGACGGCCACCGGGTAGCGGGCGGCGGGCGCCCGGGCGTAGTCCACGTAGACCACCGCGGCGTCGGTGCCCAGGGCGAACTCCCGGATCAGCCGGGCGTAGCAGGCGGCGTCGCCGAGCGACCAGCCGAGGCCGGGCAGGAACAGTACGACGGGGCTGGGCCCGGCGGCGCCGACGGGCCTGGTGACCTGGACGTGCACCCGTCCGGTCGGGCCGCAGGGCAGGGCGAGCCACTCGGTCGTGGTGCCGTACGGGTCGTCGTGGTCCTGGTGCCCGTCCGGGGCACCGGCCGGGCCGCCGTCCGGAGGGTCGTCCGGGGCGAGGAAGGAGAGGTCCGGCAGTTCCGTCGCGGACCGGCCGGCTCCGGCGTCCAGGAAGTCCTGGAGCGCCCGGTCGAGCACCGGGCGCCGGTCGGGCTGGGGGGTGGGGTCGGACAACTCTTGCTCCTGGCTTCGGTCGGCGGGCACGGTGGCTCCGTGTGTGCCCCGGCCGTGGTGGCCTGCGGTGGCCTGATCGTTCCCTGCGGCGGGCGGGCCGTCGGCTCCTCCTCAGCCGGATTCACCGTGCGGGAGTGAACGCCACTCGCGCGGCGAGACGCCGTACGCGGCGCGGAAGGTCCGGCTGAAGTGCGCCGGGTTGACGAAGCCCCATCGCTGGGCGACGGCCGAGACCGTGGGCGCGGTGCGGCCCCGGCGGGCGAGTTCGCGGGCGCAGGCCTCCAGCCGGAGCTGCTGGACGAGGCGGCTCACCGTCACGCCCTCGCCCTCGAACAGCCGGTGGAGGTAGCGCACCGAGATGTGGTGGGCCTGGGCGATCCGCTCGGGCGACAGGTCCGGTTCGCCCAGGTGGCGGTCGACGTACTCGCGCACCCGGCGGACGAGGTGCGCGTTCTGGGCGCCCGGCTCGTCCGTCTCCCGGGCGGGTGCCAGCTGGGCGATGAGGGTGCCGAACAGGTCGGCGACGCTGCCGGCCAGCCGGTCCCCGACCGGGGCGGGGAAGGAGTGCGCGGAGGCGGCGAGGACGCCCAGGAATGGCAGCAGTACCGGTCCGCACCCCTCGGTGGGCCCGACGGCCGTCGCCGAGGCGTGCCGCAGGTCGCGCTCCGGCACCCCGAGCAGCCGGCGCGGCACGTGGAACAGGTGGGTGCGGAACCGCTCGGGGTAGTCGACCGCGTACGGGCGCGCCGTGTCGTACAGCACCAGCCCGCCCGGCGGCACCTCCGCGCGGCGCCCGTCCTGCTCCAGGACGGCCCGGCCGGACACCTGCAGGCCGACCCCGACCTGCGGCTCGCTGCGCGGGGCGCGCGCGATCAGCGCCGCGGTGCGGGAGAGCCGGGCCGCGTCCGCCTCCAGGGTGGAGATCCGCACGTACCCGAGGCGGTGCGACTCCAGGAGTCCGTCGAAGGGCCGCCCGGTGCGCGGGTGCACCTCCAGCGGTACCAGCGACCGCGACACCGCTCCGCTCCAGAAGGCCGCCTTGTCGCCGTCCGCGACCGACGCCGTCGTCACCCGCACGCCCATCTGACCGTCCTTCCGCCGGAGTCCTGCGCACTCCAGCCTGGACCGCCCGCGCGGCGGGCCGGTAGGTCATCTGACTGTCGTGTCGGGGCGGTACGTCACGCGGCTCGGCGAGGGGACCGGGGCGGACCGGTCGGCCTGGTGTTTCCGCAGGTCAGACGCCGTCCAGGGCGTGGGCGAGCGCAGCCCTCGTGGTGATGCCGAGCTTCGGGAAGATCTTGTAGAGGTGGGCCCCGACGGTGCGCGGCGACAGCTGGAGCTGCCGGCCGATCTCCTTATTGGTCAGACCGGTCGCGGCCAGCCGGGCGATCCGCAGCTCCTGCCCGGTCAGCCCGGACGGGTCGGTGGCCGGCGGTCCGTCCTGGGGCAGGGCCACCGAGTCGCCCGCGGCCCGGAGCTCCTCCTCGCACTGCGCCGCCCAGGGGGTGGCCCGCAGCCGGCGGAACACGTGGTGGGCCGCGCGCAGCGCCTCCCTGGCCCCGGGCCGGTGGCGGCGGCGCAGCCACGCGCCGTGGGCGAGCCGCAGCCGCGCGAGGTCGAACACCCACTGCTCGGCGCCCGGCACGGCGTACGCGGCGCGGTAGGCGGCGTCGGCCTCCTCGTCGTCCGCGGCCAGGGCGGTGGCGGCCGCCCACAGGAAGGCGTGCCGGCCGGAGATCTCCGCCGAGCGCGCGGCGGCGCCGGCCGCGAGGTGGTCCCGGGCCTCCTCGTGCCGGCCGGTGTGCACGGCGGCCGTGACCAGGTCGAGGACCAGCGCGTGGTGCCAGGGCGGGCCGCCGGGCAGCCGCCCGGGCGGGGTGAGCTCGCAGAAGTGGGCGTACGCCTCCTCGTAGCGCCGGTGGGCGAGCGCGACCAGTCCGCGCAGATGGGCCAGGCGGTCGAGGACGTACCGCATCCGGGCGCGGGTGGCGGTCGGCCGGACGCTCCGCTCGATCTCCCGCAGCCCGGCCTCGTCCCCCCGGCCGGCCAGGAAGTGGGCGTAGTACTGGCGGAACATCAGGGCGTTGGTGTGGTAGCCGAGCTCGTCCGCGATCTCGGCCTCCCGCAGGCAGACGGCGGCGCGGTCCCAGTGGCCGAGCAGGTAGTCCTGGTGGGCCCTGGCCTTGGCCACCGAACCCTCGATGGCGTAGCCGTGCAGGCCGGCGAAGCGCTGCCAGAGGTCGCCCACCGGGCAGTCGAGCGCCGAGGCGGTCCACAGCAGGAGCCAGGCCGCGCCGACCTCCTGCTCCTCGGTCATGCCCTCGGCCGTCGCCAGCAGGTCGTCGGCCGCGCCCGGGGCCGGGTCGGTCCAGGCCCGCAGGCACAGCCGGCCCGCCTCGGAGACGTTCTCCCGGTGCCGTTCCAGGGCGCGCCAGGCCCAGGGGTCGTCCGTGTAGCTGGCGGCCAGGAGGAGTTTGAAGTACACCTGCTCGACCAGCCCGCCGAAGGTGTCGGCGCCCGGCGCGGTCAGGGTGTCCAGGGCCGCGGGCAGCAGCGCGGCGGAGGACTCGAAGTCGACGTGGTGGCTCTGGTCCGCGTAGACCACCGCGTACGAGAACAGCGGGGCGACGTCCGGCGGCACGGTGCCGGTCCTCAGTTCCTCCACCAGGGCCGCGGTCTGGCGCAGCTGCCCGCCGCGGGCCGACATCACGGCGGCCGCGGTGAGCCTGCGGACGCGGTCGCCGGGGCTGGGGCTGAGGGCGGCGGCGCGTTCGAGCAGCAGCGCGCCCTCCGCCTCGCCGCCCCGGCGGGCGAGGTCGTGGCCGGCCTCCTGGAGGCGGCGCGCGAGGTCGTCGTCGGGCAGCAGCGCGGCGGCGGCCTCGTGGACCAGCCGGCGGGGGTCGTCCGGCGCCAGGGCGTCGGACAGCGCGCGGTGCGCCTCCCGGCGCGCGGTGTCGGAGGCGGCGGAGACCACGGCGGTGCGGACCAGGGGGTGACGGAACACCAGCTGTCCGGCCGGGTCGAGCCGGGCCAGGCCGTCCGCCTCGATCCGTTCCAGGATCTCCCGCGCGTTCTCGTCGGCGAGGGCGCGGAGCCACTCGGCGCTGCCGGAGTCCGGGCCGGCGGCCAGGGCGCCGAGCAGGAGGATCCGGCCGACCTCCGGGGTCACCGTTCCCAGCCGTTCGGTGAACATCCGCTCCAGCTTGCGCCCCAGCGGCAGCCGCTCGGGCAGCGGAGCGGTGCCCCGCTGCTGGGCGGCCGCCAGCTGGCGCGGCAGCTCCACCAGCGCCAGCGGGTTCCCGGCCGCCTCGGTCAGCACGCGTTCCCTGGCGGGCGCCGCGAGTTCGGGGTAGCAGGTGCCCAGCAGCACGGCCGCGTCCTCCTGGGGCAGCGCCGGGACGTCGACGGCCTCGGCCGACCAGGTCTGGACGGCCGGCCCGTCCGGGCGGGTGGCCCCGACGATCACCACCGGCAGCTCGGCGCACCGCCGGTGCAGGAAGGCGAAGACGGTCGCGCTGGACGAGTCGATCCAGTGCAGGTCGTCCAGGACCAGCAGCACCGGGGCGGTCCGCACCGCCTGTTCCAGCAGGGCGAGGGCGGCGGCGCCGACGGCGAAGCCGCTCGGGGTCCCGGAGCGGACGCCGAAGGCGCTCTCCAGGGCCTCCCGCTGGTGCCCGGACAGCGCGTCGGAACGCTGGAGCAGCGACCAGAACGCCTGGTGGAGGGCGCCGAACGCGAGGTCCGTCTCGGCCTCGGTGCCGACCGCGCGCAGGACGGTGAACCCGCGCTCGCGCGCCGCCCGCTCCACCCAGGCCACCAGGGTGCTCTTGCCGACCCCGGCGTCACCGTGCAGCAGGACGGTGGAACCGCTGGCGCCGTCCACGGCCTGGACCAGCGCCGCGGTCAGCAGCTCCGTCTGCCGCTGCCGACCGACCAGGATCGGGAACCGCCTGTCCTCCGCCACTGCTTCTCTCCCTCGGGCCGGCCGGGCCGCTCGCCGGGCACCCAAGGCTACCGCCCGTCGGAACCGCTCCCGAGGTCGCGGGCCGGGCGGCCGGAACGCCCCGTCGGCCACCGGGCGGGGCGGTGCGTCCGGCCCCGGTCATGCGCCGGTGGAGCCGGTCACTCCCGGTGCAGCCGGTCACTCGCCGTGGAGCCGGTCACTCGCGGTAGAGCAGGACGGAGGCGCCCGCCAGGACCGCGCTGGCGACCAGGGCCCAGGCGATCTGCCCGTGCAGGACGAGGGCCGCGCCCGGGGCGGCGCCGGCCAGCATGGTGACGACGGAGAGCACCTTGCGCCGCTGGCGGGGGGCGCTGCCGCCGGCCGGCCGGGAGTCGGCGGCCAGGCCGGTCAGGGTGAGGGTGAGCACGGTGGTGGTGAGGTCCGGTATGCCCAGGCCCCGGACGGTGGCGTTGCGGATGCCCATGGCCAGCGCGAGCAGGGCGATCACCGGGTACTGCGCGGCCCCGTCGGGGCTGTGCACGAAGAGGACGGCGGCTGCCGCGGCGTGCAGCACCGCCTCCAGGACGAAGGCCGCGCGCAGCCGCGCGGGGCGCCGGACCGCGCTCTGCCGGGTCGCGATCCGGCCGGCGACTCCCGCGCCGAGCAGGAAGGCGACGAGCGAGGTCAGCGAGCCGGCGACGGAGAAGCCGGGTGCGCCGGCCAGGGCGAAGGCGATGACGACGACGTTGCCGGTCATGTTCGCGGTGAAGACGTGGCCGAGACCGAGGTAGCTGACGGCGTCGATGAGGCCGCTGACCAGGGTGAGGCCGAACAGGGCCAGGGCCAGGGGGTGGCGGTCGTGGACGTGCGGTCCGGACGGCTGCGGCGGCGGTGGGGTGGTCACGACGGCTCCTCGTGCGGGAGGGGAAGGGGGACGCGGGTGGGGCACCGCCCGGTCCGGGCGGTGCCCCGTGACGGAACCGGCGGGCGCGTCAGAAGAAGCAGGGGTCCAGCGGCACCTGGGGCTGCCCGGGGAGGGCGAGGCCGCGGGCGGTACGCCAGGCGAGCTGTTCGCCGGAGGCCGCCACGGCCTCCAGCACGCCTTCGGCCTGCTGGACGCCGGCGGCCGGGCTGGGGGCGGGGGTGGCCTGGTAGCCGCCGAAGCGGGTGACCGGGCTCCAGGACGGCGACACCTCGGGCAGCTCGGGGGCCAGCCCCTGGTGCTCCTGGACGGCGTGGACGATGCGGCCGCCGACGACGGTGAGGACGGACTCGATGTGCGGGATGTCGGCCTCGGGGACGGTGAAGTAGTCGGCGCTGAGCAGCGCCAGGTCCGCGTAACTGCCGACCGTCAGACGCCCCTTGACGTCCTCCTCGCCGGTGAGCCGGGCACCGCCCAGGGTGTAGAGCTCCAGGGCCTGCTCGCGGCCGAGCCGGTTGTGCCCGGCCGCCAGGCGCCGACCGCTGACCGCCCGTCCGGAGACCAGCCAGTGCAGGGCGACCCACGGGTTGTAGGAGGAGACCCGGGTGGCGTCGGTGCCCGCCGCGACGGTCAGGCCGCGGTCCAGCATCGCGCGCAGCGGCGGGGCCTCGGCGGCGGCCGGGGCGCCGTAGCGCGAGACGAAGGCCTCGCCCTGGAAGGAGAGGCGGTTCTGCACGGAGACGGCTCCGCCCAGCGCCGCGATCCGGTCGAGGCTGTCCGGGCTGACGGTCTCGGCGTGGTCGAAGAGCCAGCGGTTGCCCTGCGGAAAGAGGCCCTCGGCGGCGAGCTTCTCGAAGACGGCGAGGTCGCGGCGGATGGTCTCGTCGTAGGTGGCGTGCAGCCGGAAGCCCCAGCCGTTCTCCATGAGCAGCCGGACGGCCTTCTCGAACTCCGTCTCGTAGGCGCCCAGTTGCGGCCGGGGTTCGGTGAAGTTCTCGAAGTCGGCGGCGGCCCAGGTGAGGTTCTCCCCCGCACCGTTGAGGCACAGCCACGCGTCGCCCTCGCCGGGGCGCACGGTGTCGACCCACCGGCGGAGGTCGTCCAGTTCCTGCCCGGCGGTCTGCGGGAACAGGTGGTAGGCGATGCGCAGGCTCAGCTCACCGCGGCGGGCGAGTTCCATCACGGTGCCGTAGTTCTCGGGGAAGCTCTGGAAGCCGCCGGCGGCGTCGATCGCGGAGGTGAGGCCGAAGCGGTTCAGCTCGCGCAGGAAGTGCCGGGTGGAGCCGATCCGGTCGGCCTCGTCCAGGGTCGGCGCCTTGGCCAGGGTGGAGTAGAGCAGCAGGGCGCCGGGGGCGGCGATCAGCAGGCCGGTCGGCTCGCCGTCGTGTCCGCGGACGATCTGGCCGCCGGCCGGATCGGGGGTGTCCCGGGTGAAGCCCGCGGCGCGCAGCGCGGCCTTGTTGAGCAGCGCCGACTGGTAGAGGTGCAGCACGAACACCGGGGTGTCGGGCGCGGCGGCGTTGAGCTCGGCCAGGGTGGGCAGGCGCCGCTCGGCGAACTGGTCGGCGGACCAGCCGCCGACCACCCGCACCCACTGGCCGGGCGGGGTGCGCTCGGCCTGCAGCCGGAGCATGGCCAGGGCCTCGCGCAGCGTCCGGACGCCGTCCCAGCGCAGCTCCAGCACGTAGTTGAGGCCCCCGCGGATGACGTGCAGGTGCGCGTCGTTGAGGCCGGGGACGGCCCGGCGGCCGAGCGCGTCCACCACCCGGGTGCCGGGGCCGACCAGCGGGACGACGTCGGCGTCGTCGCCGACCGCCTGGATCAGTCCGTCCCGGACGGCCACGGCGGTGGCCTGCGGGCGACGCGGATCGTTGGTGTACACCTTGGCGTTGCGCACGACGAGGTCGGCGGGCTGGTCGGGGGTCCCGGGGCGGATTCCGGCGACGGGCATGGTGGACAAGGGGGGTCCCTTCGTTCAGTGCTGTTTCGGCGCGGGGCCGCGGGGGCGCTCCGGCGCGGGGGCGCTCCGGCGCGGGGGCGTTCCGGTGCGCGGTCGCGGAGGTGTCTCGGCGCGGGCCGCGGGCCGTTCGGGCGCGGGGCCGTGCGTCGAACCTAGGCAGCGGGCGGCACGGAAGGGACTTCGCAGCGCATGACCGGTTGCCCGGCAGTGCACTCCGGTGAGCGGGGGGCCGGGGCCGGCCGGTGGTGCGTTGTCGGAACAGTCCCGGGCACAGAGCGGGCAGAACCGCCGGAGCGCCGCGGTCTAATGTCGTCAACGTGACGCCGAGCCGATCCGGCCAACGTCTGACGCAGTGTCAACTCCCTGCATTCCCAAGGAAAGAGAACCATCATGGTCGACTTCGCCAACGTCCACGCCGCGCCGAGCCCGGACCTGCTGACCCCGGACAACGCGATGATGCTGTTCGTTGACCACCAGCCGCAGATGTTCTTCGGCACCGGCAGCGGCGACCGCACCGCCATCATCAACTCCACCGTCGGCCTGGCCAAGGCCGCGAAGATCTTCGACGTGCCGGTGGTCCTGTCGACCGTCGCCGCCGAGTCCTTCTCCGGCCCGATCCTGCCGCAGCTGAAGGCCGTCTTCCCCGACCAGGAGGTCATCGACCGCACCAGCATGAACGCCTGGGAGGACGAGGCCCTGGTCGAGGCCGTCAAGGCCACCGGCCGCAAGAAGATCATCCTGTCCGGCCTGTGGACCGAGGTCTGCCTCGTCCTGCCGGCGCTGTCCGCGCTGGACCAGGGCTACGAGGTCTACGTCGTCGCCGACGCCTCCGGCGGCGTCAGCCCGCTGGCCCACGAGCACGCCCTGCAGCGGATGACCGCCGCCGGCGCCGTGCCCGTCACCTGGGTGCAGGTCCTGCTGGAGCTGCAGCGCGACTGGGCCCGCAGCGAGACCTACGTCGCCGTGACGGACCTGGTCAAGGAGCACGCCGGCGCCTACGGCCTGGGCGTCTTCTACGCCCAGTCGATGATCAACCCGCACGCCGCCGGCTGACGGAGCCTCCCATCATGAACACGGGTCTACTCCTGCTGCGCCTGGTCGTCGGCCTGCTGATCGCGGGCCACGGCGTCCAGAAGGTCAGCTTCCACCTCGGCGGCGGCGGACTGGAGGGCGGCAGCGCCGAGTTCCGGGGCGACGGCTTCCGCGGTGGCAGGCTCACCGCGGTGGCCGCCGGCGGCACCCAGATCGGGGCCGGGCTGATGCTGGCCGCCGGCCTGCTCACCCCGCTGGCCGGGGCGGGCGTCATGGGCGTGATGACCGTCGCCCTGACGGTCAAGTGGCCCCACGGACTGTGGGTCCAGCACGACGGGTACGAGTTCCCGTTCGTCCTGATCGTCATCGGCGCGGCGCTGACCGCCACCGGCCCCGGCCAGTGGTCACTCGACGGGGCCCTCGGCCTCGCCGCCTGGCCGCTGTGGTGCCTGCCCGCGGCCGTGGTCGCCGGTGTCGGCGGCGGCCTGGCCACCCGGCTCGCGCTGCACCGCCGCTGACGCGGCGCATCACGGCCGAAACGGCGCACCACGGCCGAAGCGGCCGGGACACAACGGGCTCGGGCCCCTCGGAAGGGACACCTTCCAGGGGGCCCGAGCCCGTTGGGCGCCCCGGTGTCGGCCTCTGGAAGCCGACGTCCCCTGGAAGGCCTTCGGCCCCCTGGAGGAGGGAGCACCCGTGGGCGCTCCCTCCTCCAGGGGGCCGATCCGCGCTCCCCCACCGGATCCGGTCTCAGCGACCGTCCACCAGTCGCCTCGACTCGGCGTCCCAGTCGATCAGTTCGGCCTCGCGACCGCGCGGCACGAGGGCGAAGCTCTCGCGCAGCCAGCCCTGCACCGGCCCGACCGGGACGTCGATCGAGGCGGTGCCGTCGTCCCCCCGCAGCGTGATCCGCAGCCGCCGGCGGCCGTGGCAGCGGCACGGCGGGGAGATCCGCACGTCGCCCGTCCCGGCCGGCCGGTGCAGGCCCTTCCACAGCAGGTCGCGGGAGAACTCCCAGGTGCCGACCGCGGGATCGGAGCCGGGGAACTCCATGACCACGGAGAACGGCTCGGCGCCGCGGTAGCCGAAGCGCACCGGGAGGTCGATGAACTGCCCTTCCCCGATGTGGAGTTGAGCGGCGACGGTGAGCACGGCACAGTCCGCGCCCGCCGTGGGGCCCTGGTCGGGGAACGGCTGGCGTCCGGGCACGGGCACAGGACCTCCGGGGGCTGGGGACGGAAACGGAGAAGTGCCGGGCCCGCCGACGAACGGGCCCGGCACTGTGCGGAGCCGGGCCTGCCGACGAACAGGCCCGGCCCGCGGTCACTCCCCGGTACCGGGGGTGACGACCAGGTGCTCGGCGAGGAACCAGACCTGGGTCTCGCCGGTGCGGATGATCTGCGAGACCAGGAGGTCCTGGGTGCCGTCGTCGCCGAGCTTCGCCGTACGGGCGGCGGCGTCGCGGACGTCGGCCAGGATGGTCTCGTGCGCGTCGAGGAGCCGCGAGAGCATCGACCGCGCCCCCTCGACGCCGTCCGGCGGGCGCGGCACGCCGGTGATCTGGGCGGCGTGCCGGGGGTCGCCCACCGCGACGCCGCCGAGGCTCTGCACCCGTTCGGCGAGCGCGTCGACCAGCTCCAGCTGCTCCTGGGCGTGCTTGTCGAAGAGCAGGTGCAGCTGGTAGGCGGTCGGCCCGCGCATGCCCCAGTGGTACTTCTTGTACAGCGCGTACAGGAACTGGGTGTCCGCGAGGACCCGGTTGAGCCGCTGGCACGAGTACTGCCGGGCGTCGTGGGAGAGCGCGATCGGCAGCTGCGTGACGGTGCCGAACTCCTGGATCTCGGGACCGTGCTGGTGGAGGCGTGGCTGGCTGGTCATGGGTGCTCCTGGGGCTGGGGTGGTTGCGGGGACGGTCAGTTGGCCGTGGACCGGACGGCCTCGCGGATCACGTCGGCGACGCGTCCGGGGTGGGAGAGCATCACCAGGTGCGAGGAGTCCACCTCGACGGTGGTCATGCCGGCCCGCTGGTAGCCGAACCGCTGGACCTCGGGGTTGAGGGTCCGGTCGGCGGTGGCGACGACCCCCCAGGACGGCTTGGTCCGCCACGCGGCGGTGGGCGCGGCCTCGCCGAACGCGGCTGCGGCGAGCGGACGTTGGGAGACGGCGAGGACCCGGGCCAGCCCGGGGTCGACGTCGGCCGCGAAGATCGCCGGAAGGCGGTCGACCTCCACCGACACGTCGGTGCCCTCGCCGTCCCCGCCCTCCAGCGGGAAGGGGGCGTACACCAGGGCGGAGGCGAGGTCGGAGTCCGGGAAGCGGCCCTGCAGCTCGCCGAGGCTCTCGCCCTCCTCCAGCGCGTAACCCGCCAGGTACACCAGCGCCTCGACGTTCTCCTCGGTGCCTGCCACGGTGATCACCGCGCCGCCGTAGGAGTGGCCGACCAGCACCACCGGCCCGGGGATCCGCCGGACCACCGACGCGAGGTACGCGGCGTCCCCGGTCAGGCTGCGGTTGGGCACCGCCGGCGCCACCACCTCCAGCCCGTCGGCCAGCAGTTCCGGGATGACCTCGGCGAAGCTGGAGGCATCGGCGAAGGCGCCGTGCACCAGTACGACGGTGGGCGTGTCTCTGGTCGTCATGAAGGGTCCTCACTGGGGCCTCGCCAGAGGCCTCCGGATCACTGGCGGCTGTCGCCCCCAGGCTAGGAACGCGCGGGCCCGGGGCCTGTTCCGACGGCGCACTGCCTGCGGTCGGCCAGCGCACCGGGCACCGGGGCCGGGGCCGGATCCGGGGCCGGGCCGCCGGTGCGCCCGGCCGCAGCGCTCTCGGACGATTCGGGGTGCTCTCAGAGGCAACCGGCCGGCGGCGGCCGGGCCTAGCGTGGGCCACGTCGCAGCCAGACGCTGCCGCAAGGAAAGGAACACCCCCCATGCCGTACATCACCGTTGGCCAGGAGAACTCCGCCTCCATCGACCTCTACTACGAGGACCACGGCACCGGCCAGCCGGTCGTGCTCATCCACGGCTTCCCGCTGAACGGCGCCTCCTGGGAGCGCCAGAGCGCCGCCCTGCTGGACGCCGGCTACCGGGTCGTCACCTACGACCGCCGCGGCTTCGGCCGGTCCTCGCAGCCGACCACCGGCTACGACTACGACACCTTCACCGCCGACCTCCACACCGTGCTGAAGACCCTCGACCTGCGCGACGCCGTCCTGGTCGGCTTCTCGATGGGCACCGGCGAGACCGCCCGGTACGTCGCCACCTACGGCTCCGAGCGGATCGCCAAGGTCGCCTTCCTGGCCTCGCTGGAGCCCTACCTGCTGAAGACCGACGACAACCCGGAGGGCGCCGCCCCGAAGGAGTTCTTCGACGGCGTCGTCGCGGCGGTGAAGGCCGACCGCTTCGCCTTCTACACCGACTTCTTCAAGGACTTCTACAACCTGGACGAGAACCTCGGCACCCGGATCAGCGAGGAGGCCGTCCGCAACAGCTGGAACGTCGCCGCGTCCGGCGGCGCCTTCGCCGCCTCGGCCGCGCCGGCCACCTGGTACACCGACTTCCGCGCCGACGTCGCCCGCATCGACGTGCCCGCTCTGATCCTGCACGGCACCGGCGACCGCACCCTGCCGATCGAGAACACCGCCCGCGTCTTCCACAAGGCGCTCCCCGCCGCCGACTACGTCGAGATCGAGGGCGCCCCGCACGGTCTGCTCTGGACCCACGCCGAAGAGGTCAACGCCGCGCTGCTGGCCTTCCTCGCCAAGTAGCCCGGACGGCCGCCACACCCCCGAGCGCGGCCGTCCGCACCCACGCCGGTACCGCCGTCGCCGCCCCCCGGGCCCGGGCGACGGCGGTACCGGCCACCCCCGACCCGCGCCAGGCACCGCTCCCAGCGGACGCCGGGCGCGCGCCACGACCAGGAGGTCCCCGTGGAACCCCGCTTAGCCCGTCGTCTGGTCCCACTGGTGGCGGCGCTCGCCGCCCTGACGGCCGCTCCCGCCGCCTCGGCGGCCGGGAACGCCCCCGCCGCGCAACCGCCGGGCGCCCACCGGCAGTTCGCCGTCGGTCCGCAGTACGACTCCACCCACGTCTACGTCGAGCCCGGCACCGAGTAGGCCTTCGTGACCAGCTGGACGTCCACCTTCGGCGGAACCACGATCGGCCCGGTCTCCACCCAGGTGACCCCGACCCCCAGCCGGACCCTGTCGGAGCTGGTGGTGTCCCCGGTCGGCACGCTGTCGGTGTTCGACTTCACCACGCCCGTCCCGTACCCCTTCGGCACCGAACGCACCGGCTGGCTGGTGACCGACCTCGACCAGGCCGTCCGCGCCGCCCGGGCCGACGGCGCGACCGTCACCGTGGCGCCGTTCGCCGACCCGATCGGCCGCGACGCCGTCGTCCAGTTCCCCGGCGGGGTCAGCGCCCAGCTCTACGTGCACACCACGCCGCCGTCCTACCCCGCCCTGGCGAGCGTGCCGGAGAACCGGCTCTACCTCTCACCGGACGCGGTCGGCGCCTTCCTGCACAGCTACCTCTCCTTCACCGGCGGCCGGATCGTCTCCGACGACCGCAGGGCCGACGGCGCCGCCCTGGGCCTGCCCGGCACCACCTACCGGCTGATCCGCCTCACCTCCGGGTTCGGCACCACCACGGTCGCGGTGACCGACGGCCATCTGCCCCACCCGTTCGGCCGGGAGCTCACCGGCTACGGCGTGCCGGACGTCGCCACCACCCTGGAGCGGGCGAAGGCCGCCGGCGCCTCGGTGCTGTCGGGGCCGGTCCGGGCGGACGGCCGGGACAGCGCGATGGTGCGGTTCCCGGGCGGCTACATCGCGGAGATCCACACCGCTCGGTGACCGGCGGGATCGCGGACGAGCGGATGGGCGGCCGGGCACAGACGTCGCCCGGCCGCCCGCCCGCGGGCCTCCGCTCGTCCGCGTCCGCCCCCGTCAGGTAGCGCTCCGCCCCCGTCAGGTAGCGCTCCGCCCCGCCACCCGTCAGGTGCCGTACCCCTCGCCCGCGTTCCTCCCCGGCCGGGCCGAAGCCGACCTGGCGGCGTCGTGGATGAACTCGGCGACCGTGCTCGGCCGGGAGACGGCCACCGCGTGGGAGGCGTCCGGCAGTTCGAGCACGACGGCGCCGGCCCGCTCCGCGGTGAAGCGCTGGATCGACGGCGGCAGCGCCTGGTCGGCCCCCGTCACCAGGGCCCAGGAGGGCGTGGTGCGCCAGGCGGCCACCGTCGGCACGTCGGTCAACACCCGTTCCGCGGCAGGGCGTTGGAGCGCGGCCAGCACCCGGGCCACCTCCGCGTCGAGGTCGGCGGCCACCAGCGGCCGGAAGCAGTCCGCCGGCACGGTGAGCTCCGTCGCCCGGTCGGTGCCCCCGACGGTGAACTCCGAGCGCCGCAGCCGCGGGATCAGCGGCGAGGGGTCGAAGCGGCTCGCGAGCACGTCGTAGCTCTCGCCGACGTCGGGGAGGTAGGCGGCCACGTAGACCAGCGCCACGACGTTCGGGGCGCCCCCGGCCTCCGTGATCACCATGCCGCCGTAGGAGTGGCCGGCCAGGACGACGGGGCCGTCGATGCCCGCGACGACGGAGGCCAGGTAGGCGGCGTCGTGGGCCAGTCCGCGCAGCGGGTTCGCGACGGCGAGGACCGTCAGGCCGCGTCTGTGCAGTTCGGCGATGACGCCGAACCAGGTGGTGGCGTCGGAGCAGCCGTCGTGGACGAGCACGACGGTGGGCCGGGTGGGGTGCATGGCTGCCTTTCGGATGGCACCGGTGCCACGTCCCGCCGGTCGACGGGCGGGGCCCGTCGTCACCGGTCGGCGGTCGGCCCGTCGTCACCGGTCGACGGGACGTGGCGTCGGCTGAACGTGGCGTCGGCGGCGCCGGGCGGAGGGGGTCAGGAGGCCGGACTGCGGCCGTCGGTCTGCGCGGCGTAGGCCTGCCACTCGCGGGGCGAGACCCCGTAGGCGTCGCGGAACGCCCGGCTGAAGTGGGAGTGGCTGACGAAGCCCCACCGGTGCGCGACGGCGGAGACGCTGGTCTGCCGGCGGGACGGGCGCTCCAGCTCCCGGCGGCAGGCGTCCAGCCGCCGCTGCCGGACCCACTGGCCGACGGTCGTCCCGTCCTGCTGGAAGAGCTTGTGGAGGTAGCGCACCGAGATGTGCTGCGAGCGGGCGATCGACTCCGGCGCGAGGTCCGGGTCGGCGAGGTTCTCCTCGATGTGGGCGCGGATCCGCGCCAGCAGTCCGGCCGAGCCGCTCGGGTGCTCCGGGCTCTCCCGTTCGAGCAGTTCGGTCACCAGGATGGCGACGATGTCGGAGACGCTGCGGGCGAGGTGGTCGCCCGGCCGGGCGCGGTGGGTCCGGGTCCGGGTGGCGAGGGTGCGCAGGAACTGGGAGGCGAGCGAGCCGACGCCCTCGCTCCCGCGCGCCATCAGGCCGCCCGTGCGCCGGACGTCGCCGTGCCGGACGCCCAGGTAGAAGCAGGGGACGCGGAAGTGGACCATCCGGCACCCGACCTCCTGCAGCAGGCCCGCCGGGTGGACGGTGGTGCCGATCAGCAGGTCCCCGGGGGCGAGCGCGGTGCTGACGCCCTGGCGGCGGACCGAGGCCGCGCCGCGGACGTGCAGGGCGACGTAGAGGCAGTCCTCGGGATCGGTCCCGGGCGGTGGGGAGAGGACGTCGATGACGCCGTTGCCGCTGTCGTGGGCGACCCCGTCGAGGGGGTGGACTTCGGCTTCGGGCGCGGGGGTTTCGGGCATGGGTGAGGGACCCGACGGGATCACGGGAGGCTCCGACCGGTTTCGAATCGTTCAGGTGCAGGGGAAGTGGCCCGCCGCGCCGCTGGGCCGACGCGGCGGCGGGGCGTTCAGGAGAGGAACTTCTCCACGACGGCGTTGAACTCGCCGGGGTTCTCCAGGAACGGGAAGTGCGAGCTCGCCACGGACTTCGGGAACACGTGGAGGCGGGCGCCGGGGATCCGCTCGGCGATGAAGCGCTGGGAGGCCGGGTCGACGTGGCTCCCCTCGCAGCCGAGCACCAGGGTCGGCACGTCGACGCACTCGAGGACGTCGCGCCAGTCCTGGGCGCAGTGGTCGAAGAGCAGCGGGACGCCCGCGTACGCCGGGGTGGCGCGGATCTGCTCGGCCACGAAGGCCAGCAGGCCCGGGTCGGTGTCCCCGCTGAACATCGAGCGGACGAAGTCCTCGCGGACCTTCTCCCCGTCCGGGCCGGCCAGCGCGGCGCCCAGCTCCAGCAGCCCGGCGACGTCGAAGATGGCGCCGGACTCGCGCTGCTCCCCCTCCGTCATCCAGGGCACCGCCGCCACCGCGGCCGGCTGGTCGACCAGGACGAGCCGGCGGATGCGGCCGGTGCCCTGCTGGTCGATGAGGCTCCACCACACCGAGGCGCCCATCGACCAGCCCAGCGCGTCGAAGGCGTCCAGGCCCAGGTGGTCGACCAGGCCGAGGACGTCGCGGGCCAGCCGCGCGATGCGGTAGCCGTGGCGCGGCTTGCCGGAGCGGCCGTGGCCGCGGAAGTCCACCGTCACGACGCGCCGGCCCGGTGCCAGCCCCCCGACCTGGTGACGGAACATCTCCTGGGTCTGCCCCCAACCGTGGAGCATCACCAGCGGGACTCCGTCGCCGCCGCTGTCGCGGTAGGCCAGGCGCACACCGTCGTTCGTGATCAGTTCGTGCATGGTGCTCGTTCTTGTCCGTTCGTTTCGGCTCGCGGGTCCGGGGAGTCCGGGACCCGCGGGCCGCCGGGGGATGAGCGGCAGCTCGTGGTGACGATTCTCGCGGTGGGCTGAACCCGTTGGCCACCGACCGACGTAGGGATTGCCCGACGAAGCTTCATCGCTCTGTAGCAACCGGGGGTTTCGGCGCCGCTTCCGGACCGGCCTCCAGCAGGTCCCGCAGCCGCAGCCCCATGTGCAGCACCAGGCGGTGCGCGCCGTCGTCCAGGTCCAGGCCCGTGATCTCCTGGATCTGGCGCAGGCGGTAGTACAGCGAGGTGCGGTGGACCTCCAGGGCCTCCGCGGTCTTGGGCACCGAGCCGGCGTTCTCCAGGAAGCAGCGCAGGGTCTCCTCCAGCCGGGCGTTGCCGCCGCCGTCCAGCAGGCGCCGCAGCGGCACCGGCAGGAGGGAGGCGTTGAGCGCGCTGTCGGGCAGCTGGAGGAACACCGCGTACTCCCCGAGCCGCTCCCAGTCGGCGATGCCCTCCAGCCGGGGCAGCCGGCGGGCCGCGCGGGCCGCCACCCGGGCCTGGTCGTGGGAGATCCAGGCGTCGGCGAGCGCCGTCCGGCGTCCGCCCACGCCCACCACGGCGGCCGGCTCCGGGCCCAGGAAGGTCCTCAGGGAGCGGACGACCGCGCGGCACTGCTGCTCCAGGTCCTCCGCCGCCGGTTCGCGCTCGAAGACCTGCACCAGGACCGCCCGGTCCTGCTCGACCGCCGCCAGGCCGCGGGCCGTACGGGTCTGCCGGAACGGCTCCAGCGCACCGCGCAGCGCCACCGCGATCTGCCCGGACGGCCCCCGCTGGTCGGAGACGGCCACGCTGGTCACCACGACGTGCGGGCCGGCCGGCAGCAGCCCGTCGTCCAGCAGCCGCTGGTGCGCCGCGCAGCGCCGCGCCGAGTCCGAGCCGACCAGCTGGTTCACCAGCCGCCGGATCTGCTCCTCGTCGTCGTCCGAGGCCAGCTGCTCGGCGTACATCTCGATCGCCACGGCGCGGGCGACCCGGTCGATGGCGGCGGTCTCGGCCGCGGTGAGGGGCTCCCCCGCGGCCACGACCATCAGGATGCCCAGCATGTGGCCCCGCTCGCGGACCGGGACGCAGTAGCGCGGCTGCAGCCCCAGGTCGTCGCGGCCCGGCAGGACCCCGGGCCTGGTCCACTGGGCGACCCCCTGCGACAGCACGTAGCGGATGGCCTCGTCGTCCGCGATGCCCTGCAGCAGCGTGCGCACGCGCACCCGGTCCTCGTCGCCGAAGTGCCGGCTGGTGCAGACCATCCGCACCAACGGGTCGTCGAGGACGACGGAACGTCCCAGTTCCTCGGCCAGGCCGTCCACCAACGTCTGGAGCGCCTCGCCTCCCGAACGCGAGCGCTGGTTCCACCTCTGCATGATCAAAATCCTCCCGGCGCCCTTCATACAAGGAGCGAAACGGGATGGACAAACCTTCGACAAAGCGAGGAATCGGCGGTTCCACGGACGGCGGCCACGGCCGGACAAGGCCCCGCACGCGCCGCTCCTGGAATTCCATGGTCCGCCAATTCGCCTTTCCTGTAGCCCAGTTGATGACGTGCGCAACAGCAGGACGGCCACCGGCCGCGCCGCCCTCCGACCGCGTCCCCACGCGGACACCACAACGAGGAGCCCCCGCCCGGCCCTCCGCACCGAGCGAACGGTGCGCGGAACGTCAGCTCGCGGTGCACGGCCGGAACATCCGGGCCGACCGCCGCTTCCTAGCCTGGGGAGCGATTCCGCCTCACCCTGCTCCTCGGCAGCTCCCAGGGCCCGAGGCGAGAGCGTCGCGCGCCGCCGCCGGCCCCGGCCGTCCGGCGCGCCCCGCCCCGAACGGGCGGCCCCCACGCGGCCCCGCTCGGCTCTCGACCCCCGCCCCGACACCGCCCCCAGGAGAAACCCGTGCCCACCCACCACCCGCTCCCCAGCCCCCAGCCCCGCCCGGAGGCCACCGGCACCGACCTCGCCCTCGACGCCCGGCTGGTCCTCGGCGAGCACCAGTCCGTCGACATCCCGGTGCGCCTCGGCTACCGCAGCGACGACCCGCTCGCCGTCGCCCTGGAGTTCCTCGGGCCCGCGGCGGACGCGGGCACCTGGCGGTTCTCCCGCGACCTCCTGTGGGAGGGCCTGCAGAAGCCCGCCGGCCTCGGCGACGTCCGCGTCTGGCCGCCCTGCACCTGCCACGGCCGCGCCTCGCTGCGCATCATGCTCCGCGGCGTCCACAGCGTCGTCCTCGTCGACCTCCCCTCCCGCCAGGTCCGACGCTGGCTCCGCCGGGAGACCTTCCCCCTGGTGCCCCAGGGCTCGGAGGGCGCCCTGATCGACTGGACCACCGAATTCGACCACCTCACCCCATGACACCCCGGCCTCCAGGGGAGCGACCGGCAGTAGCTCCGAGCGGGCAGCGCCACAGCACAGCCGCGCACCTCGCCGAAGCCGGCGCCTGCTCCCGGTGGAGCCGTACCGCGGCCCGCGGCCGGCGGCTACTGAAGGTCTCGGCGCCGTTCGGCGAGGCAGCGCGACCACAACGCACAGGCAGAACGGGCCTCCTTCAACGCGGCAGCCGTGAACTCCTCGTCCACGAAGCCTTGTTCCACCATGTCGGCCACCACGGTCGTCAGGTGCCGGGCGACCTGCGCCGCCCGCTCGGCGTGCGCCCGCTCCGGGAGTCTCTCGGCTTTGGCTTCCAGCATGCTTGCGAGATCCTCGTAGTGCGCTCCGTCCTCCTCTTCGTAGAGCGTGGGCACACGGGGAAGCTGCTCCTCGGCCAGGTGCGGCACCGTCCGGGACGCCACCGGCGCTTGCTCGCCCTGACCCAGGATCCGGCTGACCACGGCCCGGATCTCCTCGGACTGTCGGACCCGGTCGGCGAGACCCTGCAAGCGGAAGAGCAGCCTCGGGACCTCGTGCTCGTTCTCGGCGACCAGGCAGCGGCCCAGTTCCTCGGCGATCGACCTCGCCTTCATCGTGGCCCGATCGAGCACCTCATGGCAGGCGTCGAGTGCGTCGAACGCCCTTCCCGCCGTCTCCACCGACTGCCGCAACATGGCTGTGGCGTCGCCGTCGAACCGTCCCGCGGCCCGGAGGAAGTCCCTCCTCGGCATCAGTACCGCGAACGGCCAGTCCCCCTCCGGTGCAACGCCCGTCGACTGTCCGGAACCCATGGCCCACCCCTTACCTCAGTGCCCGCACTCCTTCAGGGGCGATCATGGAGCAGTCCCGTTCGGCGTGCCAACCGACGCCCCGCCCACCGATGCTCACCGACCGCCCTGTCGCACCGTCCGGATACGATCTTCGGCGACACCATGCCATCAGGGGCGGGAAGCAACATGTCCGAGCACTATCCGGCGTTCCAACTGCGCCTACCGAAGGGCGGCCCGGTCGCGCACGGCCGTCTGCTGGCCGACGGGGCCAGTGGGATCCAGAAGTTCGTGATCAGGGCGGGGTCGCCGGCGCGCTCCGAGGTGGTGCCGTCGTTCGCGCTGGGAACGAACACGTACCACCGGATCCGGCAGCAGCTGATCGAGGACGGGACGATCCAGCCGTCCGAACAGTGGCCCGGATGGCTGGAGGTCTCCGAGGACGTCGAGTGCACCTCTCCGTCCGCCGCCGGTTCGATCCTGACCGGCAGCAGCGTCAACGGCTGGGAGGTGTGGAGGACGGCTGGCGGCCGCCCCTTGTCCGACTTCATGGGGCAGGATCTGGGCACCGGATCGCCCGCCGCCGCACTTCGCGAGGCCGAACTGCCCGAGCCCGGGCAGGATCTCGCCGACGAGCTGCACGTGCACGACCGGGCATGGCTCCAGGAGATCCGCGATCTCCTCTGCGACGAACAGCAGCTGGTCCTGTACGGCCCTCCCGGCACAGGGAAGACCCACCTCGCCCTGAAGCTCGCCGAATTCCTGAGCGGCGGCCCCGAACGGGTCAAACTGGTCCAGTTCCACCCCAGTTACACCTACGAGGACTTCTTCGAGGGCTTCCGGCCTCAGGAGGACCCCGACTCCCGGGAGGTCGCGTTCCGCCTGACACCCGGACCGCTGCGCGAGCTGGCCGACCTCGCCTCCCGTGAGGGCAACCAGCACGTACCGCACTTCCTCGTCATCGACGAGATGAACCGGGCCAACCTCGCCAAGGTCTTCGGCGAGCTGTACTTCCTCCTGGAGTACCGGGACAGGTCCGTGCGTCTGACCTACTCCGGGGACGACTTCGCGTTGCCGCCCAACCTGTTCGTGATCGGCACCATGAACACTGCCGACCGGTCGATCGCCCTGGTCGACGCAGCCATGCGTCGCCGTTTCGCCTTCGTCGAACTGTCACCCCGGGTCGAACCCACCCGCGGACTGCTGCGGCGATGGCTCAGGGCGGTCGGCAAGGACGACGAGCCGGCCGACCTCCTGGACGCCCTCAACGCACGGGTCGACGATTCGGAGTTCATGTTCGGCCCCTCGTACCTGATGAAGAAGGGCGTCCACCGCGAGGGCGGGCTCGAACGCACCTGGCGCACCAAGATCCTTCCCCTGCTGGAGGAACACCACTACGGCGAGGGCGTCGACGTCGAAGCCCGCTACGGGCTGGAAACCCTTCGCGCGGCGATACGTCACCGCCGCGGCGCCTCCACCGCATGACCGCCATCGAACTCGTCGAGCACGCCCGCCCGGTTTCCTTCCCCATCGCTTCCGCCGCCGGCCGGGCACTGGCCGCCTCCCGGATCATCACGGCAACACCCGATCCCGATCGTCCCGGCCACTGGCTGCTGAAGGCCGGCAGCAAGGTCGGCGCGGTGACGGTATTCGTGCCGGGTGGCACGCCGACACTGCTGCGCATCACCCCCAAACTGAAGATCACCCGGCTCTTCTTCCTGCTCGGGTACGCCCTCGACCCCAGGGGCTGGAAGGACGACCCGGTGGAGCTGGCCGAGCAGGAGGGACTGCTGCCGGCCATCGCCCACGCATTCGAGCGCCTGCTCCGCGTGGCCCTCCGCACAGGACCGCTCAAGGGCTACCGCGCCACGGACGAGAGCAGCCTGGTCGTGCGGGGCCGCATCCGCGAGGGCGACCAGATCCGCCGCCGCCTCGGCTCGATGCTCCCGGTGGAGGTCACCTACGACCGGTTCACCATCGACACGGCCGAGAACCGCCTGCTCCGCGCCGCCACCGAGCGCGTGCTCCGACTGCCGGGGGTCGCTCCGGCCGTGCGCCGCCGACTGCTGCGCCAGCACGCACGGTTGGCGGACGCGACCCGTCTGGTTCCCGGCCGGGCCCTGCCCGACTGGACGCCGTCACGGCTGAACGCCCACTACCAACCGGCGCTGCGCCTCGCCGCCGCCGTCCTTCGCGGCGGGTCCGTGGACCACCGCGCGGGCGATGTCCGCACCAGCGGATTCCTGTTCGACATGAACAAGCTGTTCGAGGACTTCACCACGGTCGCCCTGCGGGAGGCGCTGCGCGACAGCGACGGCTACTGCCGCCTCCAGCCGCACCACCACCTCGACGATCTCGGCGCCGTCCGGCTGCGGCCCGACCTCGTCCACTACGGCCCCGACGGAACACCCCGCGGCGTCGCCGACGCCAAGTACAAGGCCGAGAAGCCCGCCGGCTATCCGGATGCCGACCTCTACCAGATGCTCGCCTACTGCACCGCACTGAGGCTCACCGAGGGTCACCTCGTGTACGCGAAGGGCAGCGCCCGGCGCACGTCGCACCGGGTGCGCCATGCCGGAGTGACGGTCCACCAGCATGCCCTGGATCTGGAGCGGCCGCCCGCGGAACTCCTGGCCGAGATCGCCGCGATCGCCCGGCACCTGGAGCCCCACTGAACCATCACCGCCGGCTGCCCGGTCGCGTCTCCCGATCCACCCGCTCGACCGGACGGCGTCCACTACGGTGGCCACAGGACGTATCCGATCAGCACCACGACGAGGATGGGCGTGCACACGACTAGTCCCCTGAGCCCCGAGGACCCGCCCGAGATCGGTGGCTTCGAACTCCTTGCCCGGATCGGCCAGGGGGGCATGGGTCAGGTCTACCTCGGCGAGTCCCCCGGTGGGGAACAGGCCGCGGTCAAGGTGATCAAGCCGTCCCTGGTCGACTCGGAGACCCGGCTGCGGTTCGCCCAGGAGATCGAGGTCCTGAAGACCGTCTGGGGGAACCGGGTCGCCGCCTTCCTGGACGCGGATCCCGAGGCGGAGCCACCGTGGCTGGCCACGGAGTACGTGGAGGGCGCCGACCTCCGCAAGCACGTGGCCGCGTACGGGCCGCTCCCGGCCGTCCTGGTCGCCTCGCTCGGCGCGACTCTCGCCGAGGCCCTTGCCCTGGTGCACAAGCAAGGACTGCTGCACCGGGACCTCAAGCCCGCGAACGTCCTGCTGGGACCCAACGGCCCCAAGATCATCGATTTCGGCCTCGCGGTGTTCGCCGAGTCGGGTTCATCGCTCACCGCCCCGAACACGGTCGTCGGCACACCCATGTGCATGGCGCCGGAACAGGCCAACGGCGTGAAGCCGCTCACCGAGGCGGTCGACGCGTACGCGCTGGGCGCGGTCCTCCTCTTCGCGCTGACCGGCCGGTACCCCTACCAGGCCGCCAACGTCCACGTGCTCTTCCACATGGTCACCGATCCGGAAACGCCTCCGGACCTGACCGGCGTCCCTGCCGAACTGTCGCCGGTCCTGGCCTCGATGCTGGCCCACGAGGCCGGGGACCGGCCGTCCCTGCCCTCCGTGGTCCAGCAGTTCCGCTCCGTCATCGAGGCCCAGGGGCTCAAGGTCGCCCAGGCCCGCCGACGGCTGACGGCGCTGACCTCGGCGCCTCCGGCCCCCGCGCCCGGAACGACGGCGCCGGCCGTCCAGGCCCCCTCCCCCACCCCGGCCGACGCGACCACGGTGACGACCCCAGCACCTGGCGGCTCCGTTCCCACGCCTGCCGACGTCCCGCCGCCGGGCCCCGCACCCCACGGCGATCACGACTACACGCCGACGCGCAAGGACGTCCCTGCGGTGCCGGCCCCGCCCGCCGATGCGCCGCCCGCCCCGCCCTCGGCACCGGCGCCCCGCCCGCCCCGACGATCCCCGCAGGCCCGCCGCACCGCTCAACAGCTGCGCGAGGCCTACGCGGCCAAGGCCCCGTTCTGAGTGCGGCCCGCCCTCCCCCGCACTCGCCGTAAGCTCTTCACCTGGTGCGCTGTCCCCAGCGGACGGCCGCCGCCACCGCACGACACGATGACCACAGGAGGCAGCGGGTGACCCCCGAGCTGAGCAGCGCCGAACCGACCGGGACCATGGAGGACCCGTATCCGGCGGGCGCGCAGGTCTTCGTTCGGGACGAAGTGTGGCTCGTACGGAACAGCTCGCTCACCGAGCACGACGGCGCCCGGGTCGAAGTGGTCGGCGTCTCGGACTTCGTCCGCGACCAGGAGGCGGTCTTCTTCACCGCCCTGGACGGGATCGAGCTGGTCGATCCCCGGCAGACGAAGCTCGTCGCCGACGACTCGCCGAACTTCCGCCGCTCCCGCCTCTTCCTCGAAGCCGTCCTGCGCCGGACCGCCCTGCCCCAGTCCGAACGCGGCCTCGCCCTCGCCGACTCCTTCCTGCTGGACCCCCTTCCCTACCAGCAGCGGCCGGCCCAGCTCGCCCTGTCCGGGCGCAACCTGCGGCCCCGGATGCTGATCGCCGACGTGGTGGGCCTCGGCAAGACCCTGGAGATCGGGCTCACCCTCGCCGAACTGATCCGGCGCGGCCGCGGGGACCGCATCCTCGTCGTCACCCCGCAGCACGTGCTGGAGCAGTTCCAGCACGAGCTGTGGACGCGGTTCGCGATTCCGCTGATCCGGCTGGACTCGGTCGGCATCGAACGGATCCAGCGCGAGATCCCCGCCGGCCGCAACCCCTTCACCTACTTCAAGCGCGTCATCGTCTCGATCGACACGCTGAAGAACACCGACCAGTACAAGCACCACCTGGAACGGATCAGCTGGGACGCGGTCGTCATCGACGAATCGCACAACCTGATCAACCGCGGCTCGCTGCGCAACCAACTCGCCCAGATCCTGGCCCCGCGTACGGACGCCCTGATCCTCGCCTCCGCCACCCCGCACAACGGCGACGCGAAGTCCTTCGCCGAGCTCATCGGTCTTCTCGACCCGGCAGCCATCCGCGACCCGGAGAACTACCGGGCCGAGGACATCGAGCACCTCTTCATCCGCCGCACCAAGATCAGCCAGGAGGTGCGCGAACAGATGAAGGGGCAGTGGGCGGACCGCGGCCCCTCCCGATCGGTCCGCTGCGCGGCCACCCCGGCCGAGGAGAAGGTCTTCGAGAAGCTGGCCGAGGTCTGGCTGCCCTCCAACGGCCGGAAGTCGGTCAGCGACGTACCGCTCTTCCCCTACACCCTGCTCAAGTCCTTCCTGTCCTCGCCCGCCGCGCTGAAGGCCACCGTCGAAACGCGGATCAAGACCCTGGAGAAGAAGGAGAGCCAGTCCGCGGTGGCCGCGGAGCGGGAGGCCCTGCTCCGGCTGCGCGACCTCGCGGGCGCGATGTCCGACACGGACTCGGCGAAGTTCACCGCGCTCGTCTCCGAGCTGCGGGCGATCGGGGTGGGGCCTGGCTCCGACACCCGCGTGGTCGTCTTCTCCGAACGCGTGCAGACCCTGGAATGGCTGCACTCCGTCCTCCCCGCAGCACTCGGCTTCAAGGGCCGGGCGGGCGCCGGAGCCGTCCGCCTCATGCACGGCGGCCTCAGCGACGAACAGCAGATGCAGTGCGTCGAGGACTTCGGCCTCGCCGACACCCCTGTACGCGTGCTGCTCACCGGCGACGTCGCCTCCGAAGGCGTCAACCTCCACCGCCAGTGCAGCCAACTGGTGCACTACGACGTGCCGTGGTCGCTGATCCGCATCGAGCAGCGCAACGGCCGCATCGACCGCTACGGCCAGGCCCACGCACCCGAGTTCCGTGCGCTGATCCTCACCAGCGAGATCGAGGGCGCCAAGGACGACACCCTCGTCGCCGAGCGCCTGCTCGACCGCGAACGCGAGACCCACCAGAAGCTCGGCACCGCGGAGGCCGTCACCGGCCTCTACCGCGCGGAGGCCGAGGAGAAGTCGCTCATCCAGGACCTGCTGCGCGGCCGCACGGTGGACGAGTCCCTGGAGGCGCACCGCCCACGGGCCGACCAGGCCGGCGAGGCCGAAGGCATGGACGACTTCCTCGCCGACTTCTTCGGAACGGTCGGCGAGGAGCCCACCGGCGAGGACACCTCCGTGCCGCGCGCCGACGTCCCGCGCCTTTTCGCCTCCACCCGGGAGTTCCTGGACGAGGCCCTGCGCGAGGTCTTCCCGGACGCCCAGAGCACCCTGGAGATGGACCGCGACGAGACCTCCGGCCTGATCTCCTTCCGCCCGCCCGCCGACCTCGTCCACCGGCTCAAGGCGCTCCCGCTCGACTACGTCCGCGAACAACGGCTGCGCGAGCGCCTGCTCGTCACCCTCAACCGCCGCCTCGCCGAACACTCCCTCCAGCGGGCCCGCGAGTCCTCCACCTCCAGTTGGCCGGAGATCTCGCTGCTCACCGACCTCCACCCGGTGGTGGAATGGCTCACCGACAAGGTGCTCGTACGCCTCGGGCGCCAGGAGGCGCTGGTCATCACCGCGGACGTCGCCGAGCCCACGTACCTCATCCAGGGCGTCTACTCCAACGCCCTCGGCCGGCCCACGGTGGTCAAGTGGATGGCGGTCACCCGGGACGGTGCCGTCGACGACGACATGGTGGCGATACTCCGCCGCGCCGGCGTCGGGCCCACCATGGCCAACCCGCTGAAGCACTGGCCCGTCGACCGGCTCCAGGACGGCATCCCCGCCGCGCTGGAGCGTGCGGAGGCGTTCCTGGAGCACCACCGGGAGGCCTGGGACGAACCGCTGCGCGAACCGATCGAAAAGTACCGGCTCCGCCTCGGCGCCTGGGAGCAGCCGACCCTCGCAGGTGAGCGCACCAAGCAGCGGCTCGCCGGCATCGCCGACTCCCTGCTCACCACCGGCCGGCCGCTGCTCCGCGTCCTCGCCGTCCTC
The DNA here is from genome assembly GCF_044756065.1 of Kitasatospora sp. NPDC092039. NCBI lineage: Bacteria > Bacillati > Actinomycetota > Actinomycetes > Kitasatosporales > Streptomycetaceae > Kitasatospora > Kitasatospora sp. NPDC092039. Next base: position 303,331 of record NZ_JBIVSD010000002.1, on the reverse strand, counting down.
GCCCCCACGCCGCCCCAGGCCGTCTGACCTCTGAGAGATACCCGTTATGACGTACGACTCCCTGGTGAACCGCGGCGACTACTTCTCCGCCCACTACCTGGCCGAGGTCCTGCCCAAGGACCTCAAGTCCGGGCTGCTGAGCGTGTGGAAAGAGCGCGAGGAGGCGGCGAAGGCTGCCACTGCGGCCGATGACGCGGAGCAGGACCCGGACGCCCTGCCCGTCACCCCGCGGGCCGGCCTGCGGGCCCTGCGCCGCCCCTACTTCCGCTCGCGGGCCGGCTTCGCCGGGGCGGAGGCGGCGGACGACGGCCAGGCCTCGGCCGATGACGACACCACCACCTACGGCTCCCCCGCCTGGTGCGAGCGCGTGCGTGCGCTCAACGCGCGGGTGCTGCTGGCCCTAGGCTTCGACGCCAAGCCCGGGACGATCACGGTCGAGCGGGCCGACCAGGCCCACCAGGTGCGGGTTGCCCACAGCGAGAAGGGCCTCGTCGCGTTGGACTGCGGCTGGGCCGCCGAGCCGGACGCGGCCCTCGACCCGGACGGGTCGGGGCGCCTGCTCGAACCGCTGGTGCTGGACGGGCAGCACAGCCTCGTCACCGGGTCGAAGCTCGCCTCGTTCCTGTTCGCGTGCGAGGACGCGCCCCGGTACGTGCTGCTGCTGGTGGGCGGTGTCGTCGTCCTCGCCGACCGGATGACCTGGGGTGAGGGCCGCTACCTCGCAGTCTCGCTGGACGGCGCCCTGGAGCGCAACGACACCAAGGCCGGCGGCGAACTCGACACGGTGGCCGCGCTGTTCGGCGCCGACTCGCTGCGCACGCCGGAGGCGGGCGGCGAGAACCCGCTCGCGGAGCTGGTCGACAAGTCCACCAAGCACGCGGTGGGTGTGTCGAGCGACCTGCGCGACGGACTGCGGGCGAGCGTCGAGCTGATCGCCAACGAGGTGCTGGACCGCATCCGTGAGAACGACGGTGTCCGGCCCGAGGACGTCATGGAGCTCCCCGAGCTGGGGAGGCAGCTGACGCGGGAGTCGTTGCGGTATCTGTACCGGATCCTGTTCCTGCTGTACGCGGAGGCCCGTCCGGAGTTGGGCATCCTGCCGGCGGACTACCCGGAGTACCAGCAGGGGTACGGGCTGGGGCGGCTGGGCGAACTCGTCGCCGAGCGGGATTTGGTGGACGAGAAGTCGCGTCGGGGGTTCTACCTGTACGAGTCGCTGGACCTGCTCTTCGGGAAGGTCCAGGAGGGCTACCGGCCGCGCCGGACGCACGGGGTCGTGGAGGAGAAGGCCTCGGAGGACATCGGGCTTCGATTCGAGCCGTTGCACTCCAAGCTGTTCGAGCCCGAGTCCATCAAGCTGATCGGCGCGTCTTCGGTACCCGACCCTCGCTTCGACGCCGACGAGACGGGCGAGGAGCGCTACCTCGACACGCGTTTGCGCAATGCGACGCTGTACAAGGTGCTGCGCCTGCTGATGCTCACCAAGGGGCGGAAGGGCGAGCGCGGCGGGTTCATCTCGTACGCACAGCTGGGCATCAACCAGTTGGGCGCGGTGTACGAGGGGCTGATGTCGTACAACGGCTTCGTCTCGGACAAGGAGCTGTACGAGGTCGCGAAGGGCGGGGACCCGAAGGACGGATCCTGGCTGATCCCGAAGTCGAAGGTCGACGAGTACCCGGACAGCGTGTTCGTGCGGACCCGGGACGAGGACACCGGCGAGGAGGTGCCGGTCCGACACAAGCCGGGCTCCTTCGTCTACCGGCTGTCCGGTCGCGACCGGCAGACCTCCGCGTCGTACTACACGCCGGAGTCGCTGACCAAGGTCACCGTGCAGCTCACCCTCCAGCACCGCCTGGACCAGGACGGGACGACTACGGAAGCCCGCGAGCTGCTGGACTGGAAGATCTGCGAGCCCGCGCTCGGGTCGGGCGCGTTCCTCAACGAGGCGATCAACCAGGTAGCGGCCGAGTACCTGCGGCGGCGCCAGGACGAGCTGGGCGTCGCCATCGACACGGAGAAGTACCCGGTTGAACTGCAGAAGGTGAAGGCGTACATCGCCCTGCACAACTCGTACGGGGTGGACCTCAACGAGACGGCGGTCGAGCTGGCCGAGGTTTCGCTGTGGCTGAACACCATGCACCCCGGTATGGAAGCCCCCTGGTTCGGCCTGCACCTGCGGCGCGGCAACTCGCTGATCGGTGGGCGGCGGGAGGTGTACCCGGCGGAGAAGCTGAAGAAGGGTGGATGGCTGGGGACGACGCCCGAGCGCTTCCCGCTAGCGGATGCAGTGAACGGGGTTCCGCTCCCCGAGGGCTCGGTCCACCACTTCCTGCTGCCGGCGAAGGAGTGGGGCGCGGTCGCTGCCGAGAAGGAGGCGAAGGCGCTGGCCCCTGAGGCTGCGAAGGCGCTGGGCGCGTGGCGCCGAGCGATCACCAAGTCTCCCAACGCCAAGCAGGTCACCCGTCTCCAGGGCCTCGCCCGGCGAGCCGAGTACCTGTGGAGCCTGGTGGTACGACGCCTGGAGATCTCCGAGCGTGATATTTCCAGGCGCATCGACGTATGGGGTACCGAGGAGGAGTGGCTGCGCAGCCCCGAGGTCGCTGTGCAGCGGGAAGAGGTCCTGGCGGACCTACTCGCGGTCGACACCCCGTACTGGCGTCTCAAGACGCTGATGGATGCATGGTGCGCGCTGTGGTTCTGGCCCGTCCAGGAGGCCGCGCTATTGGACGGCAGCGCAGACCGGTACAAGCGCGTGCAGGATCCCCCCGTCTCCGTGGCTGTCGAAGATGGCTCGCCACAGGTCCTCCTGTCCTGGGAGGCGGAGGACCTGTTCGGAGGCTTCGGTGAGTCCGGCGAACTGACTATGCAGGCGCTCGAACGCCGCCGCAGGACAGGCCGCCGCAAGGAGGCAATCCGAGAAGTGCGGCGTTCTGTGATCGCCCTCGCTTCGTTGGACGATTGGCTCGACTTCGCTGAGGCGCTACTCGGTACTCACGAAGTGCCAGCCGAGTCCCTGGTGTCGGCCTTCGAAACCCTTGAGGAGCTGACCCCCTACGAGGACGGGCTGCCCGACCTCATGGGCATGGATCGCGCCCACTGGCTAGAGTCCCGTTTCCCGTGGGCCTCAGTCGCGCGGGACGTGGCCGAAGCGCTGGGATTTTTCCATTGGGAGCTGGAGTTCGCGCAGGTCTTCGCCGTAGGCGGATACGACCTCCAGGTGGGCAACCCTCCGTGGGTTCAGCCTGACTGGCAGGAGGCCCTGATACTGGCCGAGATCGAACCATGGTTCATTCTTTCAGATAATCCCAGCGCAGAAGATTGGAAGACACGGTCGACGAAAACGCTGGAAAATGACCCGCGGGTAGTCAACTTCTTCCTTTCGGAGCGGTCCGCCAACACAGGCACGACCGCCTCGCTGAGCAGCAGATCTACCTATCCACTAATAGAAGGAACCCGAACCGACTTCTATCGCGCTTTTATGTGCCGCGCATGGAACAATCTAGCAGCCTCCGGAACCGCTGGCCTCATTCACCCGGACACGCATTTTGGCGGAGTAAAGGATGGCAGGATTCGCAAGGCCGCATACGCACGCCTGAAGGTTCACGCCGGTTTCGTGAATGGGGCAAACTGGGCATTCCCGAAGCCTGTAGGTGACACCACCTCCTTCGGTATCCACATCTACGGACATGCGGGACGCATCCATTTTGACCACCTGAGCCACCTCTACGCGGCCGAAATCGCAGTCGAATCCTTCACTCATGATGGCTCCGGAGAGCCCCCTGGGATTAAATTCCAAGGGGCATGGGATATTCGCCCACACATTTCCAGAATCATCAACGTCGATGAAACTCGACTTAGCAGCTGGAGCTCCCTGACCCAACAAGGCGCCACCACAGCCAGCGAAGCCGCCATGCTTCACCCAGTGACAATCGTTGAGCAGCCCGCGATCGATGCAATGTCGCGATTTACCGATCGAATTGATTCACTGGAGCCGAGCTTCACTCAGGGCTACAACGAGTCAACCGACCGGCGAAATGGGATAATCCGCAAGATTCTCTCGACCCCAAGCATAGCCGAAGAGGTCATCTTGCAGCCTGCCCATATCGCAGTGGCAACACCCTTTGCCAAACAACCACCGAATTTCGGCAGCTCCGATCGCCCAGTAGACCTATCACTGCTGCCCGAGAACTCTCTATGGGTGACTAATTTTTATCGAGCCTGCGAAGAGACTCGATACACCCAGGAACAAGACACTTGGGATGGAACCCCTTACACAAGCTATTATCGAATTGCATGGCGGAAGAGGACTCCCTCAAATGGCGAGCGAAGTCTATTCGCGAGCATCATTCCCCCTGGACCTGCACACGTTCACTCGGTCTACTCGATGAAGCTTAGGGATTTGAGGTCCACTTCCCTTAACGCGGGGTTCTGGGCATCGCTGCCCTTGGACTATTTCATCCGCATCGCCGGCTGGGGCGACCTTACGCCATCAGGCGTTCGCCAAATGCCCGCAGCGTCCACCAATCACCCTCTCGCTGGGCCACTTCTCCTTCGCACATTGCGCCTAAACTGCCTCACCGCGGCCTATGCGAGCCTATGGCATGATCTTTTCGATCCAATGTGGCCTGAGCGGGAGACATGGGCCACCGATGGTTGGGAAAATCTGGCACCACTGGCCGAGAACCTCACACCTGAGTGGGGATACCACACGCCACTACGCACCGAATATGAGCGCCGAGCAGCACTCACAGAGATGGACGCTCTAGTCGCCGTCTGGCTAGGGATCACAGCAGAGCAGCTAGTTACGATTTACAGGTCCAGATACCCCGTACTCTATGATTACGAGGCTGGCATGTATTTTGATGCCAAGGGTCGCAAAATCGCCAGCAATCACAATGCATTCGGTCACGGCCAGGGTAAGGACGCCTTCTCCACCCTCCTCGATCACGTAAATGACCCAGCATACATCTCGCCACCCGAGGGCTACACCGCGCCGTTCTACAAGGCCGACCGTGAGGCCGAAATGCGCGCCGCCCACGCGCACTTCCAAGCGCGCCTGGATGCGGAGATCGCTGCCGGCCGGTGGACCCCGCTTACGCCCGACGAGGATGGATCATGACCGACAGCAACAACCTCCCGGGCCGGAAGTCCAAGTACCCCGCACCGGACACGCTCTTCGCGTTCGACGAGCGCGGAACCCAACTCCCCGTCGAGTTCGACGACGGCGGCAAGAGTTCCGGCGTCGAGTCCGAGGACATCGGTGAGCGGATCGCCAGCCCCTTCGATCCCAGCAAGATCGAAGTGCAGACCCGCACCCCCACGGTCTCGCTTCTGCTCAACCGCATCCGGCGCGACACCATCGACCTCGCCCCGGATTTCCAGCGCCGTGCCGGCATCTGGACAGCCAAGGCCCAGAGCAGGCTGATCGAGTCGCTGCTGCTCCGGATCACCCTTCCGACGCTTTACGCCGCCGAGGTGGACGAGGAGTCCTGGGCGATCGTGGACGGCGTGCAGCGGCTCTCCACCATCGCCCGCTTCGTCGACCCCGCCGCCATCGAGGCCGAACCTCTCCGCCTCACCGGCCTGGAGTACCTCACCGAGTTCAACGGGTGCTCCTTCGCCGACCTCCCGGGCCGCCTCCAGACCCGGCTCGAAGAGACCGAACTCGTCGTTCTCCTCATCCGTCGCGGCACGCCGGAGGAGGTCAAGTTCAACATCTTCGCCCGCATCAACACCGGTGGCCGCCCGCTGACCCGCCAGGAACTGCGCCACGCACTGATCCCGGGCCGGGCCCGCTCCTTCCTGTACGAGCTCGCCAACACTGAACCGTTCCTCAGCGCGACGTCCTACAGCGTCTCCCCGGAGCGCATGTCGGACCGCGAGATGTGCCTTCGCTTCCTGGCGTTCAGCCTCAACTCGCCCGAGTCCTACGCCTCACAGGACTTCGACGGATTCCTCCGGTCCGCCATGCACGGGATCAACTCCCTTTCGCCCGAAGAACTCGCCACCTTGAAAGGCCAGTTCGCCCACTCGATGAGGGCGGCGGAGCGAATCTTCGGCGCACACGCCTTCCGGAAGAGGTTCCCGGGGTACAACCGCCGTTCTCCGGTCAACAAGGCCCTGTTCGAGATCGAGTCGGTCAGCCTGGCTGCCATGCTCCCTGACGAGGTCGACCTCCTCGAAGACCGCCGGTCGGTCGTGGAGGAGAAGTTCATGGAGCTGATGGACGACCCCACCTTCATGGGTGCCGTATCGGCCGGCACCGGCGACGTCGGCAAGGTAAGGCACCGCTTCCGCGAGATGAACCGGATCCTCCAGGAGACCCTTGATGCTTGAGCGCCTCGGTATCACCAACTTCAAGGCCTTCGCACGCCAGGACATCGCCCTGGCCCCCTTCACGCTCCTCACCGGCCTGAACTCCTCCGGCAAGAGCACCGTTCTCCAGTCCCTCGCACTCCTCCGCCAGTCCCACGAGGCCGGGCTCCTCCACCTCTACGAGGACGGCGGCGGCTTCCTCCTCAACGGCGAACTCGTCGAGCTCGGCACCGGCCAGGACGTACGACACGACACCTACGTACGCCACGAGTCGGACACCGTGGACGACCGCAGCATCACACTCTCCGTGACGTCCGGCGGAACCCGCCACGACTGGTCCGCGGCGTACGGCCGGGAGGACGACCTGCTGAGGTTGACCGACTGTCCGATGGGCCCGGACGCCCACGAAGCGGACGAGTGCTCGCTCTTCCAGCCCGGCTTCCAGTACCTCAAGGCTGACCGGATCGTCCCGGCCGTCAGCTACCCGCGCTCCCACCAAGCGGCCGTGGGCCGTGGATTCCTGGGTTCCCGGGGAGAGCACACCGTCAACTTCCTCCGCTCCCACCAGGACGACCCCATTGCGGCCGGCCCCCTCCGGCTGGACGACACCCAGTCCGCGTCGCTCCTCTCCCAGACCGAGGCCTGGATGCAGCGGCTCTGCCCCGGCGTCAACCTCCAGGCCGTGGGCATCGACGGGACCGACACCGTACGCCTCAGCTACGGCTTCGGCTCGGGCATCTCCGCCTCCAACCGCTACCGCCCGACCAACGTCGGCTTCGGGCTGACCTACGCCCTGCCGATCGTCGTCGCCTGCCTGTCGGCCCAACCGGGGTCCCTGATCCTCCTGGAGAACCCCGAGGCGCACCTTCACCCGCAGGGTCAGACCTGGCTCGCCTACCTGGCCGTGGCCGCCGTCGCCGCCGGGGCGCAGGTCCTGCTGGAGACCCACTCCGACCACGTCCTCAACGGCCTGCGCATCGCCGTGAAGGACGGACGCATCCCTGCCGCGTCCACCGCCGTCCACTTCTTCCGACGCCACGAGCAGACCGCCGAGGTGATCAGCCCCGTCATGGGCGAGGACGGCATGCTCTCCGAGTGGCCGACCGGGTTCTTCGACGAGTGGGAGAACTCCTTGGAGAAGCTCCTCGACTGACCTCCGCACCACGTTCCGCAAGTCGATCCTCAACAGAACCCCAGGGGTGGGAGTGTCACTGACACTGTTTCTCAACGAGCTGTCCTGCGAGTCCGACTCCGGTCCCAGGGAGGTGGACGCCGCGATGGCCGGATTCGTAAACACCTTGCGGCACGTCAAGAAGTGGCAGTCCATCGAGCTGGTCACCAAGAGCCCCCTGCCGGCGACCGAGTTGGCGCGCGGCTACCTCTACCAGCAGTGGGTGAACGCGAGCGGACAGAATCGAGATCGGCACCGGTACCTTCTCGCCCTGCGCAGTCGCTCACCGTTCAGGGGTTCCGTCCAGTTGACGCTCGATCCGGACGAGGTCGAGTACCAGCACGACGGCCGCACCGTCGAAGGCATCGCCTTCGCGCACCTCACCGACGGGCTTGCCGTCAGTCTCCCGGTGTCGCCCACGTGGGCAACTTCCTGGCTCGACGTCGGCATCCAGCACCTCACCGAGGACGGCATCGAGAGCAGCCGCGACCGTACGCGGCACTGCTCCAGCCCGGACGAGGCCGACGAGCACAAGGCTTGGGCGCACGACACGGCGACGGCCTCGCTCACCTCCCCCGCCGCGATCCTCGACGCCTGGGACGAGTTCTTCCCGCATCTCCAGAAGATCCCCCGCTTCGAACGCTGCCTCCGCCGCCTCGACATGAAGTGGCTCCGGCCGGTGCGGAAGCTGCTGATCGACCTGGAGGCGACCGCCGCCACCTGGGACCCCGCGACCTCACCCGAGCCCGACTGGCAGCACCCGCACATCACTCCGGAGTCCCAGAGCCGCCAGAGCTTGTGCACCTTCACCGATCTCGACGGCGAGAGTCGCTGCTTCTCCTGGCACGGCCGCTTCACCCCGGGGGCCGGGCGGCTGCATTTCCGTCTCGTCCCCGAGGAACGGAAGTTCAGGCTCGGGCACGTCGGAGACAAGCTCGGCAGTGACGCGGACTCCTGAGAGACGGCGGTACGCAGACCGGCGCGTTCGCCTGCGGCGCAGCGGGCGAACTCACGCCCACTACGCCGCCGATGCACCGCCCACCGCACCGCGCAACAAGCCGCGCGCGCGTTCGGCGCCGCGCCGGTTGCGTGCCACAGCCACCGCATCCGGCCCGGTTTCAGGAGGCGCAACTCCCGCACAGCGTCGGCAGACGGCGCGTCCCCCCGTCACCGGGTCCGCGCACGTCGCACATTCGTCTACGCCACCGGCGGTGTCGCCACCAGCGATGACCACTGCCACCGGCATCCGCCGTTCCAGCCGCGTCCGCACGAAGCCCGCCGGTGCCAGCACATGCGAGGGCAGGTTGCCCAACAGCGCTTCCCGCAGCCGCCCCTCATCCGGATCCCGGGCGAGCCAGTCCGCCACCAGCGGTGCGAGGTCCAGGACTTCGGGCGCCCCCAGCCGCACGCGACCGTCCCTGGCAGTCAGCCGACCGAGGAGCCCAGCCGCAGCCGCCCGCGCCTCCCCGCCGTTGTCGTCACCCTCGACCGCGCCCGCGCGGGAGGAGGTGTTCTCCTCGTTCTTCTCCCCCTTGGGGGAAGTGCCGACCTCCCGGCCCTCCCCCTCACCGACTGCCGGGTTTCGGACCGCAGTGCGCCAGGCCGCCTCGATCTCGTCCGCCTCCGTCAACGGCACGCTGCTGACGAGGACGCGCGTCGTCCACGTCCCCTTCGTCGGGTGCTGGGAGCGCCGGACGTGCAGGAAGCCCTCCTCGATCAGTTGGGCCCGCGCCCGGGCAACGGCCGTGCGCCCCTCGGGCATCCGCCTGCCGATGGTGAGGACGGTGTCCCGGCTGCCGGGCGGCAGCGACAGCGCCCACAGCAGTAGCGTCTTCGCCGTGGCCCGCAGACGCGGGTGGCGGACGATCTCATGTGACGCCCGCACGTAGCGTTCGGGCGCGATAAAGTGCACGTGCATGAGGAGGTCCAACTCCCTGTGCCTGGCCCCGGGGTGTTCCCGCACCGCCGGGGTCACCTATTGATCTGTAGTCGGACGGTAGCACGCGGTGACCACTTCCCGCCTCCGAATCCGCGATCCATGTCCCCTGGCCGACGCGCTCGTTGTCCCCAGCGTGGAGCAGCCATCGTGCCCGCATGCTCCGCTCCCGCTCGGACTTGAGGAAGCCCATGGCCGTGTCCCCTCCTCTCACCGAAACGCAGGTGCCATCGGCCGCGCCGGAGAGTCAGTTCACCACCAAGGACTTCCTGCAGTTCGGAGCGAGTCTGCTCGCCCTGCTGAGCCTGCTTCTCTTCGCCATGGCCTATTGGGCGGTCACCGAGTATTTCGGCGTTTTCGGCCTGACGCCGGAGCAAGTCGGAATCGACAAGCAGACGCTGCTCACACGTCGGCGTCATCGCCGCGTTCCTCGCCGCGTTCGGCGTACCGATCCTGACCACAGGCGCAGTCGTCATCAAACGGGTGACCCCGTCCGCTTGGCATGAAGCGCTACGGGGGTTTCCTCTCGTGACGAGTCTTGCTCTCGGCATTGTGCTCGGGGTGTCGGTCATGGCTCCGGGCTGGAACCCCCTCCGGGCCTCCGGCGTCATCACTCTTGGTGGCCTCCTCGGCGCCGCCGTCTACGCTCCGTTCATTCACCACCTGCGCAAGAGGGGCTGCTCAACTGCCGTCCTCTGCCTGGTCGCCCTTGCCATCCTCGGTCTGACCTTGACGCCATGGATCGGCGACAAAGCCCGCGACCGTGCCGAAGACCTCCGTAACCACGGCAGCGTGTCAGGGCTCGCCACGTTCATCGGCGTTCGACCCGCATTTGCCGAGGCGTCGTGGACCGACCCGGACAGCCAGCCACAGCGCCGACTGATCATCTTGCTCGGAGAGGGGAACGGTATGACCGCATTCCTGCCCTGCGGACAGGAGGCCGTCCAGCGCGTACCGTCCCCACAGGTGCGATTGTCGTATACCGGTATGTTCTCGCGGTCCCGCACGCTGTGCAGCCCTTGAGCGCAATCTGCCGCGTGTACACCGCCGTACAGGACTGGCCGTACGCGCGGGTCGCTGGTCGCCGTCTCATCTCCCACCGCCTCGCCGGCTGATGTACGGCTACGACTCCCCGCTCAACGACGCCCCGACGCTGATCACCGCCGAACTCGCCGCCAACGCCGTCCGCCAGCGCACAGCTTCCGAGCTTTGATGTGCCTGTGCTCCCGCAACTTTCACGCTAACCTGCTGCTGCCTTCGCGCCGTAGTGCCAGTCCGAACGCATGGTTCTGGGCTACGCTCGTCACTCCGCGTGCGAAGCAGCACAGGCCCGATGCAAGGGGGAGTTGTGGCAACGTTCCAGGAAACGCACCACCGGATCGAATTCCTGGACAGCGACCTGCTGCGCGCCAGGCGGGAGGCCCGCGAGCTGGCCGCCCTGCTCGCCACAGCCAAGTCCGAAGCGACCCTCCGCCTGCCCACCGCGCAGCCGACGGGCGGCACTGACAAGGGCGCGGACGTGACGGCGTTGGTCGGCCTCCTGATCTCCGGCGGGTCCCTAGCCGTCTCACTGGTGCAGACCTGGCTCGCACGGGTGCCCCATCGCACGATCAGCGTCACGCGGCGTTCGGACGGTGCGACGCTCACGATCTCGGGGAGGCAGGCGCGCGAGGACGCTGCCCTCTTGGAGGCCTTCCTGTCCGAGGGCTCCGGTGCCCCGGAGGAACCGGACGGTTCCGCCGAGTCCGAGGGCTGATCCCGCCGATGGACAACGACCGCTACGCGCTCCTCCTCGGCGTCTCGGCCTACGACAGTGCCACGTACCACGATCTCCCCTCCGTCCGGGCCGACCTGCACTACATGCGGGCCGTCCTGGAGAGCACGGAGATCGGGATGTACAACGAGTGCGCCGTCGTCGCCGAACCCACCCGCACAGAGATGCTGCGTTCCATCGAGGACTTCCTCGGCGAACGGCAGCAGAGCGAGACGGCGCTGCTCTATTTCAGCGGTCACGGGGAGTTCTGCGAGGAGGACAACCAGCTTTACTTCCTGACACGGGACTCGGATCCTTCCAACCTGCCGGGCACGGCGGTACCCGCAGAATTCCTGGAGCGAATGCTGCAGGAATGCCGGGCCGCCTCGAAGATCGTCCTGCTGGACTGCTGCTCCAGCGGGTCCGTGGTGCAGGGGTGGACCGCCAAGGGCGCCGATCCGAGCCATCCCACCGAAGCGGAGCAGGAGTCCTCGAATGCCCTGCGAAGCACCGTCCTGCACCCGACCGGCGTGTACTTCATCACCGCCTCGGACGCACTCCAGACCGCCTCGGCAATGGCACCGCCAGGTTCGACTCTGGGAACGTCCCGCTTCACCGGCGAGATCGTCGAAGGACTGCGCACTGGCCGGATCAAGGACAGCGGTTGGATCACTCCCGACGACCTCTTCACCTACCTGACCCAGCAGATGGCGCGCAACGGGGTGCCGGAGGAACAGCGGCCCACCAAGTCCACGATCCGGGCCACCCGCAACCTCCCGTTCGCCCGTACCGTGGCGCAGCCCGTCTTCCTGCCGCCCGTCCCCGGAGCGGGAACGCCGGCCGCGGCTCCCTCCTCCGCACTGCTCAAGGCCCGGGGCAGGGCTGCGGCCGAGACGAGTGCCGGCATCGACTGGCAGCGGCTCATCAGCTACTACGTCAGCTGCATCGCCGCCGAGACCGCTGCGGAAATGACCCCCCTGCGGGAAGGCGAAGAACGGCACAGCTACTTCCTTCTCGGCTCCGGCCCGGAGCAGGTCCAGAGCGGTCTGGAGCGCTCGTTCCCCGCGCCGCAGCAACCGGCGCGCGCGGATGGCCGGGAGAACGAGTTCTGGTACGGCTACCCGGCCATCACCCTGCCGACCGACGGCGGCGCCGACCGCAGCCGGGTGTCCGTGCGACTGGCACCGCTCCTCATCCAGCAAATGGAGATCGCGCCGGACGAATCCGGCCGGCTGACGCTCCGGCCGAGCGGAGTACCGTCCCTACACACCGGGGTGCTCACCCAGCTCATGACTCCGGAGGAGGCAGCAGACCTCGTTGCTCGCTGGCAGCCGAGCTGGCAGGAGGGCAACGGGGCCCAGATGCTCCGGGCGATCCGGGAGCTGCTGACGGAGCTCGGACTGCCGGAGCTGGAGCCGCTGGACATCTCGGCGCTGAGCAGGGGGAGCGTCGACACCGCTCTGCGGCCCGGTGCCCACAATACCGCCGTGCTACTGGTCACCTCCGGTTCCGACAGGGCGACGCAGGGGCTGGTGGACAATCTCCTGCACATGTCCCATCACCCGCAGGTGATCTCCGGTACGGCGCTGGACGCCCTGCTGTCCGGCGGCAGCCGGTCGGGCGCCGCCGGGCCGATCACGATGGTGGCCTCGGGGCCGTCCAACGAGAGCCAGGAGCTGGTGATCCGCTCGGCGATGGAGAACACCGTCACCGTGGCCACCGGTCCCCCGGGCACGGGTAAGAGCGAGGTGGTGACCGCGCTCGTCGAGACATGTGTTCAGGCAGGACAATCGGTCATCGTCGCCTCCACCAACAACGAGGCGGTCAACGTCGTCTCGACCCGCTGCGAGACCATCGCACCCGGACTGCTGGTCCGTACCGGCAACGCCATGGCACTCGCCCATGAGGCCGAAAAGCTGGAGAGGCTTCTCCGTCGTCCCCCGGAACCGCCAGGACGGGGCTCGGCCACCGTCGCGGGCGAGCTCCGCAACACCCGTGCCCAGTTCCTCCACCGGCGCCAAGCCGTGGAACAGCACGTGCTGGAGGAGGTGCGCCTGGCAGAGATCCATCGCCTGCGGGAGTCCCAGGCAGAGGTTCTCGGCGTACCGAGGCGTGTCCTCGCAGCCGCGTGGAGCGGCGACGACCAGGCTCTTCGACGTTGGGAAAGCCGGGCGCGCAAGGCCCTGAAGGTCCGGTGGCTGGCCCCGGGGTGGCGCCGGTCGCTCGCGGCGGCCGCGTTCGTCAAGGCGGCGACCGCGGGTGCCGGCGTGCCCTGGCCCAGTGCCGGACCCGCGGCGCGTGACAGCCTGGGCGTGCTGGCCGACTTCGCCGCCACCGAGGCCGAACTGAGGGGGCTCCTGCCCGGGCACGGTGCCGGGGACGACGAGACCGACCGGACCGGTCTGCCCGCGATCGCCGCACGTCTCTCCGCGCTGTCCGCGGAGGCTTCGCGGGCCAGGTCCTCGGAGGTCCTGCGCACGGCGCGGGAGGCAATGAACCAACGCCTCCAGGCGCTGCGCCAGCGGAAGGGCTTTCAGAAGAGCCAGAAGCAACTGCTGGCGCACGTCAAGGGCTGGGCGATCAGCACCCATTCGGTGCGCCAGCTGGACCAGTCACCCAAGCTCTTCGACCTCGTCGTCATCGACGAGGCGAGCCAGTGCTCCGTCCCGTCGGTCCTGCCGTTGCTCTTCCGCGCCAAGCGGGTGCTGATCATCGGCGATCCCATGCAGCTTGGGCACATCGCCTCGATCTCTCCCCAGCAGGAGAGGGCGGCCAGGGAGCGTGCCGGGCTCAGCGCTGCCTGGCTGGAGGAACGCCGGCTCTCCTACCGGACCCACTCCTCCTACGATGTGGCCCGGTCCGGTGTGGCGTCGGCGCTGCTTCTCGACGAGCACTACCGGTGTCACCCCGAGATCGCGGACGTCGTCAACGGCTACTGCTACGCAGGGCGGTTGAAGGTGCTAACCGACGTCCGGCGGCAGGTGCCCGCCGTGGATCTCACCGGCGGCTCCGGGCCCGGAGCGGTGCTCTCGTGGCTGGATGTACCGACCGGTCTGTCCGCCCGTGGCGAGCGGGGCGGCTCCTGGCGCAACGACGAGGAGGTGTCCACGGTCGAGCAGGTGGTCGCCGAACTGCTGGATCGCCTGCCCGCCGACGCGACGATCGGTGTGGTGACGCCATTCCGTGCGCAGAAGCAACTCCTGGAACGGACCCTACGTGACGACCGTATCCTGGTCGGAACGGTGCACGCCTTCCAGGGCGGTCAGCGCGACGTCATGGTGCTCACGCTCGTCGCCACCGAAAATGCTCCGCAGAGCACCGTCCATTGGGTGGCGGGTCAGGTGAACCTCTGGAACGTCGCCATCACCCGCGCCAAGTCGCAGCTGGTCACGGTCGGCCATCACGCCTTCTGGCAGCAGCACCCCGGCTTGCCCGCCCAGCTGGCGAACCGCTCGACTCTGGTGACGGTCGGCCGGACGGCCGGCTCCGCAACGCGCCTCACCGACGTGCCCCGGCCGCCGGCCACCGCGTCGGTCACGCGCACCGACCTCGCCGACCGGCTCCAGGCGCACCTCGGTGACCACGGCGTCCACGCTCTGGAGCGCTCGGCCGTCGTCGGCGGCCACGCGGTCGACTTCGTACTCACGATGCACAACGTGGCCACGGGAGACGAGGAGAACGTCGCGGTCCTGATCGACGAAGGCCCGTCGGAGGGCGAGGACCCAAGTCGCCACCGACGGCTGATGCACGTCCGCTGCGATCTTCTCGTAGGGCTCCCCTCGGGCGGCCGGGGCGCCAAAACAGCTGCGGTCGCCCGGGCGGTTCGCGTCCCGGCGTGGCGGATCACGGCGGAAGCAGCGGTTCCCGGCCTCACCTGCTGAGCTCGGCGCGCCGTGTACGAAGACGATCCCGTCCACCGATTCCGGGGGACGGGATCAATTCGTCGGTGGTCCCCGCTAGGTTGGTGGTGATCACCGGTCACTGCACGAAGTAAGGAGTCCGCCGTGAGGCCTACCCTGGCCGCCGCGCAGCTGCGCGGCAGTCTGACGCAGTACCTCACGACGACGTACGCCCTCGCGGACGAGGACACCCGCGGCGCACTCGAACGCTTCCTCGGTCACCCGGAGACCGGGATCTTCCGCGGGCCCTACCTGCGGATCAGGACGCCGTTCCACGTCGCGGACGAGGGCTGGCAGCGGCACCTGGAGTGGCGGCCCGGCTTCCCGCCGTACCGCCACCAGGCCAGGGCGTGGGAGCGGCTGAGCACCCTGCACGGCCCGGCCCTGCCGACGCTGGTGACGACGGGCACCGGCTCGGGCAAGACCGAGTCGTTCCTCGTCCCCGTCCTCGACCACTGCCGCCGGGAGAAGGCGCGCGGGCGGCGAGGGGTCAAGGCCGTCCTGCTGTACCCGATGAACGCCCTGGCGACCGACCAGGCCGGGCGCATCGGGGACTACCTGGCGCAGCCGGAGCTGGCGGAGGTCACAGCCGGGCTCTACATCGGCGACCGTCCGGACACCGACTTCCGCCGGGTGATGACGCGCCGTGAGGAGATGCGGGTCTCGCCGCCGGACGTGCTGATCACCAACTACAAGATGCTCGACCTGCTCCTCCAGCGCGGCGAGGACCGCCCGCTGTGGGAGGGCGCCCAGATCACCCACGTGGTCCTGGACGAGTTCCACACCTACGACGGGGCGCAGGGCACCGATGTCGCCATGCTGCTGCGTCGCTTGGCCGCCACCGTCGGGGCCACCCGCCCGGGCAGCCCGCTCGGGTCGATCTGCCCGGTGGCCACCTCGGCCACCCTCGGCGAAGGCCGTCCCGGTGCGCAGGCCGGCGGCATCCTTGACGTCGCCGCCCAGGTGTTCGGGATGCCGTTCACACCGGACACGCTCATCGGCGAGGAACGGATGACGGCCGACGAGTTCACCGGAGCGGTGGACTACGAGCTTCCCGAGCCTCCGACCCCCCAGGAGGTCATCACGGCCTCGGGCGGTCCGGGCGTGGAGTCGAATCCCGGGCTGCTCGACCTGAACGGCCTCGCCGCCCGGATGCTGGGACGCTCCGGGCTCGACGCCTTCCAGGTCGGCCGGATGCTCCGGCGCCACGACTTCACTCACGGGGTCCTGAACCTGCTCAACGGCGAACCCCTCGACGAGTGGGGTCTGCGGGACCGCTTGGCGCGCTTCGGCTACGCCTGGGGCCGCACCGCGCGGGAGAACCCCCGGCTGGTGCTGCAGGCGCTCTCCCGCTTCGTCGCCCTGCTGTCCGCCGCACGGGACCCGGACTCCGACGAGCGACGACCGCGCCCGCTGCTGCACGTGGAGGCCCACCTGTGGGTCCGGCCGGTGACCAGGGTGCTGCGCGGCCTGGGCGGTACGCCGGAGTTCCGCTGGTACGAGGACGACCGGACGGCCGCCCGCAGGAGCGCGGCCGCCGCCCTGCCGGTGGACAGTGAGGACGGCGAGTCCTCGTCCGGCGGCTGGCCGTCCGGCGGATCGCTGCGGCCCGCGCCGCTCCCCGGCTCGGACACCGCGGTTCGCCCGGCCCAGGTGCACCTCCCGGCCGTCTACTGCCGCAACTGCGGTCGCTCCGGGTGGGCCGCGCTCTCCCCGGAGGCCGATCCGCAGCGGCTCGTGACGGCCCACGACAAGATCTGGCGTGCGGGCCTCGGGCGGGACAAGCGGCGCATCCGCTACTTCATCTCCGCCACCAGGGCGGAGAAGCAGGAGGCGCTCGCCGCCCTCACCGGCTCCCGGCCGGCGAGCGGTGGTGTCGACCCGCTCTCCGTCGTCGTGCTCGACGGGGCCCAGGGCACCTACCGCATGCCGGTCGCCGCCGACGACGGCGACCTGCTGGACGCCTGGTTCGCGCTGGCGATCCTGGAGAAGAAGACCGCCGACAAGGCGGCCACGGACGACCGCTGTCCGGCGTGCAACACCGACAACGGCATCCGCTTCCTCGGTACGGCCCTGGCGGCGCTCGCCTCGGCGACCGTCACCCAGCTGTTCACCGGCGGCGACATCGCCCTCGTCCCCGAGGAGCGGAAGACGCTGGTCTTCAACGACTCCACCCAGGACGCGGCGCACCGGGCCGGGTACATCGCCAACGCCTCCTACAAGTTCTCCCTACGGTCGCTGCTGGCGCACAACCTGGAGGACTCCGGTACGCCGCTCCCGCTCAACGACTTGATCGGGAACGTCCTGGACTCGGTGGACGACCCCGGCACGCTCGCCGCGGTCGTCCCGCCGGACCTGCACGACGAGGCCGGCGTGGACCGGCTGCTGTCCGGTCGCGGCACCGGTGACGCACGCACCTGGAAGCTGATCGGCGAACGCCTGGCGTTCGCCACCGTCATGGAGTTCGGCCTGCGCTCGCGGCTCGGGCGCACCCTGGAGCTGACGCGGACAGCCGCCGCCGAGGTCGTCGTGGACGATCCCGAACGCGTCGCCGCTCTCGCACGTGACCTGCACCTCGCCCTGCCGGGCCAGCTGGTCGCCGCGGAATCGATGCCGACGCCCGAGCGCTACGTCGCCTACGTGCGCGGCCTGCTGGAACGCATCCGCCAGCGCGGCGGCGTGCGGCACCGCTGGCTGGAGCCGTGGATGAAGGACGCGGGCGTGACCCGGTTCAAGATCTCGGGCCGCCGCCCGGACGGCATGCCGGCCTTCCCCGACGGAGTGGCACCGCCCCGGTTCCTCCTCGACGGGCAGAAGGACAAATCCTGCTTCGACACGGTGTCGGGCCGCGGCGGCTGGTACCCGGACTGGACCAGGCGGTGCCTCGGACTCGACCCCGCCGGGGCCACCGAGTACCTGCGCCGGCTGCTTCCCGCGCTCGCCGACGAGGGGGTCCTGGCCGTCCGCACGGCCCCGGACCGCACCACGCGCGTCTACGGACTCCAGCCCGGCCACATCGAGGTGCGGCTGCTCGACGACTCGGTCGTCAACAAGGCCTTCGTCAGCTGCGAGGACTGCGGCTGGCAGCAGGTCGTACCGCCCGAGCGGCGCACGCGCTGGTACGGGCATCCGTGCCCGCGCTACCGCTGCAAGGGATTCCTGACCCCGCCGCAGTACGGCGCCTCCCGCACCGGTGGCACCACGTCCGGCTTCGGCAGCGTCCAGGAGCGCGACTACACCGACGACTACTACCGGCGCCTCTACCTGACCGGCGGCACCTTCCGCGTGGTCACCGCCGAGCACACCGGTATGCTCACCCGCCCCGAACGGGAGCGGGTCGAGCGGGCTTTCCGGTCAGGTACCCACTACACCGACCCCAACGTGCTGTCCTGCACACCGACCCTCGAACTCGGCATCGACATCGGTGACCTGTCCGCCGTTCTGCTCGGGTCCCTGCCAGACGGGCCGGCGAACTACGTCCAACGGGCCGGCCGCGCCGGCCGGAAGACGGGCAACGCCCTGGTCGTCGCCTTCGGTGGCCGCCAGGCCCGCGACCTGTACTACCTCGACGATCCGCGCGAGATGATCGCCGGCGACATCGTGCCGCCAGGCTGCTACCTGTCGGCCGTCGAGATCCTCCGCCGCCAGTACACGGCACGACTGCTCGACCTGGCCGCCGCCGGCGAACTGACCACCGCTGACGGCGAACAGCTGCAGCCCGTGCCCAGGCTGGTGTCCGCCCTGTTCGGCACAACCGGCTGGTGCCAGGACCTGGCCGACGCGGCCCTCACCCACGGCAAGACCCTGGTGGAGGACTTTCTGGCGCTCTTCCCGCGCGGGACCGGGCCGGACGACGACTCCGGCGTGTCCGGCCACGCCGCCGACGAGCTGCGCTCCTACGCCACCGAGGGCATCGCCCGCTCCCTTCAGGAGGCCGAGGAGGCCTGGGTACTCCGCCGCGAGGAGCTGAAACGACGCCTCGCGGTCATCAACAAGGCCGTCGACACCCTGGTTCCGACCGACCAGGAGCAGGACCGCGAACGGCGGCAGCTGCGCGCCGAACTGCGCAGCACCGCCGATCTCCTGGGCACCCTGAACCGGGCGAGCGCCCACGGCACGCTGGTCGAGCTCGGGCTGCTGCCGAACTACAGCCTCGCCGACACGACCACCACGCTCGAAGCCACCCTCTACTGGCGGGAGGACCCCTCCGAGCCGGATGGAGCCGCCGCGGACCCGGGGGACTCGGCGGGCGGCGACCCCCGGGTCTACCGCAGCGAGGTCCGCAGCTACGACCGCTCCCGCCGACTCGCCCTCACCGAACTCGCGCCCGGCAGCAGCTTCTACGTCAACGGCTACCGGCACGTGGTGCGCGCCCTGGACATCGGCAGCCCGGAGCGACGGGCCTGGTCCGTCTGGCGGCTCTGCCCGTCCTGCGGGTTCGTCCGCACCGAAGACGCACTCACCGACACCGCTCCGTGCCCGCGCTGCGGCGGTCGTGCGATCGCGGACGCCGGGTGCGTGCAGTACGTGCTCCAACCGCGGCAGGTGGTGGCCCGCGACAAGCGGGACGACGCCAGGGTCCGTGACGACAGGGACGAACGGGGCTACCGGCGCCACTCGATCCTCACCACCGTCGACATCGACCCGGACCAGCTCGCCCCCGGCTCGTGGCGCCACGACAAGGCGACCTTCGGGGTGGACTTCGCCCGCCGCGCGGTCGTGAGAACCCTCAATCTGGGCATCGACCGCCAGGACGGCAGCAGCACCGTGCCCGTGGCGGGTGAGGACGTCCGTCTCAATCCCTTCTTCGTCTGCACGAGTTGCGGAGGGGCGACGGCAGACGGTCGCCCCGTTGTGGACACTCCGGCTGACGCGCTCACCCAGTCGCTCAGCGCTCCTTCCAAGGCCGGCGCCCATCACCTGATCTGGTGCCCCCGTCGGCGGGCGCCGCAGGACGCCGGACCCGGCCGGACCGAGCCGCAGGACGTACCCCTGCTGCTCGCCCACGAGTTGACCACCGAGACCGTGCGGATCCTGCTGCCCGCCTCCGTCGCACGGGCGAAGGAGCGCCTGGCGTCCTTCACCGCCGCGCTGTTCGTCGGCATAGCCGCACGATACGGCGGCGATCCGGACCACATCGACATCGCGACCGCCTCCATGCCCGACGGAACCGACTCCGACTGGCCCCGGCGCTTCCTGGTCGTCTACGACCGCCTGCCGGGCGGTACCGGCTACCTGCACCGGCTGGCCGCGGCGAAGGGCTTCAAGGAAGTCCTGCTCAGGGCGCGTGAGGTCATCGAGAGCTGCGCCTGCTTGGAGAAGGGGCAGGACGGCTGCCACCGCTGCCTGCTGCGCCGCGTGCCGGCCACGGACTACGACAAGGTCAGCCGCAGTGAGGTCCGCCAGATGCTCGACGACCTGCTCGGTGCGGACGGGGAGCGCTGGCAGGTCTCGTCAGTCCCGAACACCCGTCACATCTCCCTGGAGCAGCAGGCCGAGAGCGATCTCGAGATCATGTTCGTCGACACCCTCAGGGAGTGGGCCCGGTTGCCCGAGTCCCGCGCGAGCGCGGACGCCTACACGACCTCGGCGGGCACCTACTCGCTCGAACTCCGCCTGACCGGCCAGGACGGTTCCACCGTGAGCTGGCGGGTCTCCCAGCAGAGGACTCTGGACGGTACCCGCCCGGACGTCCTCTTCGAGCGGCTCGACGCCCCCGGCCCGCGCCTCGCGGTGTACCTCGACGGCTACGAGTACCACGCCGGCCCGCGGCACAACCGGCTGGCGGACGACGCCGTGAAGCGCGCCCGGCTCCGGGCGGACGGCCTGCGCGTCTTCCAGCTGACCTACTTCGACGTCAAGGACTGGCGCCGCCTCGTCACCGACAACGGCCACGCCGGCGGCGGGCCGGCTGCCCCGGTCTGGCGTCCCTACGGTTCGGGCGGCGACGGGGAGGAGCGGGCCCGGAAGTACTACGCCAACGTTCGCGGCAGCCTCCCGGGCGAGCTCTCCGAGACCGTCTGGGTCAACCCGGCGCACCTGCTGCTCGCCTACCTGCGCTCGCCGGACGCAGCCCGCTGGCAGTGGCGCGCGGAGGCCGCCGTGGCAGGGCTGACCGGTGTCACGGGAGCATGCGCCGCCGCGCTCGCGGTCGACACGGTCGGATCGCAGGTACGCGCGGCCCTGTCCGGCGGAGCACCTGCCGGTCCCCGGGGACCGGTGCAGGTCATCACCGTGCCGGACGGCTCGGGCCTCCGGCTGGTCCTGGCCGCCGACGGGCGCCGCAAGCCGCCGGTCTGGAGCGCGCTCGCCGTCCTCGACGACGGCGCACACGTCCACGACGACGAACCGGCGCACAAGCGGCGCTGGCGTTCGTGGCTGTTCTGGACCAACCTGCTGCAGTTCCTGGAACACGGCGGCGGTGACAGCGTCCAGCTCACGACCAATCTCCTCGACGGTTTCTCCGTCGAGGTTCTGGCGGTGAGCGGCGGCAGGGGGTGGCTGGAGTCGAGCCGGCAGACCCCGGCGAAGCAGCCGCCTGGTCCGACGGAGGAACCCGAGATTCCGATCGCCGAGCGCCCGGCCCCCGTCGCACCCCCCGTCGACCCGGTGCCGTCGACCGAGGCACCGGCCTCCGCCGCGATCTCCGAACCCGACGCGGGATGGGCCCGGGTGATCGAGTACCTCGACGAGGACGAGGCCGGGCTGGCCGAGCTCGTACGCTTCCTCGCCGAGGCCGGTGCCCCCGTCCCGAAGGCCGGCTACGAACTCGACGGCAACAACTGGCAGGCTGAACTCGCTTGGCCGGAGCGGCGGATCGGCATCGTCCTCGCCCCGCGCGAGCCCGCCGGAGAGCAGGACTACGAAGCCCAGGACCGGGACAGGGCCTTCCGCGCTGCCGGCTGGGACGTCCGCCCGGCCGTCAGCTGGGACGCCCGGGAACTCACCGAGCGGCTCGGCCCGTAGACCAGCGGCCGAACCACAGCACCGACGACACGGCACGACCACCGACGGAGAGTCAGAGCGATGAAGACCCCGGGAATCACCCTTCGTCTGCTGGACAAGGCGGACAAGGAGATCCTCAAACTCCCCCGCTCGGTCAAGGGCACCCTCTACGACTTCCAGCACAAGTTCAAGGCGAACCCCAACGCCACCGGCCTCAAGCTCCAGCAGCTGAAGGGCGACAGCAGGCTCTGGTCCGCCCGGGTCAACGACGACCATCGCGCCCTGCTGCTGCGCCTGGCCGACGACGACTGGCTTATCGTCGCGGTCAAGCACCGCAAGGACGTCTACGAGAACCTCGACCGGCTCGCCTACGGGATCAACCACATCACCGGCGGTATCGAGTACGTCGACCTCCAGGTGGTGGAGGAGAGCATCCTTCGCGGCCTCGCCCCGGTCCGGCCCGCGACAGCTCCCCGCACCGAACCGGCCGCGCCCCAGGGTCTCTTCGCGAACTGGTCCGACGAGCAGCTGAGCGACCTCGGGGTCGCCGCGCCGCTCCTCCCCGTCATCCGCACGCTCACCACCGAGGACCAACTGCTCGGTCTCGTCGAGTACGCCCCTCAGCTCACCGGGGAAGTGCTCCTCGCCATCGTCGACGGCAAGGACTTCGACAGCATCCTCGACCACGTCACCACGCCGGTCGCGGCGCCGGAGCCGGTCGACCCGGAGGACTTCCAGGCCGCTGCCGAACGACCCGCCACTATGGTCACCACCTCCGACGCGGCGCTGGAGGAGGTCCTGAAGGACGGCGACTTCGGGCGGTGGAAGGTCTTCCTCCACCCCACCCAGGCCAAGTTGGTCGAACGCACCTACTCCGGGCCCGCCCGGGTGAGCGGCGGCCCGGGCACGGGAAAGACGATCGTCGCTCTCCACCGCGTCAAGCACCTGGTCGACCGGCTGCCCCCGGGGCACACCAAGCCCGTCCTCCTCACCACCTACAACAAGAACCTCGCCGCGGACCTGCGCTCGCGACTCCTCGAACTCGGTGGCGAGGAGCTCCTGGCCAGGGTCGACATCAGCCACGTCGACCAGCTCGCACTCCGGATCGTCCGGGAGGCCGAGCCCGGCAACTCCAAGCAGACGATCGACGACAACCAGGCCGTACGGGAGTGGCAGGCGCTGCTGGACGAGCTCGGTGAGACCGCGTGGGACGCCGAGTTCCTCCACGAGGAGTGGGCCCAGGTGATCCTCGGGCAGGTGATCGGATCGCGCGCGGACTACTTCAGGGCACGCCGGGCCGGCCGCGGCACCATCGGTCGTGCCGAACGCGCCGAGATCTGGCAGCTCGCCGAGCGCTTCACCCAGCGGCTGGAGCGTTCCCGACGGCAGACCTGGGACCAGGTGACCGAGCGGGCGGCCCGTCTGGAGATGGAGCGCGAACAGCGGATCGCGACGATCGAAGCCCAGCGCGACGAGGCCGGCGGTCTGGACAACATCCACCTCCAGGCCGGTTCTGCGGGCTGGCTGCGGTACCGCTACCGGCACATCGTGGTCGACGAGGCACAGGACCTGCGGCCGGCCCACTGGAAGATGCTCCGGGCGATGGTCCCCAGCGGCCAGGACGACATCTTCCTGGTCGGCGACACCCACCAGCGCATCTACCGGAACCAGGTGACCCTCGGCAGCCTGGGTGTCCACATCCGGGGCCGCTCGTCGAAGCTCACGCTCAGCTATCGCACCACCCGCCAGATCCTGCGCTCGGCCCTGGACGTCCTCACGGGGGAGTCCTACGACGACCTCGACGGCGGCGAGGAGACCCTGGCCGGGTTCCGTTCCGTCCTCAACGGCGCTGCTCCCCAGTTGCACCCCTGTGGCGACTGGAACGCGGAGCGCAGCGCCGTCGCCGCACACATCGCGGCTTGGAGCGCCCACCCGGACGAGCGGATCCCCCTCGAACAGATCGCGGTCTGCGTCCCCACCAACCACATGGCGGGAGAAGTCGCCTACACCCTGGCACAGCACGGAATCCCCGCCGTGGAGATCGGCCCCGACGGCCCCAGGAGCGACAGCGGGGTGCACATCGGCACAATGTTCCGGTTCAAGGGCCTCGAGTACCAGCGGATGATCATCGCCGGGGTCCGCGACGGGCTGGTGCCGCGCGAGAACGTGAACCGTCTGAAGGGCACCGACCTGGCCCGGTACCGCCGGGAGATGCAGCGAGCCCGATCGTTGCTCTTCGTCGCCGTGACCCGGGCGAGGGACAGTGTCGACATCTTCTGGCACGGCGCGCCGAGCCCCTTCCTCAAGCCCGTCCTCCTGTCCTGATACGCCTCACGACACGGGGCGGGGTCGGCGGCCGCGTGCCGGGGCCGCCGACCCCGCTCATCGACCTGACGAACCACCGACCACGCGAACGACCGACCGCTCTGCCCACTCGCACAGGCGAAGCAGCCGCGGGGGGCAGGGGCGGGTCGGCGGGCGAAGCTCCAGAATCCGATGAGCGGGCGGCGCCGGCGGCGAGGCAGAGGAGGACGGCGGCCGCCCAGGTGCCCGGACCCGCCGGAGCGGTGGGGTGCTCGTCGTGCGTTGCGGGCCCGGGCGGCGGCAGCGGGGCTGAGCGGTGAGGCGGGCGGGCGTGCGTGGTGGGTCCTTCCGGGGCGTGTCCGTGCCGACCCGCCGTGATTGGCACGGCTGTCGCCGGGACCGCGGCCGGAGCCGCGGTGGCCGCAGGGCCGGGGTACGGCGCCCTGGGTGAATGCAGAAGCGCCTTACATATGATGACAATAGTTGCAGACGCTGGATATGCAAGGAACGCCCACGGTCCGCACGGGTTCCGCCGTCGGCGGATGCCTGCGGTAGTCGCCCGGGGGCACGCCCAGGGTGCGCTTGAACGCGACGCTCAGGGCGCTCTCGGAGCCGTAGCCGACGGCGCGGGCGACGGCCGCGAGGCTGACCTGGCCCTCGCGCAGTCGCCGGGCGACGGCTTCGATGCGCCACCGGGTGAGGTATGCAGCGGCCCCTGGCCCACGGTGTCCTTGTAGCGCGCGGGGTGTCGGCCGGGATGGGGATGACCGGGGGCAGCCGGTCCAGGAGCAGTTCCTGCGCCCGGGGCCCGAAGGAGAACCGGCCGCCGAGCTGGAGGGGGTCGTTCCCGGCGCCCACCCGGCGACGCCGTTCCGGGCCCGGGCGAACAGCGGGGCGGCCGGCACGGGCTCTGCCCGCGGGGTCGCTGCGCAGGGTGAAGGCGCGCCGGTGGGCGAGGAGGTAGCAGTCGCCCTCCGCCAATGCCACCAGTGGGTCGAGGCCGTCGACCTCCAGCAGGCAGGAGCCGCGCCGCACCGCGTTGAACTTGACGCCCTCCGGGGCGGCGAACCGGACGTCGGCGACGCCCGGCGCTGGGCGGCCGACGGGAGCACCGCGAACGCGCTCGACCCCGGGTTCATCCTCACCTGCCTCCAGCAACAACTCGACGACGACACCCTTCGGGCGTTCGGGGTGATGGACGAGGCGGGAACCTGCCAGGTCGGGCTCCTGGTCTTCAAGGAGGGGCTGCTGCTGACCAACAAGGGCCGCCGCAGGCAATGGCAGGTCCCCACCGGCCTGACGGACTCGCCGTCCTGACCCCGATCACAGTGGCCTCTCGGTGAACGAGGCCGGGTCCCGCCACGAGCCCGGCGGGACCCGGCCCTCGAACCGAGGCCTTCGTGGACAGCCGGTGCCGACATGAGCGCCACGCACCCACCCGGCCGCCGGGGCGCCCACAGGAGCGCGCGGGCGCCCCGGCCACCAGCGCCTGACACGCTCCTTCGCAGGGTCCGGCCGAGGTGGGTGGACAGCTGCGGTCCGCTTCCATGCGCGGTGCAGCACTGGTCCCGGTCGTGGCCCGGACGGCCCCGGCTCGCAGCCGTCCTCGACGCCGCGCTTCGGCGCCCCGACGACGACTTCCGCGCCGGCGTGCTCTCCGTCCTCCTGAGCGCCGACCCGAGCCCGTGCCCGGCGGCAGACTCGGCGGGAGGGCACGGCGACGTACCGGCGGCCGACGGACGGCCGACCACCGTCGGCGAGCATTGACGCGAACCAGGCGCTTCCACGAGGGGGCACCGGAGCGCATCGGCGCGCAAGCGCCGGACGCGACCCGTGGGCGGCAGCCCCCCAGGTCAGCGCTCGCGCCCCCGGGCCTTCAGCGGCACCGCGGGCAGCTCCGGGGCGGGCAGCCGGTCGCCCGCGTAGCCGTGGACGTCGCCGAAGCGGGTGCCGGTCATCCAGTCGGTGCGGGCCCGGGCGATGTCCTCACCGGATCGGCCGATGAAGTTCCACCACATGACGATCTTCTCGTCGAAGGGCACGCCGCCGAGGAGGAGGACGGCGGTGTCGCCGTGGGCGCGGAGCGGGAGGTCGGGGCGGCCGCAGCCGAGGTAGAGCAGGGAGCCGGGCTCGACCGGGACGCCGTCGACGTCGGCGCGGCCGGACATGGCGAGGACGGCGTACTCGAAGTCGGGGACGAGCGGGAGGCGGAGGTCCGCGCCGTCGGTGAGGGCGAGGTCGGCGCCGACCAGCGGGGTGTGGGTGGTGCCGGGCGAGGTGGCGGTGTCGAGGGTGCCGAGGATGACGGTGGCGCGCAGCCCCGGGGCGGTGACCACGGGCAGCTCGGGGTGGTGCTCGAAGGCGGGGGCGCCGTGCCGGCCGGCCTCCGGCAGGGCGACCCAGAGCTGGGCGCCGTGCAGGTGGCGGGCGTGCGGGCGCGGGGACTCCTCGGAGTGCGAGATCGCCCGGCCGGAGGTCATCAGGCCCAGCTCGTACGGCCGGACGGTCTGGAGGCTGCCGAGGCTGTCGCGGTGCAGCACCTCGCCCTGGTGGAGCCAGCTGACCGTCTGCAGCCCCATGTGCGGGTGCGGCGGGACCTGCATGCCCGGTTCGTCGGCGATGTCGTCGGGCCCGTAGTGGTCGACGAAGCACCAGGCGCCGGCCATCCGGCGGCCGAGGTTGGGCAGCAGCCGGCGGACCACGGTGCTTTCACCGAGCGGAAACTGACGGGCCGTCAGCAGGTCCTTCACCGGGCCGGTGCCGGCCTCGCGGCCGCAGCTGGTCGGGGTGGGCCTGGTGTCGAGGTTGCTCATCGCGGTTCCACCACCGTACGGGGAGACGGAGCGGGGTCGGCGCCGCACGGGGCGGGCGGGGCCGGGCGGGGTCCTCGGGGACGCCGTCACCGATCATCCGCCACGGTGCGGCGTTCCTCCACCCGTGCCCGGCCTTCCGGCGGTCGGACCGGTGAGCGGCGGGGCTCAGTGCCCGCAGGCCCACCAGGCGTCGGCCGACGCCTTACCGGCGAGCTCCCGCAGGTTGCGGACCGCCTCGGCCGGGTCCTCGGCGCCGTACACCGCGGAGCCGGCCACGAACACGTCCGCGCCCGCCTCCGCGCAGCGCTCGACGGTGTCGGCCGCGACGCCGCCGTCCACCTGGAGCCACAGCTCCAGGTCGTGCTTGGCGATCAGCTCCCGGGTGCGGCGGATCTTCGGCAGCATGATGTCCAGGAAGGCCTGGCCGCCGAAACCGGGCTCGACGGTCATGATCAGCACCATGTCGAGCTCGGGCAGCAGGTCCTCGTACGGCTCGATCGGGGTGCCCGGCTTGAGCGCCATCGAGGCGCGGGCGCCCTTGGCGCGGATCTCGCGGGCGAGCCGGACGGGCGCGGCGGCGGCCTCGACGTGGAAGGTGACCGAGCCGGCGCCGGCCTCGACGTACTGCGGGGCCCAGCGGTCCGGGTCCTCGATCATCAGGTGGAGGTCGAGCGGGATGTCGGTGGCGCGGGCGAGCGACTCGACCACCGGCACGCCGAGGGTCAGGTTGGGCACGAAGTGGTTGTCCATGACGTCCACGTGCAGCCAGTCGGAACCCCGGACGGCCTCGGCCTCGTCGGCGAGCCGGGCGAAGTCCGCGGACAGGATGCTGGGGTTGATCTGGGCCATGACCGACTACCTTCGTACGAGGGCTTGCGAGGGCTGGGCGGCGCCCGGGAGCGGGCACCTCATCCCATCATCCCGCGCGCCGGCGCCGCCGACCGCACACGGCGGCCTCCGCGTGACCGTCATCACATCCGCTCCGGGATTACCGGCACCCTCGCCGTGGTCATCAGCCCTGGAACGGTCCACAGCCCTGAACACGTCCGAGGAAGGTCTCCCGATGACCGATTCCGTCCACCCCGCCCGCGCCCTGTGGTGGCTCTTCGAGCCGGTGCACGCCGTCACCTACTTCCTTCCCGAGGGCGCGGCCGCCTTCGAGGAGGCGGGTCTGCAGGGCCGCCTGCACGGCTACTTCGGCACCCGCGCGGCCCCGCTCGGCGCGGTGGACGCCCCGCCGGTGACCGCCGCGTTCTTCACCTTCGCCCCGGCGATGGTCGAGCGCGCCCTGCCGGAGGTGTGGAGCCGCACGAGCCCGGAGGAGGCGCTGGCCGCCCGGCTGAAGGCCTCGGCGGCGATCCTGGGCCAGCTGCTGGAGCACGTGGACAGGGAGCAGGTCGAGCTGGTCGCCGAGACCCTGGAGCAGGCCGCCACCCGGCTGGACTGCGCCGGCCGGGTGCTGGCCGCCGCCAACGCCGCGCTCCCCCGCCCCAGCGGTCTGTACGAGCGGCTCTGGCAGGCCGCCACCCTGATGCGCGAGCACCGCGGCGACGGCCACGTGGCCGCCCTGGTGGCGGCCGGGCTGGACGGCTGCGAGGCGTTGGTGGTCCGCTGCGCGATGGACATGCGGCGCGAGATGATCCAGCCGCTGCGCGGGTGGACGGACGCCGAGTGGGAGGCGGCCGCCGCGCGCCTGGTCGAGCGCGGCTGGCTGACCGCCGAGGGGGCGCTGACCGAGCTCGGCCGGATCCGCCACCAGAGCCTGGAGGCCGCCACCGACCTGGCCGCCGCCCGGGTCTGGGACGGCTACCCGCGCGCCGAACTCGACCGGCTGGCCGCGGCGTTGAAGCCGGTTTCGGCGCTCTGTCGCGGCCGGCTGCCGATCAACCCGATGGGACTGCCGGACAACAACCAGTGACGGCCGGTCGGTTGCGCCCGGACGACGGCGGCGCCCCGGGCGGGCCCAGGACGATCCCCCGCCCGGCGTAGAACCGCCCGAACGTCCGCCACGGCACGCGCGCGAAGGCCTGCGACTCCCCCGCGAACCCGGAGGGGTTGTGGATCAGCAGCGCCGTGTCCGTGGCGCCCACCGCCAGCACCAGGTGCCCGCCGCGCCGCACCGGATCCGGCCCGTACGGATCGCGGATCGACGGGTGCACCGACACCATCACCAGTCGGCCACCGGCCACCTCGGCGGACACCTGGCCCGGCGTCAACTCCTCTGCCCGCGCCGCCAGTCCCCAGCGGCGCTCGACGTACTCGGCGAACGGCGCGTGGATCAGCCCGCGCAGGCTCTCGCCGTCCCGCAGGTACGCGCCGGCCGCCACGCACTCGCCCGCGAGCGCCATCGCCGTCGGGGTCACGCCCCACCAGTGCGCCAGCGCCATCCGCAGGCAGGCCACCCCGCACAGCCGCCAGGACCACCAGGCGTACTCCTCCGAGGTGGCCGCGCCGGACTGCCCCCAGCGCGGGTCGGCGGAGGCGTCCAGCCGCCCGTCGACGATCTCCCGCACCAGCTCCGCCGACTCCCACTGCGCGTGATACGGCACCTCGTGCACCACCCGCAGCGGCCGCGCCGGCGCCTGCGGCCGCGCGTCACCCCGATCCACCATCCCCCGACGCTCTCACGGCGCGGCGACCGCACGGCCGGCGACACTCCCGGCGCGCCCGCACTCCCGACGTGCCCGCACTCAGGCGCCGGTCCCCCCGGCCACGTCGGATCCGCCCGCGCCACCGACCCTGCCGACCCTGCCCGCCCCGCCGACCCCGCCGGCCGTGCCCGCCCCGCCGGCCGCCGGCTCCCGGTAGGCCAGCCGCTGGGCCGCGTTCCGCCCCCGCGCCTCCACCGGCAGCGAACCGGTGGCGGCGGCCAGGCCGAACGGTGGCATGTCGAAGTAGATCGACTCGTACCCGCCCGGCGGCACGATGTACGACTCGTGCCAGAGCCCGACGTGCCCGCGCACCTTGCCCTCCCGCTGCTTGCGGTTGGCGACGCCCCACACGGTGTGGTGAAAGCCGTCCGGCGCGTGGGCGTAGCCGTACAGCTTCTCCTTCGACTCCCAGTACTGGACGACGTAGTAGGTGCGCGGCGAGGCGGTCAGCAGGATGCGGCCGCGCAGGCCGCGCTCGGGGGCGCGGCGCAGCTCGTACAGCATCCGGAGCATCGCGTACATCACCGGGCCCCAGTGGTGCACGGCCCAGAACCGGTTGATCCGCATGCCGATCAGCAGCACCACGGTGTCGCCGGTGGCGGCGGCGGTGGTGAAGCCCGGCTGCGGTCTGGCGAACAAGGACAAATCTGCCTCCCCGTACCCTTGCCCATGTAGGCCGTGAGCACATCAGCGCCGGGTGCCCCGGTCAAGGCTCGCCACGGGCACAATTCGGCTACGGCGAAGGCGGGTTGGCGATACGCCGACCCGGCCGCGCCCCCGGCCCCCGCCGGGCCGGGGGCGCGGCCGGGGCGGGGCCGGGGTCGAGCGGGGCGCCCTACCAGGCGTAGTCCTCCGGAGCGGGGCCGGAACGGCCGGAGCGGGTCCGGGACGCGGCCGGGGTCGAGCGGGGCGCCCTACCAGGCGTAGTCCTCCGGAGCGGGCCGGTGGCCCGGGAAGAGCTCGTCGAGGCGGTCGAGGGTCTCCTGGTCCAGCTTGAGGTCGAGCGCCCCGAGGGCCGCGTCGAGGTGGGCCGGGGTGCGGGGGCCGATGATCGGGGCGGTGACGGCGGGGCGGGACAGCAGCCAGGCGAGGGCGAGGTCGGCGGGGTCGGCTCCGAGTTCGGCGGCGAAGTCCTCGTAGGCCTGGATGCGGTCGCGGTGCTTGGCGAGGAGTTCGCTCGCGTAGGGCATCGCACTGCGGTCGCGGGTGCCCTCGCGCTCCTTGCGCAGGATGCCGCCGAGCAGGCCGCTGCGCAGCGGGGACCACGGGATCAGCCCGACGCCGTAGTGCTGCAGAGCGGGGACGACCTCCAGCTCGACGGCGCGGTCGAGCAGGTTGTAGAGGGACTGCTCGCTGACCAGGCCGAGGAAGCGGCGGGCGCGGGCGGTCTCCTGGGCCTGGGCGATGTGCCAGCCGGCGAAGTTGCTGGAGCCGACATAGACGATCTTGCCCTGGGCGACCAGGACCTCCATCGCCTGCCAGATCTCCTCCCAGGGCGTGGCCCGGTCGATGTGGTGCATCTGGTACAGGTCGATGTGGTCGGTCTGCAGCCGGCGCAGGCTGGCCTCGACGGCCTTGCGGACGGCGAGCGCGGAGAGCCTGCTCTCGTTCGGCCAGTCGCCCATGTCGGCGTAGACCTTGGTGGCGAGGACGGTGCGCTCGCGGCGGCCGCCGCCCTTGGCGAACCACCGGCCGATGATCTCCTCGGTACGGCCCCGCTGGCCGCCCGCGCTGTCGCGGCCGTAACTGTTCGCGGTGTCGAAGAAGTTGATGCCGCGCTCGTGGGCGGTGTCCATGAGGCGGTGGGCCTCGGCCTCCTCGGTGTGGGGGCCGAAGTTCATGGTGCCGAGGCAGAGTCGGGAGACGGTCAGGCCGGTGCGGCCGAGGTGGGTGTACTCCATGGCGCCCCACCCAAGACCACACCGGCTCCGCTGTCCAGCGCATTAGGGGTGCGCCGGAGCCCCGCGGATCACCGCCCGTGGCCGGCGAACTTCCGTACGGCCAGCGGCACGCAGGTCACGAGCAGCACGGCGCTCCAGAGCAGCGCTGCGGGGACGGCGTGCTGCGTCGGCCAGGCGGTGCCGGCCGCCGAGGGGTTGCCGAACAGCTCCCGACAGGCCTGGACGACGGAGCTGACCGGGTTCCAGTCGGCGAGGAAGCGCAGCCAGCCGGGCATGCCGCCGGTCGGCACGTAGGCGTTGGTGACCATCGCCAGCGGGAAGACCGCGACGGACAGCTGACCGGCCGCCTCCTCCTTGCCGACGGCCAGGCCGAGCACGGTGCCGACCCAGGTCATCACGAACCGGAAGAGCAGCAGCAGGGCGAACGCCCCGGCCGCGTCGGCGAGTCCGTGCCGGGCGCGCCAGCCGACGGCGAGGCCGACCAGGGCCAGCAGCGCCAGGACGACCACGCTGACCAGCAGGTCGGCGAGGGTCTGCCCGAGCAGCAGTCCGGTGCGGGAGAGCGGCATGGAGCGCAGCCGGTCGGTGACCCCGCGCCCGACGTCGCGGGCGGCGCCGACCATGGTGGTCATGACGCCGTTGGTGGCGACCATGGCGAACATGCCGGGCATCAGGAACTCCCGGTAGTCACCGCCGCCGGGCACCCGCATGGCGCTGCCGAAGACGTACCCGAAGACCACCACCATCACCACCGGCACGCCCAGCGAGGCGGCCAACAGCCCTGGTGAGTTGCGGTAGTTGAGCAGGACGCGGAGCATCGAGGTCCAGGTGTCGGACACCAGCCGGGCGGCCGCGGACGGTCGCGGAGCGGCATGGACGGCGACGGCCATCAGGCGGCCCTCCCGGCGTCGGCGGACTCGGCGGCGAGGGTCTCGTGGGCGACGGTCTCGTGGGTGAGGGTGAGGAACACGTCGTCCAGCGAGGGCGTGCGCACCGCGACGTCCTCGGCGACGACGCCGGCGCCGTCCAACTCGCGCACCAGCGAGGGCAGCAGGACGGGCATGCCCGGGACGGTCAGCACGGTGACCGTCCGCTCGGCGACGTCCACCTGTGCGTCGCCGCCGGTCATCGAGGACAACACCACCGCGGTGGCGGCGAGTTGGGCCGGGTCGGCCAGGGTGACGGAGACCTGGCTGCCGATCGCCGCCTTGAGCCGGTGCGGTGGGCCGGTGGCGATGGCGGCGCCGTGGTCGACCACCACGATGTCGTCGGCGAGACGGTCGGCCTCCTCCAGGTACTGGGTGGTGAGCAGCACGGTGGTGCCGCCGTCCGCCAACTCCTTGACGGTGTCCCAGATCGCCTGCCGGCTGCGCGGGTCGAGCCCGGTGGTGGGCTCGTCCAGGAAGAGCACCGGCGGGCTGGTGACCAGGCTGGCGACGAGGTCGAGGCGTCGGCGCATGCCGCCGGAGTAGGTGCGCACGAGCCGGTCGGCGGCCTCGGTGAGGTCGAAACGGGTGAGCAGTTCGTCGGCGCGCTCCCGGGCCCGGCGGGCGCCGAGGTGGTGCAGCCGGCCGAGCAGCCGCAGGTTGTCGCGGCCGGTGACGCCCTCGTCGACGGCGGCGTGCTGCCCGGCGAGGCCGATGGCGCGCCGGACGTCCTCGGCGCCCCGGACGACGTCGTGCCCGGCGACCCTGGCGGTGCCGCGGTCAGGGGCGACCAGGGTGGCGAGAACACGGACGGCGGTGGTCTTGCCGGCGCCGTTGGGGCCGAGCAGGCCGCAGACCGTGCCGGCCGGGACGGTGAGGTCGAGGCCGCGCAGGGCCTCGGTGGCGCCGAATCGTTTTTCCACGCCCGCCATCTCGATGGCGGGCCGGGTGGTGTCGGACATGGCTCTGCCCCTTCTCCAGGTACAGCGTACGTAGAAGCGCGCGCCAGCGCATCCTACTACGTACGACGTACGTATCTACGATGAGGAGAGCGAGGTGATCTTCCAGTGCCGTCCAGCGAACCGACTCCGTCCAGCAAACCCACGCCACCCGACGCCCCCGAGGTGATCTGGCTGCGCCCCGAGCGCACCGGCCGCGGCCCGCGCCCGGCCCACAGCCGCGCCTCGATCGCCGCCGCGGCCATCGGGATCGCCGACGCCGAGGGCCTGGACGCGGTCTCCATGCGGCGGGTCGCGGCGGCGCTCGGCGCGGGCACCATGTCGCTCTACAACTACGTGCCGAAGAAGGAGCACCTGCTCGACCTGATGCTCGACGCGGCCGCCGCCGAGTACCGGCTCCCGCCCGCGCCCAGCGGTGACGTCCGGGCCGACCTCACCGACCTCGCCCACCAGCAGCTGGCCGTCTTCCGCCGCCACCCCTGGCTGCCCGCCCTGGTACTGGCCCGCCCGAGCATCGGCCCCAACGCCCTGCGCTACACCGACCACTTCCTCGCCGCCACCGCCCCCACCGGCCTCGGCGGCGGCGACCGGATGGAGGCGATGGCGCTGTTCAACGGCTTCGTCGGCCAGTTCGCGCAGTACGAGCACACGGCGGCCGCGGGCGCCAAGTGGCAGGCGGAGCTGGTCGGTTACCTCGGCCGGGCGGCGGCGAGCGGTGAATTCCCGCACCTGGCCCAGGCCTTCGCCACCGCCGGCCCGCCCGCCGATCCGGACCGGGCGTTCGACCGCGCCCTGGACCGGGTGATCACCGCCATCCTGGCGCCGGCGGACGGGAGTTAGCCCAGCGCCTCCCTCGGCAGCAGCCCCGCCACCCGGCCGTCCACCAGCACCAGCACCGCGGGCCGCCCGCCCGCCAGCGCCGCCCGCGCCTCGGCCGCCGACTGCCCGACGCCGACCGTCGGCAGCGCCGGCCCGACCAGCGCGCCCAGCGGGTCCCCCGGCTTGACCGCGCCGTCCCCGAGCGCGGCCGTCAGCACCTCCCGGGACACCGCGCCGACCACCTCCGTCGCGGCCACCCCGTACGGGCGCGCCGCCCGCGCCAGCACCGCCGGGGCGACGCCACCGGGTGCGGTGCGCAGTGCCTCCAGCGCCCCGCCCACGGTCTCGTCGGCGGCGACCACGACCAGCGGCCCGGCGGCGTCGAGCAGCGGCCGCAGTCCCTCCCCGTCCTCCTCCAGGAAGCCCCACTCCCGCATCCACGCGTCGCTGTGCACCTTGGACAGGTAGGAGCGCCCCGAGTCCGGCAGCACCACCACGACCAGGTCGTCCGGCCCGAGCCGCCGCGCCACCCGCAGGGCCGCCGCGACCGCCGCGCCGGAGGACGGCCCGACCAGCAGACCCTCCTCCCGCGAGAGCCGGCGGGCGGTCAGCAGCGACTCGCGGTCCGGGATCCGCTCGTAGGAGTCGATCACCTCCGACCCCAGTGCCTGCGGCCAGCGGTCCTCGACGGTCTCGGGGTGCAGGTAGTGACCGATCGACTCGACGAACCACGGGCTGCCGTCCCCGCCCCCGTACGAAGAGGACTCCGGGTCCGCGCCGACCACGGTCACCCTGCCGCCGGAGGCCTCCTTCAGGAAGCGCCCGTTGCCGGTGACGGTGCCGCCGGTGCCGACGCCCGCCACGAAGTGGGTCACCCGGCCACCCGTCTGCTCCCAGATCTCGGGGCCGGTGGTCCGGATGTGGGCGTCGGGGTTGGCCGGGTTGTCGTACTGGTTGGCGAGCCAGGCGCCCGGGATCTCCTCGACCAGCCGCCGGACCACGTTGAACAGGTGCCTCGGATCCTCCTGCGGCACCGAGGTCGGCGCGAGCACCACCTCCGCGCCGTACGCCCGCAGGATGTCGGACTTCTCGGCCGACGCCTTGTCGGCCACCCCGGCGATCACCCGGTACCCGCGCTGCCGTCCGACGATGGCCAGGCCGATGCCGGTGTTCCCGGAGGTCGCCTCGACGATCGTCCCGCCCGGCCCCAGCAGCCCGTCCCGCTCGGCGGCGAGGACCATGGACAGCGCGGCCCGGTCCTTGACGCTGCCGCCGATGTTGAGGAACTCGGCCTTGGCGTAGATCGGCGCGGCGATCCCGGCGCCGAGCCGGGCCAGGCGGATCAGCGGCGTGCCGCCGATCGCGTCGAGGACGGATTCGTGAACTGCGGCCATGGTCGGCCCCTTTCGCTGGCACTGTCTCAGCCCGAGCCTGCCCAGGCCAGGGGCTGGATAGACGGTAGCGACGCCGCACCCCGTCCGGCCGAAACAATGTGCGGCGGTCGCCGGCGAGTTCGGGCGGGGGCTGGCCGGGGCGGCCGCGTCCGCCGTCGTGCCGGGGCGTGAAGCGGGCGCGCGGCCGGGAGTTCACGTCCTCGGGTTCTGCCGCACTGCCGGTGGCCGAGCCGGCGACCGTGGTGGACGGCAGTTCCTCGCCCTCCGTGGACTCGTACGGGAGGAGCACGCCGGGGCCGCGGCGGAATGTTGCGGGCGTTTGGACGGGTCAGGGCGTAATACTTCGAGTATGTCTCGTGGTTTCGAAGAACTTGTCGCCGAAGCCGAGTCGGCTTCCGTGGAAGGCTGGGACTTCTCCTGGCTGGATGGCCGGGCGACCGAGCAGCGCCCGTCGTGGGGTTATCAGCGGGCGATGAGTCGGCGGCTCGCGGTGGTGTCGGCGGCGCTCGACATCCAGACCGGTGGCGGGGAGGTTCTGGCCGGGGCGGAGAAGCTGCCGCCGACGATGGTCGCTACGGAGTCCTGGCCGCCGAACGTGGCCAAGGCGACCAGGCTGCTGCACCCGCTCGGGGCGGCGGTCGTGGCCGACCCGGACGAGCCGCCGTTGCCGTTCGCCGATGAGGCGTTCGACCTGGTGACCAGTCGGCATCCCGCGACGGTGTGGTGGTCCGAGATCGCGCGGGTGCTGCGACCGGGTGGGACGTACTTCGCCCAGCACGTCGGGCCTGCGAGCGTGTGGGAGCTGGTGGAGTACTTCCTGGGGCCGCAACCCGAGGCACGCCGGAAGCGGCACCCCGACGACGAGACCGCGGCGGCGAAGGCCGCCGGGCTGGAGATCGTCGATGTGCGCACCGAGCGGCTGAGGATGGAGTTCTTCGACGTCGGCGCCGTGATCTACTTCCTGCGCAAGGTGATCTGGACGGTGCCCGGTTTCACGGTCGAGCAGTACCGCGGCCGCCTGCACGAGCTGCACGAGAAGATCCAGGCTGAGGGCCTCTTCCTCGCCCACTCCTCCAGGACCCTCATCGAGGCACGCAAGGCCTGAGCAGGCACAGGAGTCGGCGGCCGCGGAGGCCGGCGCCCCCCGTCTGCGCTACCTCCTGGCCAGCCAAGCGGTCAAAGCGGCCCAGAGGCCCCTGCGTCGGGGGGGGGGGGGGGGCGGGGCCGGCGGCCCCCCCCCCCCCGGCCCCCCGCCCCCCCCCCCCGGGGGGGGGGCGCGGGGGGGGGGGGGCGGCGCGGCCCCCCCCCCCCC